>CAKUTF010000036.1 GCA_934691725.1 uncultured Fibrobacter sp. | reverse complement strand
ATGCGGAGTCGGGAATCCCGTCGGACTCTGGTTTTTCGATCCGATCGTCATCACGCCGTGCGCATCGTCCCAACCTAAAATTTTAACGAGAGCCGTAGCAAGAACAATCGCAATCAGGGATCCCGGAACTTTCGTTGTCACTTTCGGCCAAAAGATGCAGACCAGAAGGGCGAAAATTCCCACGATGACCGAGTAGAGGTTTGTCGAACCGATCGACTTTGCGTACAAGGTAATCTTCCCGATGGCGTCCGCGGGTTCGGAAACTCCAGCCGGAAAATGCAGTCCCAAAAAATTCGGAACCTGCCCGAGCGCAATGATGATGGCAATGCCTGCGGTAAACCCGACCGTTACCGGAAACGGAATGAACTTGATGATCGCGCCGAGCTTCGCTATACCGAAAATGACAAGCATGACGCCAGCCATGAGCGTCGCTGTCGCGAGCCCGTCATACCCGTATTTCGAAACGATTCCATAGACGATAACGATGAACGCGCCAGTCGGGCCTCCGATCTGGAAACGGCTCCCACCGAAAAAGGATATAGCAAAGCCCGCGATAATCGCCGTGTAGAGACCTTTCTCCGGTCCCACGCCGCTCGCAATGGCAAAGGCGATAGCTAGCGGGAGCGCCAAGATGCCGACAATCAGCCCGGACATCAAATCTTTGGCGAAAAGCTGTTTCGAATAACCTTTGCGGAGCTGCTTAAAAAGCTCCGGCACATACATTTGCATCTTTGGCATAAGTGCCGCCAAAGGTAGGAAAAAACCGAAATGTTTTAAAGTGTTTACAAACTATTTTTTTTCGAACCGTCAATCAGCCGTTCGAAATCGATATCGCTGACCTGCTCCGCGATGATTTCCGGTTGCCGAGCGAGCCGCTGCACATCGCGCGCCTTCGTTTCGCCGCAAAGGACAAGCGCAAAATGGCACCCGGCGCGAAGCGCAAGTTCGAAATCCGTGTAAAGGCGGTCGCCCACAAAAAGGATTTCCTCGGGCCGAAAGGTTTTCAACAGCGGAGCGAGCATCTCGGGATTCGGCTTCCCGAAAATCCGGGAAGGTTCCCGCCCGGTAGCCGCTTTGAACATCGCCATGAAACTTCCGACATCCGGAACCGGCCCCAGGGCATCCGGGCAGACAAAGTCCGCATGGGTCACCCAGAAATCCGCGCCGCGTTCGAGCCGCCAGCAGACCTCGCAGAGTTCGCCATAATTGAATGAAGAATGATACGCGACAAGGACCAGCTGCGTCTTTTCGAGCGGAGCGTGGATGTCGAGCGTCGGATCCTCGGCGGCAAACCATTCTGCGACTTCGGGATTGGCGAACAGGTAGAGGTTCTTGATTCCGCGACGGTGAATTTCCGACAGAGCGAACGTCATCGACGAAAGGATGGAATCCCTCGACTGGAGCGGAAGCCCCATGCGCAAGAGACGGTTCGTGTAAAAGACCAGCGACTTGCTCGTATTGTTCGAAAGGTAATAGACGGGAATTTTTTCCGCGACGCGCTGCACGGTCTCGACGGCATGCGGATACGGCTTTCCGGAAAGGTAGAGCGTCCCGTCTAAATCGAACACAAGAGCCTTGATTTGCATAGCCGCCAATTTAGTATTTTTTGGAACATGAAATCTCCCGACACACGATTTTACGTCCCGAACCTTTTCCCGGGAACGCTTTCCCTGTCCGACGAAGAAAGCGTGCACGCCACACGCGTCTGCCGCGCACGCCCCGGAGACATCCTGCATCTTACAGACGGCAAGGGACATTTCGCCGAGGGACGCGTCGAAGAAGCAAGCCCAAAGGCTTGCACGGTACGGGTCGAGAACGTCGAAACGTCAAAACGAAAGCGTCCAAAGCTCCACCTGGGAATCGCCTGCCTCAAGGACGACGGGAACGAAGAAGTCGCGCTACACGTGGGCGAAATGGAAGTCGGGAGCATCACGCTACTCCGGACGGAACGCTCCGAAGAACCGAAGGATTCGCCGCTCGCCAAAACCGTCCGGCGCTCGGAACTCAAGGCGATGGTGAGCCTCAAGCAATCGCTTAAGGCGTATCTCACAGAAATCCGCGGACCGGTCGATTTCGATTCCTGGATCGAAAATTACACGGGCGACATCATCCTCTGCGACGAAAACGGAAGCGATTCTCCGGGCAAAATCCTGACCGAGACGACACTCCTTGTCGGGCCGGAAGGCGGTTTTTCCCCGCGCGAAATTTCTCTCGTCAAGAATTACCGCAACGGAAACGTCAGGCTTTTGCGCCTGGGAGCGACCCGTCTCCGCGCACGGACTGCGGCGATCGTTGGCATCGGGAAATGCGTGTAGGGTAACTTCGGAAAAAATTCCGAAAATTCCACTTGGCAAGCAAACGACACTTATTGTCGCCTTTGCATTCTATTTTCAAAGAGAATTTAGCAGAGGATTTTTATGCCGCTACACCTCAAATCGTTTACCATTCCCGCCGGTGGAAATAAATACCAGCCGAATCAAGACAAGACAATAACAGATATTTCAGACAATCGATTCAGCTTTTCCTGCGCTTATCCCTTTTACATCCTAAATTATTTCAATACAAGTGCTTTTGAAATCAAGTTCGATAAAATCACGCTGTTCTACGGAAACAACGGTTCCGGAAAATCTACTCTGCTCAACATCATTGCGGAAAAGATAAAAGCCAAACGTTATACACAATTCAACAAAACCAACTGCTTTGCCGACTTTTGCAAAATATGCCAAAAGGAAGAATCAAACGGTTGCCCCGACAAAAGAATCATCACAAGCGACGAGATTTTTGAAAAAATGCTAACCCTACGAGACGCCAATACATATAAAATGCAGAGGCAAGATCAAATTTTCGATGAACAGCTAAAAGTAAAATTTGACCCGGACAGTCGTGTAAAAACGATTAATTTTGACGACATGGAAAGCATCAAGAAATTCGAGAACGATTATAAGATGCGCCGTTTCAGTTTTTCAAAACTGGTCAAGCTGAATATCGGCTCGGATATCGTCCTGCATTCTAACGGGGAAACCGCCTACGATTATTTTGTAAACATGATTGAAGTAAACGGGCTTTATCTGCTCGACGAACCGGAAAACAGCCTTTCCGCCGAACGGCAAGGCTACCTGGCCGAATTTCTCGGACAGATGGCGGAAAAGGCCAACTGCCAATTCATTATCGCAACACATTCCCCGTTCTTTTTAAGCATTCCAAACGCCAAGCTCTACAATTTGGACAACAAGGAAATCGTCGAGGACAAATGGACAAACTTGCCCACGGTCAAGGCTTATTACGAACTTTTCAAAAAACGGGAGAAAGAATTTAAACGACAATAGTTGTCGCCAGTTTTGTATATTGATAAAAAAAATCGGAGACTCTGATGGCTGAGCAAACCCGCGGCGAACGCATGATCCGAATATTCGTGTATCTGCTGGCGCATGACAACAACCGCTACAGCGTAGCCGACATCATGCGGCATCTTGACATTCCCGAAAGCGACTTGCGAAGCGTGCAACGCGATATGCAGGCACTCACGGAACTCGAAGGCGACTACATCAGGCGTTTTACCGAAAGCGGCAAAGTTTATTTTCAAGTCTCGATCGACAAAGCGGGAAAGTTCTTTTTCCCCGAATTTGACGATACCGTTTTGCACTTCGTTTTCCTGCAGCGCATTGCAAACCTGTATCCCGCAACATCGGGCCTCATAGAAGACATTACCCGAAAAATCACACAAGACCTACCCGCCAAGCAGCGAGAAACTTTAGCGCGATACGCCAAGGAACTGAACGGGCGGATTCTCTTCATGGGAACACCTCCCGGTTTTGAGGAAAATGTGGGCAAAACTCTTCCGATAATCCTCGAAGCCATTCAAAAGAAGCAGAAGGTGCAAATCGCCTATACCGACAACTGGGGAAGTCGAACCGACAAGCCGCGTATTCCGCTAATGGTAGCCATCCACCAAGGCGAAATCTACGTCGGCTGTGTTTCACAGCGCTTTCCCGACAAGACTTACGCGCTAAAGCTCCGACGCATCGAATCGGTGAAACTCATGCGAGAACATTTTATCGAAGATTCTTACGTTATCGAAATTCTTCGCCAGCGAATCCGTTCCGGAGCATTTCTTTCGGACGAACAAAATCCGTATATCGAAAAGGTCGTCATCCGTTTTCCCGGCTATGCCAAGTATTTTCTGCAGGAACGTCCCTACCACCCGAGCATGAAAATCAAGGAACTGAAGAACGGTGACTTGCAGGCGACAATGAATGTCGCCGTAAATGATCTGCTCAAGCAGTGGGTATTGCATTACGGGCCGATCGCCAACGTATTGAAACCCGCAAAGCTACGGCAGATGCTGCTAGACAGCGCAAGGGAACTGGTCAAACTGTACCAACACAAGGCAGAAGACAACTAATTTGCTATCTTTGGCGCCATGCTCAATGTTTCTAATGTCAGTCTGCAATACGGAAGCCGCGTGCTTTTCAAGGAAGTAAACCTCTCGTTCCGCAAGGGAAACTGCTACGGAATCATCGGCGCGAACGGCGCCGGGAAATCCACGTTTCTCAAAATCCTTTCGGGGGAACTGGAGCCGAATACGGGAGACGTCACCCACGACGCGGGCGAACGCATCGCCGTCCTCAAGCAGGATCATTTCGCCTTCGAGGAATTTTCCGTTCTCGACACGGTCATGATGGGATACGCCGAACTCTACAAGCTCGGGAAGCGGCGCGAAGAACTCTACGCCAAACCGGAGATGACCGAAGCGGAAGGCATGGAAGCGATCGACATCGAAACGAAATTCGGCGAAATGGGCGGATACGAAGCGGAATCCTCCGCCGGGACGCTTCTCAAGGGTTTGGGCATTCCCGAAGAATCCCATGCCAAACTGATGAAGGAGTTGGACGGAAACGAAAAAATCCGCGTGCTCCTCGCCCAGGCGCTCTTCGGCAACCCGGACATCCTGCTCCTCGACGAACCGACCAACCACCTTGACCTCGAATGCGTCAGCTGGCTCGAAGACTATCTCGAACGCTTCGAAAATACGGTCATCGTCGTCTCCCACGACCGGCACTTCCTGAACACGGTCTGCACGAACATCTGCGATATCGACTACGGACGGGTAAACCTCTATGCGGGAAACTATGAATTCTGGTACGAGGCAAGCCAGCTCGCCCAGAAACAGCGCAAGGACCAGAACCGCCGCGCAGAAGAAAAGATCGCCGAACTGAAAGCGTTCATCCAACGATTCGCTTCGAACGCGTCCAAGGCGAAGCAGGCCACCAGCCGCAAGAAGCTTCTCGACAAGATGACCGTCGAAGAGATGCCCGCCTCGAGCCGCAAGTTTCCGTGGGTCAGTTTCAAGATGGACCGCGAACCGGGAAAAATCGTCCTCGAAGTCAAGGACCTGACCGTCGCAGCCGAAGACGGCACCAAGCTCGAACATTTAAATTTTTCGCTCGGCGGAAACGACAAGGTCGCGCTCGTCGGCGACTATGGCGTTCTCAAGACCGCGTTTTTCGAAGCCATCCAGAACGACGAAAACATCAAGTCGGGCAAGGTCAAGTGGGGAACGACCATTTCGACCAGCTATTTCCCGAAGAACAACGACGCATTCTTCAACACGGACATTTCCCTAGTCGATTGGCTCCGGCAGTTCAGCAAGGAACAGGACGAAACGTTTATCCGCGGGTTCCTCGGACGGATGCTCTTCACAGGCGAAGAAGCGCTCAAGTCCGCGAAAGTCCTTTCCGGCGGCGAAAAGGTCCGCTGTATGCTCAGCCGCATGATGCTCTCGAACGCAAACATGCTGATGCTCGACGAACCGACCGCGCATCTCGACCTCGAATCGATTACCGCGCTGAACAACGGTCTCAAGGCCTACAAAGGTCCGATCATCTTCTCGACCGAAGACCACGAATTTGCCGAGACCATCGCGAACCGAGTCCTCGAACTCACCCCGACAGGATATCTCGACCGCGCGATTACGTTCGACGAATGGTTCGCTTCGCGCAAAAAGAAGTCTCGCTAATCCCGGCGAAAACGCCCGACGACATCGACCCGAACCGCGGACATTTAAATTTAGGGACACGATGAGCGGAACGTGGGATGCGGGGTTTTCAAGCGAACCGTTTCTGGTAGCACTGTCATTCCCGTGCCCTCTATGATGTCATTCCCCGGCTTGACCGGGGAATCTCCTTTCAGATAAGGGATTTGACAGGCTAGCGAGCTTGCCGAGCTATGACCGGCACATCTGAAAACAGGTTCTAAAGTTCGATATTGTCGATCAGGCGGGTCGTTCCGAAGAAGGCGGCGACCAGGATGACCGACGGAGCGTCAATCGTTCCCGTAGAATTCGCCTGCAAAGTTTCCCGACTAGCGATTTCCACATACTGGACAACGCCACCCGCATGGGCGATGCTCTCCTGAATTTTTGACCGGAGCGCATTGACCGATCTTTCCCCGGAACCGTAAGAAGCCTTCGCCGCGAGAAGCGCCTTCGAAATGGCGACAGCGGCATTGCGCTCCCCACGGTCCATGTATTCGTTCCGGCTCGAACGGGCAAGCCCCGAATCTTCGCGGACGATAGGCATCAGGCGGATTTCGACAGGAAAGTTCAAATCCTTCACCATGCGGCGGATAAGGAACGCTTGCTGGTAATCCTTCTTTCCGAAATAGGCGCGGTCCGCTCCGGAGATATTGAAAAGCTTTGAAACGACCGTGAGTACGCCGCGGAAGTGTCCCGGGCGGTATGCGCCGCAATAGAGATGTTCGAGCGATTCGTCGCGGACAAGGGTCAGCGGATCCCCGTCGGGATACATCTCGGACACGCTTGGAGCGAACACAAAGGTTCCGCCGTGGGATTCCACCAGTTCCGCGTCCTTTTCAAGACGCCGCGGATAGCTGTCGAGATCCTCGTTCTTGCCGAACTGGATAGGATTCAGGAAAACGCTCACGACCGTTACGTCGTTTTCCTTCGCGGATGCTTCCACGAGGCTCATGTGCCCTTCGTGCAAGGCTCCCATCGTCGGAACAAGCCCGACGGTCTTTCCTTCTTTTTTGAGCGGCAAAAGCGCCGCCCGCATTTCTGAAATTGTCTTGATGAGTTTCATTTCTAGCCTTCAGGGGCAAAATAAGTCGTCTGGGTCGGCGCTGCGGCAATCGCGTTCAGAACCAGCTCCAGATGTTTTTCGTTGTGGACAAAATCTATCTTGTTCGTGTTGATGATAAGCACGGGCGCCTTGGTGTAGTGCCAAAAGTGATGGTCGTAGCGTTCGAGAAGCTCGCGCAGATAGTCGGCGTCGATATTCTTTTCCATGGAACGCCCGCGTTCTTCGATTCTGTCGAGAAGGGTCGGGACGTTTGCCTGCAGATAGACGATCAGGTTCGGCGTCGGAAGGTTTCCGGAAAGGCTCTTCGATACGGTATCGTACATGGCGAGTTCGCTTTCCGAAAGGTTCTGGAGCGCAAAGATCCGGTCCTTTTCAAACGTGTAGTCGCTGACGACGGTATGGCGGAACAGGTCGTTCTGGACAAAGGCATCCTGAAACTGCCGAATTCTCGAAAGAAGAAAGAAGAGCTGCGTCTGGAAAGCGTAGGCTTCCGGATTTTTGTAGAAGCTTGAAAGGAAAGGGTTTTCGTCAAACTGCTCTAAGACGAGGTTTGCCCCTAGAGCCTTGGCGAGGATGCGGGCGAGAGACGTTTTCCCGGCGCCGATAACGCCGTCGATAGCTAAAAAGCGAATCCTCTCCGGGAGTTTTAGCGTCATTTCGGGATTTGAATGGCCGACTAAAGCCTCATTCATCATCAACCTCCACCTTCCTGAATTCTGTTTCGACTTTTCGCGTTCTGAGTTCTTCCAAAATTTTTCCGGCGGTATTCCCCACGAGCGGATCGCGCATCTCCGGAGCGATTTCCGCAAGCGGAACCATCACGAAGCCCCGAGAAGTCGCTAGCGGATGCGGGACAACCGGACCGCCAGGACGCCCGTCACAAATCTGCTCGCCGTAATAGAGAAGGTCTAGATCGATTTCGCGACGCTCCCAATGCCCGCGCGGACGACGCCCCAGAAACAATTCCGCACCCTTCAGATAGTGGAGCAGCCTTCGCGGTCCCCTGCCATACCAGAAAGAGACGACCTGGTTCAAAAAAAGCCCCTGCCCCTCCGGCCCGACCGGAGAAGTCTCGTAGATGGAGCTTTCCTGCCAGCCGCCCAGGGAAACCCGCCTGAGCATATCCCGAGCTTCCGCGAGACGTTTGCCCCGTGGCGCGATATTGCTTCCTAAAGCGACGAAGACTCGTTCCAAGGATTCCACAGGTGCCAATATAGATTTTTTTATGTATATTAGCGCTCGGTTAGAGCATTCTTGCTTTTTCCGCATCTAGTTTTCACAATTCCCATTATCTTATTCACAGTTCGCAGGAGTCCCTGTGCCAAGACCGAAAAAAACTGACGGTTCCTCTTCCGTTCATCTGATTTCCGATACGATCTCCCCCGATACCCCGATTCCGGATCTTTCCGCCCTAGGCGATTTGGCTGCCCCCATCACGTTCCCGGAAGACCAGGTCCAACCCGCAGCAAGCGAAGCGCCCAAGCGTCACCGCGGTCGTCCGCGCAAACCCCGAACCGAAGAATCCGCTTCGTCCGACATGCAAAAAGCCCAAGAGCAGGCGTTCCAGCCCGAACCCCGGAATGAATTCCACCCGGATGAATTTTCCAAGGACGCTCCCGCTCCGACGTCGGAACTTTCCGAAGAACCCGTCATCACGGCGACGCCCGGCACGAGCGAACTTTCCGAAGAGAACCAGGGAACGCTTCCCTCCGAAGCGGGAACGACAGCCGCCGCGGCAAGCGCCGAAAACACGTCCGCCGACATGAGCGCCGTCCAGAACAATCCCGCTTTCGAAGCCCCGATGCCCGACGCGCCGTTCAGCGGAACGAACCGCTACAACCGCCGTTTCGGAAACAGCAACGAAAATTTCGGGAACAACAATTTCAACCCGAACTTCAACAACAATCGCCATGGCAAGTTCAACAAGTTCGGACGGAACAAGTATGGCCGAAACAACCGCTACCTGCCGGACGACATTCCCGACGACCAGCTCCAGGCGCCCCCGGCGGATCCCGAAAAGGTAGCCGTCGCCATGCAACGCTGGCGCGAACTCCGCAACACGCCGATGTTCGACCTGCAGGAAAAAGCGGTTTCGCTAAACATCCCGGACGTCAAGCGTCTCAAGAAGCAGGCGCTCATCTACCGGATTCTCGGAGCCATTTCCGGCGAAGGTGCGCCTATCTATACGGAAGGCACGCTCGAAATCATGAAGGAAGGCTACGGGTTCCTGCGGAACGCCGACCTGAACTATCTCGCCGGGCAGGACGACATTTACATCAGCCCGAACCAGATTCGCCGCTTTGAGCTCAAGTCGGGAGATTCCATCACGGGCCTCGTACGCCAGCCGCGCGACAACGAACGCTACTTCGGGCTTGCGCGCGTCGATACGGTGAACGGCGAAGATCCGGCAAAGACAAAGCACCGCGTCGCTTTCGAATACCTGACCCCGATTCACCCATACCAGAAATTGAACCTGGAATGGAAACAGGACGAATACTCCACGCGCATCATGGATCTTTTCTCGCCCATAGGCAAGGGCCAGCGCAGCATCCTGCTCGCCCCTCCGCGGACCGGCAAGACGGTGCTTCTCCAGAACATCGCGGGCGCTATCGCCAAGAACCACCCGGAAGTCAAGCTGTTCGTCCTTCTGATCGACGAACGCCCGGAAGAAGTGACCGATATGCGCAGGCACGTCAAGGGCGAAGTCATCGCATCGACGTTCGACGAACCGCCAGAACATCACACGCAAGTCGCCGACATTCTCCTCGAAAAGGCGAAACGCCTCGTCGAATACGGCAACGATGTCGTCATCCTGCTCGATTCCATCACGCGGTTTGCCCGGGCGAACAACGTCGTCATTCCCCATTCGGGAAAAATCCTTTCCGGCGGCGTAGATGCGCTCGCCATGCAACGCCCCAAGCGTTTCTTCGGCGCGGCCCGCAAGATTGAAAACGGAGGCTCCCTCACCATCATCGGCACGGCACTCATCGACACGGGAAGCCGCATGGACGAAGTGATCTTCGAAGAATTCAAGGGAACGGGCAACATGGAACTTGTCCTCGACCGCCGCATCGCCGAAAAGCGCATCTGGCCGGCCATCGACATTTTCAAGTCCGGAACCCGCAAGGAAGAACTTCTGCTCGACGACGATACGCTTCGACGCGTCTGGATTCTCCGCAAGTTTTTACAGGAACAGACTTCCGTGGAAATCATGGAATTCATGCGGGACAAGCTTTCGAAAACAAAGACGAACGAAGAATTTTTGGCTTCGATGAACGGCTAAGGAGTCCGACATGTCAAAGAAAATCGCATTTGCCGGAGCCGGAAACATGGGAGGCGCGATTCTCCGCGGGCTTCTCTCGGCGGGCAAGAATTCCCGTGAAATCCTTTTTTACGAACCGTTCGAAAAGACGGCAAAGCCTGTCGAGGAACTAGGCGCTATCCGCTACCCGGATTTCGGAAAGATGGCAGAAGACGCCGATGTAATATTTCTCTGCGTCAAGCCTCAGGTCTTCGGAACCGTCTCCGGGGAATGGAGTAAAAGCGCCAAGGGGAAGATTTCCTCCCGGCCAGAAATCATCTCCATCATGGCGGGAGTTTCCCGAAAGAAAATCCTTGATTCGCTCGATTTTGAACATGGCGACGTCGTTCGTGTGATGCCGAACCTGCCGCTGACCGTCGGAAAAGGCGCCATCGCCATCGCGACCGACGGCATTTCCGAAGAATCGCTCAAAACAGCCAAGGCGCTTCTCGAAACGGTCGGAACGGTCGTCACGGTGAGCGAAAACCTGATCGATGCGGTTACCGGGCTTTCCGGCAGCGCACCGGCATACGTTTTCGAATTCGTCGAAGGCCTTGTCCGCGGAGGCGTCAAGATGGGGCTTTCCCGCCCCGTCGCCATGGAACTCACGCTCGCCACAATCGAAGGAAGCATCGAGCTTTTGAAAAAATCAGAAAAGGGAACGGGCGAACTATCCGCGATGGTATCATCGCCTGCGGGAACGACAATCGCCGGTGTCCAGGTCCTAGAAGATGCGGGATTCCGCGGCACGCTGATGCGCACCGTCGAAGCGGCAACTCTCCGTTCCCAGGCACTCGGCAAATAAGCCTTTTATGGCGAAAACCCGGATTCTCATCCTTTCCGAAGAGAACGAAAACGTTTCCTTTTTGGAAGATGTCCTTTCGAGCGTCGGCGGATACGAAACAAGGCTCTGTGCGGACTCCGAGCAAGCTACGGATACATTCCGCGGTTTTTCGCCGGCGATTACGGTCATCAATCTGGACCGGGACTTTTCCGAAGACCTGTTCCGCCTATTTCACGAAATTTCCCCGGCGACGCGATTTTTAGGTTTCAGCCAATCATTCCAGTCGCCATCCCCGTTCCAGGCGCGGTTTTTCAGCGCGATTCTCTCGTCCGAAGAGCTGCGCGTGCGCTTCATGACGGAGATTCTCTATCTCAAGGGACAGTCGGAAATTCTCGCTTCCATCAACGAGGCCCTGAAAAAAATCGTCGGGCACAGCGACCCCGTGAAACGGCTTTACGATTCGATTCTCAAGGCAATCCGGAGCAAAGGCGCGACAGTCTTAATCCAAGGGGAATCCGGAGTAGGCAAGGAACTGGTAGCAAAGGCAATCGCATCCGTTTCCCACAACCTCGTTTCCGTCAACTGTAGCGCAATTAGCGAAAGCCTTTTCGAGAGCGAACTATTTGGACATGCCCGAGGCTCGTTTACCGGGGCCATCACCGAAAGAAAAGGCCTCTTCGAAGCGGCAAACGGCGGAATTCTCTACCTCGATGAAGTCGGGGATATTCCCCTCCCGATGCAAGCGAAACTTTTGCGCGCCTTGCAGGAAGGCGAAATCCGACCGATCGGCTCCAACGAAACGCGGAAAATCAAGGTCCAGATTATCGCCGCGACAAACCACGACCTCGAAGAAGAAGCCGAACGCGGGACATTCCGCAAAGACCTGTTCTACCGGCTGAACGTCATCCCCATCGAAGTTCCCGCCCTGCGCAAACGCAAGGAAGACATCCCGGAACTGGTCCAGCACTTCATTTGCGAATTTTCTCCGAGGGAAACCGCTCCGCGCATTTCCGACGAAACGATGCAGGCCCTTGTCGAATACGACTGGCCGGGCAATATCCGCGAACTTGAAAACGCCATCCACCGGGCAATCGTTCTCATGGACGGAGACGAAATCACCTACGAAAACATATTCCCGAAAAAAAACGCCCGGCCCGAAACGTCTCTCCAAGAACGCGATCTAGAAAAGCTCTCTTTTGAAGAGTTCCAAAAAATCCAGAAGAAAGCGGAATGCGATTTCATTGTCGCGAAGATTCGAAAAAACGGAGGCTCGATCAAAAAAACCGCCGAGGAATTCGGCATGATGCGCCAAGCGCTCTACGCCCACGCGGCCCGTATCGGTCTAGACATCAAGAGCATCCGAAAGGAACCGCGCTAATACGCTTCGATCCGATAGCCTTTCCCTTCCAAAAGGTTTAGGATGTTCTCCCCGGAACCGACCAGATGGGCACTCCCCACGACAAGGAAAACCTTTTGGCCTGCAGCCGAAAGCGAATCGACGCTTTTCGCCATCCGTACATTTCGCTTCGCTCCGATTTCTTCCTCCAAGGCATCGTCCGACGCGTCCGCATCCAAGTATTTTCGAAGCCCAGGCACATCGCCGCATTTCCAGGCCTTCATGACACCCGCAAGCATCGAATCCGCCGTCTGTATTTCCCAAAGCGTATTTTCCAGATATTCCACGCCAAGCGAGTCCCCGGTATCCGCAAAGATCCCGATTTGGGAATCCGGGGTTTCCAAGGAGAAAATTTCCTTTCCCTGGTCTTCCGCCCGCAAAAGGATTTCCCGGTCAATGCCAAAATCGCCAGAAAGCCCCATCCGTTCGAAGGCCATCGCCGAAAGCGAAAACGCGACAAGCCACGGACGGAACGAATCCAGAAGCTTTGCCGAAAATCCCCACGAAAGCACAAGCGAATCGATCTGCCGATACAGGGAGTCCGGCAAGACGTCTCGCAGACGTACATTTTCGGAAAGCGTCCCCTTTTCCCGTACAAGCCTTTCCGTCAAGGCAAGCGTCGAATCCTCGTGGATATCGAGTTCCGCCGCGACAAGACTCGCCGCGTCAAGCGCCGAATCCACAACCGGAGCGAACGGGTAAAAGGAGGAATCCGCCACATGAATGCTTCCGAAAAGCCAGATGTCGGGCTGGTTCTCCTTTGACGCCTTCCAAAGCAAATGCCTCTCTCCACACGGGCTTCCCTGAAAATACGGGGGAAGTTCTTCACGCCTTCTCGAATCGACGCATGCGAGAAATTGTACACAAAGTAACAGACAAAGCATCCAAGAGCTAAAGTTTTTCATCGGACGTTCCCCGCAAAAAATTCGTTCCCGGACCATGCCAAGAAACCGGACCGCGCCAAGGCATTCGGAACATCTTCTAAGAGTCTCCCCTTTCCGTCAAAGGCGATAAGCCTATCCGAAAACTTCAGCGCATAATCCAAGTGGTGCGTCGAAAGCAGCACGGCGACGTTTTTCGCCCCTGCCATTTTTTTTAAAAGCCGAAAGAGGCCCAAGATATTCGGGACGTCCAGGAACGCGGTGGGTTCATCGAGAAGCAAGACTTTCGGCTCGGACGCTAAAGCCCGCGCGAGAAACACCCGGGAACGCTCCCCGTCCGAAAGCTCCGAAACCCGGCGACCAGCAAAGGGTTCTAATCCGACGCTCGACAATGCAAAGTCTATCGCGGACTCGTCTTTTTTTGAACGTCCATCGAGTAAGCCCGAAAAGGGAATCCGTCCCAAGGAGACGAACTCCCGGACGCCCATGCCAAAAGGAATCCGGGTCTGGGTAAAGACAGAAGCGACAGCCATGGCGCGTTCCCGCGGAAGAAAACTTTCGAGAGGCCTTCCGCACAGAAAGATGTTTCCCGACAGCGGACGGAGAAGCCCGGCAAAACACCGGAGAACCGTACTTTTTCCCGTCCCGTTCGGCCCGACAAGCGAAACGACCTGCCCGCATTCCAGAAAGATTTCCGTCGCGGAAAAAAGAGGCTTCCCGTATCCCGCCGAAAAATTTTCCGCCATTAAAGCTACGTCAGGCATTTCTCTCCCCCCGCCCCGAGCGCAAGAAAATCCACAAAACGATCGGTGCGCCGACAAGGCTTGTCACGCTCGACAGAGGAATCCCCGAAACAAGCCCGGACAGGAGCGCGAGGTTCGCCCCCACAAGAGCCGAAGCGGGAAACAGGATGCGGTGGTTCGTCGTCCGGAAAATTCCGAAGGCGATATGCGGAGAGGCAAGTCCCAAAAAGCCGACCGGTCCGCAATAGACGGTCGAACCCGCGGCAAGGAGGCTCGCTCCGAAGAGAGCGGTCATTCGGGAAAGCTTCACCCGAATGCCGAGCGTTTCCGCAAAGGTATCCCCGACCTGGGCCGCGTTCAAATATCGAGTGCACAGAAGGCAAGGCAAGATTCCAAGCGCGGTCACAAGAGCAAAGCTACCCACGCTTGAAAGCGGCACCCTTGAAAACGAACCAAGTCCCCACGTGACAAAACCGCGCAACGATTCCGCAGAGCTCGCCGACATTAAAAAGGCAATGACCGCATCCACAAAATAGCCGACCATCAGCCCGACAATCAGGAGGGACACGGAATGCGTGACAAACCGCGATACAAACAGGACAGAAAGTACGACCAGGAAAGCCCCGACCGCCGCCGCCGGAACGACCCCCAGAAAACCTTTTCCGAAACCGGCCAAAAGCACCAGCGCCACCCCCAGGTTCGCCCCGGAACTAACTCCCAGGACAAACGGTCCCGCCAGCGGATTTTTGAAAACGCTTTGCAGCACAAGCCCCGAAACGGCAAGCGACATCCCGGATAGAAATGCGGCGCACGCCTTCGGGACGCGAATCAGCCAAACGACATCCTCGACAAAAGGCTTTCCCCTAAAGAGCAGAGCGTCCCACACATCCGAAAAGCCTACCGAAGCGGAACCGCAAAAAACGGTCACCCCCAAAAGCAAGCAGACCGGCACCGCCAGAAGAAGCATCCCGAAAGCAGTCCGGCGCATCCAGACTATTTGTCGTTTACATTCAAGACGGACTTTGGAGCCTGTCCGTTCCCATCCGTCCGCAAGTAAATCTCCGGAGCGACCCGGTCGAAGCCCTGCAGGGCGTTCAGCCAGTTATCGTTCAAGTCGCGGAATTCGATTTTTTCCAGATGGTACTTGAAAACATTGTCCTTGATTTCAAACTGGATGAAGTCCCAGCGAACAACCCCGCGGTCCTTGAAAACTTCCCGGGCGACAATCGTCGAATCGTTCTCGAAGCGGTAGCGGGCGCGGTAGGTATATTCGCCAGTCATCTGGTAGCGGCCCGAATCCGAATAGGTGCGGGTCGTTCCGACAAGCGTATCGTTCATCAGGAACTTGAGCTCCGCGTCGCGGAAAGCGTGCCCGTGCGAAAGAATCGGCGTTCTCCAGTCACCTGCGACGCGTTCCTTCATCGCCTTCTGGAAAACCGTGTCGATTTTCCACGAATCGAAATTGCTCTTGTCGTATTTCGCCCGCGGAACATAGCTTCCCGCCTTGAGCGCTTCGCGGACGCTGTCCGCCTTGACCTTCGCGATGCTGTCGGAATTGGAAGCCTTGGCGTTGGCCTTGAGAGCCGCCGAAATGGAATCCATCTTGGCTTGGATAGCCTTGCCGAAATCTCCCGGCCCGCGCGTGGATATCTGCGCGGAAGACGACGAAACATCGACGGAAGAAGAGACGACCGGCGAAACAGGAACCTGCGCAAAGGCTAGGGTGGAAAGGCCCAAAAAGGCGAGAAGATGAGTGCAAATTCGATTCAAAGGAAAACCTCTCTTGGTGGGAAATCTAGTAAAAAGTAAATTTGGGCTATGATAGACTATTCCCAAGTTCCCTCTCCATGCTACGTTCTCGAAGAAAGCCGGCTTATCCGCAACCTGGAACTTCTAAAAAAAATCGAAGATTCCGCAGACGTCAAGATCATTTGCGCACTCAAGGGCTACAGCATGTGGAGCACATTCCCGCTCATCGGGAAATATCTCGCCGGAGCGACCGCTTCGAGCCTTAACGAGGCTAGGCTCGCCCGGGAAGAAATGGGAAAGGAGGTGCACGTTTTTGCCCCGGTCTATCGGGAGTCCGAAATCGACGAAATACTCTCCTACGCAAACCACATCACGTTCAACAGCTTTTCCCAGTGGACGCGTTTCAAGGAAAAAACGAAAGAAAGAGGCGTAAGTCCCGGGATCCGCGTCAATCCGGAATTTTCCACCGTCGAGACGGACCTCTACAATCCTTGCGGCAGATTCTCGCGGCTAGGCGTCACCCGGAAGGAATTCCGACCGGAACTTCTCGAAGGCATCGAAGGCCTGCACTTCCATGCGCTATGCGAACAGAACGCGGACGCGCTCGAAGCGGTCCTTCAAAATTTCGAGGAACGCTTCGGGGAGTGGATCCCCCGGATGAAGTGGGTGAACTTCGGCGGCGGGCATCACATCACCCGGAAGGATTACGACGCGGAAAGGCTCGTCCGCATCCTCCGGGACTTTCACAGGCGCTATCCGGGCGTCCAAGTGATTCTCGAACCGGGCGAAGCGGTGGGATGGCAGACCGGCGAACTGGTCGCGACCGTCGAGGATATCGTCCACAACGAAAAGGATATCGCCATCCTGGACATTTCGGTGAGCGCGCACATGCCCGACTGTCTGGAAATGCCCTACCGCCCGACAGTCCTCGGGGCGGGAAATCCCGGGGAAAAGAAGTTCGACTATCGCCTCGGCGGGGACACGTGCCTTGCCGGAGACATCGTCGGGGACTACTCGTTCGATAGCCCGCTCCGTGTGGGAGACCGCATCGTATTCTTCGACATGATCCACTACACGATGGTCAAGACGACATTTTTCAACGGCGTACCGCACCCGAGCATCGGCATCTGGAAAGACGGAAAATTCAAGCTGGTCCGCCGATTCACCTACGAACAGTTCAGGGACAGGCTATGACATCTGCGCAATCCATCACCGTCACGACCCGTTCGGAAAAGGAAACCCTCGAATGGGCGAAGACTTTTGCGAGGACGCTTGGAAAAGGTTCCGTCGTCGCCCTGTACGGAACGCTCGGCGCAGGGAAAACAGTCGTCAGCCGCGGAATCTGCGCGGGCCTCGGATTTGCCGGACAGGTCAATTCCCCGACCTACACGATTGTCCACGAATATCCCAACCCGGCGATGCCCATATTCCATCTAGACCTTTACCGCCTGCCGCCTCACGCGGATCTAGGGGAAATCGGAGTAGATTATTACATGGCGCAAAAGGGCGTCACCCTCATCGAATGGCCCGAACGCCTTGACGATACGTCGGGCATCACCCATCGACTGACAATTTCTGTCGAAAGCGGCGACGTCCGAACCATCACGGTCGAAATTACTTCGCCGCGGTAGAATCCGTTTTCTCCGGAACGCCTTTTGAAAGCCTGTCCGCAAAAGCCGTTTCGAGCGATTCCCACTCCGCCGCCTCTTCCGCCGACAGAAGTACGGGCTTTTCAAACTTTCGCATCGCCGAAAGGGCCTGTGCCGTATCCGCGTTCTGCAGGGCCGAGCGAACATCTTCTAGAATGTATTCCTGGGTATTCTGCAAATCCTCGATTGCCCCTAGGCGGATGACGCGCAAGCTGTCGAGCTCGTTCGGGACATAGCTCAAGCCCCAAGTGCTGTCGTAGCAAGCCTTTGCCGAAAGCAGGTCGCCACCTTCATAAAGAAGCGCGCAGCGGGCAAAGAGTTCGGAACTTTCCCGCTTCGTGTACTGGTAATACTTGTAGCCGCCAATGATCGCGCCGACGATGAGCAAGATGACAAGCGCATCCTGCCACCCGATAAATCCCGAAATCTCCACTTTTTTCTTGCCGTTTTCGGAACCCTCTTCCCCGTCATCCTCGTCTAGCGGATTTTTCTTGCCCATGATGTTGATAAAGCTCAGCATAAGTCACTCCTATTTTTTAAAACGTCCGGAAAGAGCCTTGAAAGCCTCCGCATACAGATAGATTTGCCTGAGAAGGCTAGCGAAGCCGTTCGCCCGCGTCGGGGAAAGCCCTGTCTGCAGACCGATTTTCTGGAAGAAAGCCGGATCCGCGGCGAGGATTTCGTCGGGTGTCCGGTTGTCGTAAATTTTTAACGCCAAGGCGCCGAGGCCGCGGCTTATCAGCGGATTCGCGGCACCGACTTCCGTATCCATGTGCAGGTGCAGGACGCCGTTTGCAAATTCCGGGACGAGGAACATCTTCGAGGCGCATCCCGAAACGAGAAACTTTTCGTTCCGCAGCGCGGGATCCATTCCCGGGTGTTCCCGGGCGAGCTTCAAAAGATATTCCCACTTGTCGTCCGGCGACGTAAAGCCGGCAAATACCGAACGGATTTCGTCTTCAACTTCCTGAATGCTTTTCATCGAAAGAGCCTTGTTAAATAAAGAACGATCGCATTTTCCAGAGAACGCGCGGAGAGGCGGAAAGCACCGTCCAGAAGATACGGAAAAGCGATCTTTTTTCCTCGGGAACAGAGGCTAGGCGGTGGGCTGCGCTATCAAACTCCGCGTCGGTGATGCTCGCGAAGCCTTTCTTTGCGCGGTGAAAGTTCCGGTGGGTCTTGCCCTGGATTTTTTGCCAGCGGGCAAAAGCGTTCTTTTCCGCAGAGAGGCGTTCCGCATCCGACGAAGCGGCGAGCCATTCAAGCGCGCACTCGGCGGCGATTTTTCCGCTTTTCAGCGCTTCCACTATCCCGGACCGGCTGATCGGGTTTACCGTACTCGCCGAATCCCCCGCCTTGAAAACGCCCAGCGCAGCAATGGGACGGTCCGACTGTCCGCACGGAATCGCTCCGCCGTGGACGGAAAGAATTTTCGCATCGGGAAATTCGCTTGCGATGAACTTTTTGAGTGTCGCGAGCGGCGGATGCGACTTTAAGAATTCCCTGCCATCGACAAGCCCGATATTCACGACCTTTCCGTCCCGCGGGAAGATCCAGCCGTAACCGCCGGCAAAATACTTTTGTCCAAAGAAGAGTTCGATACGGTTTTCGTCGTGGGGAACGTTTTCCGCAACGGCGAATACAGCGGACTCCAGGTCAAAGTTTCCCTGTTCCAGGGATTCTAGCCCGGGAACGCCCCGCGTGATTTTCGCCCCAGGCCCCGTCGCATCGATAATCGTCCGGGTCTTCAAAACGGCGGATTCTCCGTCTGCGCAAACGGAAACATTCCACGTCCCGTCCGGATTTCTTTCGATTTTTCCGACCGTATCTTCAAAATGGCATTCCACGCCGCGCTCCGCAGCCTTCTCCGCCATTTCGCGGTGAAACATGGCGCGGTTAAGAATCAGCCCGCAGTCTTCCTGGAAATATCCTACACGCGTCATATCCGGCGACGTGAAATACACGCCATCGAGATGCTTCCGCACCCAGGATTCGTCCGGTTTCCAGTAGCGGGAAAATATTTTCCGCGAAACCGCTTCGGCACAGGCGACAGGTTCCTTCCACGGCGACTTTTTGTCGAGGAGAATCACGGAGACCCGACCGGCAGCCGCCTTTTGAAGACGGTTTGCGGCATAGAGACCGGCAGGGCCTGCACCGCACACGATTACATCGTAAAAATCCTTCAAATAACGTGCCATGGCGCCTAAAATAGCTTTTTTGTGGACCGGTCCCATCTTTTTTTTATCCGAAGGCCGTTTTTTAATTTATTTTAGGGTGGTCAAAATTTTGTTTGGACTCTTAAAAAGGATACGAAATGAATAGGCACTTCCATTTGAAATCCAAGTTCGGCGTCTTGCTGTTCGCCACACTCACAGCCAGCGCCTTTGCGCAGCAGACCGACTGGAGCGGCAAGAACATCGACGTTTCTCTCCGCGACAAGCGAATCGACGGTTTCAATTTCGAGAACGCGAAAGCGGTCAAGAACGTGACCAACTTCCAGCGCGCGAACGCGACCGACCAGCCGGTTTCCTTCCGTGGCGCGGACCTGCGCGAAGTCGGATTCCAGAACGCCGTGATGAACAACCCGGATTTCCGCGAAGCCAACCTGGAAAATGCGATTCTTTCGGGGGCGGACCTGCGCGGTTCCGACTTTAAGGAAGCAAACCTGAAGGGGGCGAACCTCTACCGGGCGACCCTTCTCGATTCGAGATTCCCCAAGGCCAACCTCGAGAACGCCCGCCTCGACGCGATGAAAGTCTCGGACCAGGCCGACTTCTCGAAGGCGAACCTCAAGAACGCATCGTTCATCGACGTTGACCTGACGCAGGCGGACTTCAGCGACGCCGATCTCACCAACACGAACTTCTCCCGTTCCCTGATGGGTGCCGCGAACCTTTCGGACGCGATCATCGTGAAGACGGACTTCACGGCGTGCAACCTCATCAACGCGGACTTCGGCGGTGTGGAACTTCGCGACGTGAACTTCACCAAGGCTGGTCTTTCCAAGGCGGACTTCGGCGGAACTAAGTTCATCAACGTGAACATGCAGAGCGCGGATCTTTCCCTCACGAACTTCAACGACGTCGACCTGTCCAAGGTCCAGCTGCAAAAGGCTTCCTTTGCGCAATCCACCGTCAAGAACATGAAGTTCAGCGGGCAGGACCTTTCCGGGGTCGTTTTCGACAAGGGAACCGTCACGAAGAGCGAGTTTGAAAAGGCCAAGATGAACAAGGTCTCGTTCTTTGACGGCGAAGCGAGCAAGAGCATCTTCCGCGGCGCCATCATGCAGAAGGCGATTTTCGACGGAACGTATGTGTTCAAAGATATTTTCGACAACGCCGACCTGACGAAGGCGAACTTTTCGAACTCCACGATCAACCGCACGAGCTTCGACCTCGCCACCCTGACCGGGGCGAACTTCTCCGGCGCGAAGCTTGAAAAGGTCACGTTCCTGAACGCCAACATGCAGAACGCGAAGTTCGACGCGGACACCAAGATGGAAGATGTCGATTTCTCGGGTGCGGATCTTTCCAACGCCCACATCGAAAAATTCACGGCGAAGAAAGTCATCTACGACGCCAAGACCAAGTTCCCGGCTGGCTTCGAACCGCGGCAATACGGTTTTACCAAGCTCGGAGAAAAGGCGGCGAGCGTCACCGTTGAAAAGTCCGCGACGGACCAGCCGAAAAAGAAGAAAAAACGCAAAAAGACCGCCGATACAGCCGCCGGCATCTAGTCGTTTCCCGTTTTTGACAAAAGCTGTCACTTTTTCAAGGTGGCGGCTTTTTATTTTTAAACCATGCCAAAAAGAGAAACCGAATTTGTCTGTTCCGAATGCGGCGAAGTCTCGCCGAAATGGGCGGGAAAATGCCCGCATTGCGGTTCCTGGAGTTCACTTGTCGAACGCACCGTCGAAAACAAGCTTACGCGGCGAGGTCTCGGAAAAAACTCACTGGATGCGGAAGGCCTTTCAGGAATTCCGCGGAAAATTTCGGAAATCGAAACGACCGCGACCAGGCGGCTTAGCACGGCCATTCCCGAATTCGACAGGACGCTAGGAGGCGGACTAGCTCCGGGATCCTTTGTCCTCATCGGGGGCGACCCGGGTATCGGCAAATCGACGCTCGTTCTGCAGACGCTTTCGACGATGTCCGCAGCCGGCGTCAAAGCCCTGTATGTAAGCGGCGAGGAAAGCGCAGTCCAGGTCAAGTTGCGGAGTGAACGGCTCGGAGTCTCGGGCAGCGACCTGTGGCTCCTCTGCGAAACGAATCTCGATCGCATTCTCGAAAAGGCCAAGGCAATCCAGCCCGAAATTCTAGTCATCGATTCCATCCAGACGATTTACAATGCGGACCTGCCGGGAACGCCGGGAAGCGTTTCGCAGCTTCGGGAATGCACGCTTTCGCTGATGGTTTTCGCCAAGAACACGGGCTGCATCACCATTCTCATCGGACATGTGACGAAAGACGGACAAATCGCCGGGCCGCGGATTTTAGAGCACATGGTCGATACGGTCGCCTATTTTGAAGGAGACCGCAACAACCAATACCGGATTCTGCGCACCATCAAGAACCGTTTTGGCGCAACGGACGAGATTGGCGTTTTCGAGATGACGTCCAAGGGGCTTGAGAGCGTGAGCAACCCGAGTAAAATTTTTCTGGATGCGGCAAACAGGAACGCGCCGGGAAGCGTCGTAAGCTGTACGATCGAAGGCTCGCGAGCGATGCTCTTCGAAACCCAGGCGCTCGTAAACCAGTCGAGCTACGCCGTGGCACAGCGTGTCGCCGCGGGAATCGACCCGAAGCGCCTTACCATTATCCTTGCCCTGCTCGACAAGTTCGGAGGCATCCCGCTTGGAAATTCCGATGTCTTTGCAAGCATTGCCGGCGGCCTCAAAATTTCGGATACGGGAACCGACCTGGCACTCGCGCTTGCGCTTGTCTGCAACCATCTGGGAATCGCGTTGCCGCCGCATACAATCGTCATCGGGGAGCTGGGGCTTTCGGGAGAAATCCGTTCCGTGAGCCAGACGGATCTGCGCATCAAGGAAGCGGAACGCCTCGGGTTTGAACGCATCATCCTGCCCGCAGCCGCAAAAACATCCAAATCGTCAAAGATTGAAATTATCCGGTTCGGACGTTTGGAAGAAGCCGTGGAATTTGTGCGGAACGGGATTTAGGAAACAGCGGCTAATGAGTAATGAGGAATTCGCTATGGGCAGCCAAGCGAGCCGCTATCAGGAAATAGGGTAATCAAAGCCGAGTGCTGTGCGCTTAGTTGACAGTAATCAGAAGTCAGGAATCAGTGAGCAGTGGCTAGCGGGCAGTTAGAAATTAGGAATGAGGAATTGACAGCGAACCGCTTTTAGGGATCAGGGATTAGGGATTAGGCTGCCAAGCGAACTATTGCTAGAGCTTAGAGCCGAGAGTTTAGAGCTTAGTTGATGGTTGAAAGGAATCAGGAAACAGTGTCAGAGCCTAGTTGATCGTGGATAGTTGAAAGAAGGACTTAGAAAGCAGAAGCTTGAGACCAAGCTGTAAAGTCTCATCCAAATCCGACTTCACCGTGTGGAAAAACCCGCTCCACAGACCAATTCCTCATTCCGCATTCCTAATTCCTCGTTTTCTTAACCGTTCTCTTCAAAGGCCCTTGTCCCGCTTGACTCTTCCCAAAAGCCTAGATGTCTGATGCTCTGACCACTAAGCTTAGACGTCCGCAGACTAATCCCTGTTCCCTACTCCCTAATCCCTAAACATAGACGTCCGCAGTTCTGCCCACTGTCCGCTAAATTCAACGAACAAACACCTGGAAAAGGCAAGGAAAATCATCCTTTTCCGATTTTTCGGTGCGTTCTTCGCGGAGCAGTTTCCAGTTTTCCCCAAGCGGAGGCATCAGGACATCGCCATCGACATTCGAAAGTACGCGCGTCAGGTAAAGCCTCTGGGCGAAAGGCAAAGCCGCGGCATAGACGTTCGCGCCGCCGATGATAAAAAGCTCCGTTTCACCCGATTTTTCCGCTATGCGAAACCCGTCGGAAAGGCTCTGCACGACAACGCATCCCGGAGCGTTAAATTTCGGATTGCGGGAAAGAACGATATTCGTCCGGTTCGGCAGTGGACGTCCGATGTCTTCGTAGTTTTTACGTCCGAGCAAAATGCAATGCCCGGATGTAATCGCCTTGAAACGCTTCAAATCCTGCGAAAGGTGCCACGGCAAGTGTCCATCCTTGCCGATGACATTGTTTTGTGAAACCGCGACAATGATGGAAACGAACATTTTCACTCCACGTCGAACATTTTACCGGGCAGGACCTGGCGGCGCTTTACCCCGAGAACTTCCAGGACAACCTTGCTTTCGCCGCCCGCAACCCGCGTCACAATCGTAACTTTTTTTAGCGTCCCCGGCAATGCGCTAGAAGCGTCCGAGTATTCCAGATCCGTCTCCGCAGTGGCGCCTTGTACGAGAACAGCCATCCGAACAATGCGTTTTTCTCGCACGGAATAGAAAAGCGTCGGCTTTGACGCATACTTCGGCGTTATTTTCCAGAGGGAACCTTCCGCCACGGGAGAGCTGTAGTCGTCGGGATTTCCCATCTGCCGGTTCATGTCGGCGGGATTCTCTGCGGGAATGTTCGTCGCGGGGAGCGTTTTTCCCGTTTTCAAGTCGATGACTTTCATCCGCCCGTCGTTCTGGACGATTTTCATCTGCACCATGCGGGATTTTACCGTCGTAACGGACTTGGAATTTCCCGCCTGGATGACCGTCGTTTCCACGGTTTCCGTTCCGCCCGGAAGCGTTACCGTTGTCCGCATCCGGATTTCGCACGTATCCGGGAACGCGGCCTTTTTCTGGTTGTCGAAGACCGCGTTTAAATCCAGCGCGAAAGCGCTCCCGAAAGAAAGGGTCACCGCCGCGACAAAGCAAAAGAAATTTTTCAGATAAAGCATAGAATCCTCGTTTTAGTTTTCCTTCACATCCGAAAGCCTTGCCGTTTTGATATTTCCATCGACCCGGAGAACCAGGTAGGTTGCGGAGAGGTCTATGCCGGTCCAATCCAGCGGCAGGAAATTTTCCCCCGCGGGAAGAGTTCCGCTAAAGAGCGGTTTCACGGGAAGGCCGACGGCGTTTACCAAGTCGAGGGAAAGCGTCGCTGCGCCTTTCAGCGAAAGCAGGATGCCTTCCGAGTTGCGGAAAATCCGGAAGTTTTCGTTATCCGCGTTTTTTTCGAAAGCTTCGGACGGATCGCCCGGAGAGCGAGTTTTGACAGATTCCGCGACAGAAAGCGTTTCGGGCCAGACGGGAATGTCTCCGTAAATCCTGTTTCCGAGCGAATCGAAGATGCCGATTCCGCGCGCCTCCGCTTCCCTTGCGCCAAGAGCTGCATGGCTCGGATCGTCATCGGCGTTCCACGCAGAAGCCCACCCCGGAAGATGCAGCGTAAAGTTCACCGGAAGAGCCGTCCTGCCTCCCGCGCCGACCGGGTTTACGCAATGGACATTCACCGCATAGCGACCCGCGCCAAAATTTTCCAGTTCCGCAGAGAGGCATGTTCCCAAATGGTTCACATCGAGAACCGGGAAAAGCCCGTCTTCGACATAGAAGTAGTATTGCAAATCGAAATTCTTGAGCGCGACACTTCCGAGGTTCTCCACCGCGATATGGATTTCGCTCGCCAAGCGGTCGTTCCGAACGTCGGATGCCACGGCGCGGGCCTTGGGCAAAGCGGAAATTTCGTCTTCCATCTCGGCGCAGGAGCCTCCGACGAGATTCTTGTCTGCATCCAGGACCACGATTCCCCTGTCCGCGGCAAAGCCTGTCACACCGTCCGCGGCAAAAGAAGGATCGTCTTCCGCATTCCACGGAGACCAATCCGAATTGAAAATCCCGAAATGCGGTCCCTGTCCGCCAAAGGCAGAATCGCGCGGCAAAAGGACATCCCCACCGAAATCCCATTCCGCATATCCGGTGCGGGCATTTTCGGCATGGACGGAAAGGGCTGAGCCGTCCTGGGGATAGAACGCTTGCGCTTTCACCGAAAGAGGATCCTCGCCGCGGAAATAGTAGCGGACGGAATAGCCTTCGATTTTCCTGTCGGAGACATTCACCAGGCGGATTCTCGAACGGAGCATCGAACGGTCAGGGAACCCTTCGTAGCGGACGCTCGCCTTTACCTTTGACCCGGCATCCATTCCGGGGTCCTTGCCCAACTTTCCCCAGGCAAGCATCGGCGCGGAAACATCTCCCGACACAAGCGCTATGCCGCCTACCTCAACATTCTCCGGAAATTCGAGCGAGAGTTCGTGCAAGCCTGCGGATAGCGGAATCGAAACGCCATCAAGCGACGCCGCGCGCCACGCACCGGAAAGCGAAAGATTGCCGGAAAGACGCATCGAACCTTCACCAAGGACCGCATTCGCCGCGGAGTGGTTTGCGGAACGGGCATAGGCAACAAGCCGGTAGTTTCCAGCCCGCGAAACAGAAACCGAGAAAGAAAGGCGCGACTTATCCGCATGGGAAACAAAGTAACGGTTCCCGGCGACCGCGCACGAAAATTCAGGCGAGAGGCCGCTTTCGATTGTCAAGTCTTTTGCAAGGATGACTTCCGACTCTTCGCCGCCTTCCGAAACGGCAAGCGAAAGCGCGGCGATTTCCGCCTCGGAGAGAGCCTTTGTGTAAAAGCGGATGTCGGCGACGTTCCCGATATAAGAAGGATTTCCTCCCAGAGAGAAAACGCCGTACAGTTCGCGTTCCGCAACGATTCCCCCCGGAACGAACCGGGCGAGTTCCCCATCGACATAGAAACGGACCGCAACCGAATCCGCAACCACCGCCACATGCGCCCAGGATTTTTCCATCGGAAGGACCTCTCCCGAAAGCCAGGAATTTTTCCCTTCGGAAAGCCGCAACATGCGTCCCTTTTGGAAAAGCCTTATCGAAAGTCCGCCGATTCCTTCAAAGGAAAGCAGCCCGTTCCACAGGTCCGCCGAGTGCCCGCGCTTTATCCGGGCTTCCCAGGTATAGGAGGTCGCGCTTCCCAAATCGACATTCCCCGCGCCTCTTGCCATGTCCGAACTTTTGCCCAGATAGATTCCGGCATCGCTCAGCCAGGGACTTTTCACAGGCGAAAGATCGAGGTGATGTATTCCGCCCACCAATTCATGAGCGATTTTTCCGGAGCCTTCCCGTGCGGGATACCACAGGGCAAGTCCCGTCGGATAGGGATAGAGAGGCTCCGAAACAAAGTTTCTTTCGCTTGAATTGTGTCCGAAATCCTCGACGCGGAGATTTAAAGAAAGCCTGCACCCGGCACATCCGGAAAGCCGCTTTCGCGAAAGGAGAATGCCCGCGGAAAGGTTCCCCGCGGAATCCGGGAGCAAGGTGAAGTTTTCAAGCGGAACTCCGCCAAACGAAGCGGAAACCTTCGCAAGCGCAATGCCCGATTCCGCATCCCGAACCTTGGTCTTCACGGTAAAGACGCGGTCAAGTACATCCGATGAATCGCGGACGTCCCAGCTTTCCACGACAGGACGCTTCGAATCCGTATAGACAGGCGGGCCGGCCGTCTGGATTTCATCGCCTAGGACCGAACGGCTCCAAAAACGGCTTTCGTAAACGCCGCCCGCAATTTTCCCGAGAGAACCGTTCCCCGACCTTTTCGCCCCGTCATAGACGACCGTGTCCGAATTTTTAGCGGAAAGTTCCGCTTCGGGCCTGCCGCCTGAATAAAGGGAGAGCGTCCCCGCACCGGGATGATTGCAGGAAACCCCGTAGGACATGTAGCCGTTGTCAAGACCGAGCCAGAGGGAATCCTTCGG
>CAKUTF010000035.1 GCA_934691725.1 uncultured Fibrobacter sp. | reverse complement strand
CCTATAGCGCATTTGCCCAAGTTTACACCGATCCTTTTTAAACTACCCGACAAATCGTTCTTTCTTTTGTAAAACTTGATTTACAAGAAAACCTACTCCGTCCACTTCAGCGGAGAAAGCTTTTCGTCAAAAGGCTTTGGGTCGGGCAAGTCGTAATAGCACGGCATGTGGTTGTAGTTAAATTTCCAGTCATCCACATCGGCATACCAGCCCGTTGCGCAAAGCCACGAATCCGACGTGTAATAAAGAAACGAACGATAGAATCCTTTTTTGTCGTCAAAGATTCGCCCATGAATCACCCGGTGATAGACGCCGAAGTCGTCACGAACAACAAAGACATCGAAATAGTCGGGATAAAACAACGAACAACCAACGCCACCGGCACTCATCTGTTCGCTTATCGAATTGTAGCAATTCTTCAAAAGCATCTTTTTTTCGAACGGCGAATATTTGATTGTCCGGTTCACGCCGGTATCCAGGTAGAACGTAAGGTTTGGAAGAGGCAGCACCTTGCTGCACTCCGATATTTTTTCGGAATTTCCCCGTTTGAAGCCTTCGTCCCTTGTCCAGCCTTCGGGACAGCTATCTACGGATTGTGCCCTAGCCTCCTCTCTGCTCAAACCAAACCAACGAAAGTTACTTTTTGAATATTTTCTCAAAGAATACTTGATGGAAGCTTGAAAGCCCAGTCCCGGAAGCGAGCTGTCGGGATAGAACTCCGGCTTGATATCCCAGCAATTTGTCGAAGGCGTCACCTTCAAGACATACATCTGCCCCGTCCGGGAATCCCCCCAGACTTCGCGAGGTTGATAGTGATACATCAGGATGGCGAATGCAGCCGGACAAACGGCAAGCAGCCAAACGACAAATGATTTCATTGATTATCCTCCTCATTTTTTAGTTTCTTCCAAAAATCCCGTTCCACTCTTTGAAGCTCCCCGATAATGTCCAGATGACCTTGTACCATCAAATTTCCGTTATTTATCGTCTTTTCTTCCAAATCCAAAGCATCGTCAATATCTGTAAGCCAACACTTGTAGATATCAAGATCATCATCCGAAAGATGCGGCAAGCCCTGCACCCGGCGACGCTCGTTTTCGTTCTCGATCATTTGACGAAGTGTTATGGCGAACTGGTGAGCGAGTTCGTGGCGCATCACGTTTTCCCGTTCGGCGCCCTCCCAACGGTCGGAAAGAATCGTCATCGTCCCCGGGCGGACATAATCCCCGCCGAGCTTGACCCGAGGCATTTCTGTACAACCGAAAAGCTGTCTGGACTTGGATTCTTTTCTATTCTTCTTTAAAATTTCTCGACAAATCTTGTCCGTCACCTCCGGGGGAAGCACGAGTAGCGTGTCGTTCTCCCTGCCGAAGCCGACATCCTTCGCGTTGAAGCGCGTCGCCATTTCAAGGAACCATTGCGTCTTGGAGCGGACGCTAGGCCTTTCGAATAGGTAACGCCAATCCTCCGGTTCTTTCACGGCGACTTCGGGAAATTCCACTTCCGAATCTTCGCCGTTCCCAGATGCGGTTACGGAAGTTTCCCTTTGCGGACTTTCTTCCGGGATATTTTCCAGCAACGTATCGAGGGCCTTCCGGCAGGCTTCCCGGCGTTCCCGCTCCTCCGCCGTCGGAAGCGGCTGTCCCCTAACAAGCCTCCGGAGAAACGCATCCTCCTCGCGCAGGCGAACTTCTTCGGGATGGTCCGCCTCCCATTCTCTCCACCGCAGCTCTTCGCCAAGCGCTTTAAAAAACCGGGTCGCCTTCCCCGGAACCACAGAGGTCTCGTCCTGCGAAGCTTCGGGGTAGCCGGGCAAATAAGAATCCGTTTTCATCTCGTCTCCTTCGCGCCTATAGCGCATTTGCCCAAGTTTACACCGATCCTTTTTAAACTACCCGACAAATCGTTCTTTCTTTTGTAAAACTTTATTCACAAAAAAAAGATTCCATTCGATTGTCCCTTGAAACCATCTTGATTATATTATATGCATAAATATCAATAAACGCATAATTAATCAAGGAGCGTAAAATGACCAAACCAAGCTATTTTTTCAATCTGGGTCTCACACCCCATGAAAACGAAGAGATTTTCAACCGGGAAACCGCGCAAGCCCAAAAAAGCTTGCCTCTCAGACGAAAGCGCCGTTACGCACTTTTCCTCGAAAACTTGCCACTGCTTTTCAAGTATCGTCGGCAGATAGAAAATTCTCCGAAATACGCGAACACTCCAATCGAATTTCTTTCACTCGGCTTCGCTTACAGACAGCTGGACATCCGCCATCTGTTTCTTCTGTGGGAAAATCCTTCGTTCCAAGCCCTTTGCGATTGCGGAAACACCGCGGTCGTCACCCGTTTCTGCGGAAGCCCGCTTTCCGGAAGCTTTTCCGCGACAGCCGTCTGCCCGCACTGCCGAAAGGCTTTTTCCGCTACCAACCGCAATCTAAAAAGCGATACATCCTTTCTTAGACTTGCCAGGCTGGCGGCTAGTTTTGAAAAAAGCTCCCATGTACCGGTCGAAACGAAGAATGCTTCGGATAATCCGCAGACCCTTTTCGAATATGCCGAAACGCATTCCGATTTTGAAATCCTGATAGACACGCTCAAGGCGATTGACTTCTATGCGGAAAGAGGAAAAACTTCCGAAGAAGCCTGGAAAGGCTGGACAGAGCTAGATCGTGGCACCTATTTTTTCACGACTGGGCATAGTCTCAACGAAAACGAAGATTTTTTCAAGCAGGAAACCGAACAAATCAAAAAACTCTTGCCCCAAAGACAAACACGCAGAAGCAAGCTTTTTTTTGAAAACTTGCCACTGCTTTTCAAGTATCGCAAATGGATCGAAAGCACCCTCGTGCCCAGAGCGCTGGGCGAACCGGATGTCCGAAAAATCAACGGCAACCGCATCGACCTCAATTCGTCAGACCATCACGACTGGACCGAAAACTCGGAACTTTTCTTCGACAGCGCCCCCATCGATTTTCTTTCGCTCGGGATATTTAGAAAGCCGACGCTAGACCTTCGCCATTTATTTTTCCTGTGGGACAACCCGTCGTTTCAAACCCTTTGCGACTGCGGAAATACTGCGGTCGTCACCCGTTTCTGCGGAAGCCCGTTTTCCGCTCGCTTCTCCGCAACCGCCGTCTGCCCGCATTGTCGAAAGGCTATCCATCTTTCGACTTTTTGCGCCTGCAAGCATGCCTTGAAAAAAGAGACAAATTTTTTCAAGCTCTACTGCCTGGTAAATAAGGCTGAAAAAGATTCCAAGATTCAGACCAACGGAAAATCCTCCCCGGAGTCGCCAACACTTTCTCATTATTTCAAAGCCTCTCCCCTGTTTGAAATCCTGATAGACGCCCTCGCCTATATCGACTTTTGGGTTCAAAAAGGGAAAACGCCCGAAGAAGCCTGGAACGGCAGAGCAAAAAGCATCCGAGACGCCCGCCGAAAAATACGGGCGCAACCGCCGAAAAACGAGAACTGAAAACAAAAAAAGCTCCGAGAGGTCTTCTCGAAGCTTTCGTGCGAGTGGCAGGACTCGAACCTGCAACCTACTGGTTCGTAGCCAGTTGCGCTATCCAGTTACGCCACATTCGCATTAACAGTCCAAATATAAAAATCCCCTGATTTTTGTCAAGGGATTTTTTCACATTTTTTTTGAATTTCTAGAAATCAACGGTGCTGCTTGATGGAAACGGCGAGCTTGTAGGGCACGGGCTTCTGGTCCTTCGTCTTCAGGTTTTCCGAAAAGCGGACCTGGATGTAGTAGAACTGGTTGTCCGTGATGGTCGCCGTTCCGCACTCGTGGATGTCGCCCACTCCAAACGTCGTATCGATCGCCGTGACTTTTTTCCTTTCTCCGGCATCGACCGTGAGAAATTCCTGGTTGTCTTCCGTGCAGAACGCGGGACTCTCCTTTCGCTTCGAAGGTCCGAGAATGGCCAGGAGAAGCGGGCTTTCCGACGAAAAGCCGTCGAGTACGACAGAGACTGTATCGTATTTCTGCAGCACGATCCGATACGTATCCGCATCGTCCTCGCACTGCTTGCTGTATCGCCCGGCGAGAATTCCCGTCACCGTCACGCCTTTCGAGAACTTCGCCCCGTTGAAAAAGCGCGAAGAATCCGCGAGGAGCTCCGCATTTTTCGGAGTCTTGTTCGAGCGGCAGTTACCGTCCTTGTCCATCTCGTATTCGTCGCTGTCGAGGAAAGGATACGTGGAGAACGTCGCCGTCTGGACTTTCGCCCGGTTGCCGTCGTCGTCACGAATCCCCGTAAACACGAGCGTATCGTTTTCGCTCGACGGTTCGAAGCGCGGAATGCCCGCCACCGTATCCGTCGCTCCGACGATATAGATTTTTGATTTTACCTGCTTGACTATCGTGACCGGTACGTTCGACGTCACCATGGAATCGCTGAAATCGTCAAGCGACTTGTCGAACACGGCGACAAGCGTATCCGTCGAAGAAACCGTTCCAAAAACGCTCTTCAGTTTTGGCGGGTCATGATCGACCGAGCCGCAAGCGGCAAGTCCTAACGCCGAGAGAATCGTCGCCGATGGAAACAATACCTTGAAAATGCCCATTTTCAAAAACTCCGTCTGAATTTTAATCCGGCATAAAGTTACATTTTATCGTCCCGTTTCGCCAGCACCATCTTTTCGAGTGTGACCAAATGAACGCTTTCGTACATAAAATATTCCAGTTCGTCGCCCGATTCTTTCCAAAACCCGGGAAAAAGGTTTTTCTCTGGTTCGGAATTTTTCTAGTCCCGTGCATCGCCATCGTCCTTGCGATAGCGTTCTACTTTTCGAGCCTTGTCCCGGAACTTCCGCCGCTTTCCCAACTCGAAAACATCGACCCGAAACTGGTGACGACAGTCTATGACAAGGACAGCGTTCCCGTGCACGAGTTTTTCGTGGAAAGGCGCGTGTGGACGCCCATCGATTCCATCCCGGAAATGGCGACAAACGCCGTGATGGCGACCGAAGACCGGGATTTCTACCGCCACTGGGGGCTGAACATCTTGGCGATTCCCAAGGCGGTCATCCAGTCCGTGACGCGCGGAGACAAGATCCGCGGAGCCTCGACCCTGACGCAGCAGCTTTCCAAGCTTCTCTTCCTCACCCCGGAGCGCAAGATCTCGCGGAAGATCAAGGAGGCGATGACGGCGGTCCGCATCGAGCAGACCTACACCAAGCGGGAAATCCTCGAATTCTACATGAACGAGGTCTATCTGGGAGGCGGAAACTACGGTTTCGAGGCCGCGAGCGAATTCTATTTCGGGAAGCCGCTCGACAAGCTCGCCGTTCCCGAATACGCGGTTCTCGCCGGAATGCTCCAGCGCCCGGAAGGATACCGCCCCGACAGGCACCCGAAAGCCGCGCTTGAACGCCGCAACACGGTTCTCTTCGCGATGCAGGATGCGGGCTACATTTCCAAGGAAGACTATAAAAAGTATCTGGATTATCCGCTCGAAACGGTGAAGCACCAGGTGGGAAACGGCTCCGGGCTTTACTACTACGAGGAAATCCGGAAGTTCATGGAAAACAAGTACGGGCAAAAATCGCTGTATGCAGACGGGGTGAACATCTACAGTACGATCGATCCGCAAATCCAGGCCTTTGCCGAAGACGTGGAAAAGCGGCACATCGAACGCATCCGGAAACGCATCCAGCAGCGCGCGGTCTGGAAGCTCGGGCTTTCCGCCAAGTACAAGCTCCCGGCGGATTCGGTCGTCGCCCACTTCGACAGCATTTACGCGCTGTTTAAAAAGGACTATCTCGCCAAAGACACCGCCCAGGATCCGTCTAAGTGGCGCTACCCGGACAGTTCGCGCTACCACGCCCCCCAGATGGCGATGATTCTCATCGAAAACGGGACGGGCGCCATCCGCGCCATGGTCGGCGGAAACGACTTCAACGAGTCCCGCTGGAACCGGGCAGTCCAGTCGCTCCGGCAGCCGGGGTCCTCCTTCAAGCCAATCGTCTATGCGACGGCCGTCGAAGCGGGAGCCTCTCCGTGCGACTCCATCAACGACCAGCCCGTCACCATCGAAGACGAAGCGGATCCGTCAAAGACATGGCGTCCGGCGAACTTCGACAAGGAATTCGAAGGGATGATGACCTTGCGGCGCGCCCTCTACCGCTCGATGAACCTGCCCGCGGTCCTCACCGGCATCAAGTACGGGCTTCCGAATGTCGTAAGCTACGCGCGGAAGTTCGGCATCCGGAAAGCGCCCCTGCAGCCCGTACCGAGTCTCGCCCTCGGATCCATCGGCAGCACGCTCTGGGAAATGACTTCCGCCTACACCGTATTCCCGAACGGAGGTGTCCGCATCGAGCCTTACATGATAGACTCCATCGCGGACAAGAACGGAAACATCATCGAGCGGCACAAAAGCGTGGAGCACTCGGTACTCAAGCCGGCAAGCGCCTACATCATGGTCGATATGCTGAAAGACGTGAACATCCACGGGACGGGCGCGCGCGTCGGAGCGAGCGGTTTCAGGCACCCGAGCGGCGGAAAGACCGGAACGACGAACAACTACGCGGACGCCTGGTACATCGGGTTTACGCGCTACTACACGCTCGGCATCTGGGTCGGGACGGACTCCCCCGCGCCGATGGGACCGGGGCACACGGGTTCCGAAGACCCGCTCCCCGCCTGGATAGAAGTCATGAAGGAGCTGCACAAGGATCTTCCCGTCCGCGGATTTACCATGCCGGCGGGCGTCATCGGGAAAAAGACCTGCAACAACACGGGAAAGCTCGCGGGAGAGTTCTGCGGGGCGACGACCTACTGCCTCTATTCCGCGGGGCACGTTCCCGGCGAAACCTGCGACGGCAACCACTTTTCGACAAAAAAATCCGCGGACAACGCGACGCTCTTCTCGAGCAAGTCCTCGTCCGAAGGCTCGATGAAGGCGAAAACGAAAAAGGAAAAGGATGCCCCGCCGCCGAAGAAGAAGACTCGGCAGATGTTCTAGGGCGAGAACCGACCAAAGCCAAAGAAAGGTTAAAGAAAATTTGCGAGCGAAGTCCTTAGCAACCCTATTGAAACCAGATAACGCTTGGAAGGGGTTCCGTTTTTCAATACCGGATTCTCACAAGCAAGGTCAAATAGTGAAGTTTCACATTATTTTGCGAGATTTCATCAGCGAGGGTTGACGGAAAATCATGTCAAATTTTCGTTCCATCGATGAACTAATCAATGCTCTTTCTCGCGAAAAGCAGCTTCTGAAGGAGATGTTTGCCAAGCGCAAGCTGCTTTCGTTCCGCATGGACTTGGCGGAGCAACTGGTGGATTACAAGCTGGAACGCATCCATTATCTGGTGGATTACGGCGTCATCCGCGACAACGGAAATTTTCTGGAACTGGATGATATTTACCTTAAGTTCTTTGAAGAAGTTCTTAAAGTCAACGAAGAAATCAATGTCCAGAGCGTGAAGGCAAATATTGACCACCTAAATGAAACAATCGAATATTATCTTCAAGAGACTAACGAAAATCAAAAATATGGTTACATACGCGAAGTTCGCCGCTGTCTAAAAAATATCGCGCTCAACACCAAGCGAAACGTCATCGACTTGAAGCGCAATGTAGATGATACTTACAAAAACGAACCGAACTACAAAATCAAGAAATCCAAACTGAAACATCTCGATGAAAAGCGGGACGACATCAGGCTAATGATTCGCGAAGCCGAAAAGGTCCTTGAAGACCAGACTTTGTTTTTCAAGTCGGCAATGGATTTAGATATGCGCTTGGTTGTGGACGACCTGCAAGCGGATTTGAACGAATCCAGTCACAATCTGCTTGAAATTGAACGCCAGATTATCGACTATCTAAACTTGATCGATTACCAGAGCGGGCTTTTGAAAAAGATTCGTTTGATCAAGTATTTTCGCGACCAGCAGGTGCTCGAAACGAATACCGATATCAAGAGTGTTGTGGCGCGGTCAAATGTGGTTTGGATGGAACCGCAACCGTCGTACCGAATAAAAATATCGCTTGAAAAATTGCGAGGCGATGACGGTCTTGCCATTTTAAAGGACGTCCGCAATCGCGCTCACCTGAAGGGTTCTGTCAAGGGACGTCTTGCCGAAGCGTTGACCGCTGCGGACATGAATGTAGAAAGTACCGAGCAGCCGATGGTGGACCCAGTGGAGCTAAAAAACGCCTTTGCAGCGCAAGGGAATGACTTATTCCATTTCATCATGAACTACAAGTATCCTTTTGATGTGGACTTGGAAGGAAAGCTTGTCCTATTCTGCCAGGTGGCCAGCTGGTTTTATGATGAACTTGAATTTTCGGACAAGTCCGAGCAAATGGCGGGCTTTGAATATCCACTGATCTATGCAAAATAATTTTGGGGTACTATGCTAAAATCCAGTAAAGAAATTTTTGAAATCTTGAGCAAGGGCGCATTCATTTCAATAGACAGCACCAATGACGCAAACCGCAAGTATTATGACTTGATCGAAGACGACCTGGAAGCCTACAGGGATTATTTCGAGGGGGTCGGTTTTGTATTGGAAAGCGGGAACGGTTACTTCTATTTTTCGCGCGCGGAGCAGCATGTCACAATGGTTGACAAACTCTCTCGTTTTTGCGACTGGATCGACCGACTGGATTTCTTGAAAACTTTCAACGCTGCGTTTGAATCGGGATATGTCTTTACGAAATCCAAAATTTTAGAGCGTATTGCTTGCGATTTGGAATTGAAGGAAAAAGCACCAAAGCTCTATAGCGACAGAAAAAAACACGAAGAAGTGGTGGACAAGCTGGTGGATGACCTGCTGAAAATTGGCTTTGTGGAAATCGAAAATGAGATGGACGGCAGCTACCGTGTAACGGCGGCGTTCCATTACCTCGAAGAAATGGTGAACTGCCTAAACGTGGTGGAGAATGCCGATGCGTTACCTGAATAAGATTGTATTCATCAATAGCGCCCATGTGCGTTATGCCGAAATCAACCTGAATGGAAACGTCCACCTGATTGGTACGCAGGGTGTAGGCAAGAGTACCTTGTTGCGCGCTCTTCTTTTCTTTTACAACGCAGACAAACAGAAACTCGGCATTCCCAAGGAAAAAAAGACTTTTGACGATTTCTACTTTGAACGAGCCAATTCCTATATCATTTACGAAGTGGTTCGCGACGAATCTGCCTACTGCGTTCTGGTCAGCAAATCTGCGGGGCGAGCCTGTTTCCATTTTATCGACGCTCCGTACAATCGCGATTTTATCGTAGATAAAAGTGGCGAAGTTCCCTCGGAAATCAAAAATATTCGCGTCCGATTAAACGAGATCTATCATCGTCCCGTTTACATGAGTTCTACAATTGATCGTTACGAGCAGTTCCGCGATATCATTTACGGAAACCACCAAAATGTCAAAAAGGAATTCTACAAGTTTTCCCTTGCAGAAAGTTCGCATTACCAGAATATTCCGCGCAGCATTCAGAACGTTTTCTTGAATTCAAAACTAGACGCCGATTTTATCAAGGATACGATTATCCAGTCCATGGATGGCGAATGCGCCTTTATTGACTTACGCTATTTTAGGAACCAGGTTTCGGAGTTTGAACAGGAATACAGCGATATTGGAAAGTGGTTCGAAAAGAACAAGAAAGGCGAATGTGTCGTGCGCACGGAAGCGGACCGTGTCATGCGTCTTTACCATGCGCTGCTTCTTTTGAAGCAGGATATTGAAACGGGTTGCAAGGAACTGAATTACGCTTACCGAATCACAAAGGAGCGGCTTCCGGCAGTTTCCTGCGAAATAAAAAAAATGGAGCAATCGCTGGGCACGACAATACGGTTGTTGCACGAAGAAAACGAAAAGTACGCCCGCGAACGCGATAGCCTTAAATCCGCACTCACGCTAGTGGACAATTCCCTGAGAATATGTCGCGAAAAAATTAATCATTATGCGGCACAGAATATAGAGAACGTTCTGAAAAAACAGGAACGCGAGGGTGTGTTAAAGCTCGAAAAGGAAAGTGCCGAAGAGCGCAAGCGTTTGCTCACCCGCGAGTTTGAAAGCATTGCCGAAAAATATGATCGCCTAGTTCAGCAGGTGACCGGCAAGCTCAATGATTTTAAGCAGATTCAGCAATCGCGCATCAATGAATCCGAATCAAAGTTGAACATAGAAAAGCAAAATCGTTTTGCTGAATTTGAAAAAGCGAGAAATGCCGCGACCGCACGACTTGACGCCGAAATCGAAGTATCGAGTAATGTGAAGCAGAACTTGCAGAACGAAAAAATGGAGTACGAAAGAAAGCAAATCGAATTAAAGTATCAGCATCCGTTTGGAGAAGAAATCGATTCGTGTAAAAAGCTGATAGATGATTGCAGGACTGACGAAAATGAGGCTAAAGTCAAAAAGTCCGACATATCGCGTGAACTTACAAAATTACAGTCTCTGCGAGACGCCGAAATTACAGAATACAAGGCAGATTTTGAAAAGGAAAACAACAAGCTTGCAGGCCAACGCGAACGAATAGCCTCTGCCCTTGAAAAGCTGGACTCTCTTTTAGAAAAGCGGAAAGGATCGCTATACGAATGGCTTGCCGCAAACAAGTCAGGCTGGGAAAATTCTATCGGTAAAATCATCGACGAAGAAACGGTCCTTTACAATAGCGAACTTTCGCCTGAACTGTTGCCGCTTGAAGTTACTCAGGGCGAATCGCTGTTTGGTGTCAAGCTGAATCTGGAAGATCTTCCGAATCGCCTCCGTACGCCGGAAGACCTGGCAAAAGAACACCAGCAGTTAAGAAACTCCCTTGCCGAAAACGATGATGCGGTAAAAACTCTACAAAATAATTTGGATAAGCGCATCGCCTCTGTGAATCGCAATTACGGAACGAAAATTAAGGCATTCCAAGATGAACTTAGGAATCTTGAAAACCAATTGGTGCAGATTCCTTTGACTGTCAAGCGTTTGAACAACGAACTGGAAAGTTTGAAACGAAAAGACGCCGAAGAAGCAGAGAAACGTCGCGCAGCAATTCAGCAAAAAATTGCAGAAGTCTCGCAGAAAATTCTTGTGGTAGAAGAAAGCATCGGTCGATTCCGCGAAGCAAAAAAACGTGAACTCGCAAAAATCGAAAAATCCTACCGCGACGATGTCGCCGTCTTGCAAAAAAACGCAGACGATTTCAAGGTACAGCTCAAGGTTGAAATTCTCGCTAAGGAGGAATCAACAAAAATAGAACGCGCCAAAATCCAGAAGCAGAAAGAAAACGAGCTCGAAAGCAAAAATGTGGATGTATCTGCCTTGCGGGAATGCGATGCGGAAATCGCCCGCTTGATTGCCGAGCTGAATGATATTGATGCACATCGTGAATTGGTAACGCTGTATCGCCGCGACAAGGCGGAACTTTTTGACCGCGAAGATGAATTCAGGGAAGAAAAGCGTTCCGTTGAATCCAGGCTGAATGCCTTGCAAAACAAGTTCAACGCCCGACACGAAAAGCTGAATGCGCAAAAACAGGAACAGGATACAGAGCTCAATCAGTTGAATGCCCGCAAGAAAGCCTTGGAAGCGGATATCGCCGATACGGACAAATTTGCCGTGTCAACGCTCTGCCCAGAAAACATCAAGGATGTCGGCGAAGCTCCTTGCACAAAGAACTGCTCTGAAATCATTCGAGAGTTGACCGCCTCCATCGTGGATTCCTCTAGACGTAAGGAAGATCTTGAAAAGTCGGTCAACAAGTTCCGTAGCAACTTTTCGCCCCGCAATACGTTCAAGTTCCCAGCGGACTTGAATTCGGACCGCGCCTACATTGCCTTTGCCGAGAACCTAAGCAACTTCTTGCAGAACAATAAGATTAACGATTACCGCGAACGCACCAGCGGGCGCTATACCGAAATCCTCACGCGAATAGCCAAGGAAGTCGGCAACATGACGAAGCAAAAACAGGAAATTGAAAAGATTGTAAGCGGAGTCAATCGCGATTTTAACGAAAAGAATTTTGCCGGCGTCATCAAGAGTATTGCACTCCGTACCGAAGAAAGCAATGACAAGTTGATGAAGCTTTTGAAATCCATCCAAACTTTCAATGCCGAAAACCAATACAATATGGGCGAAATCAACCTGTTCAGCGACGCCAGAACCGAGGAGGCAAACCGCAAGGCTGTTGATTTGCTGCTCCATTTCGTTCGTATTCTCAAAGATGAACCAAACCGAGACCAGTTGAAATTATCCGACGCCTTCCGCCTGCAATTCCGCGTCCAGGAAAACGACAACGATACCGGCTGGATTGATAAAATTTCAAACGTTGGTTCCGAAGGTACTGACGTTCTGGTCAAGGCGATGGTAAACATCATGCTCATCAATGTTTTCAAGGCGCAAATTTCCAGAAAATTCGGAGATTTCAAGCTTCACTGCATGATGGATGAAATCGGGAAACTCCATCCGACCAACGTCAATGGCATTTTGAAGTTTGCAAATTCACGTAATATTTATCTCGTGAACGGTTCTCCCACAACACAAAGTGTTTCCGAGTACCGTTACACCTATCTTCTTTCCAAAAACGGAAAATCTGAAACAGTTGTTAGACCTCTCGTGACAAGGGTTTCCGTCACATGAGCCGTGAATTGAAAATTACCGAAGCTTTACTGAAAAGAATGCAACGTCTTTTTCATGGAGAAAAGTTGAATGCTAGCGAATGTAAAGATGCGTTTTGCCTGGAGATGCTAAAAGAAGGTATTCTTATCGGTGTAAAAAATGGGCGAGGCTTGATTTGCTATGCGCCAGAAGCAAAGGCCCTGCAAGCGTTTCTTGTTTCAAAGAGCGATGCGTTCAGAAATCTTGAAACATCGGCTTTTAAGGAGGCAAACGCGATTCATCGCGCCGATTTAGCTCGTACTACGGGTAATTCAAAAATTCAGAAAGTTCGCAGTTGCAAAGGCTTCCTCGTCAATTCTTATGATTCGATTGACACAATCCTAAACGGGAGGCCTTTTGTTGTCAATCCTCCGAAAGGATCCTTTGTTTTTATCTCGGATTACGAGAACTTTAATTTACCGCAAAATGTTGTTGTCGTCGGCATTGAAAACATGGAAAACTTTCGATTCGTCGAGCACCAAAAAATGATTTTTGAAAAACTACGTAGCGAGATACAAAAAGAAGCTGTACATCCGAAGAACGTTAAATTATTGTTTGTTTCCCGCTATCCGCAAACCGGGGATTTGATCAAGTGGCTAAAGAATATCCCGAATGTTTACATTCATTTTGGCGACTTGGACCTTGCCGGAATTCACATTTTTTTAACCGAATTTTATGCGAAATTGGGCAATCGGGCAAATTTCCTTATTCCGCACGATGCCGAACAGAGAATTTCCCATGGCAGTACGAAACGCTACGATGATCAAGCGGCGCGTTTTGAAAATATGATAGTAACCGATGCCCGCGTACATCCCCTTGTGAACTTGATAAAAAAATACCACAAGGGATATGACCAAGAAGGATATATCGAGGCAAGCCAATCGGATTTTTTGCCTTTCGAAAACATCCTAGTAAACAAGTGAAACTGATTGGAGAGAAAAACCTCCCAAAGAACCGTTTCTCACACTCTTGCGGGAGTTTTTCTTTTCCTGTTTTTTCCGCTAGTGGAAAATTTCCATTTTTTTTGTTCCTTACATTTCTCGCGAAAATTGCTATCTTTGCTTTTCGGTGACGAACAATTACAAAGATATCAAATCCCTTACGGTAGATGAACTCAAGGAGTGGCTTTCCGCAAATTGCGAAAAGTCCTACCGGGCGGACCAAATCGAGAACTGGCTTTTCTGCCGCCAGGTTTCGGGTTACGACCAGATGACGAACATCCCGCAGCAGACGCGCGAAAAGCTCGCCCGGGCATTCGCCATTCGCTCCCTCTCCGAAGTCGAGCATCTCGTCTCCGTTGACGGCGCAGTCAAATGGCTTTTCCGGACCGCGGACGACCAATACATCGAAACGGTCCTCATCCCGACCAACGGACGCTTCTCCGTGTGCGTCTCCACGCAAATCGGATGCGCCCAGAACTGCGCCTTTTGTCGGACGGCCAAGATGGGATTCATCCGAAACCTCGAAGCGGGCGAAATCCTCGAAGAAATCATCCGCGTGAACGACTACCTGAAAGCGACCGGCGAAATCGACGCCGACGGGAAACCCGCCCAGGTGACGAATATCATCTTCATGGGCATGGGAGAGCCGCTCAACAACCTCGAGAACGTCCACCGGACATGCTGCACGCTCCACAACCAGAAGCTCTTCAACCTGGGACGGAAAAAGATGACCGTGAGCACGAGCGGAGTAGTCCCGAAAATCAAGGAACTGGTCGATAGGAACACGCCCTGCTGCCTCGCGGTAAGCCTCAACAGCACGAACAACGCGGCGCGAAGCTCCGTCATGCCCGTGAACCGGGTCTGGCCCATCGAAAAGCTCCTCGAAGCGACCGACGAATACACGCGAAGAACCGACAACTACGTGACGTTCGAATTCGTCCTCATGAAAGGCGTCACCTGCACGGACGCAGCAGCCAAGGAACTGATTAAAATTTGCGCGCCACGTCGCTGCAAGGTAAACGCCATCGTTTTGAACGAGATGGACGATCCAAGCATCGAAGCCCCGACGGAAGAGGAAGTGGAACGATTCCTCGAAAAGGTCCGGGCGGCGGAAATCCAGATCACCATCCGAAATCCGCGCGGGCGCGACATCCTTGCCGCCTGCGGACAGCTCGCTTACAAAAAACAACAGAAGGTAACCCATGCTGACACAGAATCTGCCTGAGTTCTGGGAAAATCTCTACACGGAACACAAGGATTACTGGAACCTCAAAAAGGCCACTCCGGCCCTGCTCGAATTTTTCAAGGACCCGCACTGCCCCAAGGAAGGAAGCGTGCTCGTCCCGGGAGCGGGATACGGCTACGACGCGGAAGCGTGGGCGAAGCGCGGACATGACGTTCTCGCCGTGGATTTTGCGCCGACCGCTGTCGATGAACTCGACAGGCTTTCCCGGAAGCACGAGAATTTCAAGTCGCTGAACCTCGACCTGTTCGAACTCAGCCCCAAGGATCCCAAAAAAGGCGGCCAGCAGTTCGACATCATCTACGACTACTGCACGTTCACGGGCATCCACCCGGGACGACGCGACGAGTGTTTCGAAGTGTGGCAGAAGATGCTCAAGGACGACGGCGTAGTCATCGCGTTTTTCTACCCGTTCCTGAACGGCAACACGCTCCAGGGGCCACCGCACCCGACATCCGAGGGGGAGCTGATGGCGCGTCTCGGCGGAATCTTCGATGTCGTCGAAAGGGTTCCCGCCAAGGAAAGCATCCCCGAAAGAAAGGGCAAGGAAGAATTCTGGCTCTTGAAAAAGGCCGAGGATTGATATAATTTATCTTTGACAAAACTTATTCTGTTTAAAGAAAACCGAGGAATTTCCATGGCAGACGAAAATCTTTGCCCGTGCGGCTCCGGAAAACCCTATTCCGAATGCTGCGAACCGATTATCAAGGGTCAGACACTCGCCCCCACACCGGAAGCCCTGATGCGCTCCCGCTACACGGCCTACGCCAAGCACGAAGTCAAGTGGCTCAGGGAATCGCTCGAACCTTCCCAGCAGACGGATTACGACGAAAAAAGCGTCGAGGAATGGAGCAAGCGTTCCGAATGGCTCGGCATCCAGATTCTCCAGACGAAGACGGAAGAAGAGAAGAACATCGGCTGGGTCGAGTTCATCTGCAAGTACAAGCAGGGTTCCGTCGCCCGCGAGCATCACGAGCTTTCCGAATTCCACAAGGTCAATGGCGCATGGCTCTTTTACGACGGACACGCCGTGAAGCCTTCGACCATCCACAAGACGACCCCGGACGTCGGTCGCAACGATCCGTGCCCGTGCGGCTCGGGACTCAAATACAAGAAGTGCTGCGGCAAGAACCAGTAAGCATTCGCCTGTAACGGCACGAGGTGCGAAAATGAAATTCCGCATATTCGTCGATGGCGAGGCCGGAACGACCGGTCTCCAGATCTATGAACGCCTGTCCAAGCGGGACGATGTGGAAATCCTGCGCATCGCCCCGGAACTTCGAAAAGACGCCGGAGAACGGAAACGTCTGATAAACGATTCCGACGTAACGTTTCTCTGCCTTCCCGACGCAGCGGCAATCGAAAGCGCTTCGCTCTGTACGAACCCGAAGACAAAGATTATCGATGCCTCGACGGCGCACCGTACAAATCCCGCCTGGGCATACGGACTTCCCGAGCTTTCCACAGGATTCCGGGACGCGGTAAAAAGCAACCCGCGGATTGCGAACCCGGGCTGTCACGCTTCGGGATTCATCCTCGGCATCTACCCGCTAATATCGAACGGGATTCTCGGAAAGGATGCGGAGCTTTCGACTTACAGCCTTACCGGGTATTCGGGCGGCGGAAAGAAGATGATTGCGAGCTACGAAGCGGAAGGCGCCCAGGTCTCCCATCCGGGAATGTCGCCGCGGCTTTTCGCCCCGAGACCTTACGCGCTCGGGCATCACCACAAGCATCTCCCCGAAATGCAAAAGGTCTGCGGTCTCGAAAATCCCCCGATTTTCAACCCAATAGTCGGTCCCTACTACGAGGGCATGGCGGTTTCCACGGCAATCGTTCCAAGCGCTCTCAAGAAAAGCGTTTCGGCAAGCGACCTGCAAGAAGTCCTCGCGGAGCATTATGCAGGTTCCCGTTTCGTCAAGGTTCTCCCCTACGAAGAAGAGCCGACGCTCGACGCGGGATCGCTCGACCCGACGGAATGCAACGGTACAAACGAAGCGCACATCTACGTCTTCGGGAAAGGCAAGGCTCTCCAGGTCACAGTAGTCATCGACAATCTAGGCAAGGGCGCATCCGGAGCAGCCATCCAGAACATGAACATCGCGCTCGGAATCGACGAAGGAATCGGTCTCTCATGTTTTTAGACGAAAAGACAATCGACGTTCGCTCGGGAAAAGGCGGCAACGGTCTCAGCAGTTTCCGCAGGGAAAAATTTGTTCCTCTCGGCGGTCCGGACGGCGGCGACGGCGGACGCGGTGGAAGCGTCATCCTGCGGGCGAACGAACAATACACGACCCTGCTCGACATGGGAAACCAGCGCATCTACAAGGCGGACAACGGCGAAGACGGCGGAGCGGCCCGTTGCACGGGAAGATCGGCAAAGGACTTGATAATCGACGTTCCCTGCGGCACGATCGTCAAGGATTCCGCGGGGCACATTCTCGCCGACCTTACCGAGCCGAACCAGCGCTGGATAGCCGCCAAGGGCGGGCGCGGAGGACTGGGAAACGTCCATTTCGTCACCCCCACGGTGCAAGGTCCCGAAAAGGCGACACGCGGACAAAGCGGCGAACGCAGGGAACTCTTTCTCGAACTGAAACTCGTCGCGGATATCGGGCTTGTCGGCTTCCCGAACGCGGGCAAGTCGTCGCTCGTCAATAAAATATCCTCGGCAAAGCCCAAGGTCGGCGACTACCCGTTCACGACCCTCGAACCGGTCCTCGGGATCGTCTCCTATGCGGCACATTCCTTTGTCGTCGCGGACATTCCCGGCCTCATCGACGGGGCGAGTTCCGGCAAGGGTCTCGGGCACGAATTTCTCAAACACATCGAACGCACCTACGCGCTCCTGTTCGTCATCGACGCCTTCGAAGAAGACGCCTGGCAAAAATTCCAGACGCTTCGCAAGGAACTCGAAAACTTCCACCCGAAGCTCGTCGAAAAGCCCTACGTCATCGCCCTCAACAAGTCCGACCTAGGCGTCGAAGCCGCCATCAAGAAGTTCAAGTCAAAAAAAGAAAGTTTTATCGTCACATCGGCCATGTCCGGCGAAGGCGTCAGGGAACTGGTGAAGGCCCTTTCCGACCTGGTTCCCGACAAGCACAAGAAGTACAAGGGCTGGAGCAAATAGGCGTGGCAGCATCCAAGAACAACATCACGAAAAAGGACCTGGTCGAAGAAATCGCTTCGCGGATAGGCTTCACGCAGGTCGACACAAAAGTCATCGTGGAAAGCTTTCTGGATGCGATTTCCAAGGCGCTAGTCGAAGGCAAGAACATCGAAATCCGCGGTTTTGGCAGGTTCAAGCTCAAGACCCGCGAAGCCCACACCGCGAGAAACCCGCGCACAGGCGAGCCGGTAAACGTCGAAGCGCAAGTCCGCCCCGTCTTTGAAGCGAGCCGCGAACTCAACCGAATTTTCGAAAACCAAGGCGAAGAACGATGAGCCAAAAGGATTCCAAGACGCCGACAATCGTAAACCGCAAAGCGCAACACCAATACTTTGTCGATGAACGCTTTGAAACGGGAATCATGCTGGTCGGTTCGGAAATCAAGTCCATCCGCGATGGAAAATGCAACATCAACGACGCGTGGGTCGATGTTTCCAAGGACAGAAACGAACTCTGGCTCATCGGGGCGCACATCGACGACTATTCTTTCGCCAAGCGTTTTGGCCACGAGCCCCAGCGCAAGCGAAAACTGCTCGCCCACGTTTCCGAAATCCAGAAGATGCGCAAGGCGACGGAACTCAAGGGGCTGACGCTCATTCCGCTCAAACTGTATTTTAAAAATCGATATGTCAAGATCGAAGTAGGTATATGCCGAGGCAAGGACAACAGGGACAAACGCGCAGACATCATCGCACGGGACACGAAACTCGCCATCGCCCGCATCGTCAAGGCGGCAAGGCGCTGATTTTTGCGATCATCCTTTTATTCACGGGCCTTTTCACCGAATCGCCTGCAAATGTCCGTGTCCAGCAGAAAGGCGGCACCTGGATGGTCGAAATCGATTCGCTCGCCAGGTCGGAAGGCCTGGTCTCCGAATACAAACCCATCGAAAAGCACTTTACCGCCAAAGGAAAGGATTTTTCCTGCTCGTTCGTCGTCGGCTTTCCCTATATCTTTGCAAACGGCAAGGCGGTAAAGCTTTCCGCCCCGACGTCTTTCGAGGACGACATCATCTGGGTTCCCGCCACCGAGACGATGGAAATTTTCGCCAAGGCTTTTTCCAAAAAATATTCGCTCGATTCCGCCGCGGGCATTGTAAAAGCGGAAAAAATTTCGGAAAGGAAAGCATCCCCGGTTTCAGATTCCAAACAAACGAAGCGGGATTCCACACAAACTAACGGTTCCAGGAAAACGGAAGCATCCAAAAAATCGGTCGCACCGCAAAATAAAAACGCGCCAGCCGGTTCGCGCGAAGTCCGAAACATCGTCATCGATCCGGGCCACGGCGGGAAGGACCCGGGCGCAATCGGAAAGTTTTCGAACGAAAAGGACATCGTCCTCTCGGTGGGAAAACTGCTCGAAAAGGAGCTCACCAAGCGAGGCTTCCGAGTAAAGCTCACCCGCAGCACGGACAAGTTCATCCAGCTTTCCGAGCGTCCCCAGATTGCAAACCGCTGGAACGGCGACCTGTTCATCAGCCTCCACTGCAATTCTATCGACGGAGCGCGAAGAACCAGGGCCAAGGGATTCCGCATCTACGTCTTGCGGGATCCGGAAAGCGAAGAGGACCGAGCGATAGCCCGGCGCGAAAACAAGGTCGCTTCGCTCTACGGGGACAAGAATTCCAAGGACGAACTTTCCCCGCTCGACTGGCTCAAGATACAGGCGCGTCTCGAGCAGTACAAGCAAGCGAGCTACACGTTTACCGAAAAAGTCATCCAGGCCTACGGAGGCGGAAAAATCCCCCGCCAGGGCTCCGGTGCGGGCGGCGCGGGCTTCATGGTACTGGTCGGAGCGTTCATGCCGGCAACGCTTATCGAACTCGGATTTATCAGCAACCCGGAAGAAGAGCGCTACATGAATTCCGAAAAGGGCCAGAAGGACATGGCGAAGCGAATCGCCATCGGAGTCGAAGAATACAAAAAAGCGATCGACGAATACCTGAAAACGCTTTCGCACTGATTTTCCATTCGACAAAATTGTCGCTCGCCAGATATATTTCAAAGCGCATTTTGAAAAATTTTTAACCCGACAACGCGATAGAATTCTATCTTTGAAACATTAAAATTTGAACACCCGAGGTATATATGTCCGGACATTCCAAATGGGCAACCACCAAACGCAAGAAAGCGAAAACCGACGTCGCCCGCGCAAAGGCCTGGAACAAATTCATCAAGGAAATCTCCATCGCCGCGAAACTCGGCGGCGGCAACCCGGATGCGAACCCGCGTCTCCGCGCAGCGATTCTCAAGGCCAAGAGCCAGAGCCTTCCGGCTAAGAACATCGAGTCCGCAATCGCCAAGGGAACCGGCGAAGGCAAGGACGTCATCATGGAAGAACCGATTTACGAAGGACGCGGTCCGGGCGGAGTCGCCATATTCGTAAAGTGCATGACGGACAACAAGACGCGCACCGTTTCCAACATCCGCAACATCTTCAACAAGAACGGCGGAAGCCTCGGCGAAGCGGGTTCCGTCTCCTGGGCTTTCACACACAAAGGCGTTATCGACGTTGACGCCTCCAAATACACCGAAGACCAGGTGATGGACGTAGCGCTCGAAGCCGGAGCGGACGACATGGCGACAGAAGACGGCGTCCACGAAATTTCCACGTCGCCGGAATCCTTCGACGCCGTGACCAAGGCGCTCGAAGCGGCTGGAATCGAAATGCTCAGCGCGGAAATTTCCTACGTCCCGAACGACCCGGTAAAGCTCGAACACGCCGATGCGCAGAAACTCCTGAAGCTTCTCGACAAGTTCGAAGACGACGACGATGTCCAGGACGTCTATCACAACGCGGAAATCAGCGAAGAGGACATGGAAGCCGCAGAATAATTCTTTCAGCGGTAAGCGAAAAGCCTCGCGTTCGCGAGGCTTTCTTTTTTTTGCATTTCTTGGCTTAAATCATCATCAGGTCGGAATTGGGATTAGACTCCGACTGGGTTTCCGGTTCCTGGTAACGGACTTCCGGCGTCTGGACCTGGGTCGCAAAGAAATTCCTGTGCGCCTCGACAATCTTTTCGCGGGCGAAGTCAGCGGAAAGCCATTCCCCGATTTCAACGGACTTGCCTTCGAGTTCCTTGTAATACTGGAAGAAGTTGCGCGTAATCTTGAGAAACATCGGATCGACGTCTTGCAGATCCCGAATCGGATGCGGAATGTAGAGCGGAACGCCTAGGACCTTGTAATCCTTCTTTCCGCCGTCCGTCATGTCGAGAACGCCCACGGCGCGGCACGAAACGACCGTTCCCGTAGCAAGAGGCGAAGAACAATAAACCAGCATGTCCAGAGCGTCGCCGTCATCGGCCCGGGTGCTCGGAATCAGTCCGTAGCTGCACGGGTAGCTCATCGACGACAAGAGGCAGCGGTCCAGGCGGAACACATGGTAACGCTCGTCATATTCATATTTGACGTTCGTATCCTTGGGAATTTCGACCACGCAATCCACTTCATAGGGATATTTCGGTCCTATCGGCAGTTCTAGATAATTGATTGGCATAGACCCAAATATAAATTCAAGTCAGCGGGAACGCCACCTCAAAGACACGTTTTTCTCATACAGCCCGACGGAAACCTTCACGCCGCCCCCGTCCGGGCTGTAGCCTGCTTCAATCCTCAGGCGATCCAGCGCGGGAACCAGGACATGGATTCCCCCATAGACGCTTTGCCGGTAATCCTCCCACCCGGGCGTTCGGCTGTCCCACAGGAACGAGCCTTCGAAGCCCGCCACCAGCTGCACGCCAAAGAAAAGGTTCGCGCCTAGGACCGAGAAAGGGCGCCGCTCCAGAAGCACAAAGCGCTCTTCGATATTCCAGATGGCTTCGTGCCGACCGTGGACGCTTGAATCGGGCGAAAAGCCGCGCAGCGTATTCGCGCCTCCCTGGTGCAGACGGTCAAAGAACATCTGCGTTCCTGGCCGAAGCCTCACAAGCGAAGAAGCTCCCGTAATCCAGCGACCCCGGGAAAAGTAGAGCCTGTTGTCCCAGAGATACTCCACGAAATTCTCGACGCTCGAATCGAACACGCCGTAACGCGTCACGCGGAATTCCTCGAACGCGCCGCGCCGCGGGTCCGTCTTCGAATCGCGGTTTTCAAGAAGCGCTCCCACTCCCAAATCCGGCACGGAGCCGAAACCCTGGACATAGCGGTAAGAAGGCGCCCAGACGAGATAGACGCTTCGCCAAAGCTTCGCGTCGAGTTCCAGGTGGACGAACCAGGAGCGGTCATCGAATCCGCGCAAGTCGTCCCACGAATCCGTCCGCAAAAATTCAAAATTCCACGAAATCGGCAAGTCCCAAAGCCACGGAGAACTTGCGTAGATGGCAAATTCCTTGGAATCGAAAAGCGGATCGACCGACGTGCGGTACTGCGCTTCAATGCGGATGTCCTCCCCCAGAACGTTCAAATGGGCGAGCGCCACGCCGAGCATCCAGCCGTCCTGGTCGGTCTTCTTTCCTGCGGGAGAAGGTATCCAGTGCAAGAGTTCCGTAAGGCGGTATTCCAGGTCCAGACCGCCGGCAGATTCCGAACAGACAAGGGAAACGTCCGAAAAGATGTCGAGGCTTTCTAGCCGGGACTTTTCGGCGAGAAATTCGCTCCCGGAAAACTTTGCCCCCGGCGCATGGAAAAGTTCCCGTTCCACGACCCGCGGATCGGTATCGGCAAGCCCCGAATAGCGGACGCTCGAGATGCGCATCCCCTCCGCGCAATCCGTCACGGAAGGCTCGGCGGAAAACGATCCCGCCGCAAAGGCGAAAATCCAGAAAGCGGTCAGAAACCAGACAGGGCGCATCGATCCAAGGATATAAAAAAGGCTCCCTCTTCCAAGGAAGCCAAACGGGAAATCTCCGAATATCTTATTCTTCGGATTCATCCTTCTTGACCGCGCGACGGGTCTTGCGCTTTGCCGCGGCGATATTCAGCGTGCCGTTGCCGGCGAAGCGCTTGTTGAACTGGTCGATACGGCCAGCGGTATCCACGCGGTGCTGCTTGCCTGTCCAGAAAGGATGCGTGTCGCTTGTAATTTCCAGGGAAACTACGCCATATTCGACACCATCGATCACTTTCTTTTCGGCAGAGGACTTCGTGGAGCGGGTGATGAATTCTTTACCCGTATTCGCATCAACGAACACGACCGGTTTGTAATCGGGATGAATACCATTTTTCATTTTTGAATCCTGCTGATTAAGCGTTGGTTATGCCAAATTTAGATGATTTTTCCCGTTTTGGCAATTCGCAAATAGTATTTTTTAGACATGAAGTCCAAGAGAGCCTTTTTATTTTCCGCCTTGACCGCCGCAAGCCTTTTTTCCGGCTGTTCCGAATCCCCGACCGACGAAAACCCGCTAGAAGTAAACAGGAAATACACGCTGGAATCCTGGCCAGACGAGAACTACATCGCCGAACTGGATTCCATTTTAAAAGCGGAACCGCTCAAACCGGATGCGGACAAGGAAAAAACCGCTCTCACCATCTATTCGGGAGCGATGCCCACGATAAGGCTTCCGGGAGAGAAAAAGGCGCAGCCTCAAAAACCAAGCGGAAAGCAGACCGCGGGGACCGGTCAAGAAAAAGCTTCCGCGACACAAAAAGCAGAACGCTTCGCGGACCGCTTCATGAACGCCCTTTCGGAACTGCAGTCCGACCCGTCCAATACGGCGAAGTACCGGACCGTTTCCGCCAAAGCCGACGAGAACCTCTTCGCGCTGCTTTCGCGCGCCTACGCTAGCGATGCGACGAGACTCCCCAAGTTCTATACGCTGTCCGCCTTGCAGTCCGTCAATCCGAATGTCAGGCTCGAACACCTCGAAGTGGGCGACAATGTCCGCATCCCGGTCCTAGGGCGCTAAGAGAAGGTCTTTATAAGGAACCGCAGACGTCTAGGTTTAGTGGTCAGTGGTCAGAAGTCAGTGGCCAGAGCAGCGGACGTTTAAGCTTTTGGGAAACGGGACACGGGGTTTCCTAGCGAACTGTTTCGGTGCACTGTCATTCCCATGCTCACTATGTTGTCATTCCCCGGCTTGACCGGGGAATCCAGATTATCGGGTCAAGCCCGATAATGACATTTGCCGAGCTATGCCCGACACATATGAAAACAGGTTCTAGCTCAGAGGACGCCTTTCGAACTGGGAACGCCTTTTACGTTCCGCGACGGGGAAACGGCCATCGCGACCGCCCGCGCAAACGCCTTGAATATCGCTTCGAGGCAGTGGTGGTTGTCCGATCCGTAGAAAAGCTCCACGTGCAGATTCATCCGGGCGTTTTCGCCGAGCGTCTTGAAAAAATGTTCAAAAAGGCTCGCCGGCATGTTTTCCGCGCCGACAGTCGCATCCGGCAAACGGACGCGCCAGACAATTCCAATCCGGTTCGAAAAATCCACGCAGACGCGCGCTAAGGCTTCGTCCATCGGGACAAAGTAAAAGCCGTACCGTTCGATTCCCTTCTTGTCGCCGAGGCATTCGGCAAGAGCGTTTCCCAGGCAAATCGCAATGTCCTCGACGGAATGGTGCATATCGACCCGGGTATCGCCGAGGCACTTGACCCCGAGCGAAAAACCGCCGTGCACCTGGAAAAGGTCCAGCATGTGATCGAGAAAGCCCGAGCCTGTCGAGATACTTCCGCGGGAAGCCTCGTCGAGATTCAGCGAAAGCTCGATTTGCGTTTCGTTCGTATTGCGGATGATTTTCGCTTCGCGCATCGGATCATCTCCTCGTGAACTTGCCGTTCGGCGCTACGCAGAAACGGCTCGCATGGCCCTTGCGGACCGGGACATTTGTCCGCTTGCCGTTGACGAGCATCTGGCCCACGGCATCGGGATTGCCGATGACAAGGCAGAGCGTGTCCCCGTAGGAATAGGAAATCCGTGAACGCGCCGACGTGATGTTCCCTTCGCGCAGGACCTTGTTGTCGTTCAGGCTGCGGTAAATTCCCACCCAGGAACTTGCGGAATCGTTGCCGGTGAGCGCGACCGACAGCTTGCCTGCGTTTTCCGTGGAATCCTCGGAAGCCTTTTCCCGCGAATCCGAAGAAACGATGAAAGTCGTCGCCGAGTTACCCTTGGCGGAAACCTTTTTCGCGGTATCGGGCAAAGCGGAAGGAAGGGTGTCCGCCGCGACCGAGAGCGATTCGGGCGGAATGTTTTCCGCTCCGTCCGGAACGTCCGCTTCAAAAGAAGCCGTATCTTCTTCCGCGACCGGAACCTCGGGCTTTCCCGAAGGCGGCAACACGGCATCCGAAGAGGATTTCAGGAAATAGACGCCCGAAAGAAAGGCGACAACCAGGATTACGACGACAACGATAGCCACTTTCGAACCGCCATTTCTACGCTCCAGCTTTTTCCCGGCAAAGGATTCATCGCTCGACGAAAGCGTTTCAGCGGCGAGAAATTCCTGCGAATAGGAAGACCCCGCTTCCTTGGAATAGGCGGCGAGAACTTCCGGCATCGCCAGCCCAAGCGTTTCGGAAATGGAATTCAGGTAGCCGCGCACATAGGCCTCGACCGGAAACTTTTCCCATTCGCCCGCCTCTATCTGCCGCAAAAGGTTCAAGGCTATCCGCGTCTTCTGGGAAAGGTCCTCGAGCGAAAGTCCCCTAGACTCCCGGATCCTTTTCAGGTATGCGCCAAGCGATTCATCCGAAGTCTTTGGTTCAACAGGATTGGTCATGTTCATTCTCCTAAATTTTCAATCAGTTTCAAGGTCTTCGCCACGGGAAGACCGACTACATTGTAAAAGCAGCCGTCGATGGATTCGACAAGTCCCGCTCCGAGCCCCTGGATGGCATAGGCTCCGGCCTTGCCCATCGGCTCGCCGGAATCCACGTAGCGTTCCAGTTCACGCTCGGAGACATGCCGAAACTTCACCGCAGTCTCCCCCGTGTCCGAAGCGAGAATCTTTCCGCCACAGGCAAGCGCTACGCCCGAAACGACCTGGTGAAAGCGTCCGTTCAGCGACCCGAGCATCGAAATGGCTTCCGCGCGGTCCTTCGGCTTCCCCAGAGCGCGGCCATCCAAAAAGACCAGGGTATCGAACCCCAGCACAAACTCGTCCGGAAACTTTCGGGAAACGTCTAGGGCTTTTCCTTCGGCAAAGCGAAGCGGACGCTCCTCGGGAGAAAACGCGGAACCGTCTTCTTCATACGAGGAGGGTTCGACCCGAAACGGAATGCGGAGTTGCGAAAGGATTGCAGAACGGCGCGGAGACGCACTGGCGAGGACAAAGGTTTTCATTCGACTCCCGAAACGACCTTGGAATGGTCACCCAAAAAAAGCGTTCCCTTAAACCCCTTGACTTCGGAATCCCCGCCGAAAATGGAATGGGAGATTTCCGAATCGGAAAGAAACGTCCGCTCCGAAATGACGGAATCCGCGACCTTTGAATTTTCGATCACGACTTCCGGCCCGACCGACACGTTCGGTCCGACAACAGAATTCCGAATGCGGGCTGTCCTATCGATATGGCACGGTGGAATGATCCGGCAGCCCGGAAACGAAATGTTTTCCGGCTTCATCTCTGCAAGAACCTTCGCATTCGTCTTGAGAAAGGTTTCCGCAGTGCCACAGTCGAGCCAGGAGCGGATCGGAGCTGTCCGAAAACGCGAACCCGCTTCGAGCATCATCTGCAAGGCATCTGTCAATTGGAACTCTCCGCGCGTCCGGATGTCTTCGCGAATCAATCTTTCAAGCGACTGCCGAAGAGCGGAAACATCCGCGATATAATAGATCCCGACAAGAGCTTCGTTCGACACGAAAGTTTCGGGCTTTTCGACAAGACGCGTCACGTATCCCGAAGAATCGGTTACCGCTACCCCAAACCGCCGCGGGTCTTCGACTTCGCGGGTCATCAGTACGTTTTCCTTTTCCGATTTCAAAAAGGAAAGGTCCGCGTCAAAAAGGGTATCCCCCAATATAATCAAGACGGGTTCATCGTCCGCCAGAAACGGCAGGCAGAGCGAAATGGCCTCGCCTAGGCCCTGGGGATTTTTTTGCCTAACGGTATGCGCATTCCGAAAGCCGCAGCGACGAATAAAATCCTCGACAAGTTCTCCCTTGTAGCCGGTGATAAAAATCTGCTCGGAAACGGGTAAAGAAGCATACGATTCGATGATATGTTCAATCAGCGCCTTTCCCGCAACGGGAAGGAGGCACTTCGGCAAGGAAAGCGTAAAGGGCCTCAATCGGGATCCGGTTCCGGCAACAGGGAGAATTACTTTCATCATAACGGCAAATTTAGCATTCTATTACTTTATTGTTTTAAGCGATTGAAAAAAAATGTCAGATTTTTGTCTGGGGGAAGTCGAGAGCCGGGAGAAATCAGAAGACAGGAATCAGTGGTCAATTAGCAATGAGTAATTAGGAGTGAGGAGTTGGCTGTTTAGCGAGCCGGTGCCAGAGGTCAGTGACTAGCGAACCGCTATTAGGGATCAGGGAGAAGGGATTAGGGACTAGGTTGCCGAGCGAACTGTAGCCAGAGCTTAGAGCTTAGTTGAGAGCCGAGAGGAATCAGGAAACAGGAATCAGTGGTCAATTAGCAATGAGTAATTAGGAGTGAGGAGTTGGCTGTTTAGCGAGCCGGTGCCAGAGGTC
>CAKUTF010000034.1 GCA_934691725.1 uncultured Fibrobacter sp. | reverse complement strand
TTTAACGTCTGCACTCTGACCACTGGACACTAAGCTTAGACGTCCACAGTTCTAAGCTCTAAGCTCTCTCAACTAAGCTCTGAATAGCTCGACAAGCTCGCTAACCTGTCATTATTGGACTTGATCCGATAATCTCCATACACAAAGGGATTCCCCGGTCAAGCCGGGGAATGACATCGTACCTTGTCTCGCATCCCAAAAGCTTAAATATCGTCAGTTCTAAGCTCTAAGTTCTATCAACTAAGCTCTGAACCCCGTGTCCCGCCCCCCAAAAGTCTAGATGTACGCAGTTCTGACCACTGCTCACTGACCACTAGCCACTGAATTAAACGTCCGCGGTTCTAAAACTAATTATCGAAGCTCCACGTAATTCCGTAAAGGAAGCGGACGCCTTCCGGTCGGTAACCGCTCGCCGGCTCGTATAGGCTATGGTTCAGGTTGTCTATCCGCGTGTAAAGCGAAAAGGTGAGAATCCGCATCCGGGCTTCGAAATTCAGCGCGAGATAATGCTTCAGTTCGACAAGTTCGAGCGCATCGTCTTCGTTCATCTGGATGTCGTAACGGTTGCCGAACCAGGTAAAGTCAAAACCGATGCTGACGCCGAGCCTGTTCTTCACAAATTTATCCTGCCAGCGGATGTAACCCTTGTAATAGAGGCTTGTCACGTCAATCGGCCGGTTCTGCTTGGAAAGCGCCTGTTCGCGTTCGAGATAGAAGCGCCAGTTTCCCAGTCCGAACCCGACCGCGACATACCAGTCGAGCGCTTCCGCGTTTTCCAGGTTTATCCACTGGCAAGCGCTTTCAATCGATTCGAGTCCTTCTCCGGAAACCCATCGCTGTTTGATGGGAGAATCGGCGTATTCGTAGCGAAGCCCCGTCCCGTAAAAGATTCCGCCCGCATCCCATTCCAGGTCTCCGGTTAAACGAAAACGTTCTTCGGGTTTTAGATTTTCGTTCGGATAGGCGTAACGTCCGCGGTTGAAAAGCTTCAATTCATCGACATCCGGGAACCGGACATCGTTTTTGAACGAACCCTTTACCGCGATATGCCCGGGAAGGCGAATCGTCAGATATCCGGAAAACATCCGCCCCACTTCGACGGAATCGAAAAGGTTCGAATTGCGGAGCGCTCCGCCCTGGAACCGGAAATCGGCAAAGCGGAACTGGTCCGAAATTTCCAGGTAGTAAAGCTCGCGATCCTGCTTGAACCGGGAGTTCGCTTCCGTAAATTCGTATTCCATGCGGAGCGCCGGGTGGAGCGGAATCCTTAGCGCGATGCCGCCGTCGCCGTTTACCGTTTCGTAGCGAACCTCGTCTTTAACGCCCAGCCATGTCGTATCCTTTCCGGGCTTTCCTTTCGAGTCAACCGTATCCCGAACGCTTTCGACAAGGTTCACCAGGCTGTCATATTCGATTTCATGCTTTCCGCTGTAGATGCTCGCGCTGACTTCGATGGCGTTTACCGGGCGGATTTTTCCGCGGATACCGTAGGAAAATGAATTCAGGTCCGTCTTGAAAGGGCGCTCCAGATAGGTGACGCTCGAATAGTTCGTCGAATCCTGGATAAACCGGTATGGCGGCGCGTCGTCGTTTTTGACAAGCAGGTAACTCAGACTAGCAGAAATCTCTCCTCGGGGAAGAAACCACGTAATCGCTGGCTTGAAGTGCGTCGTGCTTGTCGAAAGGTTCCTGCCCGAAAAGGGAATTTGCGAGGAATCGCGCCCGAGCGCAAAGAAAGGCTGGTGCGTCACGTCCTGGTAGCGGAACTCGTCCGAGCCGTCATCAGAGTAGCTAGCCATGCCGATATCGAGTTCGATGCTGTCGAGCAGAAGCCGCCGAAAATCCAGTCCGAAAGCGTTTCCGTCGAAAGCGTAGCGTTCCCAGAGAATCCGCGTGACGGGCGTATCGACCGGAATGCCCCGTGCGAAGTTTTCTTTCATCACGCCGTTCTCGCCGAACATCGAAAGCTGCGTCGCATCATAGGAAAGGGGAAACGTGAAAATCCCGGCGAGCTTTGACGGCAAGCGCCTCGACGGAGCGGAAAGTCCCATCGAGCGAAATTCCAGGTCGGGATTTCCAAACAGGGAAGTTCCCAGGACCCATTCCGCCTTCTGGCCTTCTAAGTCGTAAGTCCGCTCGGCAATCTCGCGAAATTCCGCGCCTTTACGCGCCGTGCTCAACTCCTCGACGGCAAGCGCCGGGGAAAAAACGAGAAGGAACGTGACGAATATCGCAAAAAAAGGCATCGGAATACTCTTGAAAAGAAAAAATAGCTATTTTAGCGAAAAACAAACGAGGTTCCGCGATGTCCGTACTCAATGTGAACGAAAAGGATTTTGACGAAGTAATCAATTCGGGTCGCCTGGTGCTGGTCGATTTTTGGGCGACATGGTGCAGGCCTTGCCAGATGATGGGACCCGTGATGGAAGAACTCGCTCTGGAATACGACGGAAAGCTGGTCGTTGCCAAGGTGAACGTCGATGAAAACGAGAACCTCTGCAACCGTTTCGGCATCACGAACATCCCGAACATGAAGCTTTTCAAAAACGGCGTCGAAGTCGGGAATATCGTCGGAGCGGTTCCGAAGACAACGCTTGTTGCGGCTCTCGAAAAGAATCTTTGATTTAACGATTTTTTTTTGCACGCAAAAGTCCCGAGAAATTCGGGACTTTTGTGTCGGATAAAAGCTATCCGTTTGTCGCTTCCCGGACCTCTTCGATTTTTTGAAGGACCGCGCCGCTGTCGAGCGCGCGGAGTGCCGTTTCGAAACCATCCTTGAGGGATTTCGCCTTGCGGGCCGTGTAAAGGGTCGCTCCGGCGTTCAGCGCAACCGCATACCGAAGCGCCGGGTTTCCTTTGCCGCTAGCCAGTCCAATGGCGACTTTCGCATTTTCCTCGCCGGTTCCGCCGCGCAAGTCTTCATCGCTCAAAGCGGGAATGCCGAATTCCGTCGGGTCGAGAAGATATTCATAGGACTGGTTATCCTCGTCGATCTCATAGACATGGGTCGGGACGCTCGGGGAAATTTCGTCGAAGCCGTCAACGCTCGAAACGACCAGCACGTGTTTCGCCCCGAGCAGCTTTGCCGCTTCCGCCATCGGCTTCAACAGTTCCTTCGCATAGGCGCCGAGCATCAGGTATTTCGCATCGGCAGGGTTTGTCAGAGGGCCGATCAGGTTCATGATGGTGCGAACGCCGAGCGCCTTTCGGACAGGCGCCGCAAACCGCATCGCGCTGTGATAAACCTGCGCGAACAAAAAGACGAAATCGGTCTTTCCGAGAACTTCCGCAGCCTTTTCGGGAGAAAGCCGGATATTGAAGCCTAGTCCTTCGAAGAAATCAGCCGCTCCGGACTTGCTCGAAACGGCACGGTTCCCGTGTTTTGCGACGGGACATCCGCAGCTTGCGCAAATCAGCGCGGAGAAGGAGCTGATGTTGAAGCTTCCCTTGCTGTCGCCGCCCGTCCCGACGATTTCCGCGACATCGATCGTCTTGTCAAACGGGAAAGGGGTCTTCTTTCGGCAGAGAACAGCCGCGCAGCCGGCGATTTCCGAAGCCGCCGGGCCTTTGACCGCGAGCGCCGCAAGAATCGCCGCGGTCTGCCGTTCGTCGAGCATTCCGTCGGTGAGCGTCTCCATGAAAAGTTCCGCCTCTTCCTTTTTCAGGTCCTGCCGCAAAATCAGCTTGTTTAAAATTTCCGGCACGGGGAGCGCTTCTCGCCTGTAATTGAGGAATGCCCGGAAAAAGGCTTCGCCGTCCTTTGCCGCAATCGATTCCGGGTGGAACTGCACGCCTTCGATATCGAGCGTCTTGTGCCGGATGCCCATGATGTCGCCGTCTTTGGCACGGGCTGTAACTTCGAAATCGTCCGGGAGCGTCTTTTCGTCGATGACCAGGCTGTGGTAGCGCATGAACGTGCCTTTTTTTCCGATGTTCCGGAAAAGGCCCCGACCGTCTAGATCCATCTCTTCCACGATGCCGTGCTTGATGAACTTCGCCTGGACGATTTTTGCCCCGAACGCATAGCCTATCGCCTGGTGACCGAGACAGATGCCGAGAATCGGCAGCTTGCCGGCAAAATGGCGGATCGCTTCGACGGAAATTCCGGCATCTTCGGGACGTCCCGGCCCCGGGGAAACGATCAGGTGCGACGAGGAAAGCTTCTCGATGTCTTCGATGGAGCATTCCTTGGATCGGAGAACCTTGACGGGTTCCGACGTGATGCTCGTAATCGCCTGGAAAACGTTGTATGTGAAAGAATCGTAATTGTCGATGATGACTATCATGGATTTATCCTCGGTAAAATTCTACTTGTTTTTCGCTTCGACGACCTGGACCATCGCGCCGAGTTTTTCGCCCGTCTCTTCCCATTCGCGTTCCGGGTCCGACGCATAGACGATGCCCGACCCTGCCTGGAGCGTCCAGACGTTTCCCTGCCGGAGCGCACAGCGAATAGCGATGCAGAAATCAAGGTCTCCGTCCGCGTCGAGGTAGCCGACCGCACCCGCGTAAAAGTTCCGCTTTTCCCTTTCGAGCGAGGACACGATTTCGATCGCGCTGATCTTGGGCGCGCCGCTGACCGTACCCGCCGGGAACGCCGAGCGAAGTACTTCGATGGGTTTCAGGCCGAGCTTCGTCTTTCCTTCCACTTCGGAAACCAGATGGATGACGTGGCTGAAAAGCTCGCATTCCATGTTGCGCGTGACCTTGACCGTCCCGGGTTCCGAGACGCGCCCGAGATCGTTTCGCGCTAGGTCCACGAGCATCAGGTGTTCCGCGCGTTCCTTCGGGTCGCTCAAAAGCTTTTCCTTCAGAAATTCGTCTTCCGCATCGTTCTTTCCGCGGCGGCATGTTCCCGCAATCGGGCGGATTGAGGATTTGCCGTTTCGCGAACGGACAAGGCTTTCCGGCGAGGAACCGACCAGCTGGTATTTTCCAAAATCGATGTAGAAAAGGTAGGGCGACGGATTCAGCGTCCGCAGCCTGCGATAGACGTCGAGCGCGGGAATTTCCGATTCGAGCTGCAAGCGGCGGGAGGGAACCGCCTGGATGATGTCGCCCGCGACAATCCGCTTCTTCAGCTCCTCGACATAGTGGACATATTCGTCATGGCTTTTTTTCAGGTCCGTCAGGACCTTGTACGGGTAATCGTCTTCCGGATCCTCCAGGTAGGAAAAGTCGAGGTTCGAAAGTTTCTTGCGGATGTTGCGAATGGCTTTTTCCAGATCGATTTCGTGCTCGTTGTAGTTCAGCCCGAAAACGTGGAGCGTTTCCGTGAAATGGTCGAATACGATATAGACATGTCCCACGACAAATTCGGATTCGGGAATTTTCAGCGAATCTTCCTGCTGCGAAAGACGGATCGTGTCGCAGCGCGCGCAAAACTCGTAGGAGAGAAACCCGATTCCGGAAGCGGGCAGCGGGATCTTCGCGGGCTTCTCGTTCTCGGACGAAATGCTTTCGAGCGCATCGAGGATGTCTTTCGCCGGGTAGGGCTTGCGGTTCCCTTCGACAACCAGGGCGACGCCTTCGCCGTCTTCGATTACGTGGAACGCTTCTTCCAGCATGAGGATGGAATAGCGGTTTGCGCCTTGCGAAAAGGATGCCGATTCGAGAATCGCCTTCGCCCCGAGCTTTTTGGCGAGCGAAAAGGGGGTGTAGCGTTCCCCTTCGAGGGTGAGATAGACGCTGTCGGTTCTTTTGGTCATAAGGTTTCCTTGGTTAAATTTTTCACGCACAAAAAAAGGCTCCGAAAAGACGGAGCCGCTTGCCATGCACGATTACCCACAAAAGGCTAACACGCGAACTCCGAGACCGAAGTGCGCCACCACCAGTTGTTCATCATGATGCGTGCGTTTTTCATTTCGGAAAAGAAAATAAAAAAGCTTTGGATGCGTGGCAACGGAGAACGGAAAAATTTTTTTGGTTATTTGCGAATTTTTTTGACAATTTTGCAATTTAGAATGATATATTGAGGAAAAACTCCGAGGAAATCATGCAATCCAGCTTACCGCAAGTCTCGCCAAACATCCAGACCATCCTTGAATCCAGGGATTTTACTTCTGCCGCCACGTGGACGCTTGCTGGTTCCGCGGGTTCGTTCCGCAAGTATTACCGGATCGCCGAAAACGGAAAGACCGCGATTCTCCAGACGAACCTGACTGCCGACGAGGATTTTAGGCGCTTTGTTTCGTATGGGAAATCGTTTTCCTCGTTTGGGCTTCCGACGCCGGAAATCTGGGCTGTCGATGAAGTCTTCGCGCAAGTTCTTATGCAGGACATGGGCGAAAATACGCTGCTCTCCCTCGTCGAAAAGGACGGGAAACCGAATCCCGGAAATGTTCGGATTCTTTATCCCGCGACGATCGACGCCTTGCTCAAGTGGCAGAAGGAAAGCCCGAAATTCTTTCTTTCGAGGCCTGACATCGCGGCGAGACGCTTCGACTATGCGGCGCTCAAGTGGGAGACCGATTATTTTCGCACCAATTACCTTCAAAACAAAAAAGGCTTTTCCGAATTGCCCCAGGCCGTAGAAAACTTTTTCGCGACGCTCGCCTGCATGGTCGATACGCATCCGAAAGTCCTGATGCATCGAGACTTTCAATCGCAAAATGTCATGGTCCGCTCGGATTCGGAAATCGGGTTCGTCGATTTCCAGGGGGCGCGCCGCGGCTCCATGTTCTACGATATCGCTTCGCTCTTGTGGGATCCCTATGTCGAGCTTTCCGAAGAACTTGTCTCGGATTTCTTCAACGAATGGTACCTGGATTATCCGCTATGCCTGCAATCCTTTACCAGGGAAGAGGCCTGGACGCTCTTCTTGCAGGCGAGCCTCCAGCGTCTGATGCAGGCGCTTGGCGCCTATTGCTTCTTGAGCATGGAAAAGAAGATCCCGGGCTTTGAAAAATACATCAAGCCGGGCAAGCGACAGCTATCCCGCGTTCTCGAACTTTACGAAACGCTGAGCCCGTCTCGCCATGAGGCTATCCGTTTTCTTAAGGATTCGCTAGGGTAGTTTCAAGCTGCCAGCGGATGTGCCTTTCCAGTTCGGAGCGGGCGTCAAAATGCAAATTGAACGTTTCCGCAATCTTTTCGACGGAGAATAGCATCGGCTTTTCAGACCAGCCGAGATCCCGCTCTTCGATTTTTGCAGAGCTTTTTTTGCCCGTCAGGTTTTCATATTCGGCGAGCATTCTTTCCGCGATGCTCTTCCACGAAATCCAGTTCGCTCCCAGGCCCAGGAAAATTTCTTCGTTGTAATCGCTGTCGAGCAGCTTGTGAAAAAGCTTCGCCTGGGAAGCCGCATCGATAAACTGAGTCCCGTCGTTTTTTATCAAATGAATTGGGCAACCCTTCACGATGGACTGCGCGATTAGCGCGAAACGCTTGTCCGGCTGGGAAACTCCGTCATGGACGCCGAATGCGGGATTTCCGAACGTGTAACCCGGGCGGATGATGTTCCGTTTCATCGCGGTTCCGCGGAATCCCAGCACGTAGGCTTCGCCAGCCGCCTTTGTCGCCCCGTAAAGATCGAGGGGAAGGTTTACGACATTTTCGTTCATCACCGGACGGAATTTTCCCATCGCAGCGGTACTCGACGTGTAGATGAATTTCCGGCATCCTGCCTTTGCCGCCGCCTGCAAGACAAGGACCGTCGCCCGCGTATCGTTTTCGAGCATCGAAAGGGGAGTTTCGCCCCAGCCGAAAGCGATGTGGATGCACGCTTCGCAGTTTTCGAGTCCCCTCGCAATGGTCGCCGCGTCGTAGATGGTGCCTTCGAGAATCGTCACGTCCGGATGGTTCGAAAGATAGGGAATCTTGTCGGGATGCCTGGAAAGAATCGTAAGCCGGTGCCCGCTTTCCAAAAGTTCCCGCGCGACATAATGCCCGATAAAGCCCGTTCCGCCCGTGATGAATACCTGCATGTATCGAATCCTCGTTTCAGGGTGATTTCATCAAACTAGTATTCTTTTTATGGAGGCGTTCCCCGGAATTTGTAAATCTTTGGAGACGGGGCTTAGGCGATTCGTTTTTGTACAGCCAAAATAATGGCCCCCTGGATTGCCTGGAACAGGATTAAAACATACCCAAGCAAATGGCCGGCAAGGACTTTGTCGGCTGGCAATCCGACGATTCCTGTATAAAGGCTTATCGTTATCCATTCCCGAACGCCGATTCCGTTAAGCGATATAGGCAGCATGGTAATAATGACCGTAATGGCCGTAAAGACGATAACCAATCTAAAATCCAAGGTAATTCCTACGGATTTTAGATATCCATACGATGTCGCAAAAACGAGAAGTTGAAGCCATAAAGAATCCAAAAAGGACAGGAAAAATTGTTTCTTGTGATTTCTATAAACGATCAAAGATCTTTGCAGATTTGAAATGAACTTCAAACGGCCCGAAACGAACTTTAATGAAGCTATTTTATCTGAAAAGCAACAAAAGACAAGAGCCGTAGCCGTCAAAAGCAAAGCGACGAGCATTCCGAAAATATACGAAGTGGATATGGAATAATGGTAGCAGACCCATGGAAGCGAGGCGAAAAACAAAAGGAACAGCATCAGGAGCCCTTGGATTCGCGAAATTAAAATCGCGGCAACCGAGTTCGATGTTTGAGAAAAACGCTTTCCGAACGCCAAGGTTTTAACGACATCTCCGCCAAAGCCTCCCGGCAAAAAAGCCGTGAAAAAATATCCTATCGCGATGTAAGCATAAAAGGTTCGAAATGGTATTTTTTCCCCTTCTTCAAGAAGCAGTCCCTTCCAACGATTCGCTTGAATGCCCATCGAAACAAAAGTGAAAAGGATTAGCAATAGAAGCCACGTCAAGGTTGTATGTGTCCAGTTTTTACGGATTTCTTCTAGCGGAATTTTATAAAAGATAAAAAGGATTCCCGCAACACTAATCAATAATTTGAGAAAAAAAACGACTCGCTTCTTTTGCATCGTTATAATCCACAGACTTGTTTTGCAATAGATAAAATCATCTCGCTGGATTTATCCCAGGTGAACGTTGCCGCCCACCGGATATATTCCTCGGTTTTCTTTTTCTCCATTAATGCTTTCGATAGGACTTGCGCCATGTTGCCTGAATCGGTGGGATTGAAATAGTAGGCAAGGCTTCCGCCTACTTCCGGCAACGAGGATGTATTGGAACAGGCGACGGGCGTTCCACAGGCAAAGGCTTCGAGAACGGGCAGTCCAAAGCCTTCATAAAGCGACGGCAAGACAAAAAGATTCGCCATGTTATATAGAGCGATAAGATCTTCCTGGGATACAACACCGGCATGAATGACCAAATCAGAAATCCCTAGTGTTTTTTCGCCTAAATTTTCCGTGCGTCCATTAAAGGTTTTTCCCACAAGAATCAACCGGCAATCGTTCCGTTCCGGCATTTTAGAAAAAGCTTCCAACAGTCTAGATAGATTTTTGTGAGGCAATAAATTTCCGACATAGAGCAAAAGTTTTTTGTCTCGCGGGATTGAAAATTTATCGTAGATGTAATCGATTTCCTCTTGCGCTTTTTTAACGAATTCCTTGCCGCATCCCAAAGGAACAACGGTAATTTTATCGGCTGGCGTATGAAAAAAGCGGATGATATCGCGCTTGGTACTTTCGGAATCCGTCATGATATGATCGGCCTTTTTGCAGGCACTCCAAAAGATAAATTTAAAATACCAGCCTACAATGCGCGACGGAAGAAACTGTGGATATACCAGATGGGTTAAATCATGAATCGTTACAATGAGCTTTCCTCGATAAAACAAAGGAACATTGCAATGGGGAACATGCAAGACGTCCGGCTTCAATTTCTTCAGAGAAGCATAGGGAAACGACAACTGTTCCTTATAACCATAAATAGAACTGTCAAAAGGAACAAATTCGGAGTAGTTGTTTCTATAGGGTTCTAAATTTTTTTGTTTTCCTAAAACAATCGAATAGTTTACCCGTGAAAGCCACTCGCAAATACATGTACCTATTCCAGAGCGATCAATCATTCGTGCGTCAAGCGCCAATTTCATAAAATCAGATTTTTCCTTCGGCAAGAAGCTTCATGTCGCTCTCGACCATGCGGCGCACCAGTTCCTCGTAGGAAATCTTCGGCTCCCACCCGAGGACGCGTTTCGCTTTCGACGCGTCACCAATCAAAAGATCCACCTCCGCCGGGCGGAAGAACTTCGGGTTCACCCGGACAAGTTCTCGGTCCGTCCCCGCGAGAAACGCGCGCTCATCGATTCCGGCTCCGCGAAATTCGAGTTCCATCCCCGCAGCCCGAAAAGCCAACATCACGAAATCGCGGACCGTGTGCGTCCGTCCGGTCGCCACCACGTAGTCGTCCGCCTCCGGGCGTTGCAGCATCAGCCACATCGCGCGAACGTAATCCTCCGAATGTCCCCAGTCGCGGCTCGCGTCCAGGTTCCCGAGTTCCAGAAACTCCTGCTTCCCGGCACGGATCTTCGCCACAGAAATCGTTATCTTCCGCGTCACGAATTCCGCGCCCCGGCGCTCCGACTCGTGGTTGAAGAGGATGCCCGAACAGGCGAACATCCCGTAGCTTTCGCGGTAGTTCTTCACAATCCAGTGCCCGTAGAGTTTCGAAACCCCGTAGGGGCTCCGCGGGTAGAAAGGCGTGTCCTCATCCTGCGGCACCGCCTGCACGCGTCCGAACATCTCGCTCGTGCTCGCCTGGTAAACGCGCGTATCGGTCTTTGCGAGCCGGACAGCCTCCAGAAGCTTCGTCACGCCGGTAGCGTTGATGTCCGCCGTCGAGAGCGGAGTCTCCCACGAAGTAGTCACGAACGACTGCGCCGCCAGGTTGTATATCTCGTCCGGCTTCGACATCTCCAGGGCGCGCAGGAGCGACGCCATGTCCGTCATGTCCCCGAAGAGGAACGTCACGCGCCCCTTCAGGTGTTCCGCGTTGTTGAAGTCGAGCTTGCTCTTGCGGCGAACAAGGCCATATACCGCGTAACCTTTCGCTAGCAGGAGTTCCGCGAGATACGAGCCGTCCTGGCCCGTGATGCCGGTTATCAGTGCTGTTTTCATTGTTTTAAAGATAGATATTTAAGCCCCGGGGAATTCCCCGGGGCTTATCGGCAAATGCGCGCACTTAACCCGATTATTTCAGTTCGTCCAGCGCCTTTTCGTTCTTCGCGATAATGTCCTGCTGTGTCGCGAGCTTCGTCCTTTCGGCATTTACAACCGCTTCGGGAGCGCCTTTCACGAATTTCTCGTTCGAAAGCTTGCGTTCGATGGAAGCGGCAAAGGATTTCGCCTTTTCGATTTCCTTTTCGAGGCGAGCGATTTCCGCTTCCGGGTCAAGGATTCCTTCGAGCGGGATGTAGAGTTCGCCGCCCGGAACGACCGCGCTTGCGCTGAACTTCGGCTTCGGAGCCTTTACCGCGATGGAGAGCGATTCGAGTCCTCCGAGTTCCGTGATAACCGCAGCGCATTCCCTAATGGACTTTTCCGTTGCGGCGTCGTCAACGCTGAGGACTGCCCTGAGCTTTGTCGCCGGGCTGACTTTGTAGCGTCCCCTTGCTCCGCGAACCGCTTCGACCACAGCAAAGGCGCGGTCAAAGGACTTTTCGATGTCGAGATTCACGAGGCTCTCGTCCGCCTTGGGCCACGGGCTGTGAATGACACGCTCGGAACCCGGGAAAAGCGTTGCGTTCAGTTCTTCGGTAATGAACGGCATCACCGGATGCAGAAGATCGATTACGCCGCGCAGGACGTGCGAAAGAATCGCCATCGCGTTTTTCTTTTCCGCATCGAGCGCTTCCCGGTTGATGACCGACTTCTTGATTTCGAGGTAACTGGAGCATACGTCGTCCCAGACGAACCGGTAGAGGAAGCCGGCGAGTTCCGCGAAATGGAACTGTTCAAGCATCCGGGTCGCATCGCGGATTGTCGAATTCAGGCGCGAAAGGATCCAGAAATCTTCCAACTTGAAGAGCTTCTCGTCCATCGGAAGCATTTCCCTCGATAGCGCTCCGGCCTGTTCGAGGTGCGGGTAGAGGAAGCGGCAGGCGTTCCACAGCTTGTTCGAAAAGTTGCGCCCGATTTCGAACTTTTCCGACGTATTGATTTCACGTCCATCAGGCTGCTTTTCCTTTTTCACCGGCAGGCGCACATCCTGGTTGTCGGTGCAGAGGCTCGCCATCACGAAGCGGAGCGCATCCGTGCCGTATTTTTCCTCGATGTCCATCGGATCGACGCCGTTGCCCTTGGACTTGCTCATCGTCTGTCCGTTGCCGTCGAGAATCTTCGGATGGATGTAAACGGTGCGGAACGGAACCGTGCCCATGTTTTCCTGGCTGAAAAGGACCATGCGGGCGACCCAGAGCGTGATGATATCGCGGCTTGTCACCAGCACGGTAGTGGGGTAGTAGCGCGAAAGCGTTTCCGTCTTGTCGGGCCATCCCATTGTGCTGTGCGGCCAAAGCCCGCTCGAGAACCACGTGTCGAGAACGTCCGCTTCCTGTTCGAGCTTGTGCCCCGGAATCAGGTTTTCTTCCAGGTTTTCTTCGCGGCTGCACACGAGAAAGCCTCCGTTCTGCGCCGGATAGAAATAAATGTCTTCCCGCGAACCGAACGTTTTCTTCAGGTCTTCTTCCGAAGCGTCCGTGTGCCAGATCGGGATGCGGTGTCCCCACCACAGCTGGCGGCTGATGCACCAGTCGCGCTTTTCGGCGAGCCAGTCCAGATACTTGTTCGCATAGCGTTCGGGAATAATCTTGATTTCGCCGGATTTCACCGCGTTCATCGCGTTCTCGGCGAGAGCGTCCATCTTCACGAACCACTGGTCGCTCAGATACGGTTCTATCACGGTCTTCGAGCGGTCGGAATGTCCCACCTGCATTTCGTGGTCTTCCACCTTGATGAGCAGTCCGAGCTTTTCGAGTCCCGAAACAACCGCATCGCGAGCCGCAGATCCCTTGAGCCCTTTAAATTCACCGGCATTTTCGTTCAGGCTACCGTCGTCGTTCATGATGTTTATCATCGGGAGCCTGTGGCGAAGCCCCGTGGCATAGTCGTTCGGGTCATGCGCCGGAGTGACTTTCACGGAACCGGTCCCGAAATCCATATCGACCAGGAGCGCGTCCGCAATCACCGGAATTTCGCGTCCGACGAATGGAACCTTCAGCATTTTGCCGATATACTTTTTATAGCGCTCGTCGTTCGGATGGACCGCGAGAGCGGTATCGCCCATAATCGTTTCGGGACGCGTCGTCGAAACCGGGATGTAGCCCGAACCGTCCGCTAGCGGATACTTGAAAGTCCAGAAATGTCCCTTGACCGTTTCATAGTAGATTTCGTCGTCGGCGACAGCGGTCTGGAGCTTCGTGTCCCAGTTTACGAGGCGTTTTCCGCGGTAGATAAGTCCTTTTTTGAAGAGGTTGAAAAACGCAAAGCGAACCGCCTTGGCGCAGACCGGGTCGAGCGTAAAGCGCTGGCGGCTCCAATCGCAGCTCACGCCGAGGCTTTTCAGCTGCTTCGTAATCCGGGCCTCGTATTCGTCCTTCCATTTCCAGATGCGTTCGACCAGGGCTTCGCGACCGATATCGTGGCGCGTCTTGTGCTCGTCCTGGAAAAGCCTCTTTTCGACGACGGCCTGCGTAGCGATTCCCGCATGGTCCGTTCCCGGAATCCAGAGCGTGTCGCGACCGGTCTTTCTGCGGTAGCGTACCAAAATATCCTGTAGCGTATCGTTCAGGGCGTGTCCTAAGTGCAGCGCACCCGTGACGTTCGGCGGCGGAATGACGACGGAAAACGGTTCTCCCTTTCCGCTCGGTGCAAAATCGTTATTCTTATTCCATGCGTCGTGCCAGCGGGCTTCGACGGCCTTTGAATTGTAGCGTGTTTCCATTTCCATAATGCGCAAATCTAGAAAATGAAAAAGCCCCCGGTGAAGGGGACCTTGGATTTGTGAAATTCTTTTGCTTTATTTTTCGACGCCCTTGAAAATTTCTACGCCTGCTTCCGAAATCGTCGTATGGAGAACTTTTCCCCCGAGATTCAAGGCCACTGCGCTGTCAAGGCTTACAATCGTCGCTGAAATCACCTTTGTCGTATCCGTGTGCAGGGAACCGACACGACCAAACTCAAGACGCAACGTTCCGTTTTCTACAGACCACTCCCCGCTATCTTCTAAGCCGCCGACACCTTCTATGCTCGGGTCCAAGGAGTAAGTCAAGCTGAATGTCTTGCCTTCCTTTTTGCTGCTGTTAAAGACCAGCTGAGACGGATTCGAAAATCCGTGCAGCAAAGTGTAAGAGCCGTCCGCATTTGGGTAGTAAAGACCATACATATTCCACGTTGCGCCTTCGAGACATTCTTCCGAAACGCCGTTCGCACATTTTTCGGCGAGGGAGGCTTCGCTCGAACTAGAAGAAGATGAAGAACATGCGGAGAATAACATTCCCGCAAGAGCGATTCCCATTAGGGCTAAGGATTTTTTCATAAGGATTCCTCTCGTTTTTGTCAAAATATATATAAAAAGCCTCCCGGTAGGGGAGGCTTTGAAAAGTTTTTAGAATCCGTTAGCGGCGACGGCGCTTGCCGTTCTTTTTCTTGTCGTCATTTGCCGAGGAAGACGACTTGGGTTCTGCAGCCGGTGCGCCTCCGCGGATGTCCTTCATCTTGAAGTTCACGTTGATTTCCGCCGTCTCGACCTTGGAAGATGCGCCTTCCTTGTCCGTCAGCTTGAAGCCGAATTCGTCGAGACCGTAGAATCCCTTGTTCGGCGTATAGACGAACGAACCGTCCTTTTCGTTGATGACAACCTTTCCGTTTTGCGGGCGGCGGACGAGCGAGACTCGCGCGTCGAGCTTTCCGTCCGGATCGAACGCACCGTTCAAAAGGCCTTCCTTGGCGTTCACCTTGAGCGCTTCGCCTTCACGCGTCTGGTAGGACTGGGACATCGCAACCGGCGGGTCGTTCACGGGGATGATCGTGAACTTGGCGGAGGTCTGGGCGGAAGCGCCTTCCGGGTCCGTCACCTTGAAAGTAATCGTTTCCGTCGGGCCGTTCCAGTTTTCGCGCGGCTGCTTGATCGTGACGATGTTTCGCGCCTTGTCGTGTTCCACGAGCAGTTGCTTGTTGCCCGTAATCGTCCACTTCAGTTCGCTGAAGCTGTTGTCGCGGTCGCGCACATACTGGTCGAGCTTGAGCTTTGCCAGAACGCCGCCGTTCGCATCTTCCTTCATCGTCACGTCGCGAATCGGGCGGATTTCCGGGACCGCGTTCACGTGCTTCACTTCAAAGTTCACGGTCGTCTTGGCCGAAGCTCCGGCAGGATCCTTGACGATAAACGTAATCGCTTCCTTGCCGTACCAATCGACTCGGCTCGGACGGACAATCGCTTCGCGCCCGCCGGTAATCATCACTTCGAGATGGCGGTTGCCGTTTACGGACCAGCGCAATTCGTGCGGCTTGTTGTCCGGGTCGGTCACAAACTGGTCGAGCTTGATAGGCTTGAACTTGGTGCCTTCATTCGTCACCATGTCCGGAATCTTTTTCAGGACGGGCGGATCGTTTACCGGGGTGACGACGAAGTTCACGTCAATAGAGGCCTTTTCTCCCGAAGGATCGTAGGCGTTCACCGTAATCTTGTCCTTGCCGTTCCAGTATTTGTTCGGAATCGTCACGGTCAGAACGCCGGCATCGGAGAGGTCATAGGCGAGCGGGTGTTTCACCGTAGGACGCTTCGCCTTGCCCATGCGACCGCGCTTGTCCTTTTTCGCCAGTTCGCCGTCATCGAGCGTCCAGCGCATTTCGGAAGGCTTGTTGTCCGGATCGACGATGAATTTCGAGAAGTCGATCGGCTGGAACTCTTCCTTTTCCTTGATCTGCTGGAGCGGGACCTTGTTGAAGCGAGGCGGATCGTTTACCGGCGTGACGGTGAACGTCATCTTTGCGCTCGCGCTAGCTCCTGCCGGATCGGAAACGGTGAGAACAAGCGTCTCGGTACCGTTCCAGTATTCGTTCGGGGTGGCGACGCTCATGCGGGAGCCGCGGATCTCGACTTTCAGGTTCTTGTTGCCGGAAACTTTCCACTTCAGCTCGTTCGGGCGGTTGTCCGGGTCGTTTGCATAGCGGGAAAGGTCAATCGGTTCGAAGCGTTCCTTTTCCTTGACTTTCTGGTTCGGAATCGCCTTGATGACCGGAGGATCGTTCACCGGCGTGACTTCAAAGAGCACTTGCTGGGTCGCCTTGCCGCCTTCCGGATCCGTCACGGTCAGGGTGATTTTTTCGGCACCGTTCCAATACTTGTCGGGCGTCGTCACCACGAGCTGCTTTTTCGCGTTGATCGAAGCCTTGAGGCTGCGAGGCTGCGAAACATCGAACGAAAGCACTGATTTCGGATGGTCGGGGTCGCTTACGAGAGCGAGCAGATCGATTGGAGCGAAGCGTTCCTTTTCCTTGATCTTCTGCGCGGGAATCGGCTTCATGACCGGAGGATCGTTTACGGAAACGACTTCGAAATCGACGCTCCGCGAATCCTTCGCTCCTTCCGGGTCCGTCACCGTGAAGACGACAGTCCGCTTTCCGTTCCAATACTTGTTCGGAATGTTCAGGTGGGCGATATGCTTGTCGTCAATCGTCACCGTCAGGTCGTTTTCCGGTTTTGGCTCCTCGACCTTCGGCGCTTCTTTCTGTTTGGACTTCTTGCCTTTCTTTGCCTTAGCCTTTTTCGGTGCCGGTGCCGGAGCGGAAGCCTTCTTGACGACTGCCGTCCAGGTAAGCTGGTTATTCCGATGATCGGCGTCATGCACATAATTGTCGAGCGGGATATCCTTGAATGTCTGCTTTTCCTTGATGGTCTGGCCCGGAATGTCCTTCATCACCGGAGGATCGTTCACCGAGGTAATCTCATAGACAACCGTCGTCGTCGCAGCGGCACCCTTCGGGTCCTTGACCGTCACGGTCATCGTATCGGGCTTGCACCAGAAATACTTGTTCGGGGCGGAGATGACGAGCTTTCTCGCCGAAGTGATTTCCGCTTTCAGGTACTTGTTGCCGGAAACGGTCCACTTCATCTCGGAAGGCTTGTTGTCCGGATCCTTGACGTAATCGTCCAGGGAAACCGCCTTGAACGTTTCCTTTTCCTTGATTTTCTGGTTCGGAATCTTCGAAATGACGGGCGGATCGTTTACTTCGGTCACGACAAAGTTCATCTTGTGCGAAGCCTTGCCGCCTTCCGGATCCGTCACCGTAAAGGTGATGGTTTCCTTGCCGTGCCACTGGGAGCTTGGAACCTTGACCTGGACGGTGTTGTCCTTGTTCAGGGCGACTTGCAACTGGCGGTTGCCCGAGAAGCTCCACTTGAGAAGTTTCGCCGGATGGTCGGGGTCTGTCGCAAGAGTCGAAAGGTCGATTGTCTTGAACTTCCCGCCTTCGCGAATGGTTTCGCCTGTCGGAGCCTTGTCGGAAATCACGGGCAGGTCGTTGATCGAGCGAACCGTGAAGAGCGCGGTCGAAGTAGCCGAGGCGCCTTCCGGATCCGTCGCCGTAAAGGAAATCCTTGCTGCTCCGTTCCAGTATTTGTCCGGGATGACGATTCGCGCGTTGTGGGAATTGTCGATTTCGACCGTAAGACCGCTCTTGCTTACCGAAGCCGTTTCTTCGGAGGCAGCCTTCTTTCCTTTCTTGCCCTTCGCCTTTGCGGGAGCGGGCTTTGCGGAAGCGTCGGAAATCTTGACACTCCACTGGAGATCGGTCTTCTTGTGGTCGGGATCCTGGATCAGGTCGTCGAGCTTGATGACGGCGAACTGCTGCTTTTCGTCTATCGTCTGGTCCTTGACTTCGCGGACAAAGACCGGCGGGTCGTTTACGGAAATCACTTCGAAATTCACCGTGCGGGAATCCTTCGCACCTTCCGGGTCCACGACGGTAAACGTGACGGTTTCCTTGCCGTACCAATATTTGTTCGGGGTCGCAATCGTCACCTTGCGGTCCGCGGTCATGGCGAACTTCAGGCTCTTGTTGCCCGAAATCGTCCACTTGAGCTTGTTATTCGGATGGTCGAGATCGCTCACGTAATTGTCGAGTTCGATTGCCTTGAATTCCTGTTTTTCCTTGATGGTCTGGCTCGGAATATCCTTCATCACCGGTGGATCGTTTACGGATTTCGCCGTAAACTGGACCGTCTGGCGGGCAGAGGCCCCTGCCGGGTCGGAGACGGCGAATGTCACCTTTTCCGTACCGTTCCACAGTCTGTTCGGCGTCTTGATTGTCGCAACGCCTTCCTTGGAAATGGCGATTTTCAAGTCCTTGTTGCCCGTAATCGTCCATTTGAGCGTCTTGAACGCATCGTCCGGATCGTTTACGAGTTCCGCCAGGTTGATATCCTTGAACTCTTCCTTTTCCATGATAATCTGGTCGTTGATTTTCTTCAGGACAGGTGGATCGTTGATCGAGCGGACCGTGAAGAGTGCGGACTGGGTGGCCTTGGCGCCTTCCGGGTCCATTACCGTGAATTCGATGAGGTCCGCACCGTTCCAGTACTTGTTCGGGGTTGTCACCGTCGCGACGAGCGTTTTCGGATCGACGTTTACGGTAAGGCCCGTCTTGTAGCCCTTGGGTGCGCCCGGAGCGGGCTTCACGTTGAACTGCCAGGTGAGATCGGAAAGCTTGTGATCCGGATCCTTGACTATTTCGCCGAGCTTGATCGGGGCGAATGGCTTCTTCTCATCGACTGACTGGTTGTTGATCTTCTTGACGAATTCCGGAGCATCGTTTACCGATTCCACAGTGAAAGTCACCTTGCGAGAGTCTTTCGCGCCTTCCGGGTCCGCAACTTCCAGGTTGAAGGTCTCGGAACCATGCCAATACTTGTTCGGGATGAGCACCGTCAGGACGCGGTTCGGATCGAGCTTGTACTTGAGTTCCTTGTTGCCCGTAATCGTCCACTTGAGCTTGGCGTTCGGGTGGTCGAGATCGCTTACGTAATTGTCGAGTTCGATTGTCTTGAATTCCTGCTTTTCCTTGATGGTCTGGCTCGGAATGTCCTTCATGACCGGAGGATCGTTCACGGACTTGACCGTAAAGACTGCGGTCTGCTTGGCGGAAGCGCCTTCCGGATCCGTCACCGTGAACGTGATGTTCTCGCTGCCGTTCCAGAGCTGGTTCGGGATGACAACCGTGGCCGTTCCCGCCTTGTCGATGTTCACCTTCAAATCCTTGTTGCCCGTAATCGTCCATTTGAGCTTGTCGAAGGAATGATCCGGGTCGTTCGCGAGTTCCGCCAGATTGATCGGTGCGAACTGGGACTTTTCTTCAATTGTCTGGGACTTGATTTCCTTGAGGACCGGCGGGTCGTTTACCGAGATGACCGTGTAAGTCGCCGATGCGGTGGCCTTCGCGCCTTCCGGGTCCGTCACCGTGAACGTGATGACGTTCGAACCGTTCCAGTATTTGTTCGGGATGGCGACGGTCGCGACCATCTTGGCGTCAACATTCACCTGGAGTTCCGGTTGCGTGCCTTTCGGAGAACCCGGAGCGGCCTTGACAGAGATGTCGAGGGAAAGGTCGGTAAGCTTGTGGTCCGGATCCTTGATGATTTCTCCTAGGTTGATGGGCTTGAACTGTTCCTTTTCCTTGATGGTCTGGTCGGCGAGCTTTTTCGTAAACTCGGGCGCGTCGTTCACCGATTCGACGGTAAAGTTCACCGTGCGTTCGTCGGAAGCGCCTTCCGGGTCCGTCACCTTGAACGTAATCGCTTCGGCGCCGTTCCAGTATTTGCTCGGAAGCGTAAAGGTCGCTTTTCGGTTCGGGTCGAGCGAAACCTTGATATCCTTGTTGCCTGTGATCGTCCACTTGAGGAGATTTTTCGCGTGGTCGATATCCGTCACGAACTTGTCAAGTTCGATGGGCTTGAACTGTTCCTTTTCACGAATCGTCTGGTCGGGAATGTCCGCCATGACCGGAGGATCGTTGATGGACTTGACTGTCAGCTTGACAGTCGTGCTGGCCTTGCCGCCTTCCGGGTCTGTTGCCGTAAACGTAATCGTTTCCGAACCGTTCCAGTTGATGTCCGGCGTCTTGATGGTCACCATGCGGTTCTTATCGACATTGACTTTCAGTTCCTTGTTGCCCGATACGGCAATCTTCAGCAGGGAAAGATCATGGTCCGCATCGGAGAGGAAATCGTCGAGAACGATCGGATCGAATTCCGTCTTTTCGTCAATCGTCATGTCCGGGATTTTCTTGAACACGGGAAGGTCGTTGATGGAGCGGACCGTAAACTTGACTTCCTGGCGCGCTTCGGCACCTTCCGGGTCCGTCACCTTGAATGTGGCGACAGCGGAGCCGTTCCAGTAGGTGTCCGGGATTTCCACCGTGGCGACATGCTTGTCGTCGATGTTTATGTTGAGCGGTCCCGTCGGATGCTCCTTGCCGACGCTCTTTACATCGACTTCCCACGAAAGTTCCGCGTTCTTGTGGTCATCGTCCTTGACAAACTCGTCGAGCTTAATTTGTGCGAACTGCTTCTTCTCGTCGATCGTCTGCGCGGGAATCTGCTTGATGAACTTCGGCGGGTCGTTCACGGATTCCACGGTGAAGTTCGCCTGGGTTTCCGCCGATGCGCCTTCCGGATCCGTCACTTTGAACGTAATCGTTTCGGAGCCGTTCCAGAGCGCGTTCGGAATCAGAATCTTCGCTACCTTGCCGTTCAGCTGGACCTTGAGATCCTTGTTGCCCGAAAATTCCCACTTCAGCTGTTCGAACTTGTGGTCGATGTCCTTCACGTACTTGTCGAGTTCAATCGGCTTGAACTGCGCCTTTTCCTGGATGTCCTGGTCCGGAATCTGATCGACAAATTCAGGTGGGTCGTTCACGGACTTGACCGTAAACGAGGTCTTGAAGCTCGCCTTCGCGCCGTGCGGATCGGTCGCCGTAAAGGTGAACGTTTCCGCCGGGCCGTTCCAGTTTTCGTTCGGGATGACGACTTCCGCAACGTTGTACTTGTCAATTTTAACCTTCAGTTCCTTGCCGCCTTCGACCGACCATTTGATCGTCGAAACGTCGTCATCGACGTCGCTCACGAGATCCGAAAGGTTTATCGCTTCGAACTGTTCCTTTTCGTTAATCACCTGGTCCGGAGCCTTCTGGACGATGGGCGGATCGTTCACCGGGCGAACCGTAAAGTTCGCGGACGTCTTGTCGGAAGCGTATTCGGCATCCGTCGCGATAAACGTAATCTTGTAGGCGCCGAACCAGTTCGTGTCGGGAATGACGACATTCGCGATGCGGTCCTTGGAAATTTCAACGGAAAGCTCGCCTTCCGCCTGTTCCTTTGCAATCGGAGTCAATTCGTATTCCCACGAAATCTGGTCCTTGGGATGGTCGGGATCCTTGACATAATCGTCGAGCTTTATCGGGGCGAACTTCTTTCCCTCATCGACGGTCTGGTCGGGAATCTTGGAAACTTCCGGCGGATTGTTTACCGATTCCACCGTGAAAGTAACCGTTTCCGAGCTCGAAGCGCCCTTCGGGTCCGTAACGGTGAAGGTAAGATCTTCCGAACCGTTCCAGTATTGGTCCGGGGTCTTGATCGTCACGACGCGGTTGGATTCCGTCACGACCAGATCCTTGTTGCCGGTGATTTTCCAGCGAAGCGTCGCCGGCTTGTCTTCCGGGTCATCGACATAGTCGTCGAGTTTTATCGGGGCAAACTTTCCGCCTTCCTGGATGGATTCTCCCGGAATTCCGTTCAGGGACGGGGGGTTGTTCTCTTTTGCCTGGGAGTCTGCGTCTGCCGATTGGGCGGCATCCTGGGCAAGTGCGAATGAAACGAGAAATAGTCCTGTCGTTAGGAACAGGGGTGAACGTGACTTTTTTCTACTCATTTACGATCTCCACTAAGACCTTTCAACAAAGCCGAACCACAAGGGGCGGTCCGCCTTGCCAAAACACTCTAGCCATCCAAATCACCGTTTTGGAAACCAAAAAGTGACCTTCATCACCAAATATAAAGTTTTCATGATATGCGGGGACTACTTTTTTTCGGGAATTTCTAAAAAAAATCCCCGAATTTCCACATGGCGAATACATCGATTTTTGCAAAAATTTCGCCTGTTTTCCGCTAAGTGATTGATTGATAAAAAGATAGAACGATTTGCCAAGGAATAAGCTAAAAACTGCGGATTAACTGCTCTTGAGAAAGAAACTCTTTTGTCCCTAATCGGAATGGCTCAGCTAATGCCGTCGGATGACAAAAAGGATTTTTTTAACTATCTTGCTCAAAAATTGTTCAACAACGGGTTCTTTATGAAATTTGTCTTTCTCTGCGACGAAATCTACTTGAAAGGGGACAACGCCTCTTTTGTAAACAATTTCCCGACCAATCACGAACTGGTGACGATGTCCGGCGAAAGCCTCTTGCAGGCGAAAGGTTTTCCCGAGGACACGTTTGGACTTCTCGTTGAACGTTTCACCTGGCAAAAGAATTTCAGCCTGTTCCGCTATTTCGGGCTTCTTCCGATTCTGGAAACGATTCCGCTTGCCGTGGTCAGCCGCAGCCATCGCTTCGATCCGCTCAAGGGACGCGGTTCGCTCCGCGGACAGGAAGTGGTCATCGCCCCGAACGCCTCGTCGGAAGAGCTTTACACGGCTATCGAAAAGTTTATCGCCGCACCTCCCCAGACGCATACTTACCCGCGTTGCGCCTGCAAGATGTTTACGAAAAAGGCTGCAGCCGTCTAGTTCGGATTTTTTCCCGGAATGCGTCGCGAGGTTCTCGAATCCTTGATTTCCCAGGGCTCGCTTGTGGGAATCGTCTGTTCGAAATCTTGCGATGTCGAAAATTTCCTCGGAGACTTTGCGCGCGCCCTTTGCGGGAACGCGCCGTTCCTTTTTGTGGAATATTCCCGAAACAGCGGAGACGGCAAGGCTTTCCTGCAAGCGCTGAGAGAACGGCAAGCCGAATTTCACTATATCTTCGTACGCTTTTCCGGGGACTTTGACCGAAAGCTCGCTCCGGTCCTCGCTTCGATGCGAATGGCCCTGGCGCTTTCCGAAGACGGGCGACCGCTAGAAAACGAAACCCTTTCGGAACTCGAAGCAGTCTCGCCTTTTCGCCCCGGATTTTGGTGGTGGATAGCTCCGAAGCCAAGTCGGAAAAAATTTCCGAAGCTTTCCGGGTCAATCGGGAAAAACTGGTTACCGGGCTGGACATCGGCCGAAAAGATTTCCCTAGAAAACGAAAACGCGGCTCGTTTTTTTTTGGAACTGCTCCGGGCGAAGATTCTCCGGGAAAACGCCATCGTCGGATGGTCCCGGTTCTTTCGCAAGTTTTTCCTTCCCCTGTGCTTGCTCGTCGCCGCGCTACCCTTCCTGATCCCGTCGAATGTCGATTCCGGTCCCGCCCTTTCCAGGAACATCAAGTCCGAGATGGCTTTCTACTCGGAAGCGCCTTATTTCGACTATACTTTCGACGGGGCGGAACCGCTAGAGCGAATCGCCCGGTACGCTGTCGGACGCTTTATCTCTCTGGTCACTTCTGAACGGACGCTCCGGGATTATGTCGAGGAAACTCTCCAAAAAAACGGTTTTCCCGAGAATTCCTGGGAGAAGGGGCGTCTCCACGTTCCGCCCCAGGGGACAGCCATTCGCTTTTCGATTCCGGAAAAACTGAAAAATCCCGGCTACGATTCAATCGCTCCGGCGTGGAAATTTTTTACGCGGATTATCGGGGATTCGGTATCCTATGTAACGGAACTTTACAGCGAGAAGGCGACCGCGCAAAACCGGAAGCATCCGGCATGGGACGTGGCAAGCCGTTCGGGCGCGCGGATCCTTTCCCCATTTAGCGGAAAGGCGTGGACATTCAAGGACGAACGCGGCGGGACGGTCATCGGAATCGTCGGCGAAAAGCGGGTCATCCTTTTTATGCACTGCGACCAGCTGCTTTATCTAGACGGCCAGAACGTGATGCAGGGGGATCCCGTGGCGACAGTCGGAACGACGGGGCATACGACAGGACCGCACGTACATATTGTAACCGGGCTTATCGATAGGCGAGGCGACAAACGCCTAGGCAATGTGCGCTACCGGGTTGTGAGTCCGATCACTTGGTATTATTCCGGTAAATGAAATGTTACAAATCAGGCCTCGTTTTTCGGGCAAAAATTGGTAATTTTGCACTCGGATTGGGTCGGTGTTTTTAAAGGAGATTTTATGTTCGTTCGTTTTTTGGCCACCACCGCTCTCTTTTTTCTGGTTTCGGCCTGCTCTTCGACACTTCCCTCGGCGGAAATCGCGTCCCATGAAGACAGTTCCCGCAATATTCCCAAAATCGATCACATGATCGTCGATTTGAAGAAATCTTACATTTCCCAGTGCTATAGCCCGATTCTCAAGAAAAACCCTCCGGAAAACCAGTGCCAGACGGAGCTTTTCCAAATGCTTGAACGCCGCTACCACTTGAACTACAGCCAGCACCAGATTGACCTGGCGTCGAACGATCTCTTTTTCCGCGATGTCGATACCCGGCTCCGCAAAATGGTCCGGACCGATCCGGAAATCCGTCGCGCAATCCGCCAGGGCGCTTTCCACAGCGCAGACGAAATGCTTAGCTACTACCGGACGAAATACGCATTCAACACACAGGCGCGGAATTAAGCCTCGAAACATAGGATTTTTTTTGAAAAAGGCGCGGTTGGTATTTACCGAGCCTTTTGTTTTTCTTATTTTGGAAGGGAACGAAAAACGATTTATCGAAAGGTGCCGATATGGAATCTGTAAACGGATCAAAGCCTGGCTTTTTTGTCCAAGGACGCTTTCTCTATACCAAGGACAACGAAAAAGTGGTCCTTCGCGGAGTAAACCACATGTTTGTCTGGACAGATCGCGAAGGAAAGTCCATCCCCGAAATCGCAAAGACCGGGGCGAACTGCGTGCGGATTGTCTGGAACATGCACGGGAGAATATCCGACCTGTACCGTCTTGTCGATGAGAGCATCGAAAACGCGATGATTCCGATTGTCGAGCTGCACGATGCGACGGGACGCTGGGACCGGCTGCCCGAACTGGTAAACTTTTGGACCAAGGACGAGTCCCTGCAAATGATTCGCGACCACCAGGAGTACATTCTGGTAAATATCGGAAACGAGGTCGGCGGCAAGGAAATCTCCGGTGACGATTTCTACAACGCCTATGCCGCCGCGGTGACAAGGATGCGCGCAGCGGGAATCCGGGTCCCTCTGGTCATTGACGCGGATAACTGGGGACAGAATCCAAAAAACATCCTGGAACAGGGACCGCGCCTCCTTGCCGAAGATCCCGAACACAATTTGCTGTTCGACCTGCACCTTTGGTGGCCCTCGGAAAAACACGATCCGAAGAAAACGGGCTACGCGACTGTCGAGGAAAGAATCACCGGAATTCTCGAAGAATCCGTCGCCAAGAACATCCCGCTTATCATAGGCGAATTCGCTCCTGTCGCAGTCGGCGGCGCCCGCGAAATCCCGTACAGATTCATTATGGCGGAAGCGGAACGTCTCGATATCGGCTGGCTCGCCTGGAGCTGGGGACCTGGAAATTTCGACAGCCAGGAAATGGACATGACTACCCACGGTTCGTTCAATACACTGGTGAACTGGGGGCGCGAAGTCTGCGTCGATAGCCCGCTCGGCATCCAGAACACGAGCGTAATCCCGTCCTTTATCCAGAACGGGGATTTTTCCACGGGCGCATCGGATCGCGGACGGAATCTGGTTTCCAACAGCGATTTTTCGGAAGGTCTTGCCGGCTGGGTTCCCGATTTTTGGGGCGGCGAAGCGAAAACGGAAATCCAAAAGGAAAAAATCCATTTTTCCATCGTAAAACCGGGCAAGGAAACGTGGAGCCTGCAGTTCAGGCAGACGCTCCCGCTTCGAAACGGCATCACCTACATTTTCAGTATGCGCGCCAAGGCGGACAAGCCCAGAACGCTCAATGTCGATATCAAGCGGGCTACCAAGGATTACGTCCCTTACGCCAACGGGCGCTTCCTGGATCTTTCGACAAGCTGGCAGGATTTCAGCTGGAAATTTACCATGAAGGAGCCTACCGACGAAAATGCGGTTCTCGTATTCGATATGGGCGGAAGCCCTATCGGCTGGACGCTTTCCGATGTGTCGCTTGTACAGGCGCGAAGCGTGCTTGATCGCCTGAACAGAAGTTTCCAGCGCAATGTCCAGAAGAACTCCGGCTACTTCAATGCGCCTGCGGGACCGTGGGAGCTGCATCTCTATTCGGCAAACGGAGAGCTTCTCGAAGTTCTCGACAAGGGGAAGGGGGGCGAAGGGATGAAGCCTTTCCCGAAAATCGAACGCAGCGGAATCATGGTCATCAAGGATCTGTAGCTATCGAATGCTTATTCCATGTTGGAACGTTTTATTTGTCCGTTTTCCCCAAAAACAAAATAGATTATTCCCATATGGAACAAAGAAAGCCCCAAATTCTCGTCGTCGATGATACAAAGCCGAATATCGAAGTGCTCGAAGGGGCTCTCGCGCAGGAAAATTACAGCGTGCATGTCGCGCTTAGCGGAAAGCGAGCTCTTGAACTTGTCCGGCGCAGACCGTTCGATTTGATTCTTCTCGACGTGATGATGCCCGAAATGGACGGCTACGAAACCTTCTCGAAGTTTAAGGAGATTCCGGGTTGCAAAAATACGCCGGTCATTTTTCTCACGGCGCAGGCGGAAAACGACAGCGAAATGAAAGGGCTTTCTCTCGGGGCGGATGACTATATCGCAAAGCCGTTCAACACGAAGCTGCTCAAGCTGCGGATACGGAACCAGCTAGAAAGGAAATTTACGCGCGACCATCTCTCCGAACTGGTCGATGAACGCACTTCGGAACTTTCTGAAAAGACGAAGGATTTGCAAAAGACATTGCAGGTGATGCTTACAAGCCTTGGCGCGCTTGCGGAATTCAGGGACAACGAAACCGGGGCGCACTTGAGAAGAACGCAGATTATCGTGAGGAAACTCGCCCAGGCGATGGGACAGGACGAAAAATACAGGAAATTTTTTCCAGACGACGAAACCATCGAGGAATACGCGATTGCGGCTCCGCTGCACGATATCGGAAAGGTCGGAATTCCGGACGACATCTTGAGAAAACCAGGGCCACTCACCTTTGAAGAACGCGAAAAGATGAAAAAACATACCGAACTCGGTTACCAGGTCCTTCTTTCGGCAACGCATGAACTAGGCGACAATCCGATGGTGGTTATCGCGGCGAATATCGCGAAAAGCCACCATGAAAAGTGGGACGGCTCCGGCTACCCGGAGGGACTTTCCGGGGAAGCCATTCCGCTTGAAGCGCGACTGATGGCCGTTGCGGACGTCTATGACGCGCTGATATCCAAAAGGGTTTACAAGGCGGCAATCCCTCATGCCGAAGCTGTAACCACCATCCACGAAGCGGCTGGCAAGCATTTCGACCCGGATGTCATCAAGGCGTTTGACACTTTTTCGGACGAGCTTCCCGAAATCTATAAGGGATTTGCGGATTGACGGATAAAGACTCCAAGCGGGAACTAGGCTCCAGGATTATCTGGGTTTATACTGTTTCGACTCTTGTCGCAATGGTAATCTGCTTCTTTGCCTTTACCGCGTATATGCGTTCTTTTCTCTTTGAAGCGGCGTCAGCGGAATCAGGAAAATTGTTGCTGCAGGTCTCGAGCGCTGTGGAGCAAAGGCTTTCCCTCTATGTCGGGCATTTCGAAAGCTGGCGAAGAACCGTCCAGAATAAATCGTATGCGGGAATTCGTTCCTCCCTTGCGTCGGAAGTCCATAAGCGGAAGATTGTCGATATTTATTACGGAACGACGGATGGAGCCTTTACCAGTTCGCGCGGTTTTAAGCGAGACCCGAGCCATCCTGAATTCCGTACCAAGTCCTGGTATCTGGAACCGAGCAGAAACAAGGGACTAGCCTATTCCGGACCGGCGTACAATTATAGCGCAAGAAAACGCGTCTTGACGATTTCGGCACCGGTCTGGAAGCGTCGCGACAAAATCCAGGGAATTGTCGCAGAAGATATCGATGTAAACGAGTTTCGCGGTCTGCTTTCCTCAATCTCCAAGGAAAGCGGGGGATTGACAATGCTCGTGAACAGCGAAACGGACAGCATCTACACCTATTTCCCTTACCAGACAAGTCTAGGGGAAATCACGCTGGATTCCGCGAGGACCCTTTTGGCTGCGACGGGGACGCTTTTCAATGCGGATTCGCTCAAGAGTTCCAAGGTGGCCTATTACCGGTTTTCGGAAAACGGTACGGATTATTCGGTAATGGCAATACCGCTGTCGAAGCTCCCGATGCATCTTGTACACATCGTTCCCCAGAGCAAGACCGCGGCGCTCCTCAGCGAAAAGACGAGGGATTTTCTCCTGTTTGCGGGCGGATGCGTCTTTTTCCTGATTATCGTTTCGCTCTTCGGCAGCCGCCTTCTTTTCCGAAAGCTAGTCTTCAAGGATTTGACTGACAGCCTAAGTTCGAGCACCATTTTTGACGCAATGCTCGGCAGTAAATATTTTTCACTGATCCTTACCGATAACCAGTTCAATGTCCTGCGTACAAGTACAAGCATCGCCAAGGTGACCGGCAATTCGGATTGGCGCGGTTTGCTCGGGACATCCCTCTGGGAAATAATTCCGAATCCGGAATTCAAGAGCTTTGTACTCAATGCGCAGAGAAACGCCCCGCCGCAGACAAGCGAAATCGGTCAACACCAAATCGTCCTGCAGCAAAAAAACGGAAAAATTCTCTGGTGGAACATTTCCTTCAACTTGCTTATCGAAGACGACGCTTCAATCCGCTACCTGTTCCTTGTTTCCGATGAAACGGCTGCGGTCCGCAAAGATTCATTCCTCGACGCCATCATGTCGTCTTCCCAGAATACGATTTTCATCTTCGACAACGACTTGAAAATCATCTATGTGTCCAAATGCGTAGAAAAAATTTTGGGATGCCAGGCGAATTCGCTTGTCGGAAAATCTTACGATGATCTCGCGGCTGCCGGCATTCCGCAAAGCATATTGGACATGCCGCTCGAATCTCTCGAAAACGGCAACATCTGGTCGGCTAATTTTGAACTGCCGTTGCAAAACGGCACGCAACTCTGGTGCCACGGCCAAGGCTGCATTTTACGTTCAAAGGATTCCAACAGCCTGGGGTATCTCTTCTTTATTACTGACATCACGCCGATAGTCGAGGCGGAACGGGAAGCCAAGGAGGCTACCAAGGCGAAAAGCCTGTTCCTTGCGAACATGAGCCATGAAATCCGCACGCCGATGAACGCGATTATCGGAATGTCCGACCTGGCCCTTGCGACGGAACTCACGCCGAGGCAGGAACATTATATCGACCGGATTTCGTATGCGGCGAAATCGCTCCTCGGCATTATCAACAACATCCTGGACTATTCGAAGATTGAAGCAAAGAAGCAGGAACTGGAACACATCCCTTTCGCTATCCGGGAAACGATATCCAACGTGCTTTCCATCGCGGTTGTACGGATCACCGGCAAGCCTATCGAGCTTTTGGCGGATATAGACTCGAATATTCCCGAACGCGTTTTTGGGGATCCGCTACACTTGACCCAAATCTTGACAAACCTGATCAACAATGCGGAAAAATTTACGGAACGCGGACAGGTCATTTTGAAGATGAAACTCGTCAGCCTGGAAAATTCCAAGGCGACGATTTACACGAGCGTCTGCGATTCCGGAATAGGGATGACTGCGGAACAGTCCAAGAAGCTGTTCCACGTCTTCACCCAGGCAAACGACTCCATGACACGCAAGTATGGAGGAACCGGGCTAGGCCTCGCCATATCGCATTCCCTGGTCGATTTGATGGGCGGAGAACTTCAGGTCAAAAGCGAACCCGGAAAAGGCAGCGAGTTTTACTTTACGGTGACACTTGACATTATCGACCGCCCGCAGAATAAAGGAAAGTCTCCGCTCGAGGGAAAATCGGTCCTTGCTCTAGACGAAAATTCCGAAGCCCGGAACATTCTGGGAAAACTTTTCAACGCGCTTGAAATAGAAGGTTCGCTGGCGGCAAGTGTGGCTGAATTCCAGGAAAAGTTTGCTCAAAAATCATACGACTGCGTGATGATCGCCTGGAATATCCAAGAAATGCCGGCTTCGGTTTTAGCCAAAAAGCTTTCGGTTCAAGGAAAAGTTCCGCCGCTTGTCGCCATTTTTAAGCAAAACGACGAAGAAATTCTCAAAGAAGCCGTCGAAGCGGGCTTCAAACGCTTTTTGCCAAAACCATTCCTGTTGAAGGATCTGAAAAACACTCTAGAAGAGGCCCTCGGCTTCCGCGTCATCGAAGACAGCAAGACGCACAAGCCTAAGGTCCGGCCGGAGTATCGCTTCGAGCGGGCAAGCATTCTGCTTGTCGAAGATAACGCCCTGAACCAGGAACTAGCCATCGAGCTCCTGAATCGTGTCGGTCTAGACGTCGACGTGACGAGCAACGGCAAGGAAGCCGTCGATGCGGTCAAGAAGAACGATTACGCGCTGATCCTGATGGACTTGCAGATGCCCATTATGGACGGGTTCGAAGCGACAAAAGCCATCCGTCAAATGCCGGAAGAAAAAAAGAGAAACGTTCCCATCATTGACATGAGCGCCCGAGCCCTCCAGGG
>CAKUTF010000033.1 GCA_934691725.1 uncultured Fibrobacter sp. | reverse complement strand
AGCAATGAGTAATGAGGAATTGGGCTGCAAACATTTAGGCTTTTTAAAATGTCATTCCCCGGCTTGACCGGGGAATCCCCTTTAATGAATGGGATTTGACAGGCTAGCGAGCTTGCCGAGATATTCAGAACTTAGTTGAGAGAGCTTAGAGCTTAGAAATAGTGGACAGAGAGCAGTGGCTAACGGGCAGAACTGTGGACGTTAGGCTTTCGAGATACAAGAGCATAGATGTCTGCAAATCTAAGCTCTAAAATCTCAGCTCTAAGTTCTGAACTCCATCCAATAACTACTCCCTAATCCCACTCCCCGTATCTCGTTTCCCGTCAAACAACTGAATCCTGTCTCCTGATTCCTCTCAACGATTAACGGCTCACTAATCACTAGCCACTGACCACTAACTCCGCTTCCCATTTTACCGCTATTCCTGATTTCTGTTTTTCTGACAACTCTCGGCTAAATTCTAAATTGGAAAACCGATGAATGAACTAGATGGTGAACAGGAAGAATGTTTCGCGCGGCAGTTTCGGCGCGATGCCCGGGCGAGGCGCGTAAACACGATGGAAATGTGGAAACGCGGAACCCTGGACGACCGCCCTGTCAGGGAACGTTGGAGCAGGGAATTCAAGAAGCCGAAAGTCAAGAAAATCAAGGATCCGTCCGAAAAATTTGATGCGGACGATTCCGTGGAAGGGCTTGTGCTCGGCGTTCATCGCAGAACGTGCGTCGTACAAATCGCTCCGGAAAAAATTGTCGATGCGACTTACCGGGCGGCGGTTGTCTGCGAACTCAAGGAATTTCCCGTCGTCGGGGATTCCGTTGTCGTCGCCCGGGCGAAGAATGCGGAAGAGACTGCGCCCTACTCGCTCTTGAAGGTTCTTCCGCGTAAGTCGGCGCTTGTACGTCCGGGACCGAAGGACAAATCTCGTCGCGAACTTGTGCTTGCCGCAAATATCGACCAGGTCGTCGTCGTGTCGAGCGTGGCGGAACCGCCTTTCAATTACGGTTTTGCGGATCGCTTTCTGCTTGCGGCGAATCTTTGCCGTTTGCCGCTTGTCATGGTTCTGAACAAGACGGATCTCACGCCGTCGATTCCGGAACGCATCAGTGATTTCGCTTCGATTGTAGATAAATTAATCTGTATCAGCTGCAAGTCCGGTGAAGGCCTAGACGCGCTTCGCGAAGTTCTCAAGGACAAGACTTCCGTACTTTCGGGAAAAAGCGGCGTCGGAAAGTCGAGCCTTGTCAATGCACTTGTTCCCGGCGCGGAATTAAACGTTGGAAATGTTCGCGAACTCGACGGAAAGGGCAGACACACGACGACGTCTTCTAGCCTTTTTACGCTTCCGTTCGGCGGACGGATTATCGACACGCCGGGCATTCGGGAATTGGGAATTCTAGACGTAGAGCCGCATGAACTGGCACGAAATTTTCCGGGCTTCTTTCCGGACGATCTTTTTACGTGCAAGTACAACGACTGCATGCATATAGGCGAACCGGGCTGCGACGTGATTTCCCGGGTCGAAGCTGGCGAGATTCCGCGGGCGAGATACGAAAGCTATCTGCGGATTTTAAATTCCGGAAAATAGTCAGAACGAAAAGTTTCCCCATTGGCGGGAAATTCCCAGCAGGACCTTGAATGCCCGCAGGCGGTCGTCTCCCGAAGGGAACTCGAGCGTTTTGAAAACCGGGACCTCGAACCGAACGCTAGTGGCGAACCGCCACGGCAATCGGATTCCCGCTTCGAAAACGATTTCCGCGTTGAATTTTTGCATTCCGGAAATATCGCTCCAATCTTCAAAAATTTTTTTCCGCTTGGACAGGAGATTGAAACTCGGGGCGATTCCGCCGCTTGCAAAGAATCTCGTTCCGAATTTTGCCCGAATCAAGACGGGAATGTTTAGGTCTAGGATCGCTGCGATATCGTTCTTTTCGAAGGATTCGTTTCCTGAACTAACTTTGACCTTGGAGCGAAAATCCAGATAATCCAAATCCAGTCCGGCGAGAAATGAAAATCTTTCCGAGACGGGAATGTCCAGGCTTGCGCCAGCGGAAACGTTCCATCCGAGACTCGACGGCAAGGCCGTTTCCGGGTTTTCCCCGACAAGGATTCCGCTTCCTATTCCGACGGCTGTTTCTATGCTGGCGGGTTCTTTCGCGTTCATGGTGCCGACTAGAACGACGCCGATAAAAAGTATTTTATTGGAAAAACACATTCTAACGATTTCCTTGGACTAGAACCTGTTTCCCGTTAAAGTTTTGAAAAGTTTTTAGGGAATGTGGGGCGTCTATGATGTCCCAGAACTTTTCTTCCGAAGGGAGAATCAGTTCTACGGCATAAGAAAGGCAGGGATACAATAAAGTCCCTATTTCGCAATAAGCTTCGGTTGCTCCGGATATGAAGATGGAGTCGATATCAATAAAATCATTTTCGTCGCCTGTCTGGGTTAGTTTGCTGAAATCCGTTTTTACAATGCTGTCCAATGCGGATACTTTTGTATCAAAAAATTCAGAACAATCGATGAAATCTTTTGTTGCTTTCAAGTCTTCGATGGAAAGTTCTATATTTTGGATATTTCCGTCTTCAGTAGTTTGAACTTGTAGATAATTATTTTGGCTACGGACGATTCTTTTTTGAAAAACACGTTGAAAGTTAAAAGTGAGGCGTTCGATTTTTTTGAATTTCTTTGTTTGAATAAACTCGGTGTCAACGGATAGTAGTGAGAATTGTTGCCTATATCGTTTTGAAAAAATTTCTTTCAAAACATCTTGTTCTGTGAATTTTTTTGTTCTATGGCGGGATTTAGCCCTTCTTTTTGTTTTTAAATTGTTGATATATAAAACATAGTCTTTGTCGATAGAGGTTCGAAAACCTTTTGATTCCAGTTCTGCTTTTATTGAGTCCAATGTTTTATGAGAATGTTTGTTTGTTTTAATGATTGGAACAAGAGAGTTTTGTGTAAAATTTTGATTCTGTGAAAAAAATGCTGTATTCGCGTGAACCGTATCTAGTGCATTTTGTCCTTGCAAAACAAGCATTGATTGAGGCGAAAAGGAAATTTTTGGCTCAGCATGGATCTCGATGCAAAATAAAAGAAATGCTATAAATAGAATTTTAACCATGTAAATCCTCCATTAGTATTTTGGTTTTCCGTATTTAATCGATTTAATGACAATTGTATGCGATGCCGGATTGAATGGGGCATTGTATACATTTTGAAAGCGTTCTTCTGACATGTCTGTTTCTACCCCATTGTCTGCTTTTCCTATTTTATATACTATAGCCGGTTCTATTCCTAAATTTCCTTGAGAATAAATCGCTTTTTTTACCGCTTTTTTGTATGACTCCCAAATGGTTTCCCCGTTTGAAATAAAGTATTTAGCAAAATAAGCGTATTCGTCTTCGCTGCGATAGTGATTGCAGTTGAAAAAACAATTATAGGAACGTATGTATTGCCATCCTTGGGATTTGTTTCCTAAAATTGCATGGGATCCGTTAAACCACTTTCCTAGAACAGGTAAATCATTATTTAAAATAAGACAGGCGTCAAAGATAACCCAGTAGGTGGAATTTCCAAATTTTTTATTTCCTGCGCTTAAAAATTTCCCATCATAAGTGTAGAATCCCGATTTGTTTCCATGCCCAACGAAAAGAACAAATTCTGAATGCGATAGATTGTCTTTTTGTATTTGCGATTTTGTTACGGAAGAGTCAAGCCTGTCTAGAACGTGACTTGTCTTGATTTGTGAGTATTTTGAATTGATATTGCTCGTTATTTTTTTTACAAATTTCGTCTTGTGTTTATGCGAACGAGGTAGATTGTTGGAATTTGTTTTTGAATAGTCCTGAATGGAATAGGTGGAAATGTTTATTTTGCTTGGTAGGCCCCAACGGGTTCCTGAAAAAGTGTAGGAGTAAAAAAATAATAAAATGAGGGCTGATTTGAAAAACAAAACTTTTCTTCCTATAGGTTTAATTGTTTCTTTTCGTTACTTCAATAAATGTAGTATTTTTTTTTGTATATGTCTTTTTTTTTGTAAAAAAAAACGTTTTCCTTTGTAAATAAAAAAATGTCGAAAAGTCCCTTGAAAATCTGGAAAATTTTTTCCTAAATTGGCGCGCAGAGTAACGCGCAGTGTAACATCGTAAGACCAGTTGCATTGGGCGTTTTTTGTTTTAAAGAGGTAAAAAATGAACAGACATCTTTTTTTGCTGCTCCTCATCGGGTTCCTGTCGGCGTTTCCTCCGTTCGTGACGGACCTTTATCTGCCGGCTTTGCCGTCGCTTGCGGATTTCTTTAAGGCGACTCCATCGCTTGTGCAGATGAGCCTTACGATGAGTATGCTCGGGCTTGCTCTCGGACAGCTATTTGTTGGGCCGCTGAGCGACCGGTACGGGCGGAAGCGGCTTCTCCTTTTTTCTCTCGTCGCGTTTGTCGTTTCAACCATCCTGTGCGTCGTTTCACCGAATGTTTTTCTGTTTGACGCGTTTCGCCTGTTGCAGGGGATGGCCGCTTCGGGCGGAATCGTTATCGCCCGCGCGATGGCGACGGACAAGTGCCGCGGAAAAGTCCTGACGAAATTTCTTGCTGTCGTGAGCGCTATCAACGGGATAGCTCCGGTGACGGCTCCTGTTCTCGGCGGAATCATCTTGAGCTTTGTGGATTGGCGGGGGACTTTTGCCGTGCTTCTCGTCTATGGGTTTGCTTTGCTCTTCGGTTCGGCGCGGGTCTCGGAGACGCTTCCCGAAAGCCGTCGCAGCCACGCTCCGCTGCTATCCACGTTCAAGGCTTATGGAAATGTCTTGAAAAATCCTTCGTACCTTCTGTATCTTTTGCTGTATGCTGTTTCCGCATGGGTCCTTTTCGCCTATATATCGGCTTCGCCTTTTATTTTGCAGCAGGGTTACGGGCTTTCCCCGATGGCGTTTAGCTTTTGCTTCTCCGTGAACGCGCTTGCTATCGGGATCGGGTGCGCTCTCGCCGGAAGGGGCGGCGAACGGAAGATGATTCTCGTCGGCGGAATATTGCTGTGCTTTTTTGCGCTTTTGACTGCTTCGGCGCTCTATTTCCGTGCACCGCTTTTTGCCCTCGAGGCTTGCTTTGTCTGTCTTCTGTTCTCGTTTGGGCTTTTGCAACCGCCTTCGACATCGCTTGCGCTAAATTCCGAGCGAAAAAATGCGGGAACCGCGTCGGCTCTTCTCGGGGCTTCGGGATTTTTGATGGGCGGAGCGGTTACGCCGCTCGTCGGTCTTGGCGACATTTTCCATTCGCTTGGGCTTGCGCTTTTGTCGGGAGGCGTTCTTTCCATTTTTATGAGCGTGTTGGCGTATCGCCGTATTAGACGATGAAAGCCTGGTTTATTCGATCTGGATTCCCATCAAGTCGAATTTTTTCCCTTTGCTTTCGATGTAGAAAAATCCATCTTTGTGGGAATGGACTAGTGCCCCTCCTTTTGTATGTTGCCTGGCTTTGCGGATTAGCGACGTGGCATCTTCCGATGCTTTGTCGAGCTCGAAAGACAGGTAATCGATGTCCATCCAGTCGCCTAGGATGGTCAAGCGTAAAATGTACTCGCCCGAATCCAGTTTTGCCTTTGTGAAAACCGTATCGAAAAGATCGAAATCGCCTTCGCTGTTTACTGTTTTCGGAACGGCGATTGCTTTCGTGATATCTGTTCCGTCTAGCGAAAGTTTAAAACCCGCCGAGTCGTTGTTGGATGCGACAAAAGCGGAGATTCTATAGATGCCTGATTTCTTTACATGGATGCTGTATTCCATCCACTCGTCTTTCTGGGTGTAGCCAACGACGATCCCGAAGGGTTTCTGGTATAAGTCAACGCCGGATCCCTTGCGATAATCGCTATCGCCCCGGTTACTGGAGTCCTTGTCAAAATAGGCTCCGTTATCCATTCCGATGCCGGGAATGTCAAAATCTTCCGCTTCGATTTTTCCGGGAATTTCGGTAGCTTTGCCATGGAAAGGCCTTTGCGGAACAGGAACGACTGGCTTGACATTTGCATGGCGCAGCATGACTTCTGCATAGCGAAGTCCAAATTCCTGGTAGGATTCGCTGTTAAAGTGGTAGGCGTCCTTTCCGTTTCCCTGAAGACCTGTAGATTTTACCACATAAGTATTTTCCATGAGGTCCGGAAGCGCGCCAACTTGATTCAATGCGAAACCGTAGCAGCATCCGCCGGCTGCGGCATCTTCCATTTCTCCGGCAAGAAACGGAATTGTATCGGCGCTCAAGTTTAGGGCGCTTAGAATATCGTCGCGTGTCTTCTTGACTTCCTTTTTCCAATCGTTGCCGTCCATGGCGCCCGATTCCCCTTGGTGAAAGATGATTCCCTTGATGACGCCGACTTCCATCGCTTTTTTTGCCACTTCGACGATCCGTGCGTGAGCGTTCCCGTCCGCCCCGTAATCCTTGGCCCAGTTTACAAGCCAGTTTGCTTCTCCGGAAAGGTACTTGTCGTATTTGTCCTTGTCGAAAAGTTCAATTTTGGTTCCGCCTACAGCAACGGGGATTATGCCGATGGTTACATCGGGGAGCGAATCCGCCAGATAGCGCCCAAACCAGTCCGCTACGGAAAGCCCTTCGTTGCAGTGGAACATCGGGGGGATGGCGGGGTAGATTTCTCCCACAACCGGTCGATTGATCGTGCTTCCGTTGGCTATTCCCGTTGGATGGAAATTGCCGCTGCACTCGGTCGTTGCAAACATCTTGTAGCGAGGGTGTTCTACATTGTCGATTCCATCGCGAATGTCGCCGGCACCCGCCATGTTGGATTGCCCGTATGCGATATAGATATGGAAATTCGGGTCTGGCGTTGCAATTGCCGAAGCAAAGGCGAACATTCCGAATATGGCCAAGTTTTTCAATTTGCTCTTCTGCACGGTATGGTCTTTTTTTTGCATAATCATTCAAAATATTCTTTTATCTGTTTTTGTCTCGCATGGGAAAAAAGTCCCATGGATAAAAAATCAATGGAAAAGCCTTTTGAAACGATGCACTGGCTGCAAAATGAAAAACGCCTGCGCGAGGGACAGGCGTTCGGCTAAAAAACTTGAACCTTATCGGTCGTCGATCGGGAGCCACGGGCGCGCGGAATATCCCGTGTAGATTTGCCGCGGACGGTTGATTTTCGACTGCGGATCGTCGTGCATCTCTTTCCAGTGGGCAATCCATCCGGGGAGGCGTCCGATGGCGAACATGACGGTGAGCATATTCGTGGGAATCCCCATCGCGTGGTAGAGAATGCCCGAGTAGAAATCGACGTTCGGGTAGAGCTTCCGCTCGATGAAGTATTCGTCCTTGAGCGCGGCTTCTTCGAGTTCGGAGGCGATATCGAGCAGCGGGTCCGCGATATGTTCCCTGTCGAAAATCGTGTGGACGAGTCCTTTCAGGACCTTTGCCCTCGGGTCGTAATTCTTATAGACGCGGTGCCCGAAACCGTAGAGCTTGAACGGATCCTGCTTGTCCTTTGCCCGTTCGATGACCTGCTTGACGGTGAGACCGCTCTGGTGGATTTTCATGAGCGTTTCGAGAGCCGCCTGGTTCGCTCCGCCGTGGAGCGGTCCCCACAGTGCGCAGATGCCCGCGCAGACGCTTGCGTACAAACTCGCCTGGGAGCTTCCGACCATCCGGACGGTCGATGTGGAACAGTTCTGTTCGTGGTCCGCGTGGACGATGAGAAGGACGTTCAGCGCATGGACGAACAGCGGATCGACGTTGTAGGGTTTCGCCTTGCTCGAAAACATCATGTTGAGGAAATTCGAACAGTAGCTTTTTTCCGCATCGGGATAGACGAATGGTTCGCCGATGCTCGCCTTGTAGGAAAATGCGGCGATGGTGCGAACCTTGGAAATGAGGCTCGCGACGGTCAGGTTGAACGCGTCCTGCTTGCTTTCGTCGTCGTAGAAGCGCGGGGTGAAAAGTCCGAGCGCATTGACTACCGCGCCGAGGATTCCCATCGGGTGGGCGGACGGAGGCATTTCCCGGAAGAAGTTGAGCAGGTTCTCGTGGATGAGCGCATTCTCGGTCAGTAGCCTGCGGAACGTGCCGAGCTGTTCGCGAGTGGGAAGCTCACCGTAGATGAGAAGCCAGGCGGTTTCCGGAAAGGTCGTGTAAGCCGCCAGGTCCTCGATGTTGTAACCGCGATACCGGAGGATTCCCTTTTCCCCGTTGACGAAAGTGATCTGGCTCTTTGTGCTGCCCGTATTGGTATAACCGTAGTCGAGCGTCACTAGCCCGGATTCCTTGCGGAGCTTGGAAATGTCGATAGCTTTTTCGTTTTCCGTTCCGGTCACAACAGAAAGCGGGTAGGACTTTCCTTCGTAATTCAAGGTAGCGAGGTCGGCCATTGAAATCTCCTATGGTTTTTGGTGGGTGAGGGCGAGGATCGCCCGGTAAACGTTTTCGAAAAGTTTCGGGAGCTTGTCGGTCGGGACGGCGGAGAAGGCTAGCCGCAGAAGACCTTTCAGCATGATGGTCCCGGTGCTGTAATTTTTGAGAAGTTCCACGCGGACCGCTTCCGCATCGACGCCTTTCGGCTTTACGCACATAAAGTAACCGCTGTTGAACGGCATCGGTTCGAAGGCGTCCCTGTATTCGGGATGTTCGGCGAGGGTCTTCTTGATGACATCGTAGCGTTTCTTGAGCACGGCGTATTTTTGCTCTTTTTCCAAAACGTATTCCGGACTCTTGTAGGCTTCGAGGAGAATTTTTTGGGAAATGCTCGGGGCGTTCGAAATGTTCCCGCGGATGGCGCCCGCGGCCTTGCTTTCGAGAGCCTTGAGCTGTTCCGGGGTGGCGCCCTTGAAACCGAACGTAATGAATCCTACGCGGAAACCCCAGACGTAGTCTTCCTTTGTCGGACCGTCGAGCTTGACCGCGAGAATGTCCCTGTGCGCATCGAGCAGCTTCGTGAAAAGCGATTCCCTGGTTACGCCTTCTTCATAGACCAGCCCGAAATAGGCGTCGTCGAGCAGGGCCACGATCTTGTTTCCCTTGCCCGCGGAACGGACAAGCACGTCCGCAATTTGTTCCGCTTCCTTTTCGGTTGCGGTGTATCCTGTCGGGTTGTTCGGGAAGTTGAGGAGGACGACTTTCTTTCCGACTCCGTCCTTTTCTAGCGCTTTTTCGAGGGCCTTGACGTTAAAACCGCCGTTTTCGAATGTTTCGAACGTATCGATTTCCGCTCCGTAGGCGTTTTCGAGCGCGAGCTCGTAATTGTCCCAGTAAAGGTCCGGTATCAAGACCTTGTCGCCCTTGTCGAGGAAGAGGTAACCCGCGATGGAAATAGCGTGGGTGAGCGCCGCGGAGACGACCGGGCGGGAGAACGACTTGCCTTCGAGGCTCGGGTTCTTGCGGAGAATCTGGGCTTTCCAGGCGTCGCGGAGTTCGGGGTTTCCGAAGCTCGGCGCATAGAGAAATGCTGTTTTTGGAAGGTTTAATGACTTCTGGACGCTAGGAAGGACTAGCGGGGAGCCGTCGTCTTCGAGTGCCGTTCCAATGGTCGCATTGATTTCCTTTCCTTTTGCTTCGCCGCCTTGTCCAAGGATTCCCTTGCTCGGGAAGAAAATCGCCTTGCCCTTCTGGGAAAGCATCTGGAAAATGGATGCGCCGTTAGCGGAAAGTTCGCTGTTGAGTGATTCGGCGAGAGGATTCAAAGTCATATTTGTGTCCTTGTGGAAATATTCCAACCTGTAATATAGTTAATTGCTGGCGGTATTGTTGCCGGATTGAGGTGTCCTGCGGTTGGTTTTCTGTTGATAGCTAAAAGAAATCAGGATTCAGGAATCAGGAGTTAAAACGGGACACGGCGAGAGGGATGAGGGATTAGTTAGGAATTAGAAATGAGTAATGAGTAATGAGAAATGAGAAATTGACATTTTAGCGAACCATAAGTTGTCAGGAATCAGTGGTCAGTGGCTAGCAAGCAGTTAGAAATGAGCAATTAGCAATGAGCAATTAGCAATGAGCAATTAGCAATGAGCAATTAGCAATGAGCAGTTAGCAATTGGCTGTAGCCAGGGAAAAGGGAATAGGGGTTGTTAGAACTTAGAACTGAGAGCTTAGTTGAGAGAAAACAGGAAACAGAAATCAGTTGATAGCCGTTAAATGGTAAGCGGGACATGGAACACGATAAACGGGACAAGGGGCTTCTGAGCGGACTTTTACTTTCGACGTCATCTTGGAAGGTGTTCAGAGCTTAGTGCCGAGAGCTTCGATTTGCAGACGTCTATGCTCTTGCTTCTCGGAAGTTTAACGTCTGCAGCTCTGTCCGCTATTCTAAGCTCTAAGTTCTCTCAACTAAGTTCTGAATCCCGCGTCCCGCTTATCGTTTCCCAAAAGCCTAGACGTCTGCGGACTAATCCCTCATCCCTGTTCCCTACTCCCTTAAACTTAGACGTCCGCGGTGTCCTAAAAAAATCTTCAATGAAGGCTTGACAAAATCCAAAGCTTTTTACTATCTTTGGAGCGCATCCTTTGGAGGGATGGCCGAGTGGTTGAAGGCGCACGCTTGGAAAGCGTGTTTACTTAACTGTAACGAGGGTTCGAATCCCTCTCCCTCTTCTAAACTTTACAAGGTGGCTTATGTCCAATCATCGCGTTTACCTTGACGATATTTATGCAAGTGAAGCCTGCAAAGGTTCCACTTTCCGGGCTGTCGTAATGATGGCGCAAGAAGCTCGCTTTATCAACGAACAGGCTCGCGAAGGATATCTCCAGCTCACGATGAAGCCCACCACGATTGCCATGGACAAGTTTAAGGCAAACCGCCTCACGATGCTCAGCCATAAAGAGGCGGAAGAGCGCGAAATGGCAAAAGAAGCTGAAGCGAAAAAGTCTAAAAACCAGACCGGATCGGTGAACTCGGCAACGTCAGCTGATGCCGCTAACGAGGCTTTCGGGATTTAAAGCGGTTTTCCGTTCTCCAAGAGGTGACCGTTATGGTCGCCTTTTCTATTTTTGTGGAAAATTTTGCAGGTAAAAGATGAGCCGAGACATTCTTGCGGAAATCGTCGCAAAACGTAAAGCGGATATGGAACGCCAAGGAATTTCTTTTGGAATCAGCCGCCCTACGCGCAACCGTCCACTGCATCCTTTTATCGAAAAGCCCGGAACCATTCTCGAAATAAAGCGGTCTTCCCCGTCGAAGGGAAATATTGCGATGGGTCTCGATCCCAAAGCGACTGCCCAAAAATATGCTGCGGCGGGAACGTCCGCCATTTCCGTCCTCACGGAATTGAACTATTTTCACGGTTCGCTTGCCGATTTGGAGTGTGTCGCTTGCGGTGCTCCGGACGTTGCGATTCTTCGCAAGGATTTTCTTCTCGTTCCCGAAGAAATCGATGTCGCATACGATTTCGGCGCGGATGCCGTTCTTCTCATCGCTAGGATTCTTTCGGACGAAAATCTTCGAAAGATGGCAGGACGCGCCCGGGAACTCGGGCTGACTCCCTTTGTCGAAGTCCGCACCGAGGACGACCTGCGCAAGTTGAAGCTCGTGCAGAAGGACGGGGTGACGGTTTCCGGCGTAAACGCCCGGGATTTAAAAACCTTTGCGATGGATCCGCTGATTCCTGCCGCGTTCCGCAAGCATTTAGGCCAAAGGGCTGTTTTTGAAAGCGGGATTCTTTCGCCCGAAGATGCAGCCTTTGCAAGAAAACTCGGTTTCGACGGAATTCTCGTCGGAGAAGCCGCCGCCAGGAATCCCGATAGTGCGCGAAACTTGGTAAAGGCTTTCCTTGGCGCAGGACCTGACCACTACGGAACATTCTGGAAGCGCGTTGCGGAATCGCGGGAATCTGTCCGCAAAAGTTTTCCCGGGAAGCCTCTTGCGAAAATCTGTGGCATCACGAACGCCGATGATGCGATTCTCGCAGCGGAACTCGGAGCGGACATGCTGGGATTTGTTTTTTACGCCAAAAGTACAAGAAAGGCCAGCGAACAATCCGTCCGGGAAATATCGCAAAAACTTGACGAAAAATTTGGCGACGCGAAGCCGCTTCTCGTCGGAGTCGTCGCGGAAAGCGGTTCTCCCGAAGAAGCCGTCGCCATTGCGCTTGCAAGCGATGGAATTCTCGACGGTGTCCAGTTCCACGGTTGCCCGCCCCGATCGGAAAACTCCAGTTTTGGATGCTATGAAGCGAAACGCATCCAGACTGAATCCCAGGCGGAAGACCTCCGGAAAAACTACCGGCTGTCCTGCCCCCGAACGCTTGTCGATGCGTTCCATCCCGAAATCGTCGGCGGAACGGGGATGCGGATCGCGGACTCTCTTGTCGATACGGTCCGGCAAAAAAATGCGCTCTGGATGGCCGGGGGCATCTCGCCCGAAAATATCGGAGAAATTGTCGAGCGTTTTCAGCCCGAATTGGTCGATTTGTCCTCTTCGCTTGAAAAATTTCCCGGAAAAAAAGATCCGCTAAAACTCCGGGAATTTTTCAGGGCAATCCGTTAAGGCTTTTGCCAAATTTTCCAAACAAAAACAGCCACCTCGAAAAGGCGACTGTCGTTTGAAGTGGAGGTGAGGAGAGTCGAACTCCTGTCCAAAACCGCATCCCTGTTCATTCCTACGTGCGTTTCCTTCGTATTTAAGTTCTCGCCGGTTTTCACGCCCGAGAAGGTCGGCGCAAATTCCAGCCAGCTCCGAAAGTTTCGGACCGCGCCCCGGAACATGACGCATTCCTATCCCACATTGCGACCGGAAATCCTTTTCCCGTGGGAGGGGGAGAGGTTCCGGCGTTGCTATTGATTAAGCAGCGAGTGCGTATTCTTCGTTAGCACTTATTGTTTTCCGGTTTTTTTACGAGGCCAACCAGACCCTCGGCACGCAACTCACACTTCAGCAGCCCTGTCGAAACCAGAGCACCCCCAAGTGAGAAGACAATTCAAATATAACAAACTTTCTTCAGAAAAACAAATCCATGCGAGAAAGCTCTGGTTGAGACAGGTCCCTGTCGATAAAACGCAATTTTTCACTGGACACCCTGATTCAACGCCTGAAAATATCCTATATTCGGATTTTCCACAATTAACCGCAACCTGAAAATGATTCGAAAAATATTCCAGATTCTTGCCGCTTCAGCGATACTTCTATCCATTGCGGCATGTAGCAACGACAAAGCCTTGGAAAACAAGGTTTTTTGCGTAAACGATCTCGGCCACAAGAAAGTCGGCGTCCAGATAGGCAACACGGCGGACATCTATGCTTCCGACTTCGGAGGCGATACCGCCAAGATTCAGGTGGAACGTTACACGAAGCTCGCCGACGCAATCCAGGCGCTTCTCCAGGGAAAAATCGACGCGGTCCTCAGCGACGACCAGCCGGCCAAGGCGTTTGTCGAACAGAATCCATCGCTGCGGATCCTCGACGAAATTTTTGTCGAAGAAACTTATGCCGGCGTTGTCGCCAAGGGAAACGAGGCGCTTCTCGACAGCGTAAATGCGGCAATCCGCAAGCTCAAGTCCGATGGAACTTATGATTCCATCTTCAACACCTATATTAATAAGAACGGCAATTTCCACTATACCCAAACGGTCAAGGACGCTCCAAAGCTAATCCTTTCGACCAATGCACAGTTTCCGCCATACGAATACCACACGGGAGAAGGCATTGTCGGCATCGACATCGAAATCTGCAAATACATCGCGGATTATCTTGGACGTTCTCTCGAAATCCAGGATATTGAATTCGACGCCATCATCAATGCGATAAGCTCGGGCAAGGCGGATGTCGGCTTTGCCGGATTTACCGTTACCGAAGAACGGAAGCAATCCATCAATTTCACCGATACTTACGCAGAGAACAAGGTCGTGGTCGTAGTCCGCGGCGATTCGAAAGCGGTTTCTGGGGAAAGCTTCGGGGACCATTTCTACAAGAACTTTGTCAAGGATGCGCGTTGGAAGTATATCGTCCAGGGGCTTGGTAACACGCTACTCATTTCCTTTTTCGCGGCGCTTTTCGGCATATTTGTGGGTTTCCTTATCGCGGTCGTCCGGGCGAACAACGAAATGAACGGCAGCTTCAAGATTTTGAATGCGCTCGGAAAGGCCTATGTCGCGATTGTCCGCGGAACGCCGATGATGGTCCAGCTGCTGATCATTTACTACATCGTCTTCTCGTCGGTGAACATCAACAAGATTTTGGTCGCGATTATCGCGTTCGGAATCAATTCGGGGGCTTACGTTTCCGAAATCATCCGCGGAGGGATCAAGGGGGTCGATCCGGGGCAAATCGAAGCGGGGCGCAGTCTCGGGCTCCGCTTCCGTACGATTCTCGTTTCGATCGTCTATCCGCAGGCCGCGAAAAACTCCCTGCCCGCTCTCACCAACGAATTCATTTCCCTCATCAAGGAAACGTCGATTTGCGGCTACATCGGGCTTACGGACTTGACGCGCGCCGGCGACATCATCCGCAGCACGACTTACGAAGCGATGCTTCCGCTTCTCGCCGTCGCAGCCATCTATTTTATCCTCGTCGCGGGCCTTTCGGCATGCGTTGCCCGCCTCGAAAAAAGGTTGAAGAAAAATGAACGATAACCGTGAAATTCTCATCGAGATCAAGAACCTCGGCAAGTCCTACGGGGACAAGCAAATTTTGAAGGACATTTCCCTTGACATTCACAAGGGCGATGTTATCGCGGTCATCGGGCCTTCCGGCTGCGGCAAATCGACGTTCTTGCGTCTGCTGAATCTTCTAGAACGTCCGACTGGAGGCGACATTCTGCTCGACGGCAAGAGCATTCTCGCGAAGGATGTTCCGAGCCATCTCGTCCGCGAACGCATCGGCATGGTTTTCCAGCAGTTCAACCTGTTCAAGAACATGACCGCGCAAAAGAACATCATGTTCGCCCCGGTCAAGCTCGGGAAGATGACCGTTTCCGAAGCCGAAGCGAAATCGCTTGAACTTCTCGGACGGATCGGGCTTTCCGACCGGGCGAACCATTACCCGGCACAGCTTTCCGGTGGGCAGCAACAGCGGATAGCCATCGCACGCGCCCTCGCCATGAATCCCGAAGCGATTCTTTTTGACGAACCGACCAGCGCGCTCGATCCGGAAATGGTCGGCGAAGTGCTCAAGATGATGAAAAGCCTTGCCGATTCCGGGATGACGATGGTAGTCGTGACGCACGAGATGGGTTTCGCCCGCGAAGTCGCTAACCGGGTACTCTTCCTTGCCGACGGCATCATCAAGGAAGACGGCACGCCCGAAGAAGTTTTCGATAATCCAAAAGACGCGCGCCTCAAGGAGTTCCTTTCCGCTCTCCGAAAATAGGACGGGCGAAAATAAAACGGAAAAAGGCCTTGCTCTCACGCAAAGCCTTTTTGTATTCCATGTCAAAAAACTATCCCAGCTTGTTTACGATAAGCGTCTTGGCGGCAAAGGTTTCCCTGTCTATCCATTTCACCAGAAGGGAAACCTTGTTCGAAGCGTCCAGGGCGTTCCAGTAAGCGTCGAGCGTCTTTTCCGCGGAATCGAAAATCGGCATCCATTGGGGAACGCCTTCAAAGGAGGGAATCGGGTTTCCGTTCGTTACGTAGGTCGAGACGAAATGCCCGAGCCCCGGGAGAGCCTTCTCGTAGCTGAACGTTTCGCGGATGCAGCCCGCTTCTTCCGAGTTGTCTGCGGACTTGAGAATCGAAAGCTGGTAGATGTACGGATTCGGTTCGCGGTAGGTGATGCCCGAAATGCGTGGCGTAAAGTTTGGGGCGTCGTCTTCGTATTCCCTAGTCGAAAGGGCGCTTTCAAAGGTTCCGCCCAGGCGGAGCGCGTCGAAAATCGTATCGGTCTGGTCCCCGTTCGTTACGATGTGGGCGTTCGGCAGGCTGCGCACCGGATAGTAGATAATCAGGTGCGGATCGGAAAGCTTGCTTTCGTCAAAGGCACGCGTCCTGACAAATCCCGAATCTTCCAGTTCAAAGACGCGGTTCCGGCTGTTTTCGCTACGTCCCATGATCCAGTAAACCTGGACAAGGGACTTGCCGTCCGGAGAGGTTCCGAGTACGATGCCTCGACCGGGATAAGGATTGGCGGCCAGATTATGAAAGTTTTTTTCGGCTTTGGACTGATAGCTCATCGGGAACCTCGCGTTTTAGTTTGCAGGGACAATATAGAAAAGCGCTAGGGTGACTTTGTCTTTTTCAATTCAGAAAAGAGCTTTAGAAACGTCAAATCGTTTCAAATTGAAACGTTCGCTGAAACAGATTTTCGTTTTCAAACGTCTTCTGTCCGTAAATTTCGAATTTTCCGCAAAAATATGCGTTGGCACGATTCTTGCATAGCAAAGGGCGAACAAAAAAGCCGTACAAGGCGGCGAAATTTTCAACAAACGAGGTAAACATCATTATGATCAAGCCACTTGCAGACAGAGTTTTAATCGAACCCGCTCCGGCAGAAGCGAAAACCGAAAGCGGTCTCTACATTCCCGACAACGCAAAGGAAAAGCCGATGCAGGGAACGGTCATTGCTGTCGGTCCCGGCAAGAAGGACGAATGCGGCAAGACGGTCGCGATGGATGTGAAAGTCGGCGACAAGGTCCTCTACGGCAAGTACAGCGGAACCGAAGTTGCGGTCGAAGGCAAGGACTATCTGATCGTCCGCGAAAGCGATATCTTCGCAATCCTCTAACAGGCAACAGAAATCAGAATTTATTGACTAGGAGAATTAAAAATGGCAAAACAACTGAAATTTGACGTGGCCGCCCGTGAAGCGTTGATGAAGGGCGTCGATAAGCTCGCCAACGCGGTAAAGGTCACCTTGGGTCCCAAGGGCCGTAACGTGATGATCGGCAAATCTTACGGTGCCCCGAACGTTACAAAGGATGGCGTTACTGTCGCGAAGGAAGTCGAACTCGAAGACACTTACGAAAATCTCGGCGCCCAGATGGCGAAGGAAGTCGCAAGCAAGACGAGCGACACCGCCGGTGACGGAACAACGACCGCGACGGTTCTCGCTCAGGCGATTACCCGCGAAGGACTCAAGAACGTCGCAGCGGGCGCAAACCCGATGGACATCAAGCGCGGCATGGACCGTGCGGTAAACGCCGTCATCGAAAAGCTTTCGAAGATGGCCGTCAAGGTCAACGGCAAGGAGCACATTGCGCAGGTCGCGACGATTTCCGCAAACAACGATGCCGAAATCGGTGAACTTCTCGCCGGTGCGATGGAAAAGGTCGGAAAGGACGGTGTCATCACTCTCGAAGAATCGAAGACAGCCGAAACGACTCTCGATGTCGTCGAAGGAATGCAGTTTGACCGCGGCTACCTTTCCCCGTATTTCGCGACCAACACGGAAACGATGGAAGTAAACCTCGAAGATCCGTTCATCCTGCTCTACGACAAGAAGATTAGTTCCATGAAGGACCTGCTTCCGATTCTCGAACAGGTCGCGAAGCAGGGCAAGGCGCTCCTCATCGTTGCCGAAGATGTCGATGGAGAGGCTCTCGCTACGCTCGTCGTAAACAAGATCCGCGGAACGCTGAAAGTCGCCGCAGTCAAGGCTCCGGGATTCGGTGACCGTCGCAAGGCGATGCTCCAGGATATCGCCATCCTGACCGGTGGACAGCTCGTCTCGGAAGAGACGGGTGCAAAGCTCGAAGACGCTCCGATTACGGTTCTCGGACGCGCCAAGTCCGTCACCATCACCAAGGACAACACGACGATTGTCGAAGGCGCAGGCGATGCTGCCGCGATCAAGGCCCGTGTCGGTCAGATTAAGAAGCAGATCGAGACGACGACCAGCGATTACGACCGTGAAAAGCTCCAGGAACGTTTGGCGAAGCTTGCCGGGGGTGTTGCCGTGATCAAGGTCGGAGCCGCAACCGAAGTCGAAATGAAGGAAAAGAAGGATCGCGTCGATGATGCGATGCATGCAACCCGTGCCGCTGTCGAAGAAGGCATCGTTCCGGGCGGTGGAGTGGCGCTCATCCGTGCGGCAAGCGCGATTGACGAACTCAAGTTCGACAACGCCGATGAACAGACGGGGGCAAAGATCATCCGTCGCGCGATCGAAGAACCGCTTCGCCAGATTGTGAAGAATGCGGGTCTCGAAGATTCCGTCATCGTGAACAAGGTCAAGGAAGGAAAGGACGGCTTCGGCTACAACGCCAAGACGGACTCCTACGAAGACCTCATCAAGGCTGGCGTTATCGATCCGGCGAAGGTGACCAAGACCGCTTTGAAGAACGCCTCTTCCATTGCGTCGATGCTTCTCTCGACGGACTGCGTTATCGCTGAAAAGAAGGAAGACAAGCCCGCTCCGATGCCGCAGGGCATGGGCGGCGGAATGGGCGGAATGATGTAATCGTTCCAGATTCCGTTGGACAGGCACAGCGCCGCAATCGCGGCGCTGTGCTGTTTTTAAAACGAACCGTTTCAAAATTAAACGGAATTTTCAGCCACTCGCGGGCTTTTCCGTCAAAGTACAAATGGCACACATTTTGCTATTAAAATTTCAAAGTTTAAATGATTGAAGGTAACTCATGTCCGAAGAAAACCAGAATATCCCCGAAAACGACGATATCGTCAAGAAAGCGGAAGACGCGATGAATTCCGCAAACGAAAAATCCGCCGATCAAAATGCCGAAAAAGCCGAGGCGAAAAAAGAAAGCGCAGGGCACGGCGAAGCCTCCGAACTCGACAAGGCCAAAGCGGAAATCGAAACGCTCAAGGCGCAAGTTGCCGAAAGCAGGGATCGCTATGTTCGCCTGATGGCGGAATTCGACAATTTTCGCCGTCGGACCGCCAAGGAGCAGCTGGATTTAATCGATACGGCAAATGCCAAGCTTCTCGAAAAGCTTTCGGAAGTCCTCGACAATTTTGAGCGCGCCGCCCATCCGGACAACAACAAGCAAAAAGACTACGACGCTTTCGCCAAGGGCATCCAGATGATTCACGACCAGTTCGCGAAGATTTTGAAGGATGCGGGCCTAGAACAGCTCGATCCGGTCGGGAAACCTTTTGACCCGAACTACCATGAAGCCCTCATGCGCCAAGCCTCGGACAAGATTCCCGAATCCCACGTGATTCAGGTCTTCCAGAAAGGCTACAAGCTCAAGAACAAGCTTTTGAAGACGGCGAAGGTCATTGTCTCTTCCGGTGCCGCTTCAAAATGAAACGTTTCCCGAAAGGAACCGTCAAAACAACAAATTTAAGGCACTTCAAATATTGGCACGCATTTTGCTAATTCAAGTGCGAAAAAAAATTAAGGAGATTCATCTATGAGTAAGATTATCGGTATTGATTTGGGGACGACAAACAGCTGCGTCGCCGTCATGGAAGGTGGCAAGCCTGTCGTCATCGCCAACGCGGAAGGTTTCCGTACGACTCCGTCCATCGTCGCTTTCGGCAAGAACGGCGAACGTCTGGTCGGTCATGTCGCGAAGCGCCAGGCGATTACCAATCCGGAAAACACGATCTATTCCATCAAGCGGTTTATGGGGCGTCGCGCCGGGGAATGCAGCGATGCGGAAAAACATATGCCATACAAGATTGTCGGCTCGGGCAACGACCTGCTTCGCGTAAAGGTCGGAGACAAGGAATTTGCGCCTCCCGAGATTTCGGCGATGGTCCTGCAGGCGATGAAGAAAACTGCTGAAGACTATCTGGGACAGCCTGTTACGCAGGCCGTGATAACCGTGCCCGCCTACTTCAGCGATTCTCAGCGCCAGGCGACAAAGGATGCGGGAAAGATTGCGGGACTTGACGTTCTCCGTATCGTGAACGAACCGACCGCTGCGGCGCTCGCCTACGGTCTCGATTCGAAAAAGAGCGAAAAGGTCGCTGTCTATGACCTCGGCGGTGGAACTTTCGATATTTCCATCCTTGAAATCGACGATGGCATGTTCACCGTCAAGGCGACTAACGGCGATACGATGCTCGGCGGAGACAATTTCGACGAAGTCATCATCGACTGGATCAACGACGAATTCAAGAAGACGAATCCGGGCATTGACCTGAAAAGCGACAAGATGGCCTTGCAGCGGTTGAAAGATGCTGCGGAAAAGGCGAAAATCGATCTTTCCGCGACTACTTCGACGAACATCAACCTGCCGTTCATCACGGCGGACGCCACGGGCCCGAAACATTTGGACCTGACGCTTACGCGCGCTAAGTTCGACCAGATCACCGCTCACCTGGTGGAGCGTACTGTCGGACCGTGCAAAAAGTGCCTGCAGGATTCGGGACTGAGCCTTTCCGACATTGACGAGGTGATTCTCGTCGGCGGATCGACCCGTATTCCGGCGGTCCAGGCGAAGGTCAAGGAATTTTTCGGCAAGGAACCGAACAAGGGCGTAAACCCGGACGAAGTCGTCGCAATCGGTGCGGCTGTCCAGGGAGCGGTCCTTTCGGGAGATTCTTCCGTGAAGGATGTCCTTCTGCTCGACGTGACCCCGCTTTCCTTGGGTATCGAAACGCTCGGCGGCGTGATGACGAAGCTCATCGACCGCAACACGACCATTCCGACCAAGAAGAGCCAGGTGTTCAGCACTGCCGAAGATAACCAGTCCGCCGTGACGATTCACGTTCTGCAGGGCGAACGCACATACGCCCGCGACAACCGCACGCTTGGACATTTTGACCTCACCGGCATCAGCCCGAAGCCGCGTGGAGTGCCCCAGATCGAAGTTACTTTCGACATCGACGCGAACGGCATCGTCCACGTCAGCGCAAAGGACAAGGAAACCGGCAAGGAACAGTCTATCAAGATTACGACTTCGAGCGGCCTTTCCGAAGCGGACATCGAGCGCATGAAGAAGGATGCCGAGGCGAACGCTGAAAAGGACAAGGCGGACCGCGAACGCGAGGATGCGAAGAACCGCGCCGAACAGACTGTCTATCAGGCCGAAAAGCAACTGAAGGAAGTCGGCGACAAGATTCCGGCGGACACCAAGAGCCAGCTCGAGGCCGCTATCCAGGAAATCAAGGACAAGAAGGAAAACGGTTCGAAGGATGAAATCGATGCCGCGGTGAACAAGCTGCAGAGCATGATTTCCTCGATGGCCGGTGCCGCCCAGGGCGGACCTTCCGCGGAAGCGTCTTCCGCTCCGCATGCCAGCGAAGCCCCGAAGGGAAACGGCAAGGACGACGGTCCGATTGACGCCGACTACACGGTTGTCGACGACGACAAGAAGAAATAATGCTTCTTGCAGATTAAAAATACCGAGGATTTTCCTTTCGCGAGGAAGGGAAATCCTTTTATATTTGAATCATTCATTTTTATACGGAACGGATTATGGCAGAGAAACGAGATTACTACGAAGTATTGGGCGTTGCAAAGGACGCTAGCGCGGACGACATCAAGCACGCCTACAAAAAGCTCGCCATCAAGTATCACCCGGACAAGAATCCCGGGAACAAGGAAGCGGAGGAAAAGTTCAAGGAGGCGGTCGAAGCCTATGAAGTCCTTTCCGACCCGAAAAAACGCGCCCAGTATGACCAGTTCGGCCATGCGATGCCGGGCGGGGCCGGAGGCGCTGGCGGCTTCAGCGGCGGTTTCAACAATTTTGAAGATATTTTCAGCCAGTTCGGCGATATTTTTGGTGGCGGTTTTGGCGGATTCGGGCGATCGTCGAGAGCTTCTCGCCAAGGTCCTCCGCGCGGCCAGGATCTCCAGATTCGGATTGCCCTTTCCTACAAGGAAATTCTCACGGGAACGACCAAGAAGGTTCGCCTGAAACGCTATGCGCCTTGTACGGAATGCGCGGGTAAAGGCGGATCGGATGTCAAGACATGCCCGACGTGCAAGGGTACGGGACGCATACAACGCGTTACCCGTTCGTTTTTCCAGATGGTCAGCGAAACGACCTGTCCGGATTGTGGCGGTCTCGGCGAAGTCATCGGAAAGCCGTGCTCCGTCTGCCACGGCGAAGGTCGAAATCTCGAAGAGGAAACCATATCCATCAAGATTCCGGTAGGCATTTCGGAAGGCCAGTACCTGACGCTCCGCGGCGAAGGCCATTCGGGACCGCGTGGCGGCGCATCGGGAGACCTTCTCGTCGTTATCACCGAAAAGAAGGACGACTTTTACACGCGCGAAGGCGACGATCTGCACTGTTCGATCGACATCCCGGTCTATAAGCTTGCCTTAGGCGGGACGCAGCGCATTCCGACGCTCGAAGGCGGAGAGGTTTCCATCAAGATCCAGGCGGGGACGAAGCCCGGATCCGTGTTCCGCTTAAAGGAACAGGGGCTGCCTCCGCTCAACGGCAGAAGCCGCGGAAGCCTCTTTGTCGAGGTGAACGCTTCCATTCCGACGGACCTTTCATCGAAGGAAAAGGATCTTTACAAGCAGCTTGCCGAACTTCGCAAGGACAAGGACACCGCGAAGGATGACAGCCTGCTTGAAAAAGTCAAGGGATTCTTTTCTTAGGCAAAATCCATGAATGTCAAAATTCTTCCCCAGCCGGACGATGTGACATGCGGACCGACCAGTCTCCATGCCATCTACCAACACTACGGCTATAAAATTTCCCTCCCCAAGCTGATCGGCGAAATCGAAATGCTCGAAGGGGGCGGAACATTGGGTGTGTTTTTGGGCCTAGACGCGCTCAAGCGTGGCTTCGATGCGACAATCCATTCCGTAAACCTGCAGATTTTCGACCCGACATGGGTCGATCTTTCCATGGGGGAGCTTGCCGAAAAGCTCCGGCTGGAATACGCCGCGAAGAAACGCGCGAAGCTCCGGCTTGCCATCAAGGCGTATATCCGCTTTCTCGAAGCGGGCGGCGTCATCAACCTCAAGGACTTTAGGCCCGGGCTTTTCGACCGCTACTTCAAAAAGGACGTCCCGCTCATCGCCGGCGTTTCTACTACATTTCTATACCAGAGCAAGCGCGAATATACGAATTCGGAAAACATGTCCGTCTTCGACGATATTCACGGCGACCCGATGGGACATTTTATCGTCGTCTATGGCGAAAACGACGAGAAGAAGTTTCTCATCGCCGACCCGGACAGCACCAACCCGATTGCCCACAACAACTATTACGAAGTGGAACGCAATCGTCTGGTGCACAGCATCTTGCTAGGCATTCTCACCTACGATAGCCTGATTCTCGCCATCCAGCCAAAGAAAAAATGAAAAAGATCATTGTTGTAAACAACCCGAAGAACTGGAAGTTCCATGTCCCGGAAGTCGATATCGTCTCGGCAAAGGACTACCTGACGAAAACCGATTACACCATGATGCGCAACGTGCGCGTTTTCAATCTCTGCAAGGATTACAGCTACCAGAGCAAAGGCTATTATGTCTCGCTCCTTGCGGAGGCGCGCGGTCATAAGGTAATTCCGAACGTCAAGAGCATTCGGGACTTCAAGGCGCCGGCGGTTGTCAAGAACATTTCGGACGAGATAGACGATCTCATCCAGAAGAGCCTGAGAAAGCTTACCGGCACCGAGTTTACGCTGTCGATTTACTTCGGGCAGAACGTGAGCCTGCAATATCTCGAACTGTCCGAGGAACTTTACCGCCTTTTCCAGGCGCCATTGCTCCGGGCACATTTTGTCTTCAAGAAGAAGTGGCTCATCCAGAGCATCGGCCCCATCTGCGTGAACGAGATTCCCGAATCCCACCTGGAAATGGTCGACCAGTTTGCGAAGGAGTATTTTGACAAGAGCCGTTTCACGTCGGCGCACCCGGACGAATATCTCTACGACCTCGCCATTTTGGTCAATCCCGACGAAAAGGAACCGCCGTCGAACGCCAAGGCCATCCAGAAGTTTATCGCGGCTGCGGAAAAGACGGGTTTCCGCGTCGAACTGATTACGAAAAAGGATTATCACCGAGTCGGGGAATTCGATGCGCTTTTCATCCGGGAAACGACAAACGTGAACCATCACACGTATGCGTTCGCGAGACGCGCCCAGTCCGAAGGCATCGCCGTCATCGACGATCCGGACAGCATTCTCCGCTGCTCGAACAAGGTCTATCTGCAGGAGCTGATGACCGTCGGCAAAATCCCTGCTCCGCATACGATTATCGCCCATTCCGAAAACCGCCACGAGCTTTCCAAGGCTATCGGCTTCCCGATGATTCTCAAGGCTCCGGATTCGAGCTTTTCCATGGGAGTGGTGAAAGTCAAGAACGAAGAGGAATTGCAGACCCAGCTCGACAAGATGTTCGAAGGGAGCGATCTCATCATCGCGCAGGAATTTACCCCGACGAAGTTCGACTGGAGAATCGGCATCCTGGACGGGCGCCCGTTCTACGCGTGCCGCTACTACATGGCAAAGGACCATTGGCAAATCTACAACTGGAATTCCAAGAACAAGGACGAGGTCTGCGGGCTTTACGACTGCGTACCCCTCGACGATGTCCCCCACGGAATCATCAAGGCGGCTCTCCGCGTCGCGGCCCTCATCGGCAACGGACTCTACGGCGTCGATCTGAAGGAAGTGGACGGCAAGCCGATGGTCATCGAAGTGAATGACAACCCGAGCATTGACGATGGCGTCGAAGACCAGCTCGGCGGCGAAAAAATCTATCTGAACGTCATGCATTCCCTGCGCCGCAGAATCGAGGAACGCATGAACTCGGCGCAGCAACGCTTGCTGCAACATCACGGAATCGATTCGTTTGTATGAAATCACCCTGGCACATTTTTGAACGGTTCGGGCTTGAGCTCGAATACATGATAGTCTCCAAGGATTCGGAAAAGGTCCTTCCCAAAGTCGATGCGGTTTTAGGCAAGGACGAAAACGGCGAGAACCTTTCGGATGTGGAACACGGACCGGTCGGGCTTTCGAACGAACTCGTTTCGCATGTCCTGGAATTCAAGTGTGCGGAGCCTACGGCGACGCTCGCCGGCTGGGACGAAAAATTCCACCGGGAAATCCTTTCCGCGAACGAGAAACTTTCGGCTGTCGGCGGGGAACTTCTCCCGTCCGCCGCGCATCCTTTCATGAACCCGATGACGGAAACAGTCCTCTGGCCTTACGACTGTAACGAAATCTACGAAGCGTATAATCGCATTTTCGACTGCCGCGGTCACGGCTGGGCGAATCTCCAATCGACGCACCTGAACATTTCCTTTTCCGGGGATGAAGAATTCGGCGTGCTCCATGCGGGAATCCGCCTCTTGCTTCCGTTGATTCCGGCGGTCGCCGCTTCGAGCCCTTATCTGGATTCAAAGTTTACCGGATTCAAGGACGCGCGTATCGAAACTTACCGCCACAACCAGGAAAAGATTCCGAGTATCACGGGCAAGGTCATTCCCGAAGCGGTTTTCTCCGAGGCGGACTACAACCGGTTCATCTTCGAAAAAATCGAAAAGGACATTGCGCCATTTGACCGGGAAAAGCTCCTGAACCATTTTTTCCTGAACAGTCGCGGAGCCATTGCGCGCTTTGACCGCGGAGCGATTGAAATCCGGCTGGTCGATATCCAGGAATGTCCCAAGGCGGATGTCGCCATCGCGGAATTCGAAGTGGCGATTCTCAAGGCTCTTGCGGACGGAACCTTTGCCTCCCAGGCTTTGCAGCGCGCGTTTGACACGGACCGTCTGGTGAGTATCCTCTTTGCGACAGTCAAGGATGCCGAAAACGCTGTCATCGACGATGCGGATTATCTTCGGCTGTTTGGAATCAAGGAAGCTTCCATGCGGGCTTCGGATTTGCTGAAGGAAATTTTCGCAAAGGTCCGCGGAAACATTTCCGAAAACTCGCAAGAAGTCCTCGAACGGATTCTCGAACGCGGAACGCTCGCGAGCGCCCTTTTCAAAAGGCTCGGCGCAGCACCGTCTCGGGAAGACTTTGTCCGCGAATACGCAAGGCTTGCCCGGTCGCTCGCGGAAAACACGCTCTATGGCTAAGCGGAATCTTTCCGTTTTTCTCAGTTGCGAACACGCTTCGAACGCGGTGCCGGAATTTCTGTCCCGCTACTTCAAGGGGCGTGAAATCCAGAAAGTTCTCGGGACGCATCGCGCGTATGACATCGGAGCGGTGGATGTCTTTTGGGAACTCGCCAAGATTCTCCGCCCCGCCTATGCCATCCAGGGAGCCTATACGCGGCTCGCTATCGACTTGAACCGGAACTGCGACAGGAACCAGCGCTATTCCGAATACACGGAAAACATTTCCGAAAGCGAAAAGAAATTCTTGGAAGGTTATTTCGACGGTTATCGCGACGCTTTCCTCGGAGCCGCCAAGCGCGAACTTGCGCGAAAGAATTCCGCGCCGATTCTGCATCTTTCGATTCACAGTTTCACCCCGGAGTTAAACGGTGAAATTCGCAACGCCGATATAGGCATCCTTTATGATCCGGCTAGAAAAAAGGAAGCGGCTTTCGCAAAAAGGCTCCGGGAAAATTTGAAAGCCTACGCTCCGGAACTTCGCATCCGGTTCAACTACCCCTACCTTGGAAAGACGGACGGCCACACGACCGCACTCCGCAAGATTTTTTCGCAGACAAGGTACCTCGGTTTCGAAATCGAGATGAACCAGGCGCTGCTCCGAAATTCAGCTCCGGAAGACATCGCGCGGATGCTTGCTGCAGCGGTAACGGGGTAAATTTTCCGAGAAAAGGCGCGTTTCCGGGCAGCCTGCAGGGAAATGTCAGAATTCGTCGAAATCCTCGGTTCCCACGAGATCGCCGGGTTTCACATCCGCCGTGGTTGCGTCCCATTCCTCGCCGTCTTGTAGTTTGAGCCATTCTCTCTCCGCCGCATGTTCCGATGACTTCGGATTCGCTAAAGCCTTTTTCAGCTGCATATAGCCGATTGGACCGCCACAGTCTTCCGGAGGACATTTTCCCTTGGCCGTGCGCACAAAACTTCCGGCTTCCTTGCTGTCTATCACCTCTTCCAGTTCGATTTCGTGAACCCATTCATCCCCGAAATCGTATATATAGACCATTTTCTGCTTCGGAGTTTTAAAAGTCTTGCTTAGGGCTTGTTTCCGGGCATCGATCGGTTCGTTCCAATCATCTTCATGGGGAATTGCGATTGCATCGCCTCTGTATGTTTTATCCAAAAACTGCCACAGATGTCCTCCCATCCACCCCATTGACTGGAGAATGACATCGCTGAATTTCTTGAACGAAAGGTTGCAAGGAACTTCGACGCGTCTCCACACCAGTGGTTTCGTTACATTTTTTAATTTGATTTTGAAAATAAACTTTTTTGCCATGTCATCTTCTCGCTAAAAGCCTTGCGTAGCCCTGGGCGTTCCATTCGGGGTCGTTCTTGGCGAACGGCGGCTTGGATTCGTTCCTGAATACGAATTCGTTGCCGGCGTCGTCTTTCCACTTTGCGCCCGAGGAAAAATCCGCACAGTCCGAGACGATTGCATCCGCGGCGGAAATCAGGACTGCCCGCAGATCGAGCTTGTCATTTTTTGTCGCGATGCAAATGTCCGGAGCGTTAAAAGGTTCCATTCCCAGGGTGAACATCGAGTCTGAAGTTTCCACAAAGTTGATGAACGCTTCGAGCGGAATGTCGCCGCTTGCCAGGTCTTCAAAAGTCTTCCCGCTCCAGGCGCATCCCGAATTTTCGACATAGACGCCCAAGGCACCCGCCTCCAAAATTTTTTTTGCCACGTTCAGGAACGATTCGAATTCTGCGTCCGTCTTGATGAAGAACTGCAAAAAGAACAGCGACTTGTGCGCTGCGATTGCCGTTTCTTCTTCGGCGGTGAGTTCGGAATGTTCCGCAAAAATGGCATCAAGCCCGGTGACGGCTCCCTGCAGAACCGCTTCGTAAAAAAACGAGGATCCGGGAAGCATCACTTGCTTTTTGCCTAAGTCGATGTTCAATTTTTCCAGAAGAAATTTTGGAGCGTCTTCCTTGGAAACGGGAAGAGGGAACGCGATGGTAAAAGGTTTCATGTTTCGATTGCCTCACAAAGTTTTTTTGCCGAGATTTCTTTTTGACGGAGAAGCTTCGAAAAGCCGGATTTTTGCAAAAGTTTACCCAGGTAAACCTGTTCCGTTTGCCCGGGCGTCGGCACAAAGATACAGCTCGCCCCGAGATTTTCCATATCCATCACGGTGCTGTATCCCGGACGCGAAACGACCGTTTTTGCGCTTTTTACGATTTCTGCAAAGGCTACCGTTTCCAGGTGATTGAAAAGCGTCACGTTCGGCGGAGCTGTCGGAAGTTCGCTTTCGCCCGGAAGCCCGCGGATAATAGCCTGTTTGCCGGGAATTTCCGCGAAGGCTTTCAGTATAGCTTTTTCAAAGGAGGTCCGCATCGGTTCCGGCCCCGAAAGGACCGCCAGAAAGTCAAATTCTTTTATCGGCTGGGATGCGGTTAGTTTGTACGAATCTTCTTTTTGAAAACGCGATTGCGGTCCGATGAAGTTCAACTTCTCCGAAAAGCTTTTGCCGTAGCGGACATGCGAAAGTTTTCCCGCAAGGCCCGGAAAATCCGCATAATCGGGCACCCAGATTTCGTCGAACTTTTGCATTTGCCGCCTGTGCCACGCAACGCCCAGATTTTCAAACAAGGAAAAGGGTCCCGGAAAAGCGATGCGCAGCTGGTGCGTCATGTAGATGTTTTTAATTCCGCTTGCATGGAAGCCGAATCGGTTGTCCGAAAATATCGTATCGTATCCGCGTTCCTTGACGAGGCTTTCGGCGAGTTTGTGTTCCTTCCGGATTACCTTTAAAATGCGACGGTAATTGGCGAAAAGCCAGAACGGCATTTCGAAACCGCGTTTTGGATATCGAATCCCGTAGCCCGGGATGTCAATTTGTGTTAAGTCGGGAAATTCCCCACGATAGAGGGCTGACATTTTTCCCGAAACAGCCAAATCGACTTTTGCCCCCTGCGCAAGAAACTTGCGGATAACCGGAATCGTCCGCGTCGCGTGTCCTAACCCCCAGTCTAAAGGCGCGACCAGGATTTTCATTTGACGCCCGAAATCCAGGCGTTTGCCCAGTCGCCGTGGTCACAGTCCATGTTTTCGCCTTTTTCGACGCGCAAATCGAGTGTCCTCGTCGCGGAAATCCGAATCGAGACTTGCGACGTATCGCCGGAATACAGGCGTTTCGACCTCCACAGTTCCTTGCCTTCGGCCAGAACGGCGAACGAGGCCCCGTCGCCGCAGGCGCTTTCATCGTCTAATCCGATGACCGCATGGAAATTTCCTTCCAGTTTGCCGGTGGGGCATTTTCCGTCTGCGCAAAGATCTACCACGATTGAAGAGTTTGCATGTGATCCGATCCCGAAACGGTAAGGTTCGCCGCCGAGACGTAGCGTGTGATGTTCCACGCTTGCGTTTCGCTCCGGATTTCCCCAGTCCTGCGAAGTGCTTGCAAAAGGTAGCGCGGATACAAGCCTGACCGTTTCACCGGCGACAAAGGCATCACGCCAGATACGGACCGTATCGTCCGGCACGTAGAAGTCGAAGCGGAAACGGGAAAGCCCTTCCGGCATTTCCTTGATGGAAACGGAATCTGTCGAATTTCCGATGACGCCGTGCATGATGAGGGAATCGCTTTGGAAGAGATCATACGCGACGGATTCGCTGAAATTTTTCGTCACGACAAAGCGTCCGCTTTCCAGTTCGCTGACAGAAATTCCCTGCGCGTAGAGGGAAAGCCCGTGCTTCGAAGCGATGCGGTGAATCGTCAGCGGATATCCGAAAAGGCGGTTCTCCGAGAGGACCTTTTCTACGCGGTAGCCGTCTAGAATCGAATTGACCTGATCCGTCGTCTTGAATCCCACCACGCGGGATTCCCGGTTCACCTTTCCGTAGCCGTCCTGGCCGCGGACCAGATAGATGTGTCCGCCGCTCAGATTCTGGTATTTCGCAAAGTCGTCCGTTGTCCAGTTCATGAACGTTCGCTCGCTGAAACTCGAATGGCCCGAAGCGAGCATTTGCCAAGGCCGCGCATAGATGAAAATGGAATTTTCGGGATAGTCCTTGAGCTTCGTGTTCAAAAAGTTTTCTTCTCCCAGGAGCTTGTTTTTGTAGTAGAGCATGTTCGCTTCGAAGCTCGAAGTGTGCCAGAGCGCAAGCCCGACCGAGAGGATGACGGCTGCGATCGCGGAAATGACGGAGGCCCGCTTCGCATCGACAAAGCACGTTTCCAGAAAATCCTTCAGCCCGAGCGCCATGATGAGCGCAAACAGCGGAAGCGCGACGAGGACATACCGCTGGTTGATGTCGATTTCAAACGTGCCCGAGACATTCAGCAAAATGACGAAAATCTGGATGCAGAAAAGAAATCCCAGAACGAAGCCGCGCCGGTAACGCTTTTTTAAAATCATTCGGTATAGGAGCCAGACGGTCGAAAGCAGGAGAAGAACGGTAAACGTCGTGTAAAAGGGATTTTCGAGAATCCCGCCGTGCGACACGTCCTTTCCCAGGTTGAGCATCGCGAGAAGGTCCGTCCGAAAGTTGAAGACGAAATTCCCGATGGAATGCGCCGCATGGTTCCCGCCCTGGAAATCGTAGCCGCGATAAGCCGCCATCGTATTCACCGCGGGCCAGCTAACCGCGATGACCGACAGGACGAACAGCGGAAGTCGATAGAACTCGCTGCGGAAATAGCGGAAGTAGTACAGCGCAAACGGGATGAAGGCAAAGACGGTTTCCTGGCGCGTCCCCGAGAAAAGCCCGAGCAGCGGAACGGTCAGCAGAAAATGTTTCCATTTCACTTCCTTCGGCGGCACAAGCGCATACCAGGCGACGAGCACGGCAAAGAGTGCAATGTAGAGAACTTCCGTCGAAGCGGACCTCGACTGCATCAGGTAGATGGGCATTCCGCCTAGAAAAGCGGTTGCGGCAAGGGCCGCCCAGTCGCTTTTAAACCAGATAGAGAGCGCAAGGAAAAAGGCGACAAGGCTTATCAGGTAAAAGGGGAAATTGACCTTGAGTGCCGTATCGCGGTTCGGTTCCCCCAGCCGGTAGGCGAGAGAATGGACAAAGCCAAGCGTCTTTCCCTTGAAATTATTTACTTCGACCTTGCAGTCCAGGTTTCCATCCGTCCAGACGCCCTCGTTGCAGATTCCTCCCGAACGGTTAAAGTACATCTGGAGTCCCATCGATTCCCAGCTAGTCTCGTCGGAAAGCACCCGGTGCGAATTTTCGATGTGGTTGAAGGAAAATATCGAAAAGAATCCGAGCAGGCAGGCTAGAGCGACAAGGCTTTTGCCCGACGGAATATGTTCCCGAACCCGCAGGACGATTTCCTTGAAATTGACAGCAAGTCCGGTTAGCAGGACAAGAAATGTCAGGAGGACGGCGTAATATCCAAAGTGTATGTCCCAGGAACGCGCTCCGGCAATGGAAAGGTTGTCAAACAGGAAAAAAGCGCCGCCAAGGACCAGCAACGTCAAAAAAATACTCCAGCCTTCCTTGCGGGAAATCGGAAAAGAAACCTTGTCTTGTTTCATGGGACGCCTCTAGGACAAATGATTATTGAAAGATAAAAAACCTGCAAGCCGACGCTCACAGGTTTTAAAATTCCGCTTCAAGTGAAAACTATTTAACTTCGACGTAGTAGGACTGGAGCGTTCTGCCGTCTTTCGAAATGACGACAAACTGCTTTCCCTTCGGAAGCGTTCCCTTGATCGAGAAAAGCCCTTCGGCCTTGTAAGCCACGGCGAGTTCGGTCTTCTTAGAAACGTCCGGGAAGACTCCGTTCTTGTCGCTTTCAAAGCCTTGGCAGTCGGCGTGGGCGGAAACGGCTCCGGTCGAAGCCGGGTAGGCTGCCGCTTCGACTGCGGTCGTCACGGAACCCGGGTTGCAGTAGAGTACGTCGATTTCGGAATCGACGATTTTCGGATCCGGCAACTTGTTCACCTTGATGTCCTTCTTGGACTTCTTTTCCTTTTTCTGGCTCGGGGCGGAAGCCTTCAGGTCCTGTTCGAAGCTCAGGCGAAGTCCGGCGACGGATTCCTTGCACGTTGTCGAAAAGATGGCCCAGCTGTTCGCAATCTTCACCACGCTGTCCGTTCCCGGGATATACATGCCCGGAGAAATCGTGTCGCTGTATTCGTAAAGCGTGATTTCCGCGTTCGGGGATTCGTTTGTCGTGGTGAATGTCTGCTGGCCCAAAATGTACTTGTTGCGGCGCGCCTTGATCAGGTATGTTCCGACGGGGACGCCTTCAAACTTGAACTTTCCCTGCGCCAGTTCGGCCTTAAACGCATACTTGGAAGACTGCGTTCCGTAAATCGTCGAATCCATCCAGACGGTCGGCATTTCGACTGGCTTGCCGGTAAAGGCGTCGAGAACCTGGCCGGAAACAGTACCGGATTTGTCACAGCTTGCCAAGGAGAGTATCATCGCTACGGAAGCGAGGGGGAGCAAAACTTTTTTCATACGAAATAATTCCTCTTCAAAATAATGCCCAAAGATAAAAAAAATGCACAATTTTTCAACGTGTTTCGTTTAATCGGCGCTTGGTTCAGGGGTTAGGGATGAGTCCGCAGACGCCTAAGAGAATGAGGAATTAGCAATTAGCAATGAGCAATTGGTCTGCGAACGTCTATGTTTAGGGATTAGGGAGTAGGGAACAGGGATTAGTCCGCAGACGTCTAAGGCAATTAGCAATGAGCAATGAGTCTGCGAACGTCTAAGCTTAGTGGACAGTGGTCAGAAGTCAGAGGTCAGAACGGCATACATCTAGGCTTTTGGGACGCGGAACAAGGTACGATGTCATTCCCCGGCTTTCCATTCCCATGTCATTCCCTTGCTTGACAAGGGAATCTCGTCCGATAATGACAGGTTAGCGAGCTTGTCGAGCTATCCAGAACTTAGTTGAGAGAGCTTAGAGCTTAGAACTGTGGACGTCTATGTTTAGGGAGTAGGGAACAGGGATTAGACCGCAAACGTCTAGGCTTTTGGGAAGAGTCAAGCGGGACAAGGGCCTTTGAAGAGAACG
>CAKUTF010000032.1 GCA_934691725.1 uncultured Fibrobacter sp. | reverse complement strand
TATCCGCTGTCGAACGCCGTCGCCTCCAGGAAGCCCGTGTATCCAGCTTCGATCATCCGAAGACCTCGCCCACGGTCGGTCCTTTCAAGGCGTCCGGGTTGCGGACGATTTTCAGTTTTCCGTAGAAGCGGATTCCGTTCCGGTCGTGCCTCTTGCCGTAGTGTCCCCCGGCGAAGTGCTCGACGAGCCACTCGGCAAAGCTAGCCTTGCGACGGGGAATCCCGGCGTCGCGCATCGTCCCCCGGAAGATGTCGTCCGCGGTGTCCTTCGGCAGTTTCTCCGATCCGTATAGGAAGTCGTGCACGAGCCCGGCGAGCGTATAGGGCAGGTTCCTTTCGTCGATGTTCGGGAGATACCAGCGGAACATTTTCGGCACGCTCGCGCCGTCCCACGTCAGCCCCCGGAAGAAACGGAAGCGGTACTCGTCCCCGGCGTTGTCCGTCCAGATTGCGTCCAGGTCGTTCTCGAGCCGGAACAGGCCGCCACGGAGTTTCGTCCACGAGAACGGGTCCCACGATTTCAGCTTGAAGTTCATCCCGCGCACCCTCCCGTCCAAACGTCCACGACAACCTTTGCCAGGACGGCGAGCAGGAACAGGGTTAGCCCGCCGCCAAGGAGCGCCAACAGTATCTTCATGCCCAACAGCGAGCCTTTGTCATCATCATCGTAACCGTTCCAGACGGACATTATCCTTCCTCCAGCTTCCGCTTTATCCATTCGATGTTCACCTCGATGTTCGCGAGTTTCGTTCCCAGTTCCATGGCGTCGTATTTCTCGACGCGCTTCTTCAGCTGCTCTATCTCCTTTCCCTGTGAGCGCACGGTGAAGAGCAGCCCCACTATCACCGCGGCGAGTGCCGGGGTCGCGTTCTGGATTGTCGAGAGGATTTCGCTCATGCGTCCCCCTTACGATACCGGAGCGGCGTAGCCGTTCCCGTCGATAAAAAAGAGGGCTGAATCCCCTGTAAGGATTTGCAGAGATGTGCCGTGAGGACTTGACCCATACCACTTTGTGTAAGAGATGGTATGCGTTCTCGAATCGGCGTTTACTAGAAGGATGAATACGTTCCTGTCCGTCCCGGCGTAGTTCGAGAGGATGTCGCCTCTCGTGTCGTCGATGTCGTAAACGAGCGTCGGGATGAGGCCGTTCCCGGAGGGGAACTGGATATTCTCCTTGATGGTCAGGGAGTCCACCTCCAGCGCGGTGAACTTTCCTGCCGCCGATTTAACATTTTCCGCTTCCACTTTCTTTGTCCTGACAAGACCGGCTTCGACAAGCGTTTGGGATTCCTTGTCCTTGGCGGTCATTCCGGCGGCGCTGAATGTCGCTGTCCGCTCACCGGTAGTCCCGGAAAATTCGGTCTTTTCGTAATCGTCCGTTCGTGAAGTCGTCGCTCCGCCTGGATTCGTGTAGCTGCGGGAAGTCGTCTCTGCGCCCGCATCGATTGCGCCGGAAACTTTCAGCGAACCGCAGGAAAGCAAGCCACCGATATCCAGCGTCCCAAAAGACGCGATGGAATAAGCCGCCCACTGGGGAACATTGAAACCTCCCGAGAGGCTGCCGTTCTCGTCAAAGAATCCGAAAGCGACATTGCCGCGAATGCATCCAAAAGGCGAACCTTCCACTTGCCCCACGGTAACGCTTGTCCCGGAATCCGCCGACCAGGGAAACACGACCAGAACCGTCGCCAACTTGGGACATTTCGCCTTTGCCGGAAATATCAGATCGCCGAGCGTTTTCACGCGGACAACCGATGAACCGCGCCACTCGCCGAAGTCGAAGTTTCCCGGTTCGCATTCAAAAGTTTTCAGCTGGGAAGTCGCCCGGAACAACTGCGAGGAGTCTTTCGGATCAAGGGTTTCGCCGTTCTTTTCTACCGTGTTCGCGATTTCTTCCTGGACGGCATTGCACCACGCCGCGTTGAACTGCGTCGCCTTCCGTCCCGTTTCCGGGTTTCCGTCGGTAAATTTTTCGTCAATGGCTGTCGCCGTATCGATTCTCTGCATTATCCCTCCGATTCCTTGGTGTCGTCCGCCTCGGCGAGCGCGCCGAGAAGCCACTCCTTCGTCTCCGATAGTTCGTCCCCGACCGTCGCCGTGAGAACGAGCGAACGCGCCGTGTAGAAGTAGCCCGACGAAACGAGCGGCAGTATCTGCGCGAAAGGCAGCATCTGCTCCGCCGTGAAAGACAGAAGTTTTTCGTGCAGGTCCCGGTCGAGCCTCCGCGCTATCGCGTAGTTCCAGTCGAGACCCTTGTTCTCCCTCGCGAGAGACTGCTCCGCGCAGTCCGTAGATTCCAGAAATTCCTTCCGTGAATACATCCTAGCCTCCTATGTCCGCCGCGCCGAACGAAAGGTAGGGCACGAACTGCGCCTGCTGCTTGCCGTCCGAGCCGTTCCACCACTTGAGCCCGGAGTATGTCGTCTGCAGGTTGTTGCCCAGCGTGTAGTCGAACGCGTAGTTGCTCGTGATGCCGTTTCCGCTCTGCGTCTTGGCGGCGAACTGGAGACCGCACCAGACGAGCTCCACGACGTAGCGCGTGTTTCTCCGTATTGCGAGAGACCCGGCGGATTCCTCGTGCAGCGGGATGTCGCCGTCCGTCATCCTGTCCGAGGGCACGGCCATCGTGTCGCCGTGCTCCTGCCCGACGAAGTTCGTCCCGTCGAAGCGCATCGTGTCCGAGCTCCCGAGGAGCGTCCCGTCGAGCGAGAAGACGCCGACGCGGAATATCGGGTTCGAGCTGCCGAAAGAGCCTGTCAGCGCGAAGCGCACGCGCGTGAGAGACCCCTGCGCGTCCGACGTCCGCTTTCCCCGGTAGGCCATCACGTTCACGTTCGTTCCGCCCCACTCCGGCATGTCGCCCCAGTAGCTGCCGTAGTTCGATGTGTTCGCGTCGATGAGCGATTCATCGACGGTCTTGAGCTTCGGGTCGCTTTCCCCGGTGAGGTTCAGCCCGATGCGCACCTCGTCCCCGACGGTTTTCAGTTCCACGTTGTCCGTGTCGGCTTTCAGCACCTCCGAGAGGTAGCCCGCTACGCTTTCCGCCGTGGCCCGGACCTTGCCGTCCGCGGACGGGGCGTCCGCAAATTCCAGGTCGAGACCGCTTCCCTGCGAAAGCCGCAGGAACTTCCCCGCGTTTTCCCTGTCGAAGAGTTTCGCCGGGATGAGCACCCCGTACTCCGTCTCCGTTTCGCCCAGGGCGACAAGCCGGTAGAAGTTCTTCCCGTAAGGCTCGAAGCGGAGCGCAAGCTCGTCGATAAGCCCGTGGGACTTCACCTCGTGATAGATTTTCGTCCCGCCGCCGTCCGCAAGCTCCGAAAGCGCGAGCCGGTAGGTCTTCCCCTCGACGGACACGGGCAGGTAGCCCGTCTCCCGAAGCGCCGAAAGGCTTCCCTCGTCCAGTTCCAGTATGCGTATTCCCGCCATATCAGTTCTCCGTCATCAGTGTTTCGCCTGTCTCCGCAAGGATCCCGTCACCGGATTCCGTCATGAGATTCCGACCGTTTCCGTAGAGAAAGACAAGCTTCGTGTGCGCAGGCTTTATCAGTTCGAACATCGTTTCGAGCCTGTCGTCCCACCACCAGCGCAGGTAATCGTTACACGTATCGTTGCAGGTGCAGACATGCATATCCGAACGGGCGATGTCCAGCTTTACCGCCCAGTAGAAATTCGGGTCGTCATCCCCGAAATCCACCTCCGCAAAAGGCTCCGGCTCTTTCCAGTATTCGAAAATTTCCACGCTTTCCCCGAACAGGGCGGCGATTCCCTCGAAGTAAGGCACGGTGCATCCGCCCGGGCGTCTTGCTATCCGGTAAATTTCGGAACGCCTGCCCACATCGTCCGAAAATTCGAGACCTTTACGCGGAAGCCCCAATTCATGTTCCCAAACGTCAAAGGATGTCGTCCCGAGCGGCGAAGATTCCCGGACAAGCTGCCGGAGGGTTTCATACACGGCGCAGAAAGCGACAGCGAATGCCGATACGAGCTTCCACCAGTTGCCTCCCTTTCCCTTGAACCAGGCGAACCCACGAGGAAAAAGTCCGAGAAGCGCATCGCGAAAGTCGCCATCCGTGCGCACGGGGAGATTCCGGCAGGGAACCTTTTCGAGCGGGATAACCACAAGCCGGTAGGCCGCAGAAGCGTTTTCGCCGTCCACAGCCCGGACAATATAGGTTCCAGGCCTAGAAGGCGCGGTAAACGAAAGGGACGATTCGTCAAAGCCCGAAGGGACAATCCTTTCCCCGCAATCGACGACAGTCGAAGCCGAGAATCCGCAACCGAAAAGCGAGACCTCGCACCCGGTCCCCGCCAGAAGCGGAGAAATCCCTCGCACGACCGGAGACGCCATCAGGCTTCCCCGTTGTTCAGGGCAAGCGACATCTTCACGACTTCGGCGACAGCCCCATCCACCGAACAGGCCTCTTTCGGCACGAAAAGCCCCAGGGAAATTTCACCGACAGGCGCGCCCGACTTTCGGACCGACGTTATCCGGAACGTCTTTGCCGGGGAATTCGAAAGGACCGCTATTTCCACGTCTGAAAACGCCACGGTGCTACCGGGAGAAACTTTCCGGAAGAACGCACGAAGTGCGCTTTCCACGCCGTCACGAACCGTCTGCGAATAAGGAGAGACGCTCGCGACGATCTGTACGGGAACGGATGTCACGCTGAAAACACGAGCGTCCGCGGTCACCGGGCGGCGGACATCGGACAGGATGAACGAACGGGCCTCTTCCACATTGGATTCCGGAACATCGACGGTTTCCGTCCGGTAGTTCGCAAGCGCGACCGAAACCGAATTCGTATTCGGGTAGTTCGCAAACACGAAAGCGTCCGTGACAAAGGAAAAGCGCATCGCCCATTGCCAGTAATCGTTTTTCGAGCCGCCGGCGGGAGGGTTCTGGATCCGGTTCAAAAGGCGCGCCCGGTATTCCTCGGCGGTCTCGCCCCAGAGATACGTTTCCCCGTCGATTTCCACCTCGACGGAAAGCCCGCCCGAAACAGAAACGACCGTCGCCAAGTCTTCGAGACCATCGGGAACATTGTCCCGGAACGAAAGCTCCGCGCCCGAATCCAGGTTCGAATCCGCCCCGAAATCCAGCGCGACCAGCGGAATTTCGGGACTGTCGGGCGTCACCGAAACATCCGAAGGGACCTCGTATTCCTTTCCGGAAAGGGAATCGCGGAGAACCGTCCCGCGCGAAACCTTCGCCCCGGAAAATCCGTCGAGAAGCGAAACCGTCGCCGTTCCGCGGGCATAGAGAGGCGCCTTGTGCGGAAGGGAATATTCCGTGCCGAAAGCGTCGAGACAATCCACGGAACAGGTGCTGACGAAACGGTCCTTCCAGATCCGGGCCGCCAAAAGCTCCATGATGAAAAGCGCGCCGCCCAGCACGGCGGCAAGCGTCTTGAGAACGCCCTTGCGGAGAACGGTCGTTTCGCCGTAGAAACGGACGCTCAGCGCGTTTTCCGTGGAACGGACCAGGTCGGAAAGGGTTTTCGTCTTAAACGCCATCGAGTGTCGCCCTCCAGTTGGCTTCAAACTTGTAGAATTCCGAAGCGCCGTCCGGCTTTTCCACCGTGACGGAAAGCTCCACCCCGTTTTCGCCGGAAAATTTCGCCTCGCACGATACGGCTTTCGCCACGCCGTCGTCGAGCATCCACCGAAGCGACTGCGACGCGGAACTTTCCAGGTCGCGGAGCGAAGCATCCTCGCGCTTGCCGGGAAACGCCTCGTAAAGGTAGCCGCCAAGCGTCCCGGATTCGTCGAGCGCGTCGCCAAAGAAACCGCCGATTTTCGGGCCGATACTTGCGCCGCCCCCGGTCGAGCGTTCGCGCGCAAAGGTCCCTATCGAAATGGCGACCGCGTTTTCGAGACTTTCCGACAGCCGCAAATCCCCGGATTCCGCATCGAAGTCCAGGTCGAAGTTTCCGTCGTTCCGTCTGTAAAGCGCAAGGTCACCCACTCGGGGAAATATAGGTTATCGTCCGCTCGGATTGACATTTTTTGTCACATGTTATTTTTAGGAGATTCCGCCGGGATGCGCATCCCCGTCGCCATGGAACGTGAGCGGGGCGACATTCGCCTGGGCAGCCGGAGAACCTTGCACCTGCACGTCCCCGGGGAGCGCCGTGACGGTAACCGTCGCCGTGCGGATATAGGCATCGACCTCTTTCGCAATCGCCGTCGCAAAATTCAGGATGGCGACTTCCTGCGGAACGCCATCGACCGAGTTCGCCTGCGCCACGTTCAGAAGCGAAGAATAAAGTTTCGAGATAAATTCGTCCGGTCTAAGGGCCATCAGGTTCCTCCGGTCGGCGCGGATGTCGGACCGGTAGCCGTCGGGTGCAGGTGCGTCGAAAGCGAAACCTTTCCGAGAGGATTCTTGCACTTCGCGGAAACCTCGCCGCCGACTTCGAGATTCCCGGAAATTTCGAAAGTCTCCGCCGCGTAGAGAATGCGCTTTCCCGACGCGACGGAAATTTTCACGTTGCCGTCCTTGTCCAGGAGGATTTTCTGCCCGAACGGCGAATGCACCAGGACCTCGCCCGGCGAAAGCTCCGCGGACATTTCCTTTCCGTCGCCGCGCGTCGCTACCACCACGCCGTTGTCGCGCGAGCCGCCGACAAAGAGAGCCACTCCGCTTGCGTCGCCTTTCGGGCGCGACGAAAATCCGTAAAGCCCGAACATTTCGAGCGAGCGGCGCTTTTCACCGGCGAGCAGTTCCGTATCCGCCACAAGCCCGCCAGCCTCATAGCGGGTCGCGGAAACGACGCAGCGACCGACCAAAAGCCGAAGCCTGTGGAGCAGCGATTCGAGAATTTCCAAGCCTACCCCCTTACCGTCTTGCGGATGGAATCCCACGGGTCGGGCTTTCCCGGAGTTTTTCCCTTCTTCTTTTTCGACTGTTCGGGCTGCGGCGCATACGCTCCGGGAGGCACGAGCGAAAGCGAAGCGGTTTCCCCGTCCGACGGCGACCACGAAAGGTTCACGGAGTTCACGAGAAAATCCTCGCCCGGGATTCCCAGAGCCGGTGCCAGGACCGAGCAGACGACGCCCGGTTTCCAGATTCCCGAACCCGACAGCCAGCCGGAAACGGTTGCTTCCACTTTCGACGATTTCGCCATCCGGGAATTTTTCTCGAACTCGGCGCGGGCTTCCACCTTGTCCTTTTCCGTCGCGTTCGTATCGACTATCACGAGCCGTCGCGGACGGAGAACTTCCGCATCGGACGCCGTGCCGCTCACCCTTTTCCGAGGGTTCCCCGTCCCGAGAACCGTATATTCCGAAAACCTGCCCACGAGCGAATACTCCGCCCTCGCTGAAAGCAGGTTCTCCCCCTGCCGCAGGGAATCTCCGCGCCTTGCAAGTTCCGGGCGAAAGAACGAAACGCGACCGAGACCGTCCGAGCGGACAAGGATTCCCCGCTCACGGCAAATTTTCGAAATCACGTCGAGCGCGCGTCCGCCCGGTTCCGCGGAAAACTTCGAAAAGCGCTTTCCGGCATCCACGCCCAGCGGGTTCGAAAAGTAAAGCCCGAACGCCCGGCACACGTCGGAAACTATCTCCCCGGCGTCCCGGTCCGTCCATTCATGGGGAACGACGAGCGAACAGTCCGCGATATCCGAGGTACGCTCCGACCCCGAAACCTCGACCGTGTGGGAAGCAGCCCCGAACGAACTCGACAGCCTATCGACAAATCCGTCGATGACCCTTTCCCCGTCGCAGAAAACCTCGCACGAATCGCCTGGAAAGATTCCCAGGTCGCCAAGGTCGCCAGACGGCGCAAGCGAAAGCGAAAAAGTGGCGGCGATATGGTCGAGCGAAAAGCCGAGCCTTGCGGAAAGCCAGCCGGAAAACTTCTTGCCGTTTGCATAGACATCGATCATTTCGAGAGCACCTTTAGCGACTTGCGCGTGATGAACATCGGGTCGGAAATCCCGTTGCGGTCGATGATGTCCGAAACCCGCGAAAGGTCTCCGTAGCAGTCGAAGCAGACGGAAAGGATGTCCCGGTTCGCGGAAAGCGGAAGCGAAACGACGCTAGCCAATTTGGACATCGTGTTCCGCAGGTACTTGAGGGCGGCGGCTTCCATATCGAGCAGTTCCGTGTAGCCGTCGGCATCCATGAGCCTTTCCGCCGCAGCCTCGAACGCCGCATAGACGGAGTCCTGCATTTCGCGCGCCTCTTCGACGCTTGCAAACTCGCACTCGACAACCGAGCGGACTGCCATCGAAGCGGCGCACACCAGAGCGAGCCGTTCCGTTTCGAGCGAAAGTTCGTCCGCGGCGGTGTAAGCGGAATCCGCAGACCGGGAACCCGCCATCACGGCAAGGCTCTCGGAGACGTAGCCGTTGTAATCCGAAGGCTTCGCCGTCTCGGAGACCATCGTCAAAAGGTTTCGGATGCGGGCGGCAAAGTCAGAAGGCGACATCAAAGCGAGCTGGCAGTTTTCCCGAATCTCCGAAATCTCGTTCACGAAAGCGGAAACGGACCGGAGCGACGCACGGCAAGCGTCTATATCCGAAAGGAGCGTCTCCGTGAAATCCACCACGGAATCCACGACGCCCTTCGCCTTTCCCGCGATGCTGAAAACCCCGGCGAAGCGAGCCTCCGCCGAGGAAAGCGTCGCCTCAGACTTTTCGATGGCCACTCCGCGCAGATCCTCGATAGCCCGCGCGGCATTCTTCACGGAAGATTCCGGGACGAAAGTCGCGTTTCCCGTCACATATTCCGAAGCGTCCCGGCTGTGGGAAATCCCGTAAGACGAACAGCGCGCGAGGAACTTTCCGTAATACGGATGGACCAGCTCGAAAGCCCCCTCCCTTTCGAACGCCTCTTCCAGACGTTCCCTCTGGGTTTCGACGTCCGCGCCGAGAAGGTAGAACGAAAAGGGAAATTCCCGGACCTTTTTTCCGGTATCCTCGTTTACGTGCGCATCCGAAAACGGCAAGGGCTTCGACACGACATTCCGGCCACCCGAAACGTCCGCAGATTCGACAAAGAACGGGATCCCGGCGTAGGACGCGCCGACAAGCTCGACCGTCCCCTCCGGGGTCTCGACGGACACCCTGTAAAGCGAATCCGCGTAGCGCGTATCGGAAACAGCCATCACACGCCTCCTGCGAGCGTATAGCCGCGCGACCAGTCTAAGTCCCCGGAATCCGGCGGCGTGACCGTCACCCCTTTGGGCATTCCTGTGAAATCGACAGCAAACCGGTGCGTCGTCGTCGAACTCGAAGACTCGACCATTTTGCCGACGCCGGCAGAAAGGTTTCCCGCCGCGCCCGAAGAAACGCTCTCCGCGGGTTCCCCGTCAAACAGCCCGCCGACAACGGGAAGGCTCGACATGAACGACTTGACCGAATCCCAAGCCCCGCGGACCGCGCCGACAATCGCGTCGTAGATGCCGGAAGCGAGCCGCGAAATCATTTCCGCAATCCGGGAAATGCCGATAAAGAACTGGTCCACAAGATCCGAAACAGCCCCGGGGAGCACCTTGAAGAAATCGACGAAAGGCTCGATAAAGAGCGAATAAAGCGCGCCTCCGACATCCTTGATCGCGCCCCAGACATCGTCCACGATAAACGAGCAGAGCATATCCCAGTTGTCGTAGATTTCCTTGATGACGGAGACCCAGGCGACAACGCCCGCAACGATAGCCACAATGATAGCGAGGATGGGGGCAAGCGCCGCGGCAACAGGCGCAAGCGAAGCTAGGATACCCCCAAACGAAGCAACCAACACAGCTACAGGCGCCACCAAAGAAACAACAGCACCAAAAATGGAACCCATAACGCCAAGAATGCCCGCAATAACAACAACGAACGGCCCTAGAAAATCGAAAATTTTCCCTACAATATCCAGAATTTTCGGCAAGGCGGAAGCGATGCCAGCGACAATCCCAGCAAGACCGGTAAGCAATTCCTTGATCTTCGGGCCGTTTTCCCGGATAACCTCTCCGACCTTCCCGAACATTTCGGTAAACACCGGGAAAAGCTCCTGGGCGACCGAGACCCGGAGCGAATCGAAGGTCTCTTTCATATTCTGGAGTTCGTCGTTAAAGGCTTCGGCGTTCCTCGCGCCCTCTTCCGAGAAGCCCCCGCCATGTGCCTCGAAATCGTCGAGAAGCTTCCGGATTCCCTCGCCGCCCCCGGAAAGAAGTTCCGACATCTTCAGCCCGGATTCTCCAAAGAGGGAATTCGAAACGAACGCCTTCTGTTCGGCATTCGAAAGCTTGGTGTAGCTGTCGGAAAGCGCGGAAATCAGTTCCGCGTTCGTCTTGTAGGCGGAAAGGTCCTTCGGGAGCAAAGCGGAAAACATCTTTTTGGCAGCGGCGTCACCGGCTCGCGCCTTGCCCACGTTCACGGCAAGCTTCCGCAGCGCAGCGTCCATTTCGGCAGTGGCCATCCCCGCATGGGACGCCGCCGAAGAAAACGCCTGGTATTCCTTGGCGGACATTCCCAAAAGCCGAGAAGTCTTTGCTATCCGGTCGCCCATCACCGCATAGGATTCCGCAAAGCCGAAAGCCTGCTCGAATCCGGCCTTGACCTTTGCCGTGATACCGCCCAAGGCCTCGAACCCCGCCTTGAGATTGGAAACACGGTCAGCCACACTCGAATTTCCCAATTTATCCCAAGCATTTTTCAATCCACCGAATTTCACCTTTAGCTTGTCAACGACGCCGCCCAAGATATGGAAATCCGTTTTCAGCTTTCCGAGAACATCCTTTTTTAACGAGAAATCAATCGTTGTAGAGATGATGTTTGCCATATCCCAAAAATATGGCTCATTTCCAAAGAAAAGGCAAGAGTTTTCAACACATCATTTCATATCATCATCTTGTTCCGCTGCACAAGGCGAATCAGTCGGCGAAGCAAACCACATACAAAATTTTAAAAATAAGTACAAGATGGTAAAAGAGAGATGAAGAGCCGTCACGACAATAAAACCGTCATACTTGCCATTTTCACCACGCCCTATTACACAAGCAACGGCAAAGGCTATAAAAGGAGACAGAAGACTCGCTACCCAAGAGGCTTCCGACAAAATAAAGATTCTTGCCGCACGGGATTCGTTCCCTGCCGCCTTCAATCTTTTCACATAATCCGCATTATAAACTTTTGCACATACAACGGGAACCATGAAAAACGTAAGCACACCGAGTGCCTTTATGTAATTTTCTTTTACATCGACAAAGGTTATCATGTACTCCCCTATGATACAGAGAAACGGCAGAAAAAATTTCCAAAAAAAATCCGTTGCAAAGGATACGCGTTTCTTTCCCCATTCTTCTGCCCAGATAGGACTAAGCTTATCGTTCACAGGTTCTAGTTTTTTCACTACGGTTTTCGCCATGATGTCTATTTTTTTCTGGAGCATGACAATAATTCCTTTCGGTTTCTTTCAACTTGCTCAATGTAAATATTTTTCTAAGCCCCAAATGACACATTCTGTCAATTTCCATTCGGCAACAAAAAAAAGGGCGGCAACGCCGTCCTATCTTTTCGGGGATTTCCACTTCAGGAACTTTTCGGCGGCACGGACGCTGTAGGCGAAAGATTCCGCGTCGAGCGCCATGATGTCGCCGTATGGCCAGTGGAACACGCCGGCGAGAATCGCAAAGCCGTCGTCTAGCCCGAGACCCCGCCACCGACTAAAAAAGGTTTCGCCATGTTCGCGATGATGGCCACGTCGCGGGCGTCCATCCCGAGGACCGTGTTTTCGGAAAGCCCCGTCGCTGCCGAAACCAGCGCGATCGTCGCAGAGCCTTCGCCGCCCGCATTGCCGATGGCGCGCACGTCGCGACCGGTGAAACTTTCCTTGAGTTCGACTTCTTCGAGCTTTTCGCCGTTTACCTTCTGGACCGGCGAGAGAAACTTGTATTGCATAATAACCTCTTGTAAATGGGAAAGTCCGCGGAGACATTCGCCAGCGCGGACAATGAATAATTACGGCATGAGTTCCTTTGCCGGAGGCCCGGAGAACTCGAAGGAAACCTCGCCTTCCGCGCCCGACTCGGACGGGTCGCCGCTGAAAGCCGCGCCGTTGATGACAAACACCTTGCCGTTCGGCTTTTCGAGCTTGACCGTCGCGTTCGAAAGCTCGCGGAGTTCCACGAGGTCGAGGTCGGACGTATCCGTAATCGTGCCGCTGATTTTCGCGGGCATCGTCTCGACCTTGTAGCCGTGGCAGCGTCCATCCACCCCGATGACCGGAGTGCGCTTCTTGCCGCCGATATCCGTCGTGGGGTCGCCCTTCAGGTTATACTGGACGCCGTTCACGAAGAGCTTGTGGGTCCCGCCCACATCGTCAAATACTGCCATAGTATTCCCTCGCTTACTTGAACTGAATCTTGGACTTGCCGATGAAGAACTGGTCTATCAGGTCGGCAGGGATGAGGAACTGGAGCGCGGTGTCGTCGTCCGGGTCGCGGCACACGACTAGGTTCGCCTTGAAAGTCGCATAATCCTGGACAAGCCCTTTCGAAATCCAGTATTCGTAGCGTCCGAGGAGTTCCGCCTCGCCGAGCTTCGGGGTCATGATGACCTGCCCCGGACCGAAATCCGTCCCGTCGTCCGCAAGCTTCGCATGGGGGTAGCGGCCCGCCATGTAATTGTTCCAGTCCCAGCGGATGAACGAAAGCGTGAAAACCTTTTCGAGCTGCTGGTAGCTCGTGTCCTTTGCGCCGTTCGCCGTGTACTTGTATGTGGTGACCGTCCGCTTGAGGTATGCCGTGCCGTCGTTCGAGGCGACAAGCAGAGCCGCCCCGGCCTTGAGGAGCGCATTGTTCCCTTCAAGACCCAAGCGTTCCGTTTCGCGCGGAGCGACAATCCCAGCGACCGCATAGTTCGAGAGCGGTGCGGCAGGGTCGTTCAGCGCCTTGGGCGCGATGCAGCCGAGAACCGCAGCCGCGATTTCGAATCCGGGCGTCGGGCTTTCGGGAATCGCGGGCATGACGACCACCTGGCTGTTGAGCTTCTTCGCCCTTTCGCACGCCGCTTCGAGCGAGACAGTCCCCTTTTGGGATTCCGCCTTGCTGCCGTTCGGGCTGAAGAAGAGCACGCCCGTTTCCTGGACGGTCGCCTTCCAGCGTTCGTCGAGAAGAGCCTTGACATATTCCACGTTTGAGGAATCGTCGGAGCCTATCGCAATCGCATTGTACCAGGTTCCCTCGATGACTTTTCCGACCAATTCGTCGGTGTAAGCGCGGTCCGCACCGGCTCCGTCCATCGGGGAAATTTCGAGGGAAAGCCCATCCGGGAGTTCCTCGCCCTGGTTGTGGTTGTAGCGGATATCGATTCCGAGACCGCATGTTCCGGCATTCTTCGCTTCGAGTTCGACGTCCGCGCCGTTCGCCTTGGCGGTGACGGGCAGGTTGTCGTTCGAGTTCACGGCGAGAGCCACGACGGTGGCGATTTCGTCCGCGGTCATTCCCGCGGTGACGCTTGCCGGGACTTTCTGCCCGCCGACCATCAGACGGACTACGCCCGAAGCAGACAGGTAGGATTCGCCGTCGGAAACTTCCGCGGATTCCGCAAGCGAGATGGCGATTTTCCCCTTCGCCTTGGCGGAGCCTTCCGCATCCGGGACGGGAAGCGCCCAGAGTTCCGAGTTGCGCGTATTTTTCCGGAAAGCGCGCACCATGAGGGCAAGCTCGGAACCTGCCCCGAAAAGGGCGTCCGCCTGTTCGTCGCCGGTTATCTGCCGGAGGCCTGTCGCGGTCTTTCCGGCGAGCGGCGCTCCGATCAGGAGATTCTTCCAGGGCATCGCCCCGGACTTCGCCGCGTTCGTGTTGTCGAACTCGGCCATGAACATCGGAACAAGATTGTCCGACGGGATTTCGTTAAAGGCAATGCTCATGGGCATCCTCCGTTGAGTTTCATCTAGCCATCCGCATTCGGACGCATTTTCGTATTGAAGTCCGTCCGGGCGTCCGTTCCCATCCGGAGAGAATTTTCGGCAAGCAGGAACTCGTCCTTCGGTCCGCCGAAAGTCACGCACACGGCAAACTCCGCCTGGAAGGTTATCCGCTGCGCGCCACGGTCCGTCTCGCCCTTTTCGGAAAGGTTGTTCTGGAAACTTTTCAGCACGAACCGCTTGACAAGCCCGGCATAAGGCCCTACGCGCCTTTCTATCGGCTGGAGAGCCTCGACAATCGCGGAAGAAGCCTCGTCGAGAAAATCCGCCACCGCTTCCGGTCCGCCCGAAACCGTATCCGCCGCATAGACATCGACATAGACGTCCGCAGTCGCGAAGTAGAACCGGGGACTTGTCCGCCTGTCGTCAAACTGGACGCTCGGCGAACCGACGACGGCAAACGCGGATTCTTCCGGCCACGCGTCTTCACGGCGAGAATTGAAAACGTTCTTCCCGATTCCCGGGATATCCGCTTCCGAGATGGTCTTCACCATTTCGGCCCGGAGACGCTTGACGCAATCGAGAGATCGCATCACGCCCCCTTGCTTTCGATTAGACGATAGACCACCACGCCGTCACGCTCCGAGAGGAAATCGACCGCGCGGAGCTTCATCGCCGGATGGAACTCGGTTCCTTCCAGTTCGAAGACGTCGCCTTTCGCCGGGCGTCCGGCAGGCAAATCTTCCGTGCGGACGAAAAGCCTCGGACGGTGGGAAATGGCGTCAAGTTCGATGCCCAGATTCTCGCCCCCGATACCCGGGGAATCGTAGAGTCCTGGTATGCAAAAGCGTTCGCCGTTCCGCAAAAGCGTAACATCCTCGCCGAATTCCTCCCGGCAGAGAAAGTTCCTGTCTAGGTCGAAACCCGCAAGGGCCGTGCGAAACGCGTTCTCCGCCATCAGAGTTCGCCGCCCTCCGCGGGCTGTTCCTTTTTCGGGGGTTTCGGGCTTTCGAGAATTTCGACGACAAGCTTCCCGGCAAGGCGCAGAGCCTCGGAAAGGGAAAGCTCGACGACTTCGCCGGCAAGGGCTTTCACTCCCCTGCCGACGACAGAGCCTTTCAGGACGCGGACCGCCACGGTCTTTTCGGACTTTCCAGCCACGCTAAGCCTCCTAGACGATCACGTCCGCGACGACCAGACCGTCCGCCTGTTCGACAACCGCGAGAGGCGCGGAGCGGAGCTGCACATAGCGCGCGGAACCGTCCTGTTCGTCGTAGGTGCGGCTGAAAAATTCGCCGACGAAGTTCCCCGCCTGGACATCCTGCACCTTTCCGTAGTGGATGTCGGCACGAAGCTCGCGGGAGATGACGCAGACCTTTTCGGGCGGGACTACCGCCGTCGCGGTCTTCGTTTTCGGATCGTCGTACCATTCGTCATAGACCCAGATGTTCAGGCCCTCGATGACTCCCATGAAGAGCGCACCGTCCTGGTCCTGGTCAAACTGCGGAGCGATTCCACCGAGCGTGATGTTCCGCTTGTCGAGATAATCCTTGACGCTCGCGTTCGCGATGAAAGCGTCGTAGGCGTCGCTTCCGAAAATCACGTCGTGCGCGGTAAGCCCCGAATCCTTGGCGACGAGACGGCGCCAGTCGCGGAGATCCTTAATCGGGTCGGAATCCTTTTCGTTCCAGCCCTTGCCCGAAGCGAGCGTGATGTTGTGGGAATCCTTGAATCCCTCATCGACATCGGAAATGGAGTTGCCTTCCGCGTCGTACATGTTCACCTTGCCCGAGAAGAGAGCCTCGGAGCACATGCGTTCGACGGTTCGGTAGGCGGCATCCACGAGCGTCTCCTGGTCGCGGGCGATGGTTTCCGCAAAAGCCTTTTCCGGGCTGCGGATTTCGCCGTTCGCGTAGCTGATGTTTTCGGCAGCCGCGCGGCGGAAAGCCTCGTAGGCGTCGGTCCGCACATGGACGTTAATCTGCTGCGGCATGAAAGCCGTCGCCGTGATGGCGTCGCCCTGGACAGCCGTTCCCGCCTGGTGCGGGCGGACAAACGGGGCAACGCGGCGCGAACCCTTGATGGTGTCGATCATCACCTGTTCGGTCGCCCAGTAGCGCGGCTTGAAGAAGGTGCGGGCGAGGAAGCGCTTCGGGGGAAGACGCTGGTTCAGAGCCTCGGTGATGCTTACCGGTGAAAAAATCTCAAATTCTGCCATTTGCTAGGCCTCCACGATGTGGGTTGTAACAAGTCCGATGTTCCGGAGCGCGAGAAGCTGGGCGGCCTTTTCGTCGGCGGTAATGCCGTCCGCAAAGACAAGGGCGTTCTCGTTGAAGATTCCTACCGTATAGACGGGAACGCTCGTGTCGCCTGTTTCGCCGGTCGTGACCGAATCCGCCGCGATGCCGTACGGGGTAGCCTTAGCCCCGGCAGCGGAAACCTTGCCCGAAGCGAAGGAAAGAACCTGCCCGCGGACAATCGTCTGGGATGCGGCGACCGGTACGGGGACCGCGCCAAAAGTTTCGCCGGCGACAAGAGCGTCGCGTGAAAAAGTCTGAAGTTCCGCCATTACTTGGCCTCCTTGCCTTTGAATACCTTGTCGAATCCTGCGAGGAACGCCTTGCGCTTCGCGTCGAATGACTGTTCGCCCGTTCCCGTCGAAATGCCGTTCGCCGCCGAAGCGTTCGCCCTTAGCCCTGCGCGGACAAGAGCTTCCACGTTTTCGGGAATCTTGCCTTCCGCAGACGGAACGGTTTCCGTTTTCGCCTCGGCCATCGCCTGTTTCGCAAGCGAAAGCGCATGGGCGGTAGCGTCCGCAACGCTCGTTCCGTCGTCGATGCACTTGCCGCATTCGTCGTCCATGCCTAGCCCTTCGAAAGCCTTGCGGATTCCGGAGATCCGGGCGCGTTCCTCGGCGATTCCCGCCTCGCGCGCCTGGGCAGCCACCACTTCCGGCTGCGCCTCTGCTCCAGCCGTATTCGTCTTTTCCTGAGCCATCTGGCCCTCCTTTCCGTTGATCATTTCCGTGATAACCTCGTCAAGCGTCATGACGCCGTCGGCAAGCCCCGCCTGGACAGCCTCGCTCCCGATGAAAGTCGCCCCCTGCCCGGAAGCGGAAAGAACCGTTTGGAAGTCCGTTCCGCGGTTCCGCGCGACATCCGAAAGGAACACGGTCGCAAGCGAGTTCAATGTACGCTTGATGAGCAAAAGCCCTGCCGGGTCGGTCGGAAGCGGCGACTTGTTCGCCGAAAGGTCGCTCCGGACGACGGTCATGCCGCCATCGGAAACCTCGTCGTAGATGCAGAGCACCCCGATACTTCCGACCTCGCCGATGGAAGAGGCAAAAACCTTTTCCGCGGAACTTCCGATGTAATACGCCGCGGAGCACATCATGCCCGCCGTGTGGGCGACGATTCCGAGCGGTTTCGACCCGCGGCTTTCAAAAATCTTCTTTGACAGATCCCCCACCCCGGAAACCTCGCCGCCCGGGGAATGGATGGAGAGGACAATCCCCCTCACGGAGTCGTCCGCGAGAAGTCCGTCGTATGCGGCGGAAACGGAATCGTAAGTATCGAGACCGAGAAACGCGCTGTAAAAGTCCGAACGGAACGAAAGCGCGCCGTCGATGTGGAGAACGGCGATTCCGCCTGGAAGCCTATCGACAAGGTTCACCTGGTTCACTTCGCCGGATTTCTTCCAGCGGGGATTCCCGAAGTCCGAAGACGCTAGAGTCTCCAGAGCCTCGGGCTTTATCGCCCAGTTCCCTTTCGGGATTTTTTTCGTCGTTTCCGCCATAATACCTTTTCCGCAATATAGATTCTTTTACTTTATGTGTGACATTTTTTGTCACATCTATTTTTCGCCGTTTTCGAAACTTTCCGAAGTCTCCTGGACGCTGACGCTTTCCGTCTTGGTCACGCTGCCCGGTTCGGAAAGTCCGAGCGATTCCCGGAACTTCTTCTCTTCGGCAAGCGCGGAAGCCACCGCCTCGTATTCGAGACCGTTCACCTGCGCCACGGCGTTCGCCCGCGTCGTGAGCTGTTCGTCTATCTGCATCTTGAGGGCCTGCGTTTCCTTCGTCGGGTCGAGCATCACAGGGGCGTCGCCGATCCACGCGCAGCGGTGCCACAGGGCGCGCCGGAGCGGGTCCTCGTAGCCATCCGCCCGGATGATTCCGCAGCTGACGCATTCGTCGAGCCAAGCGTCATAGACAGGCTGGCAGAAATCGCTCGCGAGGTTCGCACGCGCGCGGTCAAAAGTCTTGCGGCTTTCGAGAATCGCCGCCCGGACCGCGTTGTAGCTAGAATCGAACTTCTTCAGGATGACTTCCTTGGAAATGCCGAGCCGCGCGCCAATCTCGTTGAAGATGGAATTCACGAACGGGTCGTAGTTCGCGTTCGGACGCTTCGGGTCCGCAATCTGGATATCCTGGTTCTGGTTCATCTCGACGATTCCGCCGGGAGAAAGCTCCGCCGCGGATTTCGGAAGTTCGGGCCGCTCGACGCGCAGTTCGTCCGGGACGTTTCCCATGAAAGGGTCCGCCAAGTCGGAATTCGCCGTCTTGATGAAAACGGTGAACATCGAGCTTACCACGGCCGCGACAAGTTCCGCGTCCTGGTAGCGTTCCTGCTGCTTGATCTGCATGATGACCGGGGCGAGCCATGGCACGCCGCGCCGCTGGTTCGGGCGGTCCGTCTCGTAGAGATGGATGACGTTCCGCTCGCCGTCGATGCCGAAAGCGTCTATCGCCACGGTGGGAACGCTTTCCGTGTAGGCGTCCAGGTTGTAGATGGGCTTTTCCGTAAAGTGGAAGCGCACCACCGCCCCGAACTCGTCCACTTCCACGCCCATGGCGAGACGCTCCGAGTCGGAAATCCCGACCGGATTCTTGCAGCGGTTCCCCTCGAGAATCTTGAAGCACAGCCCGAAAGGAAAGTTCGGCGCTTCCCGGTAGCAGCGGAGCGCAAAGGCGTCCCCGCAAACAAGCTGCGTCTTGAGCGCCAAGTCCTGCAGCTGGCTGAAAGTGTTTTCGCGTTCGGCGTCGCAGTTCTTGCTCTGCGCCCAGAGTTCGAAAAGGGCGCGTGTCCGGCGTTCCCATTCGGAAGCCTCGTCCCGCGTAATCCCGAGCATCCGGTAGTCAATCGTCGGGCGACACTTGAGACCCGTCCCCACGACGTTCAGGACGTTCGTATTGACAGCCGCCCCGGCAAAGGCGGAGTTCTGGTAGAGGGAGCGCGAGCGGTATTCCAGCGTATCGCGGTTTCCGGAAAGGTCCGAATCCGCAGACCCGCGGGAAAAGAAGAAAGCCTTGAGCGCGTCGGAAATCCACGAGGCGCCCTTCCAGGCGATTCCTGTCGAGACGTTAAGGTTAGCCATGGCAGATTGTCCTCCTCATCCGAACGCCGCGCCCGCCGTAAGCGGCATCTTCTTCCGCACGGTCGAGCTGGTCCTGCCAATACTTCAGTCCGGCGAGGATTTCCGCATGATTCACGCGGGTAAGGCTGCGACCGCCTATCGTGTAGCTCTGCCCCGAAAGCACGCGTTCGAGCGCCGTGCCGTAGAGGTCCACCATCTTCTTGCAATACGTTACGCTAAACTTCGCCATATCCCAGAGAATTTAATTTTTCGCATTCCGTCCGTGACATTTTTTGTCACATCATTTTTTGTGCAGTTCCTGCCACTTGAGCGCCTTTTCGAACTCGTAGCGGAGTCCGAGCCTTGCCGTCGAAGCGACGATTTCCGCAAAGTCCCAGCGTTTCTTGACCCGCGCATTCTGGTTTTCGACGTATAGCCACACCATGTCCTTGCGGTTCATCTTGTCCCTGCGGGCGATTGCCGGCTTTCCGGATTTCGTCTTGAGCTTGAGAAAGGCTTTCGGGTAGGCGACATGCCCGCGCGTCTTTTTCGGATGGGCGTTCGCGTATTTCAGAAGTTCCGCCGGGGCGTTCCGCTTCCGCACCTTTCCCGAAGCGAGCCGCAAGTCCGGGAAGTCCTTGGAGGGAATCACCATCGAGTGGCTTCCCTTGGCGGACTTTTCGCCGCCGACCGTGTGGAGGTAGAACCAATCGTGCGGAAAATAGACCTCGGCCCGCAAGTTCTGGGCTGTGGCCTTTTTCACCTTGACGCTCTGCGGCAGACCCTTGCTCCGCACCGTGAACGATGCGCGGTACTTGCCGATGAGGTTCGTCCGAGCGTTGAAAGCCGTCTCGTTTAAGGCCCGCTGCGCGGCATAGCGTACCCGCTTTGCGGACTTCTTCATTTCGCTTTCGATTGTCTTCGCCAGGTTTTCCAGCGTGCACTTGGTCATAGCTTCACCCCTTTCGATATGGTCCTCAGGCCCTGCGGGATTCTCGAAACAGGCCTTGCGACGTTCCGCATGAACTTGACGCCCGCTTCCGCCATCTTATCGACATCCACGCCGACAAGGTTCAGAGCGGCACGGGCGTATATCCGCGTGTCGAGAGCCTCGTTCCGTTCGCGCACCTTCTTGTATCCCCACTGGAGCTGCCCGCGGACCCACCTGCGGACGCGCTTCTCGGCGGTGAGCTGCGCGAAGTATTCGTCGTCGTAGCCGTCCCGGAGCGGAAAGTGGCAGTAGCCCGGACAGGGAACTTCCTTGGTGAGCCAGTCGTATAGCTGGTCCTTCGCGCTATCGACCCCGACGATTACGACGGTCGCGTTCTGGATGGAACTTTTCTTCGTCCGCTTCGGTCGCGTGACTATCTGGCGTCCCGCCCCGGCATGGCCCGCGCAGGCAAAGACGTTCCGCCATTCTCGTTTTGCGGTAAAGCGGTACACGTCGTCCGTGTGGTGACCGCCCGAATCGATGAGGGTCGCCGCGACGTGGAGACTTTCGCCAGTCTCCGTCCGGTATTCCGCGGTGAGAGCCGTGTCGAGAGCGTCCCAGACGGCGGGCTGCGACGGGTCGCCGACAAAGACCTTGTGCGCCACACCCCACGATTCAAGCCCCGCGCCCCATCCGACGATTTCGCATTCAAGGCGGTCGTCCTGCGTATCGACCCCGGCGGTAAGGATCACCGCGCCCGAGGGGACTTCCGCCCCGTATTCCTCGCACCGCCCGATAAGCCCGAACCGGTCGATCTGCATTCCGCCGTCGATGTTCCAAGCCTCGCCTAGTACATTGTTCGTGAAAGTCTTGAGCAGGTTGATGTCGCCCTGCGCGTTCAGGAACTGCGTGACCGCATCCGCCCACGAGAGGCCCGCGCCGAGAGGAGCGTACAGGCCGGAAAGGTGGTAGCTCGGATAGGCGCCGTTTTCGTTCGTCGCAAGCCATTCGCCCCGGGAGAGGAGTTCGGGCTTCCGGTATTCGCCGTATTCGCCGCCGCAGTGGGGGCACTTCATCCGCACCGTCCAAGGCATGTGGCTTCCGTCCTCGCCCCTGTCCCACACGAGGTTTTCCCACTTCCAGACATGGAGCGCCCCGCAATGCGGGCAGGGAACGTTGTAATACCGCATGTCCCCTTTCCGGAAACGGTCCGTGATGCGGCACTCCCCCTCGATTCCGGGCGTCGAGTTCCAGAAGCGCTTCTTCCGGGCGAACGTCACCGTGCGGGCTTCCACGAGCGAACAGGGGTCGCCTTCGCCCTCGCAGTCCTTCGCCCAGCCGGAAATCTCGTCGCAGAGCGCGATGCGGATAGGCATCGAGCGGAGGTTCGACGCGGAGTTCGACCAGCCCGTGATCATCACGCCGCCCGGAAACTCCCGGAGGTACATTTCGTCCCCGGTGAAGAGCCTGTCGATATGCATCGCCTGGAAAGCGGTATTCATGCGCTGCTTGATGAAACGCTTCGCCGTGGTCTCCGTCGTCTGGAAAAGCCCTATCGGGCAAGGGTCGTGGCAGATGTAGTAGAGCGCCGTGTTGATGAGGCATTCCGTCCCGCCGACCTGCGCGCCTTTCATGAAGACCACATCCGTGGCCGGGCTCTGCGGCGAAAGCTGGTCCATGATTTCCACGAGGTAGGGCGTGCGGTCGTTCCGCCAGCGTCCGGGCGAACTGGAAGCCGCCCCCGAAAGCACGCGGTTCTCTTCCGCCCACTGGCTTACCGTCATGTCGGGAGGCGGGCGGAATCCGCTGTAAAGCGCGGACGCGACATAATCGACGTTCTCGCCAACCGAGAGCGTCTGCGCTATCCGGGTCTCCTTTTCCGCGTTTTCCATCGCTACTCGAGAATCTCCTGCTTTTCCATCCCCTCGGAGAACGTGCGGAGACTGTTCAGGTTCTCTTTGCGGATGAGTTCCCCGACCGTATGCTCCAGGCTCTTCAGCGCGAGCCGCACAGGCTTTTCGTCGAATCCGCCCTCGACAAGCAGCTGCTGCACCGCCCCGGCGATTTTCGGGGCGAGGACGATGTAGTTCGACACGATCTTTTCCTGGGCTTCCGCGGCGATCGCATAGACCTTGTTGAAAGCGACCGCCTTATCGACAAGACGCCCTTCCATCGCGTCGGCCTTCATCTTCGCGAGGCGCGCGAGCTGGTATTCCTTTTCCGCCTTGGAGACTTCCAGTTCCTTGCGTTCCATCATCGCCTGCCCGAAGTCGAACGATTCGGGGGGAGCCTTTCGCGGGAGAGGCTCGCCAAATTCCCCGCGGGGCTGGTCAAACTCCGGCGAATAGGCGACCGCCTGCGCAGCGAGATCGTCTAGACCTGCGGCGCGCTGCCCTTTCGTCGCCGTAGTCACATGCCGCCTGTCACGCGAAGCCCGGAACTGCTGCGCGGAAACAATCGGGTGGTAACGCTCGCGGCCTTTCGAATCGTCGAACGTATCGATCCGGTTCGACATTTTCGCCTTCGACACCGCCATGTCCGAAACGCCCAGTTGCTTCGCGAGGACGCTCCCGGTCACAAGTTCCGAATCGCCGTAGGAATGCATACTTCTGCCATATCGCATAAACCGAAAGATAAATACCTGCGGTTTGGTTTTGACATTTTTTGTCACATCATTTTCACGGACCGGGGAAAGCGCAAACCCAAACGAAAAAATCGATTCATAGCCGGAAAAACCGCGCCCGGACCAAACCCATCCGAATCCCAGGAATCAGCAACCCTTTTGACGGGAGGGGTAGGGACACCCCCAGGGGGGGGGAGGTACACCGTGAAAAACAAGCTTTAAACCTCGGAAAGCTGCGGTTTACCACCCCCCCCGGATACGCTCCGAAAAGGTTTAAACGACACGAGAAAAAGCCCGTACCTATCGCATTTCCAAGCGTACAGGCTTTAAACGAGCGTTTAAACCTAAAGAAGCGTGTCCCTGCATTTAAAACGGAAAAGACCGCCGCACGCCTTTAAACGACGCCCTCAAAAGCCAAAATCTAACGGAATTTTCCGGTTTAAAATCCGCCTAAACGCGGCTACTTGCCGATTCCCTTGTAGCCGGGAACGCGGAGCTTCGCCCCGGCGGACGCCATCTTCACGATTCTTTCCGGAAAGGAATCGCTGATAGTCCCGAAGTCTTTCAACATGGCAGGAGGCGGAAGAGTTCTCTGGTAAAATTCAGTTTTTGCCGTCTGCACCGCCGAAGAGGCAGTCTGTTTAGACATCTGCCTTCGCTGTTCCCTATTCATCGTACAACTAGATTCCGCATTGCTAAGCGCAACTTGTCCCCAGCGTCATCAAAGCATCCACCAACATTCTCAAAGACCGGACGAAGTTTGACCTTTACCGGCGGAACGGAAGAATTTTTTGGAGCTACAAGGCTTTTCTTTGTATCGACCGGCTTAAAATACGGATAATCCCCGATGAATGGGAATATCGAAAATACTCCAGCGAAAAAAGCCTTTGTGATACCTCTTTTATCCATATCCCAAATATCCAATTTTTCTAAAAGTGCGGATTACCGATTCTTTCCCGTATCTACCGCGAACTCCCAGACACGGATTCGCCCTTGAGACTTGCCTTGAAAATACCGGAAACCAGATCGGAAACGGTAATCCCCCGGCTTTTGGCGTCCGCTTCGAGCCTATCAATAGCCCAGGCGGGCATTTCCCACACGCAATCGACGAAGCCGTCGTCGCGGACGGTCTCCGAGACTATCCGAAAAAAGAAATCGGGCTTCACGCCGTCGCAATTTTTCCTTTGGGACATTTTTTGATTCACGGTACGCTCCAGATACAAAAAGTCCCTCGCGGAGCCTTGTCTCGGAATCCCGAAACTCGGCGGTGGAGGGCTCTGTTGGTTGAAAAATAGAATTTACCAGCGAACATCACCAGAACAGGTTGCGGTAGGTGGTCCCGAGGGCGTCGGCGAGACGGTGCGCCATCTTGCGCCCGATGGGTTCCCTTCCGCGCTCCATGGCGGAGACCTGCTGCTTCGTGATCCCGGCCTTGTCGGCGAGCTGCTGCTGTGTGTAGCCGAACGTGGTGCGGAGAAGCTTCAGGCTTTCCGCCGGGGTCGTCTCGTCGCGGATTTCCTTTGCCAAGTCGGTGGAATTCCATTCGACAAGTTCATCGTCATCGTCCTTCACCTCCTTGACATCCGGGAAAGCGGACTTCAGGTAAAGCACCAGATGGTCGGGGATGTGTTCACCCTCGAAAGTGAAGACCGTCCCTCCGGCGATCTTGCTAGTAAGGCGCATTTTCACGGCTTCCAACATAGGTGACCTCCACTTCTATTCCTTTGATTGTTTCGAACCAGCACGCCGCCCAGTGATAGGACAGGTGGCAATGGTGCGTATGCGTATTGGTGAGTACCGAATAGTTCGGCCAATTGGTCCTTTCCGGTCCAAGGTCCGCGATTTCCCTGACGAGCGTATCGAACAGGGCCTGTTCCCTTTTCGGCATGGACCTCACAGCCTTGACGATTTTCTTCTTCAGCACTACCTTCATGTTTTGAATATAGCAATTTTCATTCCATTGGTCAAGATATTTTCTTTATTTTTCTAAAATTTCCCCGACCAAAAGAAAAGTACTCCCCTCTCCTAAAAACGTTAGAATTTATCTTGACAAAAGTAAAAATATATTGTATATTAAGGACATGATAACGGTCAGAGAAATGATAAGGCTTCTGGAATCGATTGGATTCCGCGAAATCCGGTCCAAGGGCTCCCACTTCCGATACACCGACGGCAAGGGACACTACGTCACGATACCGGCGGGGCACGGGATGAAGACGGTCCTGAAACCGGGCGTGGAAAAGTCTATCAGGAGGCAGGCGGGGCTTTAAGCCCCCGCCTTTCATTTCCAGGCAAGAGAGGTAAACCATGCACTATACGGCGAAACTGACGAAAGAAAACGACGGAGGCTATTCCGTCTCGTTCCCGGACCTAGACGGCTGCTTTTCCCAGGGCGACACGCTCGAAGAGGCGCTCTCGATGGCGAAGGAGGCGATGGAGCTCACGCTGGAGGATGTCTTCGACGGGAATCCGCTTCCGGCCTGCAGGACAGCGGAGAACCCCCAGAAGGGCCTCTACCGCGTGGACGTGGACCCGGAACTCGCCGTGGCGCTGCAGGTGGCCGCGGCAAGGGGGAAAGTCCCCCAGGCGACCGTCGCCCGCGAACTGGGGATGACCAAGCAGGCGTACCGGCGTCTGGAAGACCCGAAGGCGAACCTGTCCGTAAGGATGCTCAAGCGCGTCGCCGAGGGTCTCGGGAAGAGGCTCGAAATCAGCTTCGTGTGACGCCGAAAAGAAAAAAGGACCAAAAGAAAAGTACTCTCCTCTATAGGGAGAGTACTTTTTTTAGAAACCGCCTTCCGGAAGTCCCTACAGCGCCGTCCTAGGCACGAGCTCGCCAGTGAGGTAGCGGTGCAGGACGGAATTCATGAGCGTCTGGTAGGGAATGCCGGCGAGCCTCGACTTTTCCTTGTAGCCGGCGATGTCCGAGTTCTGGACGCGGATTGTGATGTTCTTCGCGGAGGACGCAGCGATTTCGCGCCGGATTTTCGCCAGCTCGTCGCGCGGGATCGGATGCGTCTCGCCGTTCTCTATCGCGTCCATGAGGGCGCGTTCCTCTTCGTCTATCGGTTCAGACCGGAATTTCGAGCGTTCCATCTTCGTACCTCCTTTGGTAGATCCTGTTCCTGAAAGCAGTCTTGAGAAAATAGTTCCCGTCGTCCTCGGCGACGAACGGTGGGCTTCACGCCGTCGCCCCCTTGAGCCTGGCGGCGAGTTCGACGACCGAATCCTTGACCATCGACTGGTACTTGCCGCCGGAAGCCTCCGCGGCCTGTTTGATGATGTCCACGGCGTCCTGCGGAAGCCTGATGGAGTACAGGCGCATCTTCGAGTTCCGGAGCCTCGTACGGAGCGTGGACGCCTCCGCTATCCTGCGGAGTTCCTCTCTCCGGGCTTCCGTGATCTGCGGCTTCCCGGCGTGGTTCTTCTCGAAATCGGCAAGGAGCTCCCGCTCCTCGTCGTCGAGGCCGAGCTTCTCGGCGTGTTCTTCGAAAGAAATCATCATGCACCTCCGAATTTTTTCTGGGCGACCCGGCTCTGGACGATGGTCTTCAGCCAGATGTCGCCGTCCGGTTCGGGCTTGTATGGAACGATGCAGCAGTATCCGTTTATCCTGACGACCATGATTTTCTGTCCGGGATATTTCGCCTGGTTCGGGTTGTCGTAGTCGTCAAGCACTTCTCCGTTGCGCATGCATTCCTCGACCTGCTCGAAGGAGACGTTCCTTGTCGCTTTCAGCAGTTCGTTCTTTTTCGGGTTCCATCTCGCCATGGACATAATATAGATAATGTATATACAAAAAGCAATACTTTTTTATTTCCCCATCAAAAAAAACGCCGAAAAGAAAAGGGCCAAAAGAAAAGTACTCTCCTCTATAGGGAGAGTACTTCGCGTTCACCGGGAGAAAACTATAGCTTGTCCATATCGCCAAAGCCCAAGCCAATCAAGATTGACGAAGGGAATTTTTTCTGAAGGTTCTTCATCTGGCGAACAAAAGAATCGTGCAAGTCCTTGTTCGAGGAAAGAGCCCGGGCAATGCAGAATACGAACCCGCCAAGCAACTGGTTATCAAATCCAAAATTTTCCATGGATGGAATTTTCGGAGGGTATATCGAGAACCTCGTCCCTAAAATCCTTTCGTGATGGGCGCACCGGTTTCTGAGGCAGACAAAGGCGCGAACGACGGATTTGGCGTACTCTTTCCCGAATCCCAGTCGATTGCCGACCTTGCCGATAAACTTGACTTTTTTCAGGTTCGAGAAAATTTTCGACAGCTTGCCGAACGAGACCACTTCCACCATTTCCCAGGCGGGAAGCGCAACGACGTTTCTTGGCCAAGATGTCCCGTTTGGCTGCTTTCCCACCCAGTTTTTCTTCAAATCGCATTCCAGCTCGTCCAGCGTTTTCGCAAAAAGGTCTTTGTTCAGAAAATTGGCCGGCTCAAGATACCAAAAAGGATCGTTTGTATCGGTAGAGACGATATACGCCAGTTCCGTCCGGAAAAAGACCTCGACCTCAGACAAGGCGGCAAGGATTGAAGTCCTGGCGTTCCGGTCAAGTCCGTAAAACTCCTCCAGTTGCCGGAGCGTAATTCCGGACAAGTCGCCGTTCGATCCGGCCAGCGTTTTCGCGTATTCTTTCGCCCGGCAATAGTTCACTCTTGAAAGAAAGTTCCCGGCCTCATCCTCGCCATCGACGGAAAGCCCCTTCTTCTTCAGCAGTTCAATTTGCGTGCCGATGCTTGTCGGCGGCTTTTCCCATTTAGGCGGCTTTTGAATCACGGTACGCTCCAGATACAAAAAGTCCCTCGCGGTGCCTTGTCTCGGAATCCCGAAACTCGGCGGTGGAGGGCTCTGTTGTCAATAAATTACTAAAAAGTTTATTCGGTGTCAATGTTTTTTTTTGTAAAAACTCCCCGTCAAAGAAAAAAGGACCAAAAAAGAAATACTCTCCTCTATCGGGAGAGTACTCCGAATTTTCCGGAAAGGGAACGGTCACACCAGCGACCAGACGAGTTCCTTCCCCATGGCGTGCGCGAGCCTTGAAACCGTGTCGAACGACGGCGACCCCTTGGTCGTCTCGAACCTCTGGTACGCCTGCGGCGTTATCCCCGCGCGCCTTGCGACTTCAGCCTTCTTCATCCCCCTTCGCGCCTCGAAGAGCCTGTAGGCGACCTCCACGTTCACGGAGAGTTCCACGGGGTAGAGCCCCCTGTCGGCGTCCGGGACGGTCGAGGGCTTCGCGAAAGCGAGCCCCGCCTCGAGATCGCACGCCATCGCCCCGTCGAGCGCCTCCTTCGCCATGCGGAGCGCCTCCGCCCTGGTCTTGCCGAACGCGTTCACATTCGGCAGGTCGGGGAACGACGCCACGTACCCCATGTCCCTGTCCTTTTCGATCCTAGCCGCGTAATACATGGTGACCTCCTTACGAGTCGAGCTGCTTGAGGTACGCGCCGACGATTTCCTTCGAGTGCTTCTGGACAGGGACGGTCCTGTGCCCCGGCTTCACGAACTGGTAGTGTGAACCCCCTAGCGAGCCTCCAGCCCCTGTCGGTCGCATACTTGCAGATGTCGATGAACTTCATACGCCAAATATAAACATATTCGTTTATATTGTCAATGGATTTGTTTATTTTTCTGGAAAAGAATAGTCCACGAAAAGAAAAGGACCAAAAGAAAAGTACTCTCCTCTATAGGGAGAGTACTCTTTTAAATTCTTCTACTTATACTTGTACTTTTTTAAAAGCGTGGGTTTCGTTTGGGTTTCGTTTTAAATCCCATTGGGTTTCGTTTGGGTTTCATTTGGGTTTTTGAAGTTCACGAATTTTAGTAATTTTTGAAGTCCTTCATAAACCAACTTAGCAGAATCATCCGTTTGCGGTTCTGGAAAATTTTTTGCCGCAATTTCATCTCCAAACAATTCGTTAATTTTCATTCCCATTTGCAATAAGATTGTCGCAGTCTCATAGGTAATAGAAGTTTTACCTTGACAATAAAGAGAAACGGAACTCGCAGAACAGTTTAGCCTATCGGCTATTTCGTTATTGTTGAAACCTGTTCGAGCCTTAAATTTGGCGAACCCTTCTTTAAGAATATTCGACATTTCTGGGGTCATTTTCACTCCTTGTTTTCAGTCAAAATAAAAAGTTCGTAAAAAATTTTAAGAAAATTCAAAAAAAGTCTTGACAAATCCAATTTCATTAAATACATTATGAATGCGGTTTAAATAATTTGAATTACATTCAAAAGAGGCAGAATGGCAACAACTGAATACAAGCAAGTATGCATAACACAGCCAGCCGTTGAATTACTTGAACGGTTAAAAAATCTTTACAGCAAAAAAGGCACTCCTATGCAATCACCTGCAATACTCGGAATCGCACTCAACGACCTTGCAAAAAAGATGGGACTGGACAACTTGTGAAAGATATCTGGTGGGCAAGAGTCGTCTTTCGCGAATTCTCGGCGCATTTTATCGAGAAGTCTGATGAAGAGATAGTCAGAGATATTCGCGCCAGTTTGGACGCATTGGCCAAGCTTGATGACAGCGGTTCATCGATTGGCGCGGCGATGGTTTCGATAGCCAAATCACGTCTTCAAGGTGCGGCAGTCCGAGCTGCACAAGCTAACGGTCGCAAGGGCGGCCGCCCGCGCAAGCTCAAGAATTCCGAGGCTCTGGTAAGCCAACCCAAGTCCCTGCCGGGGACCGCGTGCGGAGACGCCGCGGCGGTCACCAATAACGCCGGCACAGCCCCGGCAGGGCAACTTATCGAGGGTGGCTCCCTCCCGAGCGAGGGTGCCTGCCTCACCCCGGTCGCATGTCTCCGTGGTGCGACCGGGCATTCCCTTGAAGCCCGCACGACGAATGCGGCAACGACCCCCGTCCCGGTCTCCGCGCAAGCGGTGCCAGCACAGGGAGCGCTCCTGCCCGAGGCCTCGACAGGCCGGGGCGGGCACATTTCAACCCCCGTCCCGGTCCCAGCGCACGGCAACGCCGCTGGAGGCCTCCGTAATCTCGGGTCTTTGGTAGGGCCGGAGACGGGGGAAACCTTCGAGCGCGCGGACGCCCGCATCCGCGAGGACCGGGACGAAAGCGCCACCGTCCGCGCGCAGACCTTAGACGGAGACGCCGCCACCCGCGAGGGCGCGGTAGACTGCCTGACCCCGCAGGGGGAAGCTTCGGAATCTGCAACGTCTCCGTCACACATTCAAAAGCGCCCCGGTAAATCCGCCACAACCTCCTATGATGTCGAAAAATCCATTCATGAAGGCGGTTCGGAGCGGGGGGCGGACGGTCGTACTCATTCCGTCCGCCTTTCCCCCGGGGCGAAAAATGCGGAAATCTCCCCGATAGGCATCATGGGGAACGTCCGGGTAACGCCGGAGGAACTCGGACGCTACCGGGCGAAATACGGCGACCCCTCGCGCCTGATAGACGCCCTTTCCACCTACATCGCGAAGACGGGCCGGCGGTACAAGAGCCACTTCGCCGCGCTTGTCTCCTGGGCGCGCCGCGACATCGAACGCGGAATCGACCCGGAAACGGGCTCGAAGGCCGACCAGCTTTCACGAATCCGCTTTGCCGCCCGGGAGGCGGGAATCGACGCCTTTTCCGGAAAGCGGATAGACTTCGCCACCGGGGAAATTATCGAACCCGCATCCGGCAACTTCCCGGAAATCCCGTACAACCCGCCAAAATTCGGAGAATCGGAATGACAATCAAGGAAAGACTCAGACAAGCGAAGTTCATGATCCTTAAAGGTCTCGGCTCCCGGCTTATCGCGATGGCCGTAAAGCCCATCCTGAAGGAAAGGGGCTTCGATACCGCCAGCGCTTACGACCGCTTCGGCGGGCTGCACGTAAATTCCATTGTATCGACCGTGGACCCGTTTATCAGCGGAGTAGCCATGGGAAACTGGATCACCCGTCAGGGAAAAACTCACAAGAATGGCTCTGTAAAATTTTCTGACACGCTTCATGGTTGCGTTCTCTGCAAAGCCCAAGAAATTCCTCTTTGGACACGCAATAAACCTCAAAGCGCCCATTCCGGGCATACAGCTCAAGGCCTGGGTCCATCCACTGGGCGCCGGTAAAAACAGGGCTGTCAATGTCGGTAATGATGAAGCCAATCACGTAAGCCTCTTTTTTGGAGAACGATAGAAATGGTACAGCAATTGAATATCAAGGAAAGGCTCAGGAAACTTTTCTGGAAACTGAAATGCCGGAAATACAGGATTTTCCGCAGCCTGATTGCACGGTATCTCGCCAAGGAGAACAAGCCCGGAATGGAAAAGTTCGGCTGGAAAACGATGCTCTGCAACCTCGGCAAGTCAAACGGACTCTGGGTTGTCGCCTACATCACCTCGGACCATCCGTTCGAGAGCGAAACATCCCTGCCTCTCGGAGACAACTGCATCAGGATCAGCGATTACCTCTTTTCTGGAGAACGATAGAAATGGTACAGCAGTCAAACGGTCGCGCGTTCGTGTTCCTCACGGAACTGAAGCTCGCCTATTCCGCGGCGGGAAAGCCGCTTTCCGACCAGACGCTCTGCGAAGTCGCCCGGAGACTTTCCGAAAGCGTCCCCTGCGAGGACGCGGAAGTCGTCCCCATGTTCGCCAGGGCGAAGGACATGGCGGACGTCCCCACCCAGAGAACGCTCGTCCGCGCGCTCGAACAGATCCGCGACGACATCCCGGCTGTCCAGCCGCAGGCGCAGGGCGAAGCGGAGTTCGCAAGACTCTGGGAACGCTGCAAGGCGTTCGAGCAGCTGCAGAACTTCTGCTACAGGAACGGGATGACGGAGCAGTTCTTCTACGCGACAGAAAAGATCGACGGCAAGTGGGCGCACCCCTACCAGCTCGAAAAGCTCAAGAGCTACGCCCGGAACATGGGATTCCGCTACGTGCCGGACAGGCTTCCCCGAAAGGCACCGCCGATGCAGGAGGAAGAACGCCGCGCGGCATTCGCCACCCTGCGGAAAGAAATTTCGGAAACGCTAACGAACCAGACGCCGGCGAAATAGCCGGAGGAGAAAAACATGACAGGAATCGAAAAGGCAAGACAGGAGATGCGCAAAAGGCACGCAAGCCGCACGGGCCTCATCTCGTTCAAGACGGAAAACGGCTGGGAACCCTGGGGAATCGGCACGTTCGCCGACGCCCTTGACCTCGCGGAAGAATCGGGAAACGGCTTCATGTCGTTCCAGTCGCTCGGGAGGTCCAGATGACGGACGCGCAGGTGGCGACGATCTTCATCCTCACGGGACTTTTCGCGCTCGGCGGAATCGCCGCATACGCCGGTGCGAAAATCGCCGCGAGGCGCGACGAACGGAAATTTTCCAAGGAATGCATTTACCGCGAATGGGAAAAGAAACGGAAACTCATGGAACATACCAAGGAGAAAAAATGAAAAGGACCGAAGAACAGGCGAAGAAAACTTCGCAAATCGCCGTCTCGCAGGAATCGTTCGAAGCGGGAATGGACTGGAACTCTCGCGCCATCCAATATTCGGCGGACGCCATCCGGGGACTTGTCCGGGCGGCGCGGGAAATCGACCCCGCGGAAGCGAGCGACGCGCTCGTCAAGGCGATGGACGACGTTCTGGAAAGCGCGCTGGGAACGCTCGGGAGCGCTTCGAGAACCCACGCGTTCTTCACCATGGCAGACGTTTTCCCGGGAAGGAGCGCATGATCTATCTCAACCGGGTGACGCTCATGGGATACGCCGGGGACGACGCGAAGACCTACGTCGCAGCGAACAGCGGTCGCAAATACGTAAAAATCTCGCTCGCCACGACAAAGCGCAGAAAGGACCGCGAAACGAACGAAGTCCGCGACACGACCCAGTGGCACAGCGTCGTCGCATGGGGAAACCTCGCCACGATGCTCGAACGCATCCAGATCCGCAAAGGCTCGCCCCTCTACGTGGAAGGCGAACTCTCCTACCGCACATGGAAGGATTCGTCCGGGGTGCAGAAATCCGCCGTCGATATCGTCGCGGAACGCGTCCAGACGCTCGCAAGACCGCCTCAGGGACAATCCGTAATCCAGGAAGACGTGCCTTTCTAGGACAGGGAAAATGTACGACTGCGGAAACTGCCCCTGGTCGGGCAGGGGATGCCTCCGGGCGAACAGGACACGTCCCCACCTCGACTGGCGGGAATGCCCGCTCGCGAAAGACGCCATCAAGAAGAAAAAGGAAACCAAGGAGAAACGATGAAGAAGCAGGGCAAGCGCGATTACAGGTTCTGGATGAACTCCGAACTCCGCGAACTGAAAAACGGAATCCGTCCGGAAAACCGCACCTACGCGGCAGTCCGCGAGTTCTGCCGAAGAAACCGCATTCCGTTTCCCGGAAAAAGGAAGACGGGCTGCTAAAAAAAAGATTAAACGAAAACCCCTCCCGGAACGGACGAAGGGACTGAACCCCAACCGGTTCTCCATTGTTTTTGCCCGGACGTCCGTCCGGGAGGGAAATTTTCAAACCAAGGATTGCCAATGGAAGAGACCGCAGCATACGAAGCCGGCACGGCGATGTCGGAGGCGTTCGCGAACGCCGAGCCGCGGAAG
>CAKUTF010000031.1 GCA_934691725.1 uncultured Fibrobacter sp. | reverse complement strand
GCGGGATAAGGAATTGGTCTGTGGAGCGAGCTTTTTCACATGCTGAAGCCAGATTTGTATGAGACTTTACAGCTTGGGCTCAAGCTTCTGCTTTTTGAGTCCTATTTTCTTTCAACTATCCACTATCAACTAGGCTCCGACCACTGATTCCTATTTCCTATCCACTATTCACTATCAACTATTTGCTAAGCTCTAAAATCTCAGCTCTAAGCTCTGATTCCCCTGATTTCAATTTCAAAATTCTTCCAACTCGGAATATCCCAGCCTGTTCTATGGGCAAGCGAGATATTTCTTGCCTGAAAGGCGAAACGGATATACTTTAAAAACGTGACCGGAAAAGAGCTTCGGCGAAAGGTTCTCGCAAGGCATCCGCCTTCGGAACTCGTAGATGTTTCCTTCCGAAGTTCCCGGTTTCATTAAAGTCTGCCTCTTTCGGGGTGGACTTTTTTGTTTAACGTTTTTTCATTTGTTCGTAGCGGTTTCAGGCTTCGTATTTCAGCCGTTCCGTCTTGCCGGGAGCAAAAGAGCCTAGACGGTAAGTAAAGGTCGTAAATCGGTTCAGCTCTTCAAAAGCCTCGATGACCGTAGGATTTTTCGGGTTTCCGAGAAGGGATGCGTAAAAGATGTAGCCCCAGGGCTTGTCCGGATTCGGTCTGCTTTCGATGCGCGTCATGTTGATTCCCCGTTTGGCGAATGCGCCGAGGGCTCCGTAAAGCGCACCGGGCTTGTCGTCGTTTGAAAGTTCAAAGAGAATGACCGTTTTAAGATCGGCGTCCGCGGAAACGGGCTCGGGTTCTTTCTGGATGGCGTAAAACCGGGTGAAGTTTATGCCCCGGATGTTTTCGAGATTCGACTGGAGTATGTCGAGACCGTAGAGCCTTGCCGCATAGGAACTAGCGATTCCGCCGTCGGTGAGGTTTTTCCTCTTGGCGACTTCTTCCGCGGAACCCGCCGTGTCAAAGAAGACGACTTTTTCGATTGCCGGATGTTCGGTAAAAAAACGGCTGCACTGGGCAAGTGCCTGCGGATGGCTCATCACGCGTCGGAGCGTCCCCAGGTTTGCGCCCTTGTTCGCACAGAGGCAATGTTCTATTTGGAGCTTGACCTCGCCCACAATCGGATGACGCCACTTTGCCAGCAGATCATAGTTTTCGTAAATGGAACCGGCTGTCGAATTTTCAATCGGAATCGCTCCTCCGTCGGCAGAACCGGTCTCTATCGCCCGGTAGATTTCTTCGAAAGTATCCATCGGAAGAACATCGATGTCTTCTCCGAAAAGATAGTAGGCGGCGCATTCGCTGTATGCGCCCCGACGTCCCTGGAAAGCGATTTTCTTTTTCATTGAATTCTCCGAGCGCCCTTGTAGCGCGGCTGCCAATAGGAATCGGTGAGCGGGCTTATCATTACTCCGCGCGACGTGCTCGCATGGGTAAAGTTTCCGTCTCCTAGATACACCCCGACATGATCGACCCCGCTTCCTCCTCCAAAGAAAACGAGGTCTCCCGTTTTCAAGTCGCCCTTTTCGATTTTCTTTCCCATTTGGAACATCTGCGTGGAACTGTGCGGAAGTGAAATTCCAGTCTTTTCCTTGTAGATATTCATGACATAGCCGGAACAGTCCGTCCCGCTTTTGGAAGCCTTGCCGTACTTGTAGGGGGTCCCGAGCCACGGCTTGACGATGGCCATCCATTCGGAGACATCTCCCGTTGCAGTCTGGAGCATTTTTTCCGCGGTCTTTTCCGATGCCGAAAAACGGTAGGAAGCGGAATCCCGGTCATAGCTCGGTCGGGGCGGCATGGTGCACGAGACAGTCAAAAGAATCGATACGATGCACAGGATGGAACGGAAGACATTCATCGCTCTAAATCTAAAAAAATGTTTGCGCGATTGTTATATTAAGAGACATGGACTGCGGAATGATCGATTTTCTTTTGAAGTACAACACGAACGCTCCCCGCTACACGAGCTATCCTCCGGCGAACCTTTTCCATGCGGCAAGGGACAAGGCGCAAATCGAGCGCGTGTGGCGAAAGTCCAACGAACTCAAACCCCAAAACGTGAGCTTCTATTTTCACATTCCCTTCTGCGCGAAGCGTTGCCTTTTTTGCGGGTGCACTTCGGAACTTTTGCCGACTGTCGAATTCCGGGAACGCTATTTCCAAGCGCTCTTCCGCGAAATGGACGAGAAGCTTCCGTGGATAGATTCGAAGCGTCCCGTGACGCAGGTTCATTTTGGCGGCGGCACTCCGACAAGCGTCCCCTATTCCTACCTGGAAGCGATTCTCGAAAAGCTGAGGGAACGTTTTACATTTTCTCCCCGCGCGGAAATCGCTATCGAATGCAACCCGGCGAGCATCGACGAAGCACGCCTGAAGGAACTCGCCCGGATAGGATTTAATCGCGCAAGCTATGGCATCCAGGATTTCGATCCCCAGGTACTTCGAAACATCGGTCGGGAACCTTCACGCTTGCCGGTGAAGGAACTCCTGTGTATTTCTCGAGCGCTCGGTTTCAAAGGCATCAACCTCGACCTGATTTACGGTCTGCCGTCGCAGACGGAAGTAGGCTTTTACAGAAGCGTAGAATCCGCCATTGAAGCCCACCCGGATAGAATCGCGCTCTATAGCTACGCCCATGTCCCTTGGGTCAAGAAGGCCCAGAAAACTCTGGAACGGTTCGAGCTTCCTTCGCCCCATCGGAAGCTGGAATTTTTCCTGAAGGCGCGCGAGATGTTCAAGGACGCGGGATTCCGGGACGTAGGGATGGACCATTTTGTCTTGCCGGATGATTCGCTATCTCTTGCGCTTGCGGAAGGAAAGCTGCACAGGAATTTTCAAGGATACTGCACACGGGAAACGACTGGCGAAGTCTATGCTTTCGGTTCGAGCGCCATCACGCAGCTGGACAACGCCTACTCGCAAAACGTCCACGAGAGCGTAAAATACGTGGAACGGCAGGAAGCGGGAAAACTTTCGGAAATTCGCTGTGAAGAGCTTTCTTTCGAAGAACGCGTTATCCGGGACGTCATCGAACGCCTGATGTGCAACCGCAGGCTTCAACTGACAGGCGACGAAAAAAGCATAGTCGGGCCGGGCTGGGAACGGCTTCTCTCCCTAGAAAAGGATGGACTTCTGGTGAAAAAATCCGACTCGGAAATCGAGGCTACGGAACTCGGGACGCTTGTCATCCGATATCTAGCCATGCAGCTTGATCCGCTGATGCAAAAGACGAAACGCGAAGGCGTTTTTTCCCAGACGATTTGAATTGAAGGAATCAAAATTTAGCGGGCGTGGATTAGTGTCAGTGATTAGCTGATCGTTGAGAGAAATCAGTGATCAGTTAGAAATTAGGAATGTCGTTAGGGAATAGGGAAATCAGTGCTTAGAGCTTAGATTTGCAGACGTCTGTGCTCTTATATCTCTGAAGTTTAACGTCCACAGTTCTGACCATTAGCCACTGATTACTGCCCACTGTTCTGAGATCTAAGCTCTCTCAACTAAGTTCTGAATAGCTCGACAAGCTCGCTAGCCTGTCATTATCGGACGAGATTCCCTTGTCAAGCAAGGGAATGACATGTTAAAAAGCCTAGACGTCCGCGGTTCTAAGCTCTAAGCTCTCTCAACTAAGTTCTGGATAGCTCGACAAGCTCGCTAACCTGTCAAATCCCATTCCTTAAAGGGGATTCCCCGGTCAAGCCGGGGAATGACATCATTCCTTATTCCGCGTCCCAAAAGCCTAGATGTATGCCGTTCTGACCTCTGACTTCTGACCACTGTCCACTAAGCTTAGACGTTCGCAGACTCATTGCTAATTGCTAATTGCCTTAGACGTCTGCGGACTAATCCCTATTCCCTCATCCCTAATCCCTAAACCTAGACGTCCACAGACTATTTCTTCATCCCGTGTCCCGCTTAGCTTGTCCCGAAAGTTTAAATGGCCGCGGTTCTAAGCGGTGAAAACGGCGGAGAGGCGGAACGGTTTTTACGTGGAAAGTATCTGTCGCAACTTGTTTGCCGCTATTTCCAGGTTGTCGTTAACAATCGTGTATTCGTATTTTCCGTGTTCTTTTGCAAATCGGATTTCCTTCTTTGCGTTTTCGAGCCGGAGATTGATGACCGCTTCGGAATCCGTTGCGCGGTGCCGCAGGCGCTCTTCGAGAATTTCGAGGGAGGGCGGGAGAATCAGGATGCCGACTGCTTCCGGGTAAACCTTGTCGAAATTGACCTTTCCGAAAACATCCAAATCGAAAAGGACCCGCTTTCCTTCGGCGAGCATTTTTTCTACGAAGCTTTTTGGCGTGCCGTAGAAGTTTCCGTGGACCTCGTTCCATTCCACCATTTCGCCGTTTGCAATCATCCTCTGGAATTCTTCCCGGGTTTTGAAAAAGTAGTGGACTCCGTCGGTTTCGCCTTCGCGCGGGGAACGCGTCGTCGCGGAGATGGAATAGACCAGGTCGGGAAATTCCCGGATGACCATGTCCTTGAGGGTTGTCTTGCCGGCTCCCGAGGGAGCGCTCATCACAAAGAGACAGTGCTTCATTTCTTGTCCTCGATATAAAGCGGACGTTGCTTGACTTCTTCGTAAATTCGCCCGATGTATTCGCCTAGGATACCGATGCTCATCAGCTGGATCCCTCCGAAGAAAACGATTGCCGTCATGAGGGACGCCCAGCCGGGAACAGTCGTCACCGGGTTCAGGAATTTTTCGAGAACGCTCCAGACGAAAAGCCCGAAGGCGACCGTCGTGGCGAGCATTCCGGTGAGAAAGCTTACCTTGAGCGGTGTCGTGCTGAAGCTTGTGATGCCGTCCATCGCGAGCCGGAGCATTTTCCGCAAGGGATACTTGGATTTTCCCGCGGTGCGTTCCTTGCGGTCGTAGAGGATTCCCGTTCTCTTGAATCCCACCCAGCAGACTAGTCCGCGGAGAAAACGGTTCCGCTCGGGGAGCGCGTTCAGCTGATCGACGACCGCGCGGTCCATCAGGCGAAAGTCACCTGTGTCCATCGGGATGTCAATGCTCGTGAGCGCATGGAGAATCTTGTAGAAGGCGTGCGCCGAGGCCTTTTTGAAGAACGTTTCCCCTTTGCGTTTTTTCCTTTGCGCATAGACGACCTGGTAGCCTTCTTCCCATTTTTTCAGCATGTCGTGGATGAGCGCTGGAGGGTCCTGCAAATCGCCGTCAATGATGACGACTGCTCTTCCCTGGGCGTGCTTGAGACCGGCGCTGAACGCCGCCTGGTGACCGAAGTTCCGGCTAAAGTTGACGAGCGTGTTCTGCGGCGTTTTGGGCAAAAGGCTTTCTAAAATTTCGCGCGTTCTGTCCGTGGAACCATCGTTTACGAAAATCAGTTCGTGTTCGATTTCGGAGAGTTCCTGTTCGAGAACGGCGAATGTTTTGGCGACGATTTCTTCTTCGTTGTAGAGGGGGACGATGACGGATAGAAGCATTATCTGGACTTCGGGTTGAGTTTTGTTTCGGGATAGAGGGTCGGGAGAACTAAATCGACGTGGTCGCAGTCCTTGCTCGAAAGAGAATCGGTGACGAAGGCGAGAGTGTGGACGCCTTGGACGGGAATGTCGAGCGTGTCGATTTTTCCCGGGGAAAGCCGAGCGCTTTGGCCGAGAATTTTTCCGTCGCCAAGGACTTTGTACGAGATTCCGTCGCTGCAAAGACTTTCCTCGTCGAGGCCTACCATCGCCGTGAATCGCTTGAACTCGCCGCGGATGTCGAACGCCGTCCTGCTCGGAGCGTGCGTTCCGAAGCCTTCGGAAAATTTCGTCCCGGAAAGCGTGAACGCGTTGCCATCGACCGTCGAATTGACGCGAAGTTCTCCCCAGCCCTGGATATTTTCTGTTGGCTGCATCAGGGACATCTGGAGCGCGCCTTCGAACCGGAAAAAGCGGTAATCTTCGACATGTGCGATTTTTTCGCCTGAAGTCGAATCGTAAATGGTCGCTTCGAGCCTGTTGTATCCGGGGAGAAGCTCCGGACCGCCCAGCGTGTCGCTGAAATCCCCCTTGCGGTAAGGCTTTTCGAAAACGGGACTTCCGTTGAGCGATAGGCGGACTTTCCAGGGTTCCGCGGTTTCGAGATATACCGCCGAGTTGATAATCAAAGTCTTTGCTTCGGGATCTCCCTGCCAGAAACCGAAGGCGAAAAGCTTTGCCGGGTCGTAATTTCTCCGAGCGTGGATTTTCGCAATGCGGACCCAGTAATTATTCGTGACCAGCACCCGATAGACGTCCTCGAGTTTAGCTTCGCGTTCAAAGACGTCGCAGGTCGTCGGAATGCGGCGCTCCACGGCCTTGGCGTGATATGTCTTGGAATCCCAGCAGTCGAGACCGCGGATGTAGTAAACCTCGCCGTCGTATTTTTTGACTAGCCGCTCCAGGGAATCCGGCGAAATTTTCCGGGCGCGGTCGTAGTGTATCGAAGATTCTCCGTAGGCGACAAAGTGCCACGGCCTGCCATAGACGAACAGGCGCGGCTTCTTGGGCTTAGAGCCTAGCCATTTCCATATTTCCGCTTCTTCCGTTGTCAGGTGGTTCCGGTTGTACATGATGTTCCGGTTGAAGCTTTCCTTGTAATGGAGAGTGTTCCCGAAAGCGGCGGAGGCGATGACCAGCGTGGCGAGAAAGTTTGCACGGAAACTTGTCGTAAGGCGGGGCGCTCCGAAGAGGAAGCTGGCGATTGCGAGCAGGTGCTTCAGGGCGTAGGCGGCGAGGAACGCCATCGTGGGCATCATCACGAGGGCGTAGCGCTGGTTGATTTCAATCGTGAAGTCGCCCGAGACGTTTTCGAGAATCATGTATGTCTGGATGTGGTAGAGAAGAAGGAATCCGGCGATTTTCGTGTTGGTGCCGAAGTTTTTCACGAGAATTTCGCGGAACGCCTGGACGCACAGGATGACAAGCCCGAGGAGAAAGAGGTAGTTGAAGCTCGAAAGGAAGGGATTCGCGAGAAGAGCGTTTTCCGAAAGGGGCTTTGTCATCACGGACCAGTTTCCGACAAGGTTCTCGATGAAGTGGCCATGGGCGGAATAGGCGCCTCCCTGGAAACCGTATCCCTGGAAATAGCTGATCGTGAGGAGAACCGGGACGGAAAACATCGAAAGCGTCACAAAAAATGCCGGAGCCTTGGAATCCTTTCGGTCAAGGATTTTCGGAAGGGCGAGGGCGAGGAACGCGGCGAGGCAGAAGACCGTTTCCTGGCGGGTCTGGGCGAAGAAGGCGAGGACTATCGCGGCGAGCGTCCAGTGGCGGCACGTGTTGCGGTCGAAAGCCCACTTGAAAACCCACAGGGAAAGCGCGGAAAGGAAAATGTAGAGAGGTTCGACGGACATCGAACGGAACTGGAAAAGCACCGTGGGCTGCGCGATGAGGATAATGCTCGAAAGCGCGGAAAGCAGGTCGTCGCCTGTCCACGCCCGGATGGCGAAGAAGAGGAGCAGCGCGGCGAAGAAGAGCATGGCGAGCTCGGCATGGAAAATCCAGTGCAGGTCCGGGCCGAAGAAGGGCATTCCCAGGAGGTAGAGAAAGGAAAGACCTTTCGTCTTGAAACTGTCGGAGTTTCGGTAGCAGTCGAGCGTGCCGTTCTGGAACTCGCCTTCGTCGCATGTTCCGGTCGTCTGGTTGAAGTACATGTTCTGGGCTATCGCCATGAAGACGCTTTCGTCGCTCTGGACGCGGTGCCGGGCTTCTATCTGCGTTCCGGCGAAGATTGTCGCGAAAAGGGCGAAGACGGAAACGAGGATTAGGTAGGGAAGCGGCGGAAAATGCTTTTTCAGGTAAGCCCAGAAATCCTTGAAGAGGAGGCTGAAAAGAAAGAAGCCCGCGGCGAGTTGGACGAGAAACAGCGGAAAGGGAAGCCTTTGGTCCAGAATGCGGATGGTGTCCTTAGCCCCGACGTTCGGCCCGAGATAGATGAGAAAGGGAATCGCTAAGGCGATGAGCGTCCCGATGATTCCCGCAGGATGGCACAGGTTCCGAAAAATGCGCTTAAATCTTTTCATCGGGGGTGAATATAGTTCTTTTGCTTTTTTGCCGTTGAGAATTTGCCGAATGTAATCTAAATTTGGCTTGAAAATTTTTCACAGAGGCTTCCCGTGGACGATTCAATAATTCAAAAAGCAGCCGATAACGTTCGAATCCTTTCCGCCGCCATGGTCGAAAAGGCAAAGTCCGGGCATCCGGGCGGAGCGATGGGCGCAGCGACAGCCGTAACGCTCCTTTTTGCGGAATTCCTCCGGTTTGATCCGAAGAATCCGCAGTGGGAAGCGCGCGACCGCTTCCTGATGGATCCGGGACACATGTCTCCGTTGCTCTATTCGGAGCTTCTCCTTACGGGACGTCTCTCGATGGAAGATCTCAGGAACTTCCGCCAGTTCGGAAGCATCACGTCCGGGCATCCGGAGCTTTCCGTCGAACACGGGATTGAAAACTCGTCGGGACCTCTGGGGCTAGGGCAGGGAATGGCCGCGGGCGTCGCCATTGCGGAACGCTACAAGGTCGCCCAGTTCGGCGATATCCTCGAACACAAGACGGTTCTGCTTGTTTCGGACGGAGGCATCCAGGAAGAAATCGCTTACGGTGTCGGGCGCGTTGCCGGGCATCTCAAGCTTTCGAACCTCATCTTCTTCTACGACGCAAACGGCGTGCAGCTTTCCTGCAAGACGGAAGACGTGATGGACCAGGACTTCAGGAAACAGTACGAATCCTGGGGCTGGAACGTTCTCGAAGCCGACGGGGAAAATATTCCGGAACTCCGCGCGGCGTTCCAGAAGGCATTTGCCGAAAAGGACCGTCCGACGATAGTCATCGGGCATACGACGATGGCGAAAGGCGCTGTCGGCATTTCGGGCGAATCTTTTGAGGGAAAGGTTTCCACGCATGGACAGCCTCTATCCGGCGCTGGAGCTTCGATCGAGGAAACGGTCCGCCATCTCGGCGGCGATGCGGAAAATCCTTTCCGGGTTTTTCCGGAAGTGGAAAAAGCCTTTGCCGAGCGCCTCGAAGAACTTCAAAAAATCGCCGATGCGTGGAAAGCGAAAAAGGCGGTCTGGGACAGGGAAAATCCCGGCAAGGCGGAAACGCTCCGCAAGTGGCTTGCGGGAAAAAGCGTCCGGCTCGATCTCAAGAACTTAGAACAGAAGGAAGGCGTCGCGACCCGCAACAGTTCGGGTACGGTCCTCGCCTATCTTGGAAAGAACTACCGGAACATCATCTGCTCTTCCGCGGACCTTTCGAACAGCGACCAGACACAAAAGTTCCTGAACGAAACGCGCATCATGAAACCCGGCGATTTCGGCGGTGCCTTTGTCCAGGTCGGCGTTGCGGAACTCACGATGGGCGCTATCGCTTGCGGGCTTGCGCTTCACGGAGGTCTCTACCCGATTTGTGCGACATTCTTTGTCTTTAGCGATTTCATGAAGCCGGTGATCCGCATGGCCGCGTTGCAGGGGCTTCCTGTCAAGTACGTCTTTACGCACGACAGTTTCCGCGTAGGCGAGGACGGCCCGACGCACCAACCGATTGAACATGAAACGCAGATCCGTCTGTTAGAAGATTTGAACAAGGCGGATGGACGCCCGCAGATGCTCGTTCTCCGTCCGGCGGATCCCGCCGAAACGACAGTCGCCTGGGAGATGGCTTTTGAAAACGAGGACAGCCCGACTGCCCTGATCCTTTCGCGCCAAAAAGTCGGGACGCTTCCATGCCCGAGCGGAAGTTCCCGGTATGCGGAAGCTTCCAAATGCCGGAAGGGAGCCTATATCGTTAGCGACAACACGCCGAGAGGCAAGAATCCGGATCTCACGTTCGTCGCGAACGGCTCCGATGTCCTGCTCGAGCACGATGCCGCGGAAATTCTCCGCAAGGAAGGTCTCTCTGTCCGGGTCGTCTCGATGATCAGCCCGAAACTCTTTATGATTCAGGACAAGGAATTTCGCCATTCCGTCATCGTTCCGTGGACGCCTGTTTTCGCCCTTTCGAGCGGGCTTCCGGTCCTCTTTAAAGATGTTGTCGGAGGTTTCGGCAAGGTCGTCGGGCTAGAACGCTTTGGTGCGTCGGCTCCGGCATCCGTCCTCGAAAAGAAGTTCGGCTACGAACCGGAAACGGTCGCAAGCGAAGCGCGGGAATATCTCGCGGAATTTGCAAGGAATGTCGCCGATTTCAAGTCGGTGAACGCGTAAATTCCTTTTACCGGAAAAGGTCTTTTGGTGAATAAATGAAACGCTTGATTTTTTTTGTCGCTCTCTGCGCGGTCTTTTCCGTTGCGAAGGATTTGACCCCGAACAAGACCCACGCCGTCTTGAATGTTTCCTACACGAATTTCGACGACGTTCCGCAGAGGAACAAGACGCTCACCTTTGTCGGCGAGAAAAATCCGAAGAACAAGCTTGTCGTGAAGACGAACGGCTATGGCGAAGCCTCGTTCCTCATTCCGCGCGAAGATTCCTACCGGATTCTTTGCGAAAGCCTGACCGGGCCTTTTGAATGCGGCGCGACTCCATTCGTTTCGCCACGGGCGAGCTACGGTTCGGTGAATGTCGCATTCGACGATACGCGAGCGGAGCTTTCGGGTATTTCGTTCCGGGTTGGAAGCGCGGAGCTTGTGCCGTCATCCCTTTCGACGCTTGACCGGACGATAGCCGGTCTCAAGAAAAACGCAAAGGCGAAGGTGGAAATCGAAGGCCACACGAGTTCCGAGGGCGGCGAGGAATTCAACCAGAAGCTTTCCGAAGACCGGGCGAACAGCGTCCGGGACTATATGATTCGCAAGGGAATTTCGAAGGATCGCGTTACGGCGGTGGGCTACGGATATTCCCGTCCGAAGGCGTCAAACGATACGGAAGAAGGTCGCAGACAAAACCGCCGGATCGAAGTACGCGTCACGAATCCGGACGAAGTGGAAATGGAAAAGTAGTGGAAAGATGTCTGTGGCTAGTGAACCATGTGGTGGTTAGGAATGAGTAATTATTGGGCGTAGCTCGACAAGCTCGCTAACAGTCATTATCGGGCTTGACCCGATAATCTAGATTCCCCGGTCAAGCCGGGGAATGACATTGTAGCGTGCATGGGAATGACAGATGAGAGAAATGCCGGGGGATGACAGTGCGCAGAAACGGTTCGTTTCGAAATCCCTCGTCCCGCTTATCGCTTCCCAAAAGCTTAGATGTCCGCAGGCTCATTGCTCATTGCTCATTCCCTTACCCGTCCACGGCCTAATCTCCCTGCTCCCCAAAAAACAGGCCATGGAATTATCCTAAGAAAGATGTTCCGCCAAGATTTTGAGACCGATAGCGATAAGGACGATTCCGCCCAAAATTTCCGCGCCTTTGGACGAAATTTGCTTGCCGACCGATTTTCCGAGGTTCGCTCCGATTTCCGTTGCGGAAAGGGCTACCGCACCGATGACAAGGGATGTCCAGACGATTTCGTGTCTGACAAGTCCAAAGGAAAGCCCGACGGCCAGAGCGTCAAGGCTTGTCGCTAGGGCTAGCGCGGCAAGCGTTTTCAACCCGAGCCTTTTAGCGAAAGTCCTGGATTCTCCGCCTTTAGCCGCTTCCCGGATCATGCGGATTCCGATAAAGCAGAGCAGGGCGAAAGCTATCCAATGATCGACGGCTCCGATATAGGATGCGAGAAACGCTCCGCAAAAGAAACCGGCGAGCGTCATCCCCGTCTGGAAAATTCCGAAAAACATTCCCATCCTGAAAATATCTTTTTGGGTGGTTTCCCTACGGCAAAGCCCCACCGAAACGGAAACGGCGAAACAGTCGATTGCGAGAGCGCAAGCGATCAGAAAAACACCGATAAAACTCATAAGTTGCGAAATCCACGGAAAAAAGTTAATTTGCAAATATAGACACAATATAGAAAACAGGCTGTCCATGAAACGTTACCGAATCGTTCTTCTGACGGGCGCAAGCTCAGGAATCGGCAAGGAAATCGCATATGCGCTCGCTTCCCAGGCGGAGCGGATCGTTCTTGTCGCCCGGAGATCCGAAAAAATCGAAGAAATCGCAAGGGATCTTTCCCTTCGGTTTGGCGTTTCCTCGTTTGCCCTCTCGGCAGATCTTTCCATTCCCGGCGAAGCTTCCCGGGTTTTTGAAAAGACCGTCGAACTTGCCGGAGACGCTCCCGACCTTCTCGTAAACGATGCTGGCGTGGGATTCCAGGGAAAAGCCTCCGAAATCCCGGTCGATGCGGAATGCAAGATGCTTCGGATAAATGTCGAAAGCCTGATGGTACTTTCAAAGCTTGCGCTCCGGGCGATGGAAAAGAAAAGGCGCGGCGTCATCCTGAACGTTTCGAGCATGGCGGGATTTCAACCGGGCCCCTATATGGCCGCTTACTACGCGACGAAAGCTTTTGCTCTTTCCTACAGCGAAGCCTTGGCGGAAGAAGCCCGGAATAGCCATGTGCGCCTTCTCGTACTCTGTCCCGGATTTGTCGATACGGAGTTCCATCTCCATGCCGGTTCCCAAAAAGGATTCTTTCGTTGCCTTTTCCGGTCGTCTGCGCAGTCGGTCGCCTGGGAAGCGGTCCGCGCCGTTCTCGAAGGAAAGTCCGGAATTATCGTTCCGGGGAAATTCAACAAATGCCTTTTGTTTGCTGAGCGGTTTCTTTCGCGACGTCTGCTCGTAAAAGCGATGGCCTGCATTTTGCGCCGGGGAAAATAAATGTCGAACCGCTTCAAGATTGCTTGCCTGTGTGGGGTGCTTGTCTCGGTACTTTTTGCCGCGGATGCGTTTCGAATGCCTGAGCTCACCGACGAAGCGCGAGCATCTGCCGCAGAACTCTACGACCGCGAATGTTACGCTTGCCATCGTTGGAACAGAAATTTTGCCGGCCCCGATATGAAGGGAAACGTCCTCCGCTACGAAGGACGCCCGAAAGCCCTCTTTGAATACCTCAAGGATCCGCAGCCCATCCACCCCGACAAGTATCTTCCGATGGAAATTGGAAAGCTTTCCGACGAAGAGGCATCCCTGATGGTCGCCTGGCTTTTTTCGCTTGTCGCGGACAGTTCGGCAGCAGATCGTCCGCGTTAAACAAATAATCCCCAAAGAACGCATTTTGTCTCCCAAAGGCGCAAATTTGTCGAAAATTTTTCATTTTTAACAGAAAAAATCCGATTTTTGGAAAATTTTTCTTGTATATTACAAAAGGCGCTGAAAAAAGCGCCTTGAAATTCGGAGATTTTATGGCTGAAGATTTACAGAACCTGATTGACCGCATCCAGAAAGAAGCGGTGGACAAGGCCGACGCCCAGTCGTCTGAGATTATTGCAAAGGCGAAGGACGAAGCCGCCCGCATCCTGGAAAATGCCAAGGCGGAAGCCGCCGCCATGATAGAAAAGGCGGACAAGGATTCCGTGGCCTATACGGAACGCAGCGACCGCGCGATTCAGCAGGCCGCTCGCGATGTCTTGATCTCTGTCGGTCGTCGTATCGAAAAGATGATCAGCGAAATTCTCTCCCATGAAGTAGAGAAAAATCTTTCAGAGAATACGATTAAGGAAATGCTTCTCACCCTTGCCAAGAATTATTCGACGGATACGGAACTCGTTTTTTCCGAAGCGGACAAGGCGAAGCTTTCGTCCTTTGCCGTCGGGGAGTTTGCCAAGGCACTCGGAAAAGGCGTTACCGTGGAAAGCGATTCGGGAATCAAGTTCGGTTTCCGCGTCAAAGTGGAAAACGGCAAGGTTTCCCACGAATTTACGTCCGAGGAAATCGCCGCATCGCTCTCTTCGGTCGTTCGCCCGGAACTTGCCAAAATCGTTTCGGAAGCCGCCCAGGGAAAATAGCGGATGAATAACGCTGTCTATATTTCCGCCTCCCTTCCCTTTTTACGCTTTGGAGATACTCCGCCGTTCTCCGTATCGGAACTCCGAAGCCGTTGTGAAAGCGTCATGAGCGAAGAGGAACTTGCCGCTTTTGACGCTCTTTGGAGCGGGGATCCTTGCGACGACCCGTTTGTTTCCGCCTATCGGGATCACGAAACCCAGCTGAAAAACATCCTGGGACATGCTCGCGCCGCTTCATGGGGACAGGATGTCCGCTTTACGGAACGCCCGTTTCGCGGTTACGATGTGACGTTTGCCAAGATGGTGACGGATGCCTATGCCAAGGCAAATCCGCTTGAACGCGAAGAAGATTTGGACAGAGCCCGCTTTTGGCTCGTCGATCAGCTTGCGCCCGAAGAGGAAAGCATGGCGAACCTCTATGCTTTTGCCATCAAGCTCAAAATTTGCGAACGCTGGGCGAAGATTTCGTCCGAGGCGGGAAATGCCGCAGTTCTTAAAGTGATTAATGATAACGATCCTGCGGCAAAGCAGGAATGACCGGAGGTCTTTTTTCAATGGCTAGTATCGGTAAAATTGTCGGTGTGAACGGAAACCTGATCCGTGTTGCATTTGATGGCGCTGTGGCGCAGAACGAAGTCGGTTTTGCAAAGCTTTCGTCTGGCGTAGAACTGAAATGCGAAGTCATCCGTATTCGTGGAGACTATGCGGAACTCCAGGTCTTTGAAGACACTTCGGGACTTAAAGCGGGCGACGAGGTCCATTTTACAGGTGAACTCCTTTCCGTGGAACTCGGACCGGGCCTTTTGACGCAGGTGTTCGACGGCTTGCAGAATCCGCTTCCCAACCTGGCGGAAGAATGCGGCTTCTTCCTGCAACGCGGCAAGTATCTCCCGGCGCTTCCCCGCGATGTCAAGTGGGCGTTTTCCCCGGTGGCGAAAGTCGGCGACAAGGTTTCCGGCGGCGATACTCTCGGAACCGTTCCCGAAGGCATTTTCAAGCATCGAATCATGGTGCCGTTCAAAATTCGCTCCCAGGTAACCGTGGAATCGATTGTTCCGGCGGGCGAACATATGGTCGAAGATGTCATTGCGACATTGAAGGATGAAAACGGCAAGATTTTTGAAGTCAAGATGTACCAGACGTGGCCGGTCAAGGTTCCTATCAAGAACTACGTGGAACGCCTTCGCCCGTCAAAACCGCTTTCGATGCAGCAGCGCATTATCGACACGTTCTTCCCGGTGATGCAGGGCGGAACGTTCTGTACGCCGGGACCGTTCGGTGCGGGAAAAACCGTCTTGCAACAGCTGATGAGCCGCTATGCGGACGTTGATATCGTGATTCTCGCCGCATGCGGCGAACGCGCAGGCGAAGTGGTGGAAACCCTTCGGGAATTTCCTGAGCTTACCGATCCGCGAACGGGCAAGAGCCTGATGGAGCGTACGCTTATTATCTGCAACACGTCCTCGATGCCGGTTGCCGCACGTGAAGCTTCTGTCTATACAGGCGTGACGATTGCGGAGTATTACCGCCAAATGGGATTAAACGTCCTCTTGCTTGCCGATTCGACTTCCCGTTGGGCGCAGGCTCTTCGCGAAATGAGCGGGCGCTTGGAAGAAATCCCGGGTGAAGAGGCTTTCCCTGCCTATCTCGAATCGACGATTGCGTCTTTCTATGAACGCGGAGGCGTTGTCAAGTTGCGCGACGGTTCTTCGGGGTCCGTGACGATTGGAGGATCCGTTTCGCCTGCCGGCGGCAACTTTGAAGAACCGGTGACCCAGGCGACATTGAAGGTCGTCGGCGCGTTCCTCGGGCTTTCGCGTGAACGTTCCGATCAACGGCGCTTCCCGGCGATTCATCCGTTGGAATCCTGGTCCAAGTACGAAGGCGTTATCGATTCTAAAAAGGTCGCCGAGGCGCGGCAGATCCTCGTTTCCGGTAACGATGTGAACCAGATGATGAAGGTGGTGGGCGAAGAGGGAACTTCGATGGATGACTTTGTTGTCTATCTGAAATCCGAATATCTGGATTCCGTCTATCTGCAGCAGGATGCTTACCATGAAATCGATGCAGCCTGTTCGGCGGAACGCCAAAAATATGTCTTTGACCGCGTTTACGCGATTCTTCAAACGTCTTTCGCCTTTAACGATAAGGATTCCGCGCGCGGTTTCTTCCTGAAATTGACACAGGCGACAAAGGACTGGAACCGGGTCGCTTTTGATTCCGAAGAATTCAAGAATCTCGAAAGCCAGATTTTTAGCTCCGTGAAGGAGGTTTCCAAGAATGTCTAAGGTTTATCACCGTATCGAAAGCATTGCGGGTAGCGTCATCACGATAAAGGCCGATGGCGTTGCCAACCAGGAACTTGCGCGCGTCACCAGCGCACAGGGCGAGTCGCTTGCCCGTGTGATTCGAATTGACGGGGAAAAGGTCGATCTGCAGGTCTTTGCCGGAGCGCGCGGCATTTCGACGGATTCCCAGGTCCGCTTCTTTGGCCATCCGATGGAAGTTCCTTTTAGCGACGCGCTTCTCGGACGCGTTTTTGATGGTGCCGGGAATCCGCGCGACAACGGTCCTGTCATCGAGGAAAATCCGGTGCCTATCGGAGGCCCTTCGGTAAACCCGGCGAAGCGCATCATCCCGAAAAAGATGGTCCGCACGGGCATTCCGATGATCGATGTTTTCAATACGCTAGTCGTTTCCCAGAAGCTTCCGATTTTTTCCGTTGCCGGGGAACCTTACAACCAGCTGCTTGCCCGGATTGCGCTCCAAGCCGAAGTCGATGTAATCGTGCTTGGCGGAATGGGGCTGAAATATGACGATTATCTCTATCTGCGGGATTACCTCGACAAGAACGGCGCTCTTTCTCGCACGGTGATGTATGTCCATACCGCTTCCGACCCGATTGTGGAGTGTCTGCTTGTTCCAGACGAAGCCTTGGCGGTTGCCGAACAGTTTGCGACTCGCGGCAAGAATGTCCTGGTCCTTTTGACCGACATGACGAACTTTGCCGACGCTTTGAAAGAAATTTCCATTACGATGGAGCAGATTCCGTCGAACCGCGGCTATCCGGGCGATTTGTATTCCCAGCTAGCAAGCCGTTACGAAAAGGCTGTCGATTTTGAAGGTTCCGGTTCGATCACGATTCTCGCCGTGACGACAATGCCCGGTGACGATGTGACGCATCCTGTCCCTGACAATACGGGCTACATTACGGAAGGCCAGTTCTACTTGAAGCATGGACGGATTGAACCGTTCGGTTCTCTTTCCCGTCTGAAACAGCAGGTGAACGGAAAGACCCGCAGCGACCATCGTACTATCATGAACACGATGATCCAGCTCTATGCGAGCTACAAGGAGACGCTCGAAAAGCAGTCGATGGGTTTCCGGATGAGCAACTGGGACAACAAGCTTCTGAAATACGGCGAGCGTTTCGAAAAGGAAATGATGGACCTTTCGGTGAACATTCCCTTGGAAAACGCACTCAACCTTGGTTGGGAAATTCTCGCCGACTGCTTTACTCCCGAAGAAACCGGCATCCCCTCGAAGATGGTAAACGAGTATTGGCCGAAGAAGAAGGGGTGATATGGCGAAGGTCAAACTCACAAAAAACGCCTTGAAGGCGGAACGCGATGCTCTCAAGCGATACGAGCGTTATCTGCCGACGCTATTGCTGAAAAAGCAACAGCTCCAGGTGGAAATGCGCACCTTGCAGGCCAGAGTGATGGCGAAGCGCGAAGAAGAGGATTCGCTCCGCAAGTCCATCTCGGGATGGATCGGGCTTTATGCGGAACCGGTCGATTGGAAAAAGTATATTTCCGTCAAGGAAGTCCGGGAAGGCGAGGGCAATATCGCCGGTGTGGAAATTCCGCTTTTTGACGGTGTCGATTTCAATGTGACGGTTCCTGACTTCTTTACGACGGACGCTTGGCTTGATGAAGGAATCCGTTCCTTGCAAGGCCTGATTTCTCTTCGCTTGGAACGGCGAGTTTTAGAAAAGCAGTATGAACTTTTGTCGGGCGAGTTGCGTTCCACGAGCCAGAGGGTCAATCTTTTTGAAAAGGTGAAGATTCCCGAGGCGAAGGAGAATATTCGCACAATCAACATTTTCCTTTCCGACCAGCAGATTTCGGGCGTCGCCCGGTCCAAGCTTGCCAAGGGAAAGGCGAATGCAAGGCTTCTCGCCGAAGAAGGAGTTGCCGCATGATCACTCCGATGAAAAAGGTGACGATTCTCTGCCTGGATTCCGACAGGCAGAAGTCGCTTGAAAAGCTCCGCGAGATGGGCATTTTACATGTGACCCCGTTGAAAAATCCGGCGGGAAGCGAATTGAATGCCGCCAAAAATGATATGCTTCGTGTCCAGAAGGCTCTAGAAGCGATTCCTGATGCCAAGAAAAAAAGGGATGCTTTAGGCTCTGTCTCGGGAGAAAGCGTGGTCGAGGAAGTGCAGAAGCTTCTCGAAAAGCGCAAGAACGCGGAAGAGCGTCTTTCCGAGGCGGAAACGGCCATTTCCCGGTATGGCGCGTTTGGTAATATCGACCCGGAAAGCGTTCGCTCTCTAGAGGCGCGCGGAATTTTCGTGAAGCTTTATATGACGGCGCACGGTGTTCCGCTTGAAGTCGATGGCGAAGCGACGGTCTGTCCGTTTGCGGATAATTCAGAAGGCATGTGCTACGCCGTCCTGAATTTCGGATCCGAGCCTGCCAAGGTGACGACTGCGGCGACGCCTCTCGCTCTGCCCGGACATTCCCTTGAATTTTACCGTCGGGAAGAATCCGAGGCCAAAGCCGATTTGGATGCGGTGGAAGCTCGCTTTGCGGAACTTTCCTGCGAAAAAAAGAAGGTCAAGGAACATCTTCTCGAAGCGACCGATGCCTATAAATTCGAGGAAACTTCGGCGGGAATGCTGTCTTCAAAGCTTTTGGCGGTGATCCAGGGCTTTTGCCCGGCGCCTCGCGTGGCGGAACTTTCGGATGCGGCCAGGTCGGAAGGCTGGGGACTTCGTGTCGAAGAGCCGGCGGAAGACGATAACGTCCCGACACTTCTTTCGTATAGCAAGCTTTCCCGCCCGATGCAATTCCTCTACGATATTATCGGAATTTCCCCGGGATACCGCGAAGTGGATGTTTCGAGCGTTTTCCTGTGCTTTTTCAGCGTCTTCTTTGCGATGATTGTCGGGGATTCGGCTTACGGGCTTCTCTTCCTCGCGATTACGTTCTTCATGCGTCGAAAGATGCCGAAGGCAAATCCGTCCGGCTTCCATTTCATGTATCTGATGAGCGGGATGACGATTTTCTGGGGGCTTATCAATGCGAGTTTCCTCGGGCTTTCGCCGGAAATGGCCCATTGGAGCTATTACCTGGATCTGACGAACTACGAATTCCTCCCTGAACCGATTCGGAACGCGATGCTGTGGATTCGCACGAACGCCCCGGCGGATCCGGCAAAATTCGCCGTTTACCATGAATGGGTTTCCGGTCTTTCGCTTCTTCCTCCGTCGTTTGTTCCCGTTGAAGCGGGCGAGTCCCAGATGCAGCACATCCAGCTTTTCTGCTTCTGCATCGCCGTCGTACATCTTTCGATTGCCCATGTCTGGAATATCATCGTTCGCCTGAAACGCAAGGATTCCACTTTCATGGCGCAGGTCGGTTGGCTGCTCTGCTGCTGGTGCATGTTCCTGCTTGCGGACAATATGGTTCTCGGAATGGATATGCCCGGTTTTGTGATGCCGATGTTTATCTCTGCCGTGGTATTGCTAGTCCTGTTCTCGGTGCCACCTAGCCGTTTGAAGCAGGACTGGATTTCGATTCCGATGCTCGCCCTGAATATTGTGAACAGCTTTACCGACGTCATCAGCTACATCCGCCTGTTCGCGGTCGGAATGAGCGGTGCGGCGATAGCGGAAGCGTTTAACGGGATGCTTTCTCCGCTGTTCGGTTCGGCGATAGGCATTGCCGGCGCCGCTCTTATACTTTTGCTTGTGCACGGATTGAACATCGCGCTCGCCATCATGGGCGTTGCGGTTCATGCGGTGCGCCTCAATACGCTTGAATTTTCCAATGGCTTGGACTTGCAGTGGAGCGGCTACGCTTTCGCCCCCTTCTCCAAGAGTAAAAATTAACCAAGGGATATTTCCCGTTTCCATAAGAGGATAACAAAATGGATCAACAAACGATAGTGACTCTCGCGAAGATGGGCGCTGCTGCCGCTCTGGGTATCGGTGCAATGGGCTCCGCCCTTGGTTGCGGAACGGCTGGCATGGCGGCTATTTCCGTGTGGAAAAAGGCCTACGCTCAGGGAAAGGGCGCTCTCTTTACCTTGCTAGTCTTTGTGGGCGCTCCGATTTCCCAGACGATTTACGGGATGCTTCTGATGAATTTCATCTTGAGTTCTGCCCAGGCGAGCGGATTTACCAACTGGGGCGGATGTCTCGGTGCGGGAATTTTTGGCGGTCTCGGGCTGATGGCTAGCGCCTGGTACCAGGGCAAGTCCGCGGCGGTGGCTTGCGACGCCCTCGGCGAAACCGGCAAGGGTATGGTCAATTACCTGATGGTGCTCGGCATTGTCGAAACGGTCGCCCTGTTCGTGCTCGTGTTCTCGATGTTTGTTCTTTAATCCGTAAGGAGCGAGACTTATGGATCAGAATACGATGATAACGCTCTCGAAACTCGGTGCGGTGGCTGCTTTAGGGCTTGCCGCAGTGGGTTCGGCGCTTGGCTGCGGAACGGCTGGCATGGCGGCGATCGGGGCTTGGAAAAAGGCTTACCTCAAAGGCAAGAACGCTCTTTTCACGTTGCTGATTTTTGTCGGAGCCCCGATTGCGCAGACGATTTACGGAATGCTTCTGATGCTCTACATTTTGAACAAGATAAATCCGGAAGGCGGTACGGATCCGACTGCGACGATGTGGGCGGCTTACCTGGGAGTCGGCATTTTCGGCGGTATCGGGATGGCGGCTAGCGCCTGGTATGTGGGCAAGTCCGCAGCGAACGGGTGCAGTGCTCTCGGCGAAACCGGCAAGGGTCTCGTGAACTATCTGATGGTTCTCGGTGTCGGGGAAACCGTTGCGCTTTTCGTGATGGTGTTCTCGATGATGCTCGTGAGCTGATTCCGGTTGAAAATTTGCAAAAGGCGGTTCGAAAGGACCGTCTTTTTTGTTTTTATGACTTTTTTAAGTTTTGGCCAATCGGGATAGCCATTTTTCATCTGGATTTATATATTTTGACCATGCAAAAACGGACAAACCTTCTACTTCGACTTTGGAAAGATCGCTGAAGCGAGGTTTGTCGCAGTAAATTCAGGAAACGGCCCGCTTCGATTTTGATGCGGGCTTTGTTATTTTTGTAGATGCAAGAATGGCTTGCCGCATAAGAAAGCGGGCAAGGAGTAAACATGGAACAGACCGAAAATACGAGAAAACCCTTTATCTACGACGTGACGCTTCGCGACGGCAACCAGGCGTTGCCTCGTCCGTGGAACAATGCGCAAAAGAAGGATGTCTATCTCCAGCTTCTGAAGCTCGGCGTGCAGGGCGCGGAAGTCGGGTTCCCGGCATCGTCCGAGATGGATTTTGAATCGTGCAAGGAACTTGCCCAGCTGACCGCCCAGATGGCTGCGGAAGGAAACGAGGAAGCAAAGCGGATTGTTGTGTCGGGACTTGCTCGCTGTGTGCCCAGCGATATCCAGCGTTGCTGGGAAGCTGTCCAGTATGCGCCGCATCCGAGGATCCACACGTTTCTCGCAGGAAGCCCGCTTTCGATGGAACATGTCCTTCACATGACGCCGGAACAGGTAAAGGAAAGGGCTGTCTCTTGCGTGAAGCTCGCAAAGTCCCTGGTCGGCGACAAGGGGGATGTCGAATTCAGCGTGGAACATTTCGGCGACTGCCTTGAAAACATGGATTTTATCATCGACGAACTGAAAGCGGTCGTCGAAGCCGGAGCGACGACGATCAATCTGCCGAATACGGTCGAGCGTTACCGCCCGGCGCTCTACGTGAACCAGATTCGGCAGGTCTATGAAGCCTTGCCGAAAAACATCACGATTTCGGTCCATTGCCATAACGACTTGGGGATGGCGACTGCGGCGACGGTCGAAAGCTTCTTTGCCGGGGCGACCCAGCTGGAAGTGGCGCTGAACGGTCTTGGAGAACGCTGCGGAAATACAAACTTTTACGAAGTGGTCGTTGCGCTTTTCAATACCGGGGTTCCGGTCGATATCCATCTGGAGCGCATTTACGAAACGGCTATCCTGATTTCGCAATGGTCGGGCGTAAGTATTTATAGCCGTGCGCCTCTGATCGGAGCCGAAGCGGTCGTGCACCGGAGTGGCATTCACCAGGACGGAGCGAGCAAGACGAAGAACATGAAGAAAGGCGCTTACCGTCCGATCGACTATTCGATTATCGGGCGGCACCAGAACGATTCCTTGAGCTTTACGAGCCAGAGCGGTCGGACGGCTGTCTATGAAATCGTCACCAAGTTCGGCTACAAGCTTTCCCTTGCCGAAGCTTCGGAACTGCAGCCGATTCTCAAGGCGGTGAGCGAAAGGGAAGGCGAACTTTCGGGCGACCGGGTGCTAGACGTTTTCCGCGAACATTTTATCAATGTGAACGGTCGCCTGATTTTCAACAATATCGAAGTGATTCCGGACGAGAACCGCTTTATTTTCCACTTCAAGAAGGACGGCACGTCCGTGGTGAAATCCATTACGGCAGAAGGTCCCGTCGAGGCTTCGATTGTCCTGATGCGGGAAATCGGTCTGCCTGTCGAACTTATCAAGTATCGCCAGGTGGTCGTGCCGGAATCGGACAAGCTATGGGCAGGTCGCGGACTTAGCCGTATAGTGCTGAAGGCGGGCGAACGCGAAGTCGAAGGCCGTGGCGTTTCGAGCGACACGCTCAAGGCGAATATGCGCGCCGTCTTCTGCGGGGTAAACCTGCTCTATCGCTAACAATCCAAGGGTTCGCTTTCATTTTGGAAGACGAACCTTTTTCTTTTGGGAAAATATGCAAAACCTGAAAACCTTGATTTCTGAAGAACGCCTGAAAGTCCGCATTGCGGAACTTGCGAAGGAAATATCCGAGAAGGAACGGATCGATGTCGTGGTCGGCGCCTTGACCGGGGCGTTTGTCTTTGTCGCCGATTTGGTTCGGGCGATGGGTTCCGAGAAGCTGGACGTGCAGTTTGTGCGGGCGAGCAGCTACGGGAACGGGACGGAACGCTCGGCTTTCACCGTGAAGGGAATCGAGAGACTCGATGTGGCGGGGAAGAACGTCTTGCTTGTCGATGATATCTTTGATACCGGGCATACGCTCAAGAACCTTTCCCGGGCGATTCGCGACTGTGGTGCGGCGACGGTAAAGACCTGCGCCCTGCTCGACAAGCCTAGCCGTCGTGAAGTCGATTTTGCCGTGGACTATATCGGTTTTCAGGTCGAGAACCTCTTTGTCGTCGGCTACGGGCTGGACTATGCGGAGCGTTTTCGCGCCTTGCCGGAAATCTGCTGCTTTTCGGAATAGGAAATTTCATTGAATTTTTTATGCGCAGGAAATTTTTATCGATAGTTTTCCTGGTTTGCGTTCTTTCTTCGTTCGCTTTCGCCCACAAAAACCAAGGCATTCCGATGGAAAGCGGAAAAGCGATTTACTTTTGGAAAAACAGGGATACGCTGCGGATTGAAATGGAATTTTCGGAACCGGGAAAAATTTCTTCGCTCCGTTTTTTCGCAGGCGATTTGGATGTCTTTTTAGGGAAAGACGACTTGAAAGCCTTTCGGGAATATCAGATATGCGGATTTGGCGTGGCGATTTCCAGAAACGGAACTTATCGGGTGGAAAAGTTGCGGGATTCCATCCATTTTAAAGGCCAGTCAATGAAGTATGCGGAGTACAAAAAGAAAACGAGACGCTCCGCTTCGCCGGACGACTGTTCACTGCTGGCTTTGAATGCACGATACGATTTAGGACTTGCTCTTGGGAAAATGGAAATGTCGGCTGATTTTAGAAATTCGGGCGCCTTTTGGGTGGCCGCTTTCGGCAGAAGGGAAAATGTTCTGGATGGACGGATGAAAAATAATATTTCGTCGGTTTCCCTGTGGAGTTCTCGAAGGGAAATGTTCTTTTTGAAGTTGTCCGAGGAACGCTTCGAAATCCCGGTCTCGAAATCGGTTCTCCCGAATCACTAGAAAGTTAATTTGTACGAAATCAATTTGAAAAAAATATTTTTTCCCGAAATCTTTTAGGCGGAAAATTTGTATCTTGAAAGAAAAAGGAGCCTTTATGAAAAATAGAATTTTGGAATCGTTGATTCTCGCTGTCGCTATCGTGGTCTTTGGCAGCTTTATCTGTTGCGGACTTTCGAAAATAGGAAATCGCGAACGCACGGTAAGCGTCCGAGGACTTGCCGAAAAAGAGGTCCAGGCGGACAAGGTTTTCTGGTCGGTGCGCTTTTCGGAAGTCGGAAACGAAATTCCCGCGATTTACCGGAATGTGGAGGAAAAGGATTCGCTGGTCATCAAGTTCTTTCTTGAACGGGGAATCGATCGCGAGGACATTACCGTGAATGCGCCGGACATTGCAGATGCGCTGGCGGATCGATATCGGGAGAAGCTTCCTGAAAATCGTTACACGATGACTTCGACGATTACGGTGGCATCCACGCAGGTGAAAAACGTCCGAAAGCTCCAGTCGGAAATAGCAAAACTTGCCGCCCAGGGAATCGCCTTGGATGCGGGATTTGCAAATTACGAATTTACCGGTCTGAATGCCATCAAGCCGGAGATGATTGAGGAAGCGACAAAAAATGCCCGAGCCGCTGCCGAAAAATTCGCCAAGGACTCGGATAGCGAGCTGGGAAAAATTCGGAACGCGCAGCAAGGGGTTTTCTCCATTGATGACCGCGATGAAAATACGCCCTATATCAAGAAGGTTCGCGTGGTGACCTATGTGGATTTCATGCTGGACGATTAGCGGTTTATTTTGCGCTGTCTTTTAGTGAAACTTCTTTCGGCTGCGATAATCCGCTTCGACCTCCTTCTTCCATTCCTCGAAATCTTTTTTGTTCGGAAATTCGCAGCGGTGCAGGCGGATAAACCTTTCCTCTGCATCGTACAGCTTTTCCATCCCGGTGCTGTCCGGCATATAGTTTGTGGCGTGGCGTTCGTCGATTCCGAAAGACCTTGCCGTTTCGATTGAATCGATGTTCGCTCCGAGGAAGAGAAATTCCCAACCGTATTTTGTCTTTTGCCGTTCAATCATCATCCGGATTCTGTCCAATGAATATTTTCGGCTCGCGTTTTCGTAGCCGTCCGTGGTGATGATGACGATTGTCTTTTCGGGGCGGTCTTCGTCTCGCGCGTACTTGTGGACATTTCCGATGTGATGGATTGCGCTTCCGATGGCGTCGAGAAGCGCTGTGCTCCCGCGGGCGAAGTATTCTTTTGAAGTGAGGGGAGAGAGTTCCCGGATGGGAACGCGGTCATGGAGCACTTCCGTCTGGTTGTCAAAGAGAACGGTCGAAACATATGCTTCGCCGGGTTCGTTTCTTTGTCTTTCGATTGTGGAGTTAAATCCTCCGATTGTTTCGTTTTCCAGTCCGCTCATGGAACCGCTGCGATCCAGGATGAATACGATTTCTACGAGTCCTTTTTTCATTGATACCTCTGCTGTTTTGATTTTTCGTTGCTGGTTAAGCTCCCGGAAAGAATCCCTGGTTGCAGAGAAAATGATAGCTGTTTGGATGATAAAAAGGTCGCCTTTCGGGCGACATTTTAAGGATTACATCCCGAGAGTCGGCTCGTCATACTTGAAGAGAACGTTGTTGATTTCCCAAACGTCGTATTTTTTGTGGAGGATGAAGTAAGTGATGATTTGGTCGGCTTTGTCGGATGGCGAAAGGGCGAATCCCGCGCTGGCTAGAAGTTTTTCTGTTTCGGCGATGTCGAGCTGCATGGCGACAGCAAGCGCGAGGACGGTTTTCTTTTTTGGCTTGTACTGGATGTCGCTGCGGATTTTTGAAAAATGTTGCCGACTGAGGTTTGCCTTCTTGTAGGTCTGCGTGTCGTCTAGATTTTTTTCCTGGATGAGCTGAAAGAGCCTTTGCTGGAAAGTCTCGGCGGAATCCGCGAGAAATTCTTCGAGGCTCTTGTCTTTGCGAATTTCTGTTTCTTGCAGGCCATCGTGGCTTTTGGGAAGCTTCTTTTGGAATTTTCCCGAACGGACGCTTTCTTCGAAAAATTTCTGGCGAAGGGCTTCTTCCTTTTGAACATAGTTTTCGTCGATAAAAACTTGGATGTCTTTGTCGAGTTTCGCGGAAATTTCAAAGGATTTTCTGTCGAAGACGACGAGAGTCACATCCATTTCGTTTATCTGTAAAAAGTTCCCGATTGTTTCGACCGCCGTTTTTAGGGCGAGATCTTTGGGAAAACGGTAGGAACCGCTGGAGATGAGCGAAAACGCTATCGATGCGCAACCCAGTTCGGAGGCTTTTTCAAGGGCGCCTCTGTAACAGTTTTCGAGCGCGAAAAGTTCCCCGGACCTTCCGTCGTTCCAGCGCGGGCCTACGGTGTGGATGATGAACTTGGCGTTTAGTCCGAAAGCGGGAGTAACGGCGATATCGGCGACATTTAAATTTCCGATTTTCGTTCTCGCTTCCAAGAGCTTTTGCCGTCCGGCGGCTTCGTAGATATGGAAATCCGCGCCTCCGTATCCGCTGCGGAAGGGATTCGGGTTCGTGGAATTGACGATGGCGTCTGCGGAGACTTTCGTAATGTCGGAACGGATAATCTGTAAAGGCATCGGGGAGAAATATAGTTTTTACCAGCCGCGGTTCAGGTAGAAGTCCCGGATGATGATTCCGAACTGTACATATTCGGTGGCGCCGCAGCCGGAACTGGTCGAGGCGATACATTTAACAGGATTTGCCCCGAGAAATGTTCCTATCATGTAAACGTGGTAGGCGTCGTTTCCCGTGGAAAAACGTTCGTTGTAGATCTTTTCGATGAGGAGCGAACCTTCGTTTTCGATGATAAGGTTTCCTTCTTTGCCGATTGCATCCCCAAAATAATCCATGTCGGAAAGCGCACTTTTGACGATGGCGCAATTTTTCTCGGTGAGCGTGATGGATTCTTCCGGCGAGGACATACGGGTCATAAAGTAACAGCGTTCCGTGGCGAACGAGGCGGTGGCCAAGGCGAGTAGAATGAATAGAAGGCGGGGCATGGATTTTCCTTTTGGGGAAATGGATTGCTAGTAATTAAGATATTCAACGCCTATATAATCTTCATATACGAGGTTATTATCTGAATCGAAATATTCACATTTTAGTTGATAATTGCCTATATAACGACATTCTTCGCCTCTTCCTCCTATACTTATTTTTGTTTTCCCGATTAGCATTCCTTGTGGATCGTAACGGCGTTCATAAAATCCCTTTGGAAAGTGAATTGTGTATTCAGAAACAGCCCCATTTGGATGAAAATTATAAAGGAAACAGTTTTTCATATAATAGCACGGCTTTGTTTGCGCTGAGGTTAATCTTCCTTGAGAAGAATAAAAACAGTTGATTTCGGAACCGTCGGTAAGGGTTACGGTCTCATTTTCTTCGTAGTTTGTTCTGGGGCAGGCTGCGAAAAAAGGGGCTGCGTGAACTGAAGGGACAATAAATCCAAAAATCAGTGCGAGGATGATTTTTGCGGTTTGATTTTGAAATCCGGTTTTCATGTTAAAACTTCCATGGAGAATTTTCTGATAGATTGGGCGATAATCCTTACCAGCGATGGTTTTCGTCAAGTGATATGATGGCGTATGTGCTGTCTATTGGGTGACGCATTCCCGTATTGGGAATGCCGAGGGAATCGAGGAGCGCTCCTAGCAAACAGCTTTTGGTTGCCGACCCTACGTTCGGACAATTTGGCGGGACGGACGAGACGATGCCGATGACCTTGCCGTCCTTGACAATCGGGCCTCCGGAATTTCCGTTCTGGAGCGTCATGTCGAGTTGGTAATTTTGAGGCTCTCCGCGGAAACCTTTTTTGGATGAAAGAATTCCCTTGGCGGCTTTTACGCTACGTCCTTTGGGATCCGGAAATCCGTAGGCGAGGACATCCTCACCGATATCGTAAACTTTTCTATCAAGCGCACACGCCTTGAGGTTTTGCCGGGATTTTAGGATGGCAAGCTCCAAATTGGAATCGATGTAGATTGGTTCTAACCGGGTGAGACTGAAATCCTCTCGCGATGCGTAGAGAAAGCGGTTTCCGTTTACAATTTGCGTACTTGTGACAATCGTGTTCGGATTGATGGCGAAGCCGCTTCCTATCCTGGTCCTGTCGATTGCGTATAATCCGTTAAAGTCAAGAAAAAGCTTGATGTTAAATTCCTTGATAAGGATTGCAAAGTTTTTGCTGATTTGGAAGATGTATCTCTGGGGGGCGTATTCGCCGTCCCAGATGCCGATGTAGGATTTTACCAGGTTGTTTTCTGCGTCTTTGTAGCTGCCCGAATCCGTCAATCGGAGTGGGGGAATATCTATTTTTTCCCCATTACTATAGTGAACTTTAAACTTGAACGTTTTGTCTGAAAACGAAACATTCAGTTCTCCGGAAGAATTGAAATAATCGTCGTTGATGTAATCCATTTCTCGTCCAGAATAGAATGATTGGAAAAAATCGTTGAAGTAATATGTTTGTTCCCCTTCCGTTGGGAAAGAAAATTCTTGCGACGTGTTTTCTTCGTTTTCCATTTTCGGATCCTTTGCGATGGCATTGAAAATTTTTCTCTTCATTTCCAAAATAGCGAAGCCGAAAATTCAAATGGTCGCTTGTCAGGCGACATTTTTTATGCTGGGTATTTGTGTCTAGTAGATAGTGATTGGTAGATAGTAGAAAACAGGATTCAGGCATCAGTAGGTAGAATGGGAAGTGGGACACGATGAGAGGGATGAGGGGTTGTTAGAACTTAGAACTGAGGGCTTAGTGCTTAGATTTGCAGACGTCTATGCTCTTGCATCTCGAAAGTTTAACGCCCGCAACACTGCCCACTGTCCACTATTTCTAAGCTCTAAGTTCTCTCAACTAAGCTCTGAATAGCTCGGCAAGCTCGCTAACCTGTCAAATCCCATTTCTTAAAGGGGATTCCCCGGTCAAGCCGGGGAATGACATCATAGTGAGCACGGGAATGACGTCATTCCTTATTCCGCATCCCAAAAGCTTAAATGTCCGCAATTCTGAGCTTGGAATGTCCGCAGTAAACCTAACCGCAAACATCTAAATACAATCCTGCGACTTCTTTTAGCCGATTGACCAGAGCCTCTGCGTTTGCAGGAAAAAATTTTTCGTCGGCGTCGGTTTCGAACCGGATGCGTTCCGCCGGAATCCGAAAAAGAGATTCTCGGGTGGAATTCTTGCGGAAACTGTCTGCGTGCAGGGAAAAAAGCGCATTGAGTTTGATAGCCCTGTCTATGGTTTCCCGGTCTCCGACGAACCGGTGAAAAATCGGCTGCGGTCCGCTTGCCGAAAATCCTTCTTCTTCGAGAATTTTCAGGATGCGACGATGTTCCCCGACGACGTGGAGCATCAAGGGACGCTTAAATTCTAGGGCGAGCCTTGCCTGGAAACGGAAAATCTCTTCCTGGACACTGTCCTGGCCGTAGCCGGGAAAGCGCTTGTCGATGCCGCATTCGCCGACAAAGGCTCCGGGATGTTTTTCCAAAAGCTTTGTCAAGGCGTCAAGCTGTTTTCTGTCAAAAGTCCCGGCAATCATCGGGTGGATGCCGAAGCAGGGGGTTGCGGACTCTTTCCAAATCGGAAGAAGCCGCTCCGCCTTTTCCCATTCCCACGGTTCGCAGGCGACGATGACCGCGCGGTAGTTCTTTTTTAAAAGTTCGCGCGAAAGCTCTTCGGGGCAGGGAAGCCGAGCGATGTGGACATGGAAGTCGAGCATTATCGCTTGGAAAGCGGAAAGTTCGCTTGCAGTCTGTCGAGAATTTCCGCAGCGAGGGCGACCCTTTCCGTGCATGTCATGTTCGTTTTGGGACGGATTTCCGTGCAGAGCGTTCCGCTGGCGACTTTTTCGAATTCCCGGATGATTTCCGCTTTTTTGTCGGGACGGTAATGGACTGCCGCATAGAGGGCTCCGCACATTCCGCCTTTGGCACGGCCCGCTCCGCAGGACTTGAAAGGCTCGATTTCGTCCGGGTCGAGACCATGCGCGTCTATCCAGGCAGCGGCGACGGCCATGGCGCAGTTTCCGCGGTGTTCCGCATGGAAGTTTTTGGCAAAATCCTTCATCGCTTGAGCTCTCGTTGAAAGTTTCGGTACAATATACTAAACAACTTCCGCGAGGATTCCTTGTGAAAAACCGGCTGGTGAGGCGGTCTCTTTGGGGAACGTTTTGGAGCTTAATCGCTTTTTTTTTGATTTTTTACGCATTTTGGTTCCGATAATAATGTAGTTTTAGGGCGGAATGTCTCGAAAAATTTAATCGTTTGAGATGTTTACATACTTCTGGAGATGTTTATGGCTAAAAAAATGATTGCGGTCGATGGAAACGAAGCGACTGCGAATGTAGCGTTTCAAGTGAGCGAAGTCGCTGCGATTTATCCGATTACACCGTCGAGTCCCATGGCTGAACATGCCGACAACTGGAGCGCCGCCGGGAAGAAGAATATCTGGGGACAGGTTCCCCGTGTATTTGAAATGCAGTCCGAAGGGGGGGCCGCAGGCACGGTGCACGGAGCCTTGCAGGCCGGCGCTTTGACGACGACATTTACGGCGTCCCAGGGGCTTCTCCTGATGATTCCGAACATGTATAAGATTGCGGGCGAACTCACCCCGACAGTCTTTCATGTGACCGCGCGTTCCCTCGCAGCCCAGGGGCTTTCGATTTTCGGAGACCATTCCGATGTGATGGCTTGCCGCCAGACGGGCTTTGCGATGCTCAGCTCCTCTTCGGTGCAGGAATGCCAGGATCTCGCCCTTGTCGCCCACGCTTCGACGCTCGAAGGCCGCATCCCGACGATGCACTTCTTTGACGGTTTCCGCACTTCGCACGAAGTGATGAAAATCGAGGCTCTCGAAGATGGCGTGATTCGGAAAGTCATCGATGAGAAGTATGTGAAGGCTTGCCGCGAACGCGCGATGACGCCGGACCGTCCGACGATGCGTGGAACAGCCCAGAACCCGGACGTCTATTTCCAGGGCCGCGAAACGGTCAACAAGTTCTATAACGCCTACCCGGCGATTGTCCAGAAGTATATGGACAAGGTTGCGGAATTTACGGGGCGTCACTATCACCTGGTCGATTATGTGGGCGCGCCGGATGCGGACCGCGTGATCGTTGTGATGGGTTCCGCCGCTTCGACTATCAAGGATACGGTTGCCTACCTCTCGAAGAAGGGCGAAAAGATCGGCGTGCTGATTGTGCGTCTCTATCGTCCGTTCCCGTCCGAACAGCTCGTCGCCGCGCTCCCGAAAACGGCGAAGAAAATTGCGGTTCTCGATCGTTCGAAAGAACCGGGTTCCGCTGGTGAACCGCTTCTTGAAGATGTCATCACGGCTGTTTCCGGTGCGGCGATGCAGGGGAAAATTTCCCTTCCGATGGTCATCGGCGGTCGTTACGGGCTTTCTTCCAAGGAATTTACCCCGGCGATGGTCAAGGCGGTTTACGACGAACTTGCCAAGGAAGCCCCGAAGTCCCGCTTCACGGTCGGCATCAACGACGACGTTTGCCATACGAGCCTCGACGTCGATCCGAATTTCAAGCTCGAAAGCGACTTCTTCCAGGCGATGTTCTTCGGTCTCGGCTCCGACGGCACGGTCGGCGCGAACAAGAATTCCATCAAGATTATCGGCAACGAAACGGACAACTATGCGCAGGGATACTTCGTCTATGACTCGAAAAAGTCCGGGTCGATGACGACTTCGCATCTCCGTTTTGGAAAGTCCATCATCGACGCTCCGTATCTCATCGAAGAAAACCAGGCGGATTTCGTCGCGTGCCACCACACGCCGCATCTCGAGTCTGTCGATATGCTGAAGTATGCGAAGGACGGGGCGACATTCCTCGTGAATACGCCGCATTCCGCGGAAACGGTCTGGGATACGTTCCCGCGTCCGGTCCAGGCGGAAATCATCAAGAAACACCTGAAAGTCTATGTGATCGACGCTTACGCTGTCGCCGCAAAGACGGGTATGGGACGTCGCATCAATACCGTGATGCAGACCTGCTTCTTCTCGAAGCTCGGAAACGTTCTCGATGCCGATACCGCGATTAAATACATCAAGAAGTATGCGGAAAAGACCTATGCGAAGAAGGGCATGGAAGTGGTCCAGAAAAACTGGGACGCTATCGACGCTTCGCTTGCGAACCTGCACGAGGTCAAGGTTCCGGCAACCGTCACTTCGACTAAGGAATTCCGCGAGGCGATTCATGGCGACGCTCCGGCGTTTGTGAACGAGGTCACTGCGGAAATCATCCGCGGCAACGGGGAAAAGCTCCCGGTTTCGAAAATGCCTGTCGATGGCGTGTTCCCGACCGGCACGACCAAATATGAAAAGCGCGATCTCGCTCTTGCGATTCCGTCCTGGAATCCGGATACCTGCGTCCAGTGCGGCAAGTGTGCAATGGTCTGCCCCCATGCGGCGATTCGTCTGAAAGTTGTCGATGAGGCGGCTCTTGCCGGGGCACCGGAAGGTTTCAAGGCGACTGCTGCGAAGGGCTATAAGCTCGAAGGCTCTGCGAAGCCGATGTTCGTCATTTCCGTTTCGAGTTACGACTGTACGGGTTGCGGCGTCTGCACGCAGGCCTGTATCGGAAAAGACAAGGCGGATCCGTCGAAGAAGGCCATCAACATGGTTCCGCAGGAACCGGTGAAAGTCCAGGAAGGCAAGTGCTGGGACTTCTTTGTCGATCTCCCGGAATTTGACCGTACGAAGGTGAATAAGAGCCTTGTCAAGCAGGCGATGCTTCTCGAACCGCTTTTTGAATTTAGCGGCTCCTGTGCGGGTTGCGGCGAAACGGCTTATGTCCGTCTGGTTAGCCAGCTCTTTGGCGACCGGATGATTGTCGCGAATGCGACGGGATGTTCTTCCATCTATGGGGGAAACTTGCCGACCACTCCGTGGGCGAAAAATAAGGAAGGCCGCGGTCCGACATGGGCGAACAGCCTTTTCGAGGACAATGCGGAATTCGGTCTCGGAATGCGCCTTGCCGTAACCAAGCATGCCCACCAGGCTTTGGGCCTTCTCGACGAATGCGCCGAGCATCACCCTGAAGTGATAACCGCCGACCTGGTGAACGCCTTGAAGACGCAGGAACAGAAGGACGAAGCGGGAATTGCCGCCCAGCGCGCCAATGTCGCTAAATTGAAAGAAGCCCTTTCCAAGGTTTCCGACTGTGAAAAGGCGGCAAGCCTCCGCGATGAATTTGCGGATTATCTGGTCAAGAAGTCCGTATGGATTATCGGTGGCGACGGTTGGGCTTACGATATCGGTTACGGTGGACTTGACCATGTGATGGCGACCGGCGAAAACGTGAACATTCTCGTGCTTGACACGGAAGTTTATTCGAATACCGGTGGACAGGCTTCCAAGGCGACGAATCGCGGTGCGGTGGCTCTCTTTGCAGCGGCGGGAAAACGCGCCGGCAAGAAGGATCTCGGACTCATCGCGATGAGTTACAAGAACGTCTATGTCGGACGTGTTGCTATCGGTGCGAACGATGCCCAGACGCTCAAGGTGTTCCAGGAAGCGGAAGCTCACGATGGTCCGTCCCTCATCATCGCGTATTGCCCGTGCATCAACCACGGCTTCGATTTGAACAACCAGCTGGCTCACCAGAAAATGGCGGTGGATTCCGGTTACTGGACGCTTCTCCGTTACAACCCGGATCTTGTCCTCGAAGGAAAAGCCCCGCTGGTTCTCGATTCGAAGAAACCGTCGATTCCGGTGAAGGAATATATCTACACGGAAAACCGCTACAAGGCGCTGACACGCACAAAACCCGAAGTGGCGCAAAAACTCGCCGAAGACCTCCAGAAGGAAGTCGATGCGCGCTATGCGTTCTACGAGGAGATGGCGAAAGACGCTGTCGTCTAACGGATTGCCCGATTTAGAAAAGCTCCGCTTCGTTTGATGCGGGGCTTTTTTTATGAATTCAAAACAGCCCGCATGGCGAGCGGCTGAAAGTCGCTATCCGTTCGCGCTTCTCACCGCGACTTTCTCGAACTCCGTTCTCATCTGGCTATGAAA
>CAKUTF010000030.1 GCA_934691725.1 uncultured Fibrobacter sp. | reverse complement strand
GAGATTTCGACCCGCGCCGAAGAGGCCTTGGTCAACGTTTCCTGCGCGGCTACGATGCTCAGGCGATTATGAAAACAAGTTCTTAGAGCTGAGATCTTAGAACTTAGCAAATTATTGAGAAAAATCTGTTTGCTTCAAATTCCCGCTTTCGTGTATCCAGTACCGTTTTCCAGAAGCCTAAACGTCTTATATTCTAAGCGCTAAAATCTATCCACTAAGCTCTAGCTTGCCCCTCGCCGGGTAGGCCTGCGCCTGTCGGCAGACTGCCGGAAAAGGTCGCTAGACAGCTAACCACTGACCACTAGGCACTGATTCCTGAGAGCAGCTCGCTTGACCGTCAATTACGAATTCCTCATTCCTTATTTCTAACTAATCCCTAGTCCCTCTTACCGTGTCCCACATTTCCCATTCCTCGTCCCTTCTAACAACTGATTCCTATCTCCTGATTTCTGGTCAACTATTAACTAAGCTCTCAGTTCTAAGTTCTGACCTCCCGCGTCCCGTTCCAAGAATTCGCCATGCGGAGAAATTAAATTTATATATTATACAGTATGGCTATTACCCGATACATTCTGCAAATCCACTGTCCCGACCAAAAAGGACTGATTGCCGGCACGACGCAGGTTCTCGCCAATGCCGGAGCGAACATCATCGACATGACGCAGCACACCGCCAAGGATATCGAAACCTTTTTTCTCCGGGCGGTCTTTGAATGCGAGCCTTCGGCGGCGACCGAGGTCCGCGAGCACCTGAAAACGATCGCTCCGCAACTTTCTCTCGAATGGAACCTTTACGATACGACAAAGGTTCAGCGCCTCGCCATTTTTGTTTCCAAGACAGACCATTGTCTTTACGACCTGCTTCTCAAGCACCGCGACGGAGACCTTCCCTGCGAATTTAGCTGCATCGTGAGCAACCACACGGAACTCGGGCCCGTCGGCGGAACATTCGGCGTTCCTTTCTACTATGTTCCAAGCACCGGCGACAAAACCGTTTCGGAAAACCGTTTCCGCGAAATCATCCAGGAAACAAAAACCGACGGAATCATTCTCGCCCGCTACATGCAAATTCTCTCGGCGACGTTTACCGAAGAGTTCCGCTACAAGGTCGTAAACATCCACCACGGATTTCTTCCGGCGTTCAAAGGCGCGAAACCTTATCACCAGGCATGGCGCAAGGGCGTAAAAATCATCGGTGCAACGGCACATTTCGCGACAGAAGACCTAGACCAAGGCCCGATCATCTGCCAGGATGTCCAGCGCGTTCCTGAGACAGCATCGATTGACGAACTGGTCGAACTCGGAAAGGACATCGAAAAGCGGACGCTCTCCTCGGCTGTCAAGCTTTGGCTCGAGCACCGAATCTTTGTTTACGAAGGACGAACCTTTATCCTGTAAGGATTTTTATGGCAGAAGAAAACGAATCCAAAATCCAGGACGCCGAAATCGTTTCGGTAACAAGCCCGGAAGAAAAACCCCAAACCTCCCAGGCTCCTGCAGAAAAACCAGAGCCCAAACAGGAAGAGAAGGTTGAACCCGCCGAATCCGCAAACAAGCCGGACGAAAAGCCCCAGGTCATCATCCAGCATGAACGCGGCGTTTCCTACTATGTCGGTTTTGCGCTTCTCACCGTACTTGCGATATGTTTCTTCTTTATTCCGGGAATTTCGCTCGTCTATATCGTAAGCTGCATCGCTGCGATTTCGGCTCCCGTCGCCTGGATTTTCGCTGCACTTCTCTCCGTCATCGTCTGGTTCATTTTCAAGCTGAAAATCAAGGGATTCAAGAAGTCGTTCTTCTGGTATATCGGGCTTTGCGTTCTCATTTCCGTCATCCTGGTTTCGCTCACCGTCCTCACCAGCTACCAAATCCTGAGCGGGATTTTCTCCCTTCTTATCGGAGGCTCCAACTGATGAACCGGAAAGATTCCTTTGTTCATTTTCTCGTCGAAACCGGAGCGCTCAAGTTCGGAGCCTTTGTCACCAAGAGTGGACGCCACACGCCGTATTTCATCAACACGGGAGAATTTCGCACGGGAAAATCTCTATCCCGCCTGTCCGAATTCTACGCCGAAGCCTTTGTCGAACATTTTAAAGACAAGGCGTCGAACCTTTTCGGTCCCGCCTACAAGGGAATTCCCCTGTGCGCTGCGACGGCGATTTCCCTCTATGCTCGCCACGGTCTCGATTTGAGCTTCACATACAACCGAAAGGAAGCGAAAGATCACGGCGAAGGCGGAAACCTCGTCGGCGACACATACAAAGAAGCAAGAGATGTCGTCATCATCGAGGACGTGATTACCGCGGGAACCTCGGTGAACGAAACGATGCAGGCGATGAAAAATTTCCCGAATGCGAAGATCCGGGGACTTCTCATTTCCGTTGACCGCAAGGAACGTCTCGAAAACGGAAAATCCGCCCTTTCGACCGTCGAAGAGACTTACGGCATCGAAGCCCATTCGATTATCGATATAGACGACATCATCGCGTTTCTCGAAAACCCGGAGAACCGCCAAAAAATTGGCGCACCAAGCGACATCCTGGAAAAAGTACGCGCCTATCGGACAGAATGGGGTGTGTAAAATGCGGACGGCGATTCTGCTGTTTACGATTATCCTCGTCGCCTGTTCAGGCAAGCAGTGGAACGCAAGCCATCCCTATTACCGGGAATCCCCGAGCGCTAACGAAGAAATTGCGCTGGTCGGTCTCCATCGGGCAATTGTCGTCACACGCGACAAATGGTTTTCCAAGAATCTGGAAATTCCGCGGGATTCCGTCTATTCCATTCTGAGCGGGCAAGCAGAAAAAGCCTTTGAAAAAGAACTGAAAACTACGCGCTACCCGAAACTTTCCCTCTGGCCGGATTCTCTTTACGAATCTTTTCCCGAAGACACGCAAAGGCTCGACGACCGAATCTTTGTCAAGGGACGTTTTCCAGCCCAGGGACGAATCGTTTCCGTGTCTGGATCCGTCCCCAAATACCTGATTCTCGTCCATGAATTTACGCTCGGACTGGACCTTTCCAAGGACAACTTTTACGATTACGCGCTCACCGGACGCGAAGCCGCCGAAAAACGCACTTCGGATTTTTTAACCGTCATCCTTGCCTACACGCTCTGGGATAACGAAAAGCAGCGTCCCCTCTATTCAGCGGTCTCCGAAATTCCGCTGGACATCCGAAACGGAATTTCAAAGGATGCCGTCGCAACTGTTTCGGCTCTTGCAGCCGACAGCCTTGTTTTCGGAATCGACGGAGGCGTCCGATGAAAATTTTTCCCATCCTGCTCGCCGTCCTGATTTTTTCCGCAGAGCTTTTCGCCGGAGACATTTTTTTCAAGACGCCTTTCACCCTCTGGAGCGACCCGGACGTTCTCCTCTGGAGTCCCGACAGCGCCGTTCCGCTAGACCCGAAGGAATTTTCGCTGTCGCTCAAGCGGAACAACGGCGGAATCGGAAATCCTTCGGTGCGAATCGCCGGAGAATGGGAAAGGGATTCAACCGCAGCGCTTTATTCGAAATGGCTCAGGAACAATCTGGAGCCGAAAATTCCCGCCGAGAACCTCAAAGCCCGCGACCCAAAAGTCCAGGAGAGAATCGCATCCATCGAAGACCGCCTTTTGCTTTTTATGACCCGCCGAGGAAATTCCCTTGTCATCGCGCTTTTTGACGAAACGAGCTTTGCGCCGAAAATCGCGGGTTCGCTTCCCTACAACGAAGACAAAATCCAGCTGGGAGACGATATCGCGGAAATGTTCTTCGGTGGAAGCACCAAGCGACGCCTTTCCGCCGAAGAGAGAAAAAGGAAAGCGGTCGAACCGGACGAATACTTTTCGGAAATTCCCAAGTTTCACGGCTGGGTCGGAATCGCGGGCGGCTATACGCAGGCTCAGATTCCGTTCACGCCGAGCAGCTGGTATCGAAGCCATCTCAAAAGCCGCATCAAGAATTACCGCAACACCAAGGATTCTCTTTCCGCCTGGAACTTTTTGGAAGACTCCTCCCCGGTCCTAAACGTTTATGCCGGCGGACTCTGGTACGACTTTATCGGGGCGGAAGTTTTCTTCCGGTTTTCTTCCCACGACGCAAAGACCGACAGTCGCGATACGATTTACCGGGAACTGGACCACTGGACGTTTTACCGTTACGAAATCGGCCTCAGCCTCTTGTTTTCTCACCGTTTTCACATGCGGAAAAACATCGACATCTTGCCGCATGCATCGCTAGGATTTCTCTACAGCTTTCTCTCGGAATCCATCGACACGAAAAGCGGACGAGAACCTTCGAGCGCCTACAAGTCACGCATCGAATTCAAGGACTTTTACAAGGGAGCGATTCTCTCGGCGGGAGTCCGCGGACTTTTCTTCGAACATTACGGAATCGATTTGCGGGCGGGAATCGCCGGGCGCGGCCGGCTTCTCGACAAGGAACCGTCCGTCGATGCGGTTGCCGAACCGACAGAAATCGGAGGCTCCACCATCGACTGCTTTATCCAGCTGGGTTTCGAATACCACTGGTCGCTCTGAAATTGATTTTCAGTTAAGTGATATTAGGAGATAGGAATCAGTAGCTAGTGGTCAGTGTTCAGTGGTTAGAATGGGAAGCGGGACGCGGAGATTTTGTGCGACTTTTTTTGCCAAAAGATTTTGAATACGTGCATATCTAGGCTTTTGTCGCGAAGCGACCCTTTTCCGCCTGACGGCGGGATTGCGCCTACTCGGCGAGGGGCGTGTCAGAGTTTAGTTGGGAGAACTTAGAGTTTAGAACAATGAACGCTTAAGCTTCTTGTATGCAGAACATAGATGTCTGAAAATCTAAGTTCTAAAATCTCAGTTCTAAGTTCTGATAGTCCCCTTGCTACCACCCTCAAGGCCACGCCGAGTCTGAATATGTCATTGTCGGGCTTGTTCCGATAATCCCAGGGATTCCCGTGTCGGAGCACGGGAATGACATTGCAGGAAACGGCTCGCTTAGAATGTCCCTCTTCCCGTGTCCCGCTAAACGCTTCCCAAAAATTTAAACGTCAAAAGTTCTAGCCACTGCCCACTAACCACTAAACTTAGACGTCCGCGGTTCTGAATCACCGTCCCTCGTCAATGATTTCCGCACCTAGCGCCTGCGTTGCGGTCACCAGATGTTCCTTGATTTTGCGGTATGCTCCGAGCAAATCGGTAAAGGTCGTCGTGAGGAGCGGATCGTCGTTCACTTCGGCGACATGCCCCCAATGCCTTGCCCGGTATTCGCGGACCTGTTCCGTGATTTCATGGCCTTCGCGACGGACATCGGCGAGCTTCTGGACATTGCGCGGATTTTCGAGAACGACAGTCACATCGTTAGCAAGCTTCTCGACGCTCTCGTGTAAAAGGACAATATCTTCCTGGTGAACCTTGTCAAAAGCGACATTGTGATCGCGCATCCGGAGCAAAAGCTTTAAAACCTGCGTGACGTAATCCGAAGCGGTCTCTAAGTCATCGCTCATCCGAAGCTGGCGTTCCGCATCGTTGGCAATGCTCTTGGAAACGCTCGTCGAAAGAAGACCGGTCAAAAAACCGATAACCTCCGTCTGTGCGGAATCGAGCTTCGTCTCGGCTTCGAAAATGCTTTCGACCGTAGCCTTGTCCGCCTTGCCATCGATAACCTTGCGCAGGTCCTTGAGCATCTTGCACACCGTCTGGTTCATCATTCCCATTTCGCGTCCCGATTGAGTAATCGCTGCGAACGGAGACTTGATAAGGGCCGGTTCGAGCTTCGTCACCACGGCATGTTTGGGCTTGACCTTGTTCGGGAAAAGCTTGTCGAGAAGCGCGGGAATCTTCCCCGTAAACGGCAACACAACGAGCGTATTCACCACATTGAACGTCGTATGGTAAAGCGCAATCGCGAGCATCACGTTCTTCGGATCGTCGGGATTTTCAATTCCAAAGATCGTGTGCAAAAGCCAGCACATTCCGCTCATCGTCGGAGAGAACAGAATCGTCACCCAGATGACGCCAAAAATGTTGAACAGCAAGTGGAATATCGCAGCGCGACGCGCATGGCGAGACGTGTTCGCCGCAATCATCAAAGCAGAAATCGTGCACCCGATATTCTGTCCAAGCACGAGAGCCGCCGCCGTGTTGAACCCGATAAGCCCTTGGGACGCAAGGACAATCGTCACGCCCAGGGAAGCGGAACTCGACTGCATGATAGTCGCCATGAGAAATCCCACGACGATGCACGCGCAAATGCTGAACAGGCTCTCCGCATTGAACACGGCAAGCGCATTCAGAAAATCCTGGTTGTTCGACACGGGCGCAAGCGCGCCCTTCATCGCGTAAAGCCCGACAAAAACAAAACCCACGCCTAACAAGGCGAGGGCTGAGTATTTGACGTTTTCCTTTTTGGCGAAACAATAGACCAGTGCGCAGGCTCCGGCGAGAGGCATTCCATACTGATCCATATTCAGCACGAGAACCCATCCCGTAATCGTCGTCCCGATGTTCGCTCCCATGATGACGCCTAGAGTCTGCGAGAGCTTCATGATTCCGGCGTTTACAAATCCGATGACCATCGCCATCGTGACCGCGCTCGACTGCACAAGGCAGGTCACCCCCATTCCGACTAGCACCCCGAGAACCCGATGATTCGTCACCTTGCCGATGAGCTTCTGGAGGGTAGGACCGGCAATCGTCTGAAGCCCCATCGAAAGGAATCGCAAGCCGAGAAAGAAGATTCCCACACCGCCGATCAGGAGCGCAATGGTTTGGGCTATCTGCGAAAACAACATTGTTTGTACATCCTTGTGGTGAACGCCTATCGCATTCGTTTTTACCTATTCTTGACAGAACCTTTACAAATTTAGAATTTCGAAGCCAAAAGTTCATCCACCCGGGTTTTCAGAGCGTCCATCGAGCCTGAATTGTCGATAGTCTCGTAACGGTCGTTCGGCGGCAGAGGATCTTGTGCCTGCACCTGCATCCGTCGAAGAGCATCCTCGCGGGAAAGTCCGCGCCCTTCAAGCCGGGAAAGCCGGAGCGTCTCGGGAGCTTCGACCACCCAGATTTCGTCGAGAGCCTTAGAAAACTCCGGCCACTTAAAGAGAAGCGCCCCTTCGACAGCGGCGAACTTCGGCGACGGAGAACGCTTTGCGACCAAGGCTAGCTTCCCTTCCACCGCTTTCCGGAGCAGCGGATACACGATTCCTTCCAAATCCGAAAGCGAACGCGGTTCCCGAAAGACACGCCCCGCCAAGGCGACCCTGTCAACAGTCCCGTTCCGGATGCAGTCCGCTCCGAAGCGTTCCGCGATTTTATCCCGGAGCCTTTCCGATTCCGCATACAGCAAATGCATTTCGCAGTCGAGGTCCAGCACGAACATTCCCCGCTCGGCGAGAAGCACGCCGACCGCGCTTTTCCCGGAACCGATCTTGCCACAGATTCCAATCGTCTTCATGCCCGGAATTTAACTATTTTTAAGGCACTATGAGCTTAAAATTCGAAACCCCGATTACCGATGTTCCGCTGTTCCACCAAGGCAAGGTACGCGACATGTACGACCTCGGCGACAGCTTCCTCATGGTCGCGAGCGACCGTCTTTCCGCTTTCGACGTGGTCCTTCCCACCCCGATTACCGGCAAGGGAAAAATTCTCAACCAGCTTTCACTCTTCTGGTTCAAGCACCTCGGAATGCCGAACCACCTGATCACGGCAAACGTCGATGAATATCCCGCTGTCCTCCAGAAGTACAAGGACTATCTGCGCGGGCGTTCGATGATTGTCAAAAAGGCAAAGCGTCACAGCGTCGAGTGCATCGTGCGCGGCTACATCGTCGGCTCCGGCTGGAAGGATTACCAGAAAACCGGAAAGATCTGCGGACATGTCCTGCCCAAAGGCCTCGAACTTTGCGAGAAGCTCGAAAAGCCGCTCTACACGCCGAGCACCAAGCCGGACGTCGGGCATGACGAAAACATTTCCTTCGAGCAGACTTTCGACATCGTGGGCGAAAAAGTCGCCACGGAACTCCGCGACCTTTCTCTCGACGTTTACACCAAGGCACGCGACTACGCGGCTACCAAGGGAATCATCCTCGCGGACACCAAGTTCGAATTTGGCGAAATCGACGGGAAGACGGTCCTAATCGACGAGGTTCTGACGCCGGATTCGAGCCGTTACTGGCCCGCGGACAAGTACCAGGTCGGCAAGAACCAGGAAAGTTTCGACAAGCAGTATGTTCGCGACTGGCTCGAAACGCTCGACTGGGGCAAGACCTATCCGGGTCCGGAAATTCCTGCGGAAGTCGTCAAGAATACGCTTGCCAAATACGTGGAAATCTTCGTCCGGCTGACCGGACACGAACCGGAACTTTAACAAAATCCAGGATGAAGAAGCCCGGCGTCGCCGGGCTTTTTTGATTCGCTAATTCAAGTTGTCGAGCAACACCTGTACGCCGGGGCTTTCCCGTTCCAGCTTTCGGAACACGCCGCTCAGCCTTTCCAGGTTTTTCAAGGTCTTCCGGTCCGACTCCAAATTCATTATGGCGTCGATCAGGATTTTCGGGCTGATGTTTTCAATAGGAATGGTATTCTCAATACCATATTTACGAAGGCGCAAGGCATTATCGATCTGGTCCTTGCCCAAGGGAAGAATCAGGAACTTCTTGTTGTTATAGACGCATTCCTTGATGGTCGCCAGTCCGCCGTGAACGAGGGCGAATTCCAGGTTCGGCGCCGAAAGAATCGCCCGTTGCGGGGCCCAGTTTGCAAAGGTGATATTCGGCTGGTCCTTAAATTCCGCCCATTCGTAATCATGGATAAGCTTGGCACCGACACCCAAGACCAGGTGATAACCGGACAGTTCCGCGGAACGCATCGCTTCGCACAGGCAGTGGAAAAGATGACGCGCCTTGCCCTCGTAATCCAAGACCTGCGAACCCGCCGTCACAAAGATGAGCTTTTGATAGACGGCTCCGGCTTCTGGATTTTCCGGCTGGAGAAGCGAACCGTCAAAGCCCTCGCTTGAAGACGAGACCAAATCCCTTTCCAAAATACACGGTTCGACATAATGAACCTTCTCTCCGGGATTGTAATGAGCGTATTCGTATTCGCGCGGGCAGGGGATCAACTCGTCGAAAGCTTCCAAATCCTTCACGAAATCTTCGATTTCCACTTCGGGATCCTGCAGCAGATCGACCGGATTCTCTCCGGCAGCGTCTTTCAGTTCCGCATACCGGCACAAGTTCACCAGCTTGAAGTATTCCGTCGGGGAAAACGCCATCAGGTTTTGCACCGCTCGCATCGCCGGGTCTTCGCTCGGATGCCTCAGGTAGGTCGTCGAGACGACAACGTTCACGCCGTAGATTTTATGAATCAGCAGACTTTCCAGCGAAGTGAAATAACCGGAAACAAGTAGATCAGGCTTTAAAGCCGTCATCGTCCTGTAAAAATTCTGTGCATCGACAAACAGTTCCCGGTTCAACTTTTCCTTGTAGCGCGGCAAGTCCTCGCCTAACGCACTATAGGCAATCGCCCAGATATGGTCCGGTCGCCAGCGTTCGTTCGGACTCGTATGGCTTTCGGTCGTATAGCCCAAAGGATAAATGTTCTCGAAAAGCGGGAAATAGGGGACGGAAACCAGCGTATCGCTTTGGTTCTTTATCGGGTAGGCTTTTACAATCCCTTCGCAGTCAGGAATTCCCATATATTTTACGGAATGTCCCAATCGAGACAGATCCTCCGCCCATTTCAATGTCGGCAACCAGTGTCCCTGTTCCTTGTAAACATCGGGCCAGAAGAGAATTGTTTTGGGCATAGGGCGGTTCCTTTTTATTTTTTTATGCAACGTATTGCGGCAAATTGTCTATCCCCAAACGTCAAAAAAGAAAAATCCTTGTCAATAAACCTTAGCGTGTTAGACAACACTTTCGTGTATCTCTCAAAATAGAAAGCAACAATAGGTGTTCCCTGCTCGTATATAGGATTAAAGCCCGTAGCTTGACTATAATGCCCAGAAGGAAGTGCAGAAAAACCTGATTGATTCGTAGCTTCATCGATATCCCAATAAATAGAATTATCTATTCTCATTTTATTCACAACATCATCTCCGAGAAAAGAAACCAATTCTTCATATTGCGCTCTTGTAGGAAGCGACCAACCATCGGGGCAAACCGCTAGTCTATATTCTCTTTCATTGGCAAAATTTTCTTCATACAATCTTCCGTATATTTCACAATCGCCTTCAATTTTCGTTTTCCACGCCCCTCCTCCACACAGTGTGTTCCCCGCCCAAATAGTACCAACAGTGTCGTTTGGAAGATAGTTTAAGTTCTCCGCCATCCAAATTTGAGTACCAATGGTTACAGTTTTGTAAACTTGACCGTCTCGAAAATCCGTTAAAGTATTATTTTCAGCATCATATGCGCTATTTATCGATGAAGACGATGGGGCGCTACTCGAAGAACTCTCTAACGACGAGGACGACGGAACTCCGCTCGAAGAACTCTCTAACGACGAGGACGACGGAACTCTGCTCGAAGAACTCTCTAACGACGAGGACGAATTCTTTATTTCGGAGGAAGAACAGGATTCTTCTATTTCCGGACTAACCGGAGAATTTTTAGAATCATTATCTCCACAAGACAGTAAAAAAAACGTAGTAATCAAAGTAATAAAGAATCTGATCAACATTAGTTCGTCCCTCCTTGCGAACGAGTATTCCCCATACGGGCGGTATAACTGATATGAACAATCACATCTTCAATATCTCCAGGACTCAAAATTTGGCCTGTTTTATTTTCACCAGATCCAGTAATTTTATAGCCATTAATCGTCAAAGACCACTTGGAATCCACTGCTCCAGCACCTTCAAAAGGCAAAAACTTGTCGGAACCAAAGCGGAAATCAAATTTTCCAGCTTCTTTATGTGCTGTACTTGTAGCCATCGTTTGGGTTCCTATTCGGTTAGTTATTTTATTAGAATCTTTCAAATCAAGCTTATTCTCAATCAACGATAATTGCGCATTTAAATAATGACCAGTATAGTTTGACGCAACAACCTCAACTCGAATATCCCGAATTCGTCTAAAATACTGATTCGGAAAATCTAAAGAGAATAATTTTTCAGGAATTGTAAATTCACACGCTCCAGTGTCTTGTAACATCATTAACGGATCTTGTGGGAAACCTAAATCGTTAGAACTTTGTCTATTTCCCAATTCCCACAAATTTACTGGCCTCGTTATCTCCAGCTCGTTCCTGTCGTTTTCCAGATAGGCGACTTCCATCACGTGCAAGTCGGCGAGCAGCTTCTCGCCTGCAAGAAGTCCGCTGCGCAAGCCGTCCCAGTACGCGCCGCAGCCCTTGATGAACGTCTTTGACGACTTGGCGTCGATATCGGTATCGCCTATCTCGAAGTGGTAGCACTTCTCCGCCTTGCGGGCTACTTTCAGTGCCAGCTGGAAAAGGGACTTATAGACGGAGCCAGCTTCCTTCTTTAGCCAGCCGTAGAGTTCCTTGTTCGTGTACTTCCCGGACAGGTGCTCGTACATTTCGTCCTTGAGCTCGGCTTCGCGCTCCGCTTTCTCAACCTGCTTTTTGGCATAATCGATCCTTATCTCGGCAACGGTCCTCTTCTTTTCGAGCGTCTTGGCTCGGTTCGCCTTTTCGGTCTTCGCCATCGTCCAGTCCTGCAGCCGGCGTTCCGCCTCGGGGACATACATCTGTACGACAAGATTTACCGATTCTGTCATGTCCTGGAATATGACGTCATAGCCAAACCTTTGTTTGGCTTGACTTGAAAAAACAGGACAATCTGGAATCAGCCAGCCTTTCATCGATCAATCCTTGACGCAGCGAACGCTCAAAGCATATACAGTAGATTTATCTTTATTAGCCACAAGCGCATCTTCTCGCGTAGAAAGAAACTGAACCGTTTTAGCACTATCCTCATCATAATCTGTAGCCGTCCAAAAATAGGCATCCCTTCCCGCCCCGATTACAGAACCCAAATACAGATGCGATCCTGCTGCTAAAACGGAAAAACCGTAGGCATCTTCTCCATTCCAGTCGTCTTTCACACCAAATTCCATACTTTTCAAAAGACGAGCAGAATTTGAACCTACGAAAGAAAGAAGTTTTTCCCATTCCGCAAGACTTGGAAGATGCCAATTCTCTGGACATACTCCTTGGATTTTGAGATTTTTTAATGTTTTACATTTAGTATTGACACCACATTCAAGCGAATAATTTTCATATACAGCGATTGAATCTATAGCAGCAGTCCATGAATAAAGGCGTCCATATTTAGAGCAATAATCAGGGTCGTCTATGTCACACAGATTATAATATGATGATGGTTTAGGAGAATTTGCGGCATAATTTAAATTTTCCGCCATCCATTCTTGATTTCCAATTTTTACCGTTTTATAAGTTTTACCATCACGGGCATCGTATAACGTTCCGTATATACAGTTATCTTCCGTTTTTGTCTTGCATCCTGTTGTTGAGCTTGAACTACCCATATCGCTAGAAGAACTATTTTCCGAGGATGACGACCTTTCAGCCTGCGCGCTCGATGAACTCTCCAACGGCGAGGACGACGAATCTTCAGCCTGCGCGCTCGATGAACTCTCCAACGGCGAGGACGACGATCTTTCAGCCTGCGCGCTCGATGAACTCTCCAACGGCGAGGATGACGACCTTTCAGCCTGCGCGCTCGATGAACCCTCCAACGGCGAGGATGACGACCTTTCAGCCTGCGCGCTCGATGAACCCTCCAACGGCGAGGATGACGAACCTTCAGCCTGCGCGCTCGATGAACCCTCCAACGGCGAGGATGACGAACCTTCAGCCTGCGCGCTCGATGAACTCTCGGTCGATGAAGATGACACGTTTGTTTCTATTTCTGGTTCAACAGGATTTTTAGTAGTTTGTTCACTACCACATGAAACCAGAAAAGCAACAAAAAAAATATATGTCAAAGATTTTTTCATAAAGCTACCTACCCGTTTCTTGCTGTATAACTGATTTGAATAATCACATCCTTTATTGAATCCGGTATGAAGTTCAACGGTGCGGAAATAGTCAGATTCCAATGGGACTCCAACCCAGCACCTTCAAAAGGAGCAAATTTATCCTTATTAAAATCGAAATTGTACTTTCCGTATTCCACATTCGCCGTACTTGTTGCTAAAGTTTGCACTCCGATTCTATTTACAATTCCATTTTCATTACCTAGATCAAGGACATTTCTATCCATACTTAATTCGGCACTCAATCGGTCGCCACTGTCGCAGAGTATCTGCAAACAAACCCTTCGGATCCGGCCAAAATAATAGGGTTGAGTAAAATCTTCAAAAAACACACTTTTCTTTATGTCAAAAGAGACCGAATAACAAATCTTTTTTCGCGCACTATCTTTAATCCAACTATCAATATTCTTCAATGACGTTAATACAGAAATTCCCTCACTGTTGGAATTAATTTCCCACAGGCTCACTGGCCTCGTTATCTCCAGCTCGTTTCTGTCGTTTTCCAGATAGGCGACTTCCATCATGTGCAAGTCGGCCAGCAGCTTTTCGCCAGCAAGAAGTCCGCTGTGCAGGCCGTCCCAGTACGCGCCGCAGCCCTTGATGAACGTCTTTGACGACTTGGCGTCGATATCGGTATCGCCTATCTCGAAGTGGTAGCACTTCTCCGCCTTGCGGGCTACTTTCAATGCCAGCTGGAAAAGGGACTTATAGACGAATCCCGCTTCCTTCTTCAGCCAGCCGTAGAGTTCCTTGTTCGTGTACTTCCCGGACAGGTGTTCGTACATTTCGTCCTTGAGTTCAATCTCTCTTTCGGCCTTCTCGACCTGCCTTTGGGCGTAATCTATCTTGATTTCGGCGACGGTCCTCTTCTTTTCGAGCGCCTTGGCCCTGTTCGTGTTGGCGGTCTTCCGCATCGTCCAGTCCTGCAGCCGGCGTTCCGCCTCGGCCTGCAGCTTCATCTTGGCGGCGGAGACCTGACGTTGGACAAAACGGGACGCGTAACCCTCGGCCTCGTTCACCAGGTTCTCGGCTATTTTTGTCCCGCCGGCGGAGAGAGCGCTGAACGACGGGCCGCCCAGGCCGTTCGCGATGGCGCCGATATCCAGGTCGGGAATTTTGTAGGCGACGGAGGCCGCTTTCTTGACGTTTTCCACCGTTTCCTGCACCTTCCGGACTTTTTCCATAAACCTGTCGTACTGTTCTTCCAGCTTGAGCGGTTTATAGTATTCTTCCTGTTCAGCCCGTTCCGCTTCTGCATTTTCCTGTTCCGTCTCGACGGATTCAAGCTCCTTTTCGAGTTCCGCCACGTCCATGTCCGTGACCGTCTTCTGCAGCGCGAGCATCGTCCTTTCGTGCGACGCCCGGAGCACGGCCAGGGATTCGGCGTCGTACTTTTCAAGGATCTCCAGCAGGTCGCGGCCCATTTGCATCACGTCACGAACAATCTCTATCGCCTTCGCCACCATCACTTTAAAACGGTAGTACGGCAACGCGGACGACGCATCGGCGAGCGCCTCGCTGACGGAAACCCCGTTCGCCTTCGCCTTGACAAGCAGGGCCGGGTCAATAGGCGGCGCAAACAGCGCAAGGGTTCTCTTTACTCCCTCGATGTTCAGGCTGTTGCGAATCTTGTAGAGCCTGTCCGCAACAACATCCCAATACGCCGCCAATGTTTCATTGCGGGGCACGTTGAAATAGAACATCATCCCCGTCGTATGCGCGAGCTGCATGGTTTTGCCCGGAAGCAGCCGCTGCGGAGTCTCCTTTTCGCGGCTCTTGCCCGTGAGCATCGTGTCCTCGTAGGTGACGAACGCGTTGTTCATCACCCCCGTGCCCTTTGCCATCAGCTCCCGCACGGTGAACGCCGTATCATTCTTCGGGTCGGGAACCTCGGCGCTCTTCGGTCCGAGAATCTCCGCAGCGAGGATGTACATCTGCACCGCCAGGTTGACCGATTCCGTCGTGTCCTGCGAGAACAGCCGGTCTCCCCAGCCTATAAGGGCGTCGAGATACTTCATCACCACGTACTTCTGGTAGGCGACAGGGCGGTAGCGCGCAATCATCTGCGGGTTGAACGGATCGTTCTTCCAGCGGTCTATCAGCAACTGGATGGCCTTCCTGTCGGGCAAGGCGTCGTGAGGCGTCGGAAACGACAGTTCCGAAAGGATCGACCGGTCGGCATCCGGGTTCGCAAAGAACGGCAGGAACTTCCAGTACCTGGCCCCTTTCGAAAGCTCCCGGACAAAGCGCTTTGTCCGTTCGTAGGGCGTGAGGTCTATCCGCGGGTCGAACACCAGCTGGAGCCAGTTCAATGCGGCTTCGTAATTCTGCTCGGCAAACATCCTGTCAGCGAGCAACATCGGGACAAAGAAGAACAGTTCCCAGTTGTAGATCGAAGTCGCCGAACCCCAGCAGAAATCGACCGTCGATGAGGGATAGGGTTCAGCAACAAATTGACTCGGCAAGTAACCATGTTCGAACAGCGTCTGCGACAGATCCCAGGCCTGCCAGTCGCCCGCCGTGTAATAGCCGAGATAGACGCTGAAGTAGTAGTTGTAGTAGGAATACGAATAGTAGTAGCTGTCCGAGACGGGCAGAGCTTCCGTCTCGCGGCTGTAAAGCCATTTAGGCCCGCCCTGCAGGAAACGCCTGCGGAACTCGCCCGACTGAGGATTGGAAACCATCTCCACGCGGTAGTTCGGGACGCTGTTCGCCCCAGAGCCGCCGTCGCCGGAAACGGTGCGTACAAGGAAAACGCCTTTGGCGTCCATGTAGAAGAACGGCCTGTCCTCGTGGCAAACAAATCCCATGTTCACGGACAGCAGCCTGAACGGGCCTCGCGTATTGCCGAAGATTTTTGTCCCGTCCTGCAAGACCAGGGAACCGCCCGCGTTGTGGAACAGGTTCCCTACAAGGCGGCATCCCGACGGAGAATGGTTCTTTACGAATTCACCGTAAGTGAAGGCAACCGGATTCCCGGTATCTGGTTCAACCTGATTCGACGCCGTGTCGGAACCGTCTTGCGCAAGCGAGAAGTTTCCGATGTGGTTTATCCGCTGGTCCGCCCTGTATTCGCGAGAGACTTCTGTTTTAAGTATATAGGTTGTCGCCGGGGCATTGTCTAAACCTTCGACATCGCCAGTCATCGGCGCGGAATTCGCCACGGGAACGGTGACCACGTGCGGCGTATCGACAAAATCGGGGAAGGTGCGCCAGACCTGCAGATTCAATGCATCGGAATTGTCGGAGACATCAATGACAAAATAGCGTTCGGCCAGATTTTCGTTTTCACCCAAGATAAAATCAAGCTGGTTTTCGGACACATCATAGACGGCCTGTTTACCTACTTTCACTCCCGTCCACTTTGTCCCCGTGAAAGCCGTCCATTTCAGTCGCAGCTCGGCGTAATACTCCACGGAAACCGCGGCCTGCTTTCCGCCCGACTCTCCCGTCTTTTTCTGTCTCTGCCCTTGAATCACCTGCAACCAGGTAATGTACAGATGCCCGCCAAGAATCGCAGGCTGGATGGCCGACCCGTCGATTTCGACAGGCACCTCTTCCCACGGGGTCCAGCTTCCGCCGTATAGCGCGGTCGCCTCATAAGTGCGATAATAATAGGCATGCGGTTCGCCACGAGTACGGCCCACGACATGTAGAGTATAGAGCACGCCCGCAACACTTCCGCCATCCTGCTTGCAGGCTCCGACAATATCGATTTCGGACGTGTCGCAAACCTTTTTCAGGTATTCGCCGAGAGCCTCGGTCATCGCGTCCTGGTCATTGCCTATTTCGGCGAGGCGATCCTCAAGATCCTTAAAGAACGGCGTCTTGTCGCTTCGCAAACCACCGTCTATCCAGTTTTCGGGGTACAGGAACACCTTGCGGTTTGCAACCCATACCTGGAAATTCTTCATCCATTCCCACTGTTCCCTTTGCGTGTCGTTCAGCGTGTAGCCACCTTCGAGACCCATCAGCGCGCGCTGCACGTAAAGCTGGATACACGATACCGCCTGGACCGTGCGAGAAATCGCCATGTCCGGTTCCATCTTCACGTCGAGAAGGTAGTAAGAATAGATGTCGCTTTCATCGACAAAGACCGCGGGATAGTTCCCTGCCGTCGCCGGCATCTGCGACTCGTTGCAGACCACGGCCGCCAAGGCGTCCCGCTTCAACTGACGTATTTTATCGTTCACGCCCTGGATGAACTTGTTCCATTCCAGATTGGTGCGGGAAAGTTTTAGGTTCTCTTCCAACGCCTTGGCATATCCGGAATACGACGCATCGTCTGCATCCAGCAATTTCTTCAAATCCGCGGGGAGCGTATTCGTCTTCCGGTATAGGGAGAGCATTTCCGCAAAACGGCACCACGCAGAAGGCGAATCCATTTCCAAGGACTTTATCGCAAGGCTGTTTCCATCCCGCTCGAAAGCGATTCCGGAAGCTGTCAGTAGCGCGTCAAAGGCTTCGTTCGAAATCCGAATTTTTTCATCCGAAGCGTCAAGATTTTCTAACGCGCCATAATTGTAAACTTCGCCCAAAATTCGGGAAGATGCGGCGAACGCGCAAAGTACGTCTTTAAACAAGTCATATGGAGTGTTTTCCACTTCGGCTTCCGAACCGCCAACATTCGGCACCTGTCTTTCGGCAGGAGGAATCAGATTTTTCCAGTCCCATTCAAAGCCAAGATCCAACGACTGCGTAAATCGATAGAGCGCGGAACAACGGACAATCCGGTTGCCGAGAATTTCTATCAGAGCGACATCGTTTTCACTCCAATCATCTACCGACGTTATGTTTTCCCTAGTTGCAAAATTTTTCCATTCCGTCAAGTCATCCAAAGCATCGTCTTTCAGCTTTATAAAAAGTTCCGCAACGACATCCAGCATCAGCGAGAATTTCTCGGCAATGAGGGAGAGTGTCCGTTCAAAGGCAAGCTCGTCACGGAGCGCGTTGTAGAATGAGGCTCCGCTTTCATCCTCGACAAAGATATCTTTCCACGAAGAAGATGGCACCGGAACGAATCGAAGCACCTCATTTAAACAGGCATTCCACTTTCCGCCGGCATCCGGTTCGAAGTTATTCTTCCACGCGTCAAAAATTTCCTCGGCATTTTCTTTGCCCAATGTTTTCAAAAGCCCGTGAATCGCGGTTCCGTAATCAAAACCGCCAAATTCATCCAAAGACCTCCGCACATTCGCATTCAATTCCACGGCAAAAGAAGAAGATTCGTTCCGCGGGACCAACTGCGGTTCGAGTATCGATTTCAAATCGCCAACCGAGAGGGACGAATTCCGCAAAAGTTCCAGTTCATCGATAGTCTCGTGGCAATTTTTTCTACTGCCCAATCCTACGGGAAAACCGATGCGTTTCAGGAAAAGATAATCTTCTACGGAAAGATCGTTCTTTGCAACCCAAAGGCCGTATCGATACAGGATATCCAGTCCCTCTTCAAAAGCCAAGACCAAAGAGCGTTCTTCGGTCGGTTTCCAGAATTCCTGCAAGAGGAGCACGGCGTCCCGGGAATCCATTCCCAGGCAGACATTCGCCGCCACCGAGAGAGAGTACTGAAGCTTGTCGCATTCCTTCGCAAAGTCAAGCGCGGAAACATCCGCAAAAGCCTCTTCGGCATAAGAATCAAAAAGCGAATCGATCGGAAAAATCTTTTTTAGCGCATCCCTTGTCAAGGAACATTTTCCCAAAAGTACGGCGGCTTCCTGGACAGACACTCCCATTCGGGTTTTCAGTTTCTCGATTTCCGCTAGTTCATCAACTTGGCAGTTCCATGTATTCGCCACATCTTCAATCTTCCATCCAAGAGCCATCCGCCGGCGAACAAAGACGGAGAGCTTGAAGAAAAAGTCTTCCTTGTCCGCATTTGCCGTAAAGAGAATCCTGTAACCGCTTACATCCGAAAGCTGGAACGATTCGGAATCCGCATGGACAGTCACACCGGAATCCGCAAACACAGGCGACGTCAAAATCTCCGCAAATTCCTCGTAGGTCAATTTGGCGCGGTCAAGGACAAACGCCAAATAGCTTAAGACCTGAAACCACTTGCGATCCTTGCTTTCAATCTGCCGGGACTTATCCGGGAAAAAGAGTCCCTCATTGTCATTTTCTGTCAGCCCCCAAAGTTCCCACACCGGACGGGAATCATCATTCCAATCGGAAGACAGAAGTTCTGGGTCGTAGCCTTTCAGCAAAAGCATCGCATTCCAGGCATCCTCTCGGGCATTTTCCGATTTCACCTTGCCCAGTTTTCTTGCAATGGACGCATTGTCCAACGAAAGATTGGCAAATATTTCCGAAACCCGCATCCGGTCAAAATTCTGCGGGAGCGACATCGGATAGATTTTCTCGCCAAGGGCCTTCATCGCGGTCGTTTCAACATCCATTCCCGAAGAGGCTTCCGAAATCCAAGGACAAGGATTCGCCCTTAAATCTTCCGCCGTCGCCTTTTCCGGCGTCTGGTTGCAAAACGGGATCGCCTTTTGGTTTGCCGAACTCCTAGCGACGAGACTTTCCAAAAGTTCTATCGCCAGATCGATGGTCGGAAGCGAAATTTCGGCGTTCGCCTTGGTCATTTTTAAACCCAGAATATCGGGGCGACGGCTGATGAACTTGGTATAGGCTTGCCCCTGCTTCAAAAAATCAAGCAAATCCAGTAAATACGCCGAAGGGCTTAAAATCGATTGATTCTGGGTTCCCGAATTACGGTTGATGCTCCCGAATAAAGTTTTCCAGTTGGCGTAGTCTTTGTTCTGCAGACGGCTCTTCGCCACATTATTACCAACGGAGCGAATATTTTGCGCAGCACTCCCGGCGCGCATCGGCGACAACGATTCATTCTGCAATCCGCGCGGTAGCGACAAAATCGTGTTGTCGGATTCATTCAGGTTGCCATGGTAACGTTCGACGTCGAGAGTGGCGCTTGCGACAAAATTCTTGGCGAGGCGGTGGATATTTGTCGCCAGTTCCTTGTTTCCCATGCCAAGGCCATGCTTCGCGACAAAGCTTTCTTCGTCCGAGAGGGAGATTTTCGATGCGGAATCAAAACCGTTGCGAACCAGGTAGGCAATCGCTTGCGGGTCGTTCGTTAAACGGAAAAGACGCTGCAAAGTCTTAATCTTTTTCTTATCGTCATCGCTTGCTGTCGCTTCGGGAATCTTATCGTCCTGCGCATGGGCAGCTGCGGATTTTTTTAGGAATATTTCCAAGTCGGAAGCGTTCCAGTCAAAATCCGCCCACGGTTCCGTTTGCAGTTTCCAAACCAAGTCTTTCCACGGCTTTTCGGATTCATCCGCCGAAAAAGCTTCCGAAAGTTTTAATTTCAACTCCGCCTGCGGAAACTTTGCCCGAAGCCTTTCTTTCAACGTACGGATGGCGATTTATTTCTGTTCGTTTGCCGTCGTACCGGGAAACAAATCCAGGGGGAGCGCGAGCGCTATTTCCCGGCACCAGCAAGCGTAACGCCCAGCGGTCTTTTCAATCGCCTCACCCCAAAAATCCGGTCCACTTCCGAGCGCATCCCCATACTTCAGCAGATATTCCAGCTTCCACGCGCCGAGCGAATCTTCTTCCGATACTTGAGAATCCGGCTTTGCACACGGCTTATACGGAGAATTTTCCTTGTGCAGCAAGGTATAGGCGCTCACGACCAGATCGGGATACCAGTTGCAGAAATCGCCCAGTTCTATTAGGAATTTCAAATCCTCGACTTCCGCAGAGGAGAAAACCGACGAATCTTCCTTGAGTGAGGCGATTAAATCCTGGTAGCTAGAACCGCAATCTGAAAACAGATCGAGAAGTTTGTCAAGACGTTCCCGGTGTTCTCCCAGATGGGTTAGCCTGGGGCGTCCCCCCTTTCCATTTTTCTTGATGGAACCGGCATTTGCATATTCATTCGATTCCAGTTCCAATTCCTTGGCAAGGAAAAGATAAAAGACAAAGAACGCCGAAAAAGTATTTTCCTGCTCCGTCGCAACATTTTTGGATTTTTGCAGGTAGTTCCAGATTTTTAGCCTGAACTCGTCCGCCGAAAGCTTCGAACTGACGAGATTTGCCGAGATAGCCTCCTTAATGACCTTCTTGCATTCATCGAGCCCTGTCGCCAAAAGCGTTGAAACATCGATGACCTTGGCGTTTCGTATCAAAGGGTAAAGATAGGCGGCACAAATGGAAGCGCTTTCCTGCACCGGATTGATTCCCGAAGCGAGCGCCCCCCGAAGTCCCTCGACGGAATCGACCAGTTCGTGCGCAATCTGGAAAGATTTAAAATAGGCCCGAGCCTTTGCTTCATCCACGTCTTCACGCCCGATTACCAAGGGAAACCGGGTAACGCTATCCAGAAATTCAGAAATTTTATCTTGGAGAGAAACCTGAATCGTTTCTTTGTACGATATAACCGTCTGGTAATAGATTTTCAATATGTTGTCGAGACGTTCAAACTCCGATTCCATCGGCTTGTCGGTTTCGAGGTCGAGGACAAAGTTGATTTCCTGGGCGGACTTTCCATTGAAAACCAGCGGAGCCGAATAGAAACTTCTGGGACTGTTGCTGTCGTTACCATTCCCGCCGTTTTTATAATAAACCTCGGCGAAAAGGGAGGCCTTGTTCTTTCCCTTGGCAATTTTGCTGTCAAGCTTTAACCCCAGCGGAATAGACGACGCGTTATAAACGATCTCGTAATGGCCGAAGACGTCAGGATGGACCGGATTTCCCAACATCACTTTTTCGAATGCACCGATTTTCGATCCCGAACTATCGGCGGTTTCCCGGTAACACAGACAGAAAGCCGCTACCTCGATATCGTCTTGCAAGGGATAGCCAAGAAGATTCTTGATATTTCCAAAGACCCGGCAAGCGTCACTCGTCAAGATTCCAGGGACCGCATCCAAGCAAATTCTAACAACCTGGTGTACCGATACGGGGGACGGGACATCGTATGTGGCAAGGCTTTTTCCCTGCAAATCGCGCACGACAACTTGAAGGTCGGGAGCGGTTCGTGTAGCGCCCTGTTTTTGAAACGCCGACTTTAAATAGGAGCAGGCAAAATAGCCTTTGGCATTCAAGGATGCCTGCGAGAGGAGGGTTGCACGCCCGTTCCAAAGATCGTAAACAAAGGCGGTTCCGGCGATTAGAGGCGTCGCCGAGTTGTAAAAAACAAAGCCCTCAACACTCCAGACATCATCCGCAGAGGCTTTGGAAATGTCGATATGTCCCAATTCAAAAGGTGTTTCCGTCGCCGCATACGCGTCCGATTCCCACAGCAAATTCCCGGCAAAATCAAAAAGGCGAACAACCAAATCGGGATGATCGATGGAAGCATTCCCCTTCTGGAACATGTAAGAAGAAAATTCAAGCGAAAAAGAGCCGTCTTCGCCAATGCCGCATTCCGCCATCCAGTCCAGCGTCCCGTCGGCAAGCCTGTGATAGGCTTCGACTTTTCCCTGACAAAAAGGAACGCCGTTATTCGACAGAATACCGGAAACATTCCAGGTTTCGGGGACAGGATAGGACAACGGCGACTCCTTCTCAGTGATTTTGGAACAATCTCTACAAAGGAAATATAATTACTTTCCACAGCAAGCGCAAGCTTTTTCAAAAAAAAAAAAACGATACAGTGTAAGAATTTACATTGGTTATCCCCCCAAAAAAGGATTAGGCTCTAGCCCTCAAACCAGAGATTCTCCAAGCCTTCGTAAGTGAAAAAATCGAGACCGCGGAAAGGCGTAAAGCCCGCCGGATTTTTATACCCGATAGAAGTTTCGAACAAGCCCTGAAGCGACAAAAGCAAAGCGTTCCAGTCCTGGAATGCATCGGAAGTCGAACCTTTGACTTTCAAAGCGACGCTTACGCTTGCGTCCTTGGTCGCATTGTCAAAACTCGCCCGGGCATACCGCTGGAGCTGGGTATCTTTTGTGTAGTAGTCCATCAAAATCACCCAGTCGCAAGATTTCAGAAAATGCCCCGAGCTTCCGTTGGTAAACTTGCCTTCGTTGTAGTATTTGTCGTAGGGCATCGCAATCGCTTCGGAAAGCTTTAAATTCGGATTAACACTTCTGAGTTTTTCTCCCGCGTATTCCAGCGCACTTTGCGCCATCCGGAGCAGCGTATCGGAACTTGCGCCTTTGTCCCACGTATAGGAAAAGCCCGACTTTATCGTATGGACTTCGATGTCGGCGGAAAGCCCCGCGAACCTTTCATCGGAAGCGACCTGGTTGTTGTATCCCGAAACGAGAGCGATTTCGGCATCGATTGCGCTTTCGCTTGTTAAAAGTTCAAGACCGCTGCTTCCGGTGACGGGCACGCGCTGCGCATGGACATCAATACCGTATCCCGAAAGCGTCCGGATAAAAGTCCGAATCCAATCGTTCGGATTTGTGTAAAGCGATTTTCCCGGACTCAGATAGACATCGTTAAACCCGAGTACCGCGATGCGGGCGGCGAGCTTTTCCGGAGCGGAAGAGAAAGCTCCGACCGATTTCGTATAGACATAGACGGCGTTGCGGGTTCTCCCCGCGGAATCGACAGCAACACGGCGAAATTCCTCGGCGCGTTGGATTTGTGCCTCGGTCAAGTCCGCCTGCGAGACGATTTCATCCCAAGAGGCAAGGGTTGCGCTTGAACTGGAAATCGCCGAGACATCGCTTGAAGAACTCTCCGTTTCCGACGACGAAACGTCCGCACTGGAACCGGGGTTAAATCCAGAACTTGACGATGTTGCCGAGGAAACGAGTTCTTCTCCGGCACTCGAAAACGGTTCTCCGGCTGACGACAGGAATACCGTTGCCGAGCTAAAAGCATCGGTACTTGATGAAAATTCGCCTTGAAATTCAAAGGAGCTTGAAGACGGTTCACTTAGCGGAGCATCGGACGCGTTATCGGAACAAGCCAAAAGGCTAAGAGCAAGGGTAAAGAGCAAAGGGAAAAATTTCATTCTTTTAAAATAAGGCTTTTCAACAAAAAGATTTTTCCGTAAGGAAAAAATAGAACGTTTTTCGAATTCCATACAAAAAGAGAAGCCCGGACGGACTTCCCTTTTCGTTTTTTTTTTAGAACCTGTTTTCATCTATCGGAACAAGACCGCCACGGATATGCTGGCCATGGCCACGCCGGTTCTAAGCTCTAAGTTCTCTCAACTAAGCTCTGGATAGCTCGACAAGCTCGCTAACCTGCCAAATCCCTTATCTGAAAGGAGATTCCCCGGTCAAGCCGGGGAATGACATCGTACGTTGTTCCGCATCCCAAAAACCTAGATGTATGCCGTTCTGACCACTGACTTCTGACCACTTTCACTAAGCCTAGACGTCCGCGGACCAATTTCTCATTGCTAATTCCTCATTCCCCTAGACGTCCGCGGACTAATCCCTAGTCCCTAAGCTTAGACGTCCGCGCTTCCATATAAAGACATTCTCTTACTTTGCCTACTTTAACACCAGGTCGCTCAAACGGCTCGAATTGACCTGTTCAAATTCCCGCACGATTTCTTCCGAAGGCTTCTTTGTGCAAAGGCTCACCACGACGATTGTGGCAAAGCTTAGCACAAAGCCCGGGACAAGTTCATACAGGCCAAAGATCGCACAGGAATCCGCAAATCCCGAGAGATAGAATTTCCAGACAAAAGCGAGGATTCCGCCGACAAGCATTCCGCTGATAGCTCCCGCCAAGTTGGTCCGTTTCCAGAATAGCGAAAGCAGAACGACCGGGCCGAAAGTCGCGCCGAAGCCCGCCCAGGCAAAGCTCACGAGACTCATCACGACATCCAAAAATCCATGCGAAGCGTTCGGGCGACCCTGGTAGGCAAGAAGCCCTGCCACAAGAGCGATAACCAGCACGATTCCGCGGCTCACAAACATCAGCTCGCGATTCGACGCGTTCTTGTGGATCAAGCGCTTGTAAAGATCGTTGCTAAACGCCGAAGCGGAAACGAGAAGCTGGGAATCCGCCGTGCTCATAATTGCGGCAAGGACGGCAGCCATCAAAATGGCGGCGATAACCGTCGGGAAAAGGGTCTGTGTGAGAACCATAAAGACTTTTTCCGGATCGTCCAGGGCGATTCCCTGTTGCATCAGGTAGTAACGTCCAAAGACAGCAATCAGAATGGACGCTCCGAGAGAAAGAATCACCCACGTCATCGCAATCCGGCGGGAATGCGTAATCTCGTCGGGATTCTTGATGGACATAAAGCGCACGAGGATGTGCGGCATCCCAAAGTAGCCAAGTCCCCAGGCGAGCGAGGAAACAAGCGAAATAATCGTAATCGCCTTGCCCGTCGAAGCATTCGTAAAGATGTTCATCAGGTAGGGATTCACCTTGTTCATCGCGTCGATTGTCGGAGCGAACCCGTCGTTCAAGGCACAGATCATCGTGGGAACCATCAACACGGCGATAAGCATCAAAATTCCCTGCACAAAGTCCGTCCAGCTGACGGCGAAAAATCCGCCGAGGAACGTGTAGGCCACAACGACGACGATACCGACCGCAAGGGAGACCGTGTAATCCCAACCGAAAATCGTGGAGAAAAGCTTGCCGCAGCTGACAAATCCCGAAGTTGTGTAGAAGAGGAAAAACGCCAAGATGAAAAGCGCGGAAATGATGCGGATAATTCCTCGCCTATCGCGGAAACGGTTTGCGAAGAAGTCCGGGAGCGTGATGGAATCGTTGCAGAAATAGGTGTATTTGCGAAGCCTGCGTCCGACAATTTTCCAGTTGATGTAGGTTCCAATCGCAAGTCCCACGCCGATCCACGCCTCGGAAAGTCCCGAAAGATAGATGGCTCCCGGAAGTCCCATCAGAAGCCAGCCGCTCATGTCGGAAGCCTGCGCAGACATCGCTACGACCCACTTGTTCATGCTGCGGTTTCCCAGGTAATAGGAATTTAAACTGTTCGCCTTTTTCGAAAAGTAAAATCCGATGCCGAGCATCAGCAACAGGTAAACGATAAATACGGTGATCGTCGTCGCCATAAAATCTCCTCAAAAAAATTTTCAGCCCAATAATAATAAATTAACCCTTTCCCAAAGTGAATACTTCGCGAAGTTCATCGTCCGAAAGTTTCGCAATCCAGTTTTCGCCTGTCGAAACCGTCATCTCGGAAATTTTCCGCTTGCTTTCGATAATCGCGTTGATTTTTTCTTCAAACGTATTCTTGGTTATCAGACGGTGAACGACCACGCGGCGATTCTGCCCAATCCGGTAAGCGCGATCGGTCGCCTGCGCCTCGACAGCGGGATTCCACCACAAATCGTAATGGATCACCTGCGAAGCGGCGGTCAGATTCAAGCCTGTTCCGCCCGCCTTGAGGGAAAGAATCAGGATTTTCCGCTCGGAATTTTTTTCGAATTCGGAAATGACGTTTTCCCTTGCTGCAAGCGAAAGTCCGCCGTGATAAAAAAGCGCCTTCGTCTTGAATTTCACCTGAATGATTCTTTCAAGGATTTCTCCCATTTCCGTAAACTGGGTAAACACGAGGACCTTTTCATCCGTATCCAGGATGGATTCCAGAATGTCCAAAAAAAGTTCCGTCTTTCCGGAAAGCTCGCTTTTGGTATTTCCGTCTTTTAAATATTGCGCAGGATGGTTGCAGATTTGCTTGAGCGCAAGAATCAGCCGCAGGACTTTTGCGCTGCGTTCAAACCTTTGTTCCGGATTTTCCCCATCTAAGCTCGCAATCGCTTCCATACAAGACGAGAAAGTCTTTTGGTAAAGCGCTTCCTGCTCGGGAGAAAGGCTCGCCCATTCATCCTGTTTCAACTTTTCGGGAAGATCCGAGATAATGGACTTGTCCGTTTTCAGCCGGCGAAGCAAGAAAGGCGATGTGATTTTTTGGAATAGTTCCGCGCGATGCCTGTTCGAATATTCCTGGATAGGCTTTTCGAATTCCTCGCGAAAGGATTTTGCGTTTCCCAAAAGTCCGCGATTGCAAAAATCCATGATGCTCCAGAATTCCATCAGGCGATTTTCCACGGGGGTTCCGCTCATCGCAATCTTGATGTGCGCCGAAAGAGACTTGACGATTCGGCTTTGCGACGTTCCCGCATTCTTGATATTTTGCGCTTCGTCGAGAACAGCTACCTGCCAGTCCGTATTCTTGAATTTTTCCTTGTCCGAACGCAAGACTCCATACGTCGTCACGAAAACATCCGAATTCGATTTTTCTAGCGAACGGTTTCCTCCATGATAAAAATTTACACAAAGTTCCGGGGCGAACTTTCCGAGTTCGCGTTTCCAGTTCTGCAAAAGCCCGGAAGGAACAACGACCAGCGCCTTCTTTTCCGCAAACGCGCCGTCATTTTTCATCTGCTGCAAAAGGGTTATCACCTGCAACGTCTTTCCAAGTCCCATGTCGTCTGCGATGATGCTGCCAAATCCCAGCCTGGAATTTCCGAGCATCCACGCAAAGCCGCGCTTTTGGTAAGGACGAAGGTTAGCCCGAATCTGCCGCGGAACGACGACATCCTCTTCGCTTTCCTTTTTAAAGCGGTGGATTTCGGCAAGGGCTTCCGGCGCGATATCCACCGAAAGTCCGTCAAACTCCCCGGAAAGGGCTATCTGGAGAACCTTGATGGACTGGACCTTGAAACGATTCTTTAAGCCATCCTTCAAGCGCTCCACATCGTCGGATGTCACATAGAAATACTGCCCGTCATCATACAGCAATCCTCCGAAATCCGCATAGTTTTCAAGAAACGCTTTTCCGTCGATTGCATGTTCCCCGACAAGAACCGACCAGTTCAGCTGCAAGAGATTTTCCAAGCGTGAAAATCCAGCCCTGGCCTTTTCTTCGGAACGAACGATTTGCGGACGCACCAGACCGCGAATCACACGTTCTAAACCCTTCGGCAAATCAAGCGAGACGCCCAGCACGCGAAACAGTGGAACGGCGGAATTCAAAAAATGAATCACCCTTTCTCCGGAAAGATGGATGTTGTCCGTCGCCTTTTGCGAAACGTAAGCGTCGTATCCGTCGATGTAATTTCGAATCGGTAAAACTGCCCGAAGCACATCGCATCTTTTTCCGTTTGGAAAGTCCCGCGTCCAGAGTTTCGAAAACGGATAAACTTCCCCCGTTAATTTATCTACAAAGTCCAGGTCAATGTCAATCTTTCCAAAGCCAGCATCGACTCCGTTTACAATCGGCAAAAACGGTGCGCCAGACATTTCATATCCCGAAAGCCATTTTTCAAATTCCTGCACGTCCGAAGAAGCGCGCCCAGAAGAAAAGTCCAAAGTCGCATCGCCGAAGAAAGCATGGAAAGCGTCGTCCTGAAAATTTTTTTCCACGCCATTCTGCATGTAAGTCGAAAGAATGGCAACGACAAGCATCTCTGCGGAATTTTCCACAAAAAGCTTTGGAGATTCCATTTCCGAGCGGACAAACTTTGGCGGAATCGTCGCATGCAAAAGATCCAAGTTTTTTTGCACTTCGGGAATCGAACGAAGCGGAAGCCAAAAAATTCGGGCAGTCCGCTCATCGATGGCAAACAGTTTCGGATAAATCGCCCCATTGTTCAAAATTTCCAGCGCAACTTTTCGCGCCAAATCCAAAAGCCTCGAAGAGGCGTCCGCCTTCGACATTCCCGTCGGGCTTTCCACAGAAACCGCATCCAACGCCCATGCAAGAGGAATCGTTCCAAACATCCAGCGCGATTTTCCGATATAGCGGACTGCTCGCGCTTCTTCCAGATCGACCGATTTTTCCGGGTAACGTTCGAAGCTTTTGGGAAAAATCTCCAGAAGAATTTCCCGATATTCGCGAACAAAAGAATCCTTAAAGACCGCGTTAGGGACAACGGCATTTAAAACAACTTTTCGGACATCGGGGATTTTTACCGGTTCGAATTCCGCGGCATCGAAATGGCGTTCCGACGAATCCAGAGGCTTCAAGATGAATTTATCTGAAAAGGCTAGCAAGACCCGGCTTTCGTTCTCCAAGGAAAGTTCACCTTCCCACGAAGCCTGCGTACATTCTTCCGCGAGCAAGCCTATATCCAGTCCGCGTACAGTAAAAACGGCAAACGGATTTCGATCGATCTTTTTCCCAACGGAAAAAAGAGCGGCATACGCATGAGCGCACATTCCCCGCGTTCCGCAGGAGCACTTGACCGAAAATTTCACACCGGGTCCCGGCAAGATTTTCAGTCCGATACTTTGTACGAAATCAAGAGTTTCTTTCGGTTCTAGGTGGTGGGCCAGCAACCCTGCAAGCGTAGAGTTTTTTTTGAGCGCATCCATCAGGGCCGCTTCCTCTTCATCCGAAAAACGGGAAAGCATCACCACGGTCCTCTGCGAACTCCAGGCGCCATCGACAATCCGGGCGTCAATCGTCCTTCCCGAAATTTTGATATCGGCAGCCCGCGCTTCCGACTTTGCGTACAGAGGAAAGGAACGCTCGACCGCGTTCCGCCATTTATCGCCCCAAAGGGTATGCCTAGCCGAATCCGACGCCATTTTCGCAAAAGATAAAAATTTTTGCTCAAATGTGCATTGAACGTAAATTTACGGAGTGGCGTTCCCGAAAATTTTTCGGGAAGTTTCCTTTTGGATATTTCATCCCTGCTATTTCTTCTTTCGCTTCGGTCCGGGCATAAAAGGACTGTCTCCGCCCGAAGCGTTCTTCGGCTGCACCTTCGTCAAAATTTCTTCGCGAACGACAACCGAATCGCCGTCGGCAAGGCCTTCTAGGATTTCAACATTTACCCCGTCGTTAATCCCGGTCTTAACCGGTCGAAAAATCATCTGTCCGTTATCATTGATCCAGACTCCGTTTCCGACAAGACGAGGCGTCGAAGAACTTGTCTTCCGAATCGCCGTTCCCTCGCCTCCCATCCCGGGGGGAGGAGCCCCAAAGTCAGCATCGTCCGATTTTTTCTGTTGAACCATTTCACCCGGAGAAAACCTAATCGCCGCAATAGAAACGCTCAATGCGTTTTCCACTTCTTCCGTCACAATCGTACATGTCGCCGTCATTCCGGGGAGAAGTTTCAAGTCCGGATTTTCCGCCGAGATCACCACCGTATAGGTGACAACGTTCGACGTCACGGTCGGATTCAGGCGGACCGATTCCACGGTTCCGTAAAACGTGTCTTCCTGGAAGGCATCAACCGTGAACAGAACTTTCTGCCCCGCCTTGACCGCTCCGATATCCGCTTCATCGACATTTGCCATGACCCGCATTTTCGAAAGGTCCTTCGCCAAAATAAAGAGCGTCGGAGCGCTCATCGAAGCGGCAACGGTCTGCCCGACATCGACAGAACGTTCTAACACGACGCCGTCAATCGGGCTTTTGATAATGCAATAGCTCAGGTTCAATTCCGCCTGGCTGACTTCGCTCTTTCGCGTTTCCCAGGCGAGTTTTGCCGCGTTCATTTCATATTCCGCCGTTTCCAGATCGACCGCGCTTGCACTTCCCGATTCCGAAAGTTTCTTTGTCCGGTTGTAAACCGACTGCTTGTGCTCGTAATCCACTTTGGCGCTAGAGGCCGCTATCTTCGTCTGGTATAGGACCGTCTGCAACTTGGAACGGTCGAGTTCCGCAATCACCTGCCCTTTTTTCACCTTGGAATTGAAATCGACATAAATCTTGCTGATGTCGCCCGAAACCTGCGTTCCGACATTGACCGTGTCCATCGGTGAAAGCGTTCCCGTCGAGGATATCGTCGTCTGGATGGTGTGTCGGGAAACCTTTTCGCTGACAAAAATCTTCGAATTATTTTCATTCGGAAAAAGGATGAATTTGTACGCAATCAATCCGAGAAGAATCAGCGCCAAAAGTACGCAGATAATCTTTATCCATTTTTTCATCAGAAATTCCCCATGTAAAGTTCGAGCAGTTTTCGGGCGAGGATGCTCGTGTATTTCGCTTGTATCAAAACACTCTGTGCGTTCTGCAAATTATTTTTCTGCTCCAAGAAATCCGTAAAGGTCAAGCTGCCGGCATTTCGCTGTTCCACGGCAACCGCAAAAGATTCCTGCGCGCTTTCGAGGCTAGCGATGGCGGCAAGCCAGCCCGCATCGGCGCTTTCGGCCTGCATATAGAGCTGTTCCAGACTGTTTTCCAGATTTTTTCCCGTTTCGCGGCGCGTCACCTTGGCTCGTTCGTTTTCTACCTGGGCGGAAAGGATCTTTGCCTGCGTCGTTCCGCCATCGATTAGCGGGATGCTGATGCCGAGCGTCACGCTATGCGTATATCCGTTTTTCAGCTGCCGGCCATAGCGATCCGATTCCCAGGCCTGGAATCCTGTCGAAGCGTCCGCCCCGAGCGTCACCGCAATCGAGCTGTTTTTCCCGGCAAGAGTCACGTTCTTCTCCGCAGCCAAAACCTTTAGGCTATCCGAAACCAGACCGGGATAATGCTTGCGGGTTTCCGCGAGAACCGTTTCAAACGGGGGAATGTCTCCTAAATCCGAAGGATTTTCAAGCGCCGTCTCCGGCGAAAGAATTTCGAGCGCATCCGAACGGGAAATTTCCAAAATCTGGCGCAAGGACGTTTTCGCCGAGCGTTCCGTCTGTTCCGCAGAAACCAGCTTGACCTTGGCGCTTGCCGCATCGCTTTTCGCAAGCGAAAGTTCGCTCCGCGTAATCGTTCCCGCTTCGAGCAGCCGTTCATGGTAAAGAACCAGCGAATCGGAAAGTTCCACCGCCGAATAGGCAATAGCCAAGGCTTCTTTCGCGGCAAGCAGTTCCACAAAAGCGTTCATCGCTTTTTCCTGGACCGTAAGCGCCGAAAGTTCCGAACCGAATTTCGATGCTTCCAGAGAAAGCTGCTTGCTTTCGATGTCGATGCCCGTCGCTCCGCCGTCCCAAAGCGTATAGGATCCGGAAATCCCCATGCTGAAGCGATAATGGTCCTGTGCTTTTCCGTTAAACGGACTGTCGTAAAGGCTCTGGTTCACATGGGCGGAAAGTGTCGGATACCTTGAAGTTCTTGAAGCGTTCAAAGCTGCTTCGGAAGCGCGTTCCGAAAGCCGCGCACTTTCCATTTCCAGGCTGCGTTCCTTGGCCATCTTCACGCAATCTTCAAGCGAAAGCGGAGGAAGCGTCCAAGCGGTTCCGGCAAGGATTGCACACAAAAAAAGCATCTTGTTTCGGCATTTCACGAAATTAAGATGCTCTTTCCGATAAAGGCGTTGCATAGAAATTACGACTTTTCCGGCGAATTTCCCCCGAAGTCGCCTTCGATTTCATCCGGCACGAGAGATTCCAAAGCCCGACGGCGCGCCTTGCGAAGCGCATCCCGTTTGGCGGAATCCTTCAACCGGAAAACGCCATACGTTCCAAGCCCGCCGATAACGGGGAGGAAAAACGGGAACAGGCTTCCCGACACGCAGGATTTCTTTCGAACGCCGAGCAGGGCAAAAAACGGAGCGAGCGCAAAGCCGAACCACGTGCCGATTCTTCCAAAATAACGGTTCCGTCGTTCCCGTCCGCGGATTCCCTCGGCGGGCTGCATCGCATCGAGCGTAAAGTGGGAAAGCACAAGCGACCCCACTATCGCCGAAAGAACGTTGAACACTACGCGCATTCCGGCAGGCATCCGTTTGGAAACCTTGGAAAATCCCAGAGCGTGCAGAAGAAAACCGACTCCCGCAAACCCAAACAGGAGACGCGTCACCGTCGGGCTTCTGAACGAGTCGTCAATGCACCAGTTCACAAAATGCTCGCAATTGTTCCCATACAGATAGTAGGAGCGTTCGTAGAGCCTTTTTTTTGCCCGTTCCACAGCCGCTTCCCCGGAGAACTTCGCATTCGGGTGTTCCAGGACACGGAATCCGTGCCCATCGCAAAAACGCTTGAGCGACGTCTTGACAACGGCGCCGTAGCGGATAAGCCCCGGCAATTTCAAAATGTCCCGGCCAGAAAGAGTCCGCGCCATTCCCGAATAATGGATGACACGCCCTTTCCCGATATAAAGTCCATGGTGGTTAAATCCCATCCGTGGAGAGACCAGGTGGGAGCCGACCGGAGGTTCCGGAATCTTGGATTCATCGACAGCTTCGCTCATAACTTAAATATATACGAAAAAAAGAGATCCGTTCCAGGCGAATCTCTTGAAGTGGACGATACTGGATTTGAACCAGTGACCTCTGCCGTGTGAAAGCAGCGCTCTAAACCAACTGAGCTAATCGTCCAAAGCGTTCCAAAGATACAAAAGCCCACGCGTTGCGTCAAGGCTCTTTTTGCATCCCTGAATTTTTACAGGTATTTGTCCTCGGCCTTGCCTAGAATGTCCAAAAAATCCGCCTGGGTTCTCGAATCGATCAGATCCTTGCGGACTTCGGCGTTAGCTAAAATCCGACTGACCGAAGAAAGAGCCTTGAGGTGCGGCCCTACCGTATTGCCCGGGCTGACGATCAAAATCAGAAGATGCACCGGTTCGCCGTCCATCGCGTCAAAATCGATACCCTTCTCCACAGTCGCCGCCACCATGCACATCCGATCGACGTAATCGATTTTCGCATGGGGAACCGCCAGTCCGCAGCCGATTCCCGTCGAGCGCGTCTGTTCGCGTTTCCAGACCGCATCAAAAATTTCGTCGCGATGTTCTAGCTTGTAAGAAGCGCAAAGCGTATTCACCAGTTCATTCAGAATCTGTTCCTTGGTCGTGCTTTGCGAATTGATGATTACGCAGTTGTCCGCAAATCGTTCAGAAAGACGCATAGATGTTTCCTTGTTATTCCAAAAGTTTAGCAAAAAAAAACAAAAAGAGAATCCTTGTGAGCGAAAAAGCACTTTTACATGTCTAATCCACCATTTTTGGCATTTTTTTGCAGAAAAACGACAATTTTAGCCATTCGGAACAAGCTTTCGGTAAGCATTCCGGGCATCCTCGACAGGAATTTGTCCCGGTGCGACGGAAGCTCCGAGCGAGCAGTAAGTGAGGTTCGCGCCGAACAAGAGACTTTTAACGCGTGATTCCTCGCCGGACTTTCCCATGGCGAAACAGGAGAAAAGTTCAAAATCGCAGGCAGAACTTATCCAGGGATAGATGCGGTCAAAGTCTCCGGGAGAATGACTCATGCAGGCGATTTTTAGGCCTGCACATTCCGCCCCGATGGCGCATTTTCTTAAACTCTCCAACTCGTCCAAAGTCGGCACCTTCTGAAAATCGTGGTGCGAAATCAGAACCTTCTTCGGGAGATTGTCAAAAACCGGAAAGTCTCGCTGGTAGAACCGATGACCATTACGCATCGTCCAGAATCCTTTCCGTTTTTCGCAGACGCGTTCGTCGTTCCAGATTTCAAAAATCCGACCCTCCAACCTTACGAACTCTTCGGTTTCGATGTCGAGATAGTCCGGAAAGACATCCGACGTCAAAATATCGCAGATATATTCGGCCCGTTCCATCGCACGCGCATCGGGGAACTTTCCACCGTCCCGCTCTAGGCGGAAAGTCCCGATAAGAAGCGCATCCGGAAATGCGCTACGAATACGTCCGGCAATGCCTCCTAGCGATTCCTTAGGATATCCGGCGGCGAGAAGCAAATCATAGCGAATTTCGAGCGCAGAGCATTGCGCAACCATTTTTGAAAGGTCGCTCTGCGGATTTTGCAAAATTTCGCCAAGCGTTTCCGCATCCAGAACCCCCGCAAAAAACGGTTCTTCAGGATTTTTTAAACTTCGGTATTCTTTGTCCATCGAACGAGAATATAGAAATATGTAGATGCCTGTGATTTGAACCGCGGACATCTATGTTTAGGGACTAGGGACTAGTCCGAGGACGTCTAAGGGAATGAGGAATGAGCAATTAGCAAGGAGCAATTGGTCAACAAACGTCTAGGTTTAGTGGACAGTGGTCAGAAGTCAGTGGTCAGTAATGCGGACATCTAAACTTTTGGAAAGCGTTTAGCGGGACACGGGATTTCGAAACGAACCGTTTCTGCGCACTGTCATTCCCCGGCTTGACCGGGGAATCCCCTTTAAGGAATGGGATTTGACAGGTTAGCGAGCTTGTCGAGATATTCAGAACTTAGTTGAGAGAGCTTAGAACTTAGAATAGCGGACATCTAAGCTTAGTAGTCAGTGGTCAGAACTGCGTACATCTAAGCTTTTGGGGTGCGGTAAGCGGAACGTGGGATTTCGAAACGAACCGTTTCT
>CAKUTF010000029.1 GCA_934691725.1 uncultured Fibrobacter sp. | reverse complement strand
GACCCGCTCCGAAGAGGCCTTGGTCAACGTTTCCTGCGCGGCTACGATGCTCAGACGATTATGAAAACAAGCTCTTAACGTCCGCACGCTGACCACTGTCCACTAAGCTTAGACGTCCACAGTTCTAAGCTCTAAGTTCTATCAACTAAGCTCTGAATAGCTCGACAAGCTCGCTAACCTGCCATTGCCGGGTTTGACCCGATAATCTAGATTCCCCGGTCAAGCCGGGGAATGACATCGTAGCGAGTACGGAAATGACCGTACTACTAGAAACGGTTCGCAAGGGAATCCCACGTCCCGCTTACCGTGTACCAAAAACCTAGACGTCCGCGGATTATAGTCCTTCAATGAACCTTTCCAACTTTACCCGTCAAATTTTGTAATTTATCTTCCGGTTTAGCGAAAATCTGTACAGACGCTCGAAGGTTCGGGCGAGAGGATACGATGAAAAAAAGAATTCTTTTGACTGCTCTGTTCCTGCCGATGATTTTTTCGGCTTGTTCTTCGGAACCGATGCAGATTGTCTGCGGAAAGGACTTTTTGCAAAATCGCGCAACCGTTGTCGATACGTCAAGCGTATTTCACAGCTCGGAACCTTTCATCATGCAGTTCCGCTACGGCAAGAACTTCGACTTTTCGAAACTCAAATGGGAAGTCGTAAGCGCGTCGGGAAAGGTAATCGCATCCAAGACAAGCCCTGTCAATGCGAAAGAAGGTTCTTACACGGTTCTGGTTTCTTCCATCCGCGGGGGATTTTCAAGCGCAACGGAATTTTTCAAGGCGAAGGAGGGCGAATTTTCCATCCGATTTTTCAATGCGGATACGGATACGCTTCTCTTGCAAAAACATATTCGCGTGATTCGGAACAGTGAAAAAATCGACGGAGCCAAATGAAGTATTTAGGATTATCTCTATCCACAATCTGCTTGTTTGCCTGTTCTTCGGATGTCGAAGTAAACTACAAGCTTTCGGAACCAGTCTCCGTGGAGCTTTACACGGAAAGCACCTACGCGACGATCGATCTTGAAGATGTGGAACGCATCGGAACCATCAACGCGGACTATGTCCATTTGGAGTATTCGCAAAAGGGTGACACTCTGGTGATTCTTCGCAATTTTGAAATCGACAAGTCGCGCGGCTATCTCAAGAATTCCCATCCGGCGGAACTTCAGTGGCGTCTCCCAAAAGTTTTGACCAAGGGCGTTGCGGAACGAGTTGTTGAAACTTCGGGCTTTGCCGAAGGCTATGACACGCTGCTTTACAGCATCCCGATGCCCAAGCGTTGGCGCGACCAGCTTCTCAATCCCGACTACATCAAACATCTGGAACGCCAGGAAAAACATCGCTACGAAATGGATCATCTGCTCGTCGGCAAGGTTCCCGAAAAGGGAAACATCACGCAGCTTTTAAAGGACCGTGGACGTCTCCAGTTCGCCCTCATCCAGGTGGATTCCGTCGTTACGGAAGGCTTCCGCAATCTCGATCGGCGCAAGTGCCTTGCCTACACGGTCTATCTGAAGGAAAAGGAGAGCTTTCCGTATTACATTTGGGAACAGCACGTAAACAGCAAAATCGGAACGGAAAAATTCCAGGCCTACCGGACGGGACTCAAGGCGGAATACGAGACGGCCTACTGGGTGACGCTCGATCCCGAAACGGGCATCCCGTGCCAGGAGCGCGAAGTCAAGGTCGGAACGCATACGATGGTAAACGCCAAGACGGGCGATACGGCAACGTTCAAGAGCAACACGACGCTCGAACGCCTCTACACGGTCGTCCGGGATTCGTCGGACGCGAAATGATGCGCTTCGGGTGGATTTCGTTTGCGCTTTTAGGTGTGTCGCTTGTCGCCTGTGGCGGAACAAAATCCGCGCAGCAGACGATGGCGGAAGACCGCGATTATATGTACAGGGAGGCTTACAACGCTTATATCAAGGCCGAGGAACGCTACCTGAACCTGCTCTTCAATATCGAACGGATGCCCGAAGAGGATGAACTCTGGATAATGAAGCGCGACCAGATGAAGGAACTCGAACAGCTTCGATCCTTGATGCTTCAGGCCCGCTCGGAACTCGACGAGTCGCTCCAGGATTGGGAACGCTACCTTTCCGAGCTCCAGAAGGAAACGGCGGAAGCGAAGGCGGTTTCCCGGGCAAAATTTCGCACGGCAAATGACGAAAGGACATCTCCGGGGCATCTGCTTCCGGGAGAATTCGTGAAAGATTCCGTCCGCAAGGCGATGCAGAGGTAGCGGTGATAGGCGTCTTTGATTCCGGGTTTGGCGGCCTTTCGATTTTACGCGAACTGCGGCGCGCTCTTCCCGATTACGATTTTCTCTATCTCGGCGATAACGCCCGCGCTCCATACGGCTCCCGCACGTTTGACACCATCTACCGCTACACGCTCGAAGCGGTCCGCGCTCTTTTTGACAGGGGTTGCCCGCTAGTCATTCTCGCCTGCAACACGGCGAGCGCCCGGGCGCTCCGCACGATCCAGCAGCGCGACCTGCCGACCATCGCTCCGCAGAACCGCGTCCTAGGCATTATCCGTCCCACGGCGGAGGAAGCGGGAAACTTTTCAAAAAACGGGCATCTCGGGATTTTGGGAACAGCCGGGACGGTGGAATCGAATAGCTATCCCATCGAAATCGGGCACTTCTTCCCGAAACTCAAGGTGACGCAGGAGGCTTGTCCGCTGTGGGCGACTCTTGTCGAAAACGGCGAAATCGACAGCGAGGGAACGCGGTTCTTCGTGAAAAGGGACATCGATCGGCTGCTTTCGAAGGATCCGCAAATCGATTCAATTCTTTTGGCGTGTACGCACTATCCGCTGCTCTTGCCGGTCATCGAACAGGTCGTTCCGCCGCAGATCCGGGTCGTTTCGCAAGGATCGATCGTCGCCCGGAAGACGCGGGACTACCTGGAGAGGCATCCCGAAATGAAAAAAAGGCTGACCCGAGGGGGAAGTTTGTCTTTTTTGACCACCGACACCCCCGAATTTTTCTGCAAAGGGGCATGTCTTTTCGGCGTGGATAAGGTTTCTGCAAAAAGTTTGACTTTTTAAGGTATAATTTTATATCTTGCAGGAGGAAAACGAACCATCTCTGGTCCGCTTTTGATTCTTTTACTCTGAGGAAAAGGACGTATTATGCCGCAAATACAGATTAATTTAACCGGTTGGCAAGGCTTCCGTGGCAAGAACACGGGCAGTCTTCTCTATGTCGAGACCAGCCGAATGTCCGTTGTCCCGGTCCGTGACCAGCTGAACGAAAACGAAAAAGGTTCCTTCTCGGAACCGAACTACGAAACTTCCACATACGGATTTGTTTCCTGCTGCAATGTCAAGGCCATCAATAAAATTGTCAAGACGAACAAGAGCCGCTACATCTTATTTGGAACGCGCTACGAAGGCGGGGACGCGGATTACAAGGACAAGTATCTGATCATGGGATACATGAAAATCGAGCAGACGAAGGATGTCCGCTCGCGCCATATCCAGTCCTATATGGCGACGCAGGGAGCCGTGGAACCGGAATGCATGCTTCTCGAAGAGGACATCGCCGTCCACGGACCGATGCATTTTGTCTCGCTTCAGGATTCCTACGTGCTTACCGATGACCGCTTGAAGGAATGGGGCTACAAGGGCCATGTGGGCCGCCAGCTTAAAACGGTTTTCAACGAGGAGCATACGAAGGAAATCTTGACCCATCTGGATTCCCGTGACGATAAAATCGACGAGTACATCGCGACGGTTGACGAGTTCAAGAAAGCTCTCGCCGCCCAGCAGGCCGCTGCGGAAACCGCCGGGGAATCTGCTTCGGAGGAACTTGAAAACTGAAAAAGTCGATTATTGTCTAAAGTTTGAATAAAACTTGGACGGATAGGCCCGGTGCGATACCGGGTTTATTTTTTAGAAGTGATTGCGAGGTGCAGGTTCCAGGAAAGATTGCGCTGATATTAAAAACTAGGAGGATTGAATTCTGCGCCGAAATTGTGTATATTCTGACTGTTCGCAGATTTGCGAATAAGCAAACAAGGACAAGAAATTAGTAAATTCGGTGACTTTATCGAAACAATCCGCAAAAGTAGGCGAATGACGATTCGCGACTTGGCGAAACGGATGGGAAAATCCGCAACGTATATCTGCGATATCGAAAAAGGCAATCGCAAGCCGAGCGACAACAATTTTTACGAACAAATGGCCGCCGCCCTTGAACTGGATGGGGACGAAAAGGCTCTGTTTTTTGATTTGGCGGCAGATCCGAGCAAGGGGGAAACACCAAAGGACATTGCCGATTACATAAACGAAGTGCCGGAGGCCAAGGCGGCCTTGCGCATTGCGAAAAAAAAGGCCTCTATAGCCGACTGGGAATATTTTCGGCGGCGGCTGGAAGGGAAACAGGGATGAGAAAAACGGTGTCGCTCAAGTTCTTGCCAAATATTCAGGTCCCTATCAAGAAAGACGGTACGCTGGTTTTGTCTTGTGAAGATATTGAATTTCATACGGTTGAATTTTTGAAGAACAATGTTTCGGAATATGGCTATGACTTTGGGGTTCCGCAGGCGACACCAATTGACAGGATTATGGAAGGTCTGGGCTTGACCATTCAGTTTGCAAATTTTGCGGACAGACGGGTTTTGGGGATGAATCTGTTTGGAAGAGGACGTGTTAAAATTGTAGTCGACGGAAAATATATCGATGAAGTTTATGAGGCTGGAACAATCCTTGTATCCGGAGAACTTGAAGAAACGTCTCCCGTAGGAAGGTTGAATTTTACCTTGGCCCATGAGTTTGGGCATTCCTTCTACCACGAAGACTACTTTAATCCACATTCCGACAACTATGAGCTGGATTTGGGAGCGGAATTCTCTTGCGGTTTAAAAGCGTCTTCCTGCAAACGTTCGGTAATCGGCGAGTATTTTGGGCGTTCCTTGAGTACGACGTTTGACTGGGTTGAATGGCAAGCGGACTTCTTCGCCTCTTGCTTGTTGATGCCGCGCGATTCTGTAGGCGCCTTTATGGGGCGATATTTTCCAGAACGGAAAACGTTTTTTTCCTGTGCTCCGGAAAATTTTCCTTTAAGTTGCTCCCCCGAATTTCAGCGAAATAAAATAGTGGAGAGCTTCCAGGACACATATCAAGTTTCTCGCCAAGCGGCGATAATCCGTTTGCGCAAGTTAAAGTATTTGGAATAGGAGGATGATATGTAAGTGATGCAAGATAGGTTGCCCGTCAAAAAAGCCTTGAAACTACCGTTAATAGTTTCAAGGCTTGCCATGATATTTCTATCAGAAGGCTTGATTTTTAGAAAATAGAAATATCCTGGCGTTTTGACGGCTCTTTGGCAGGCGAAATTCTTGTACGATTTTCGCCAAGGGAATCCTTTGCCGAAAATTCAATTGGCGTAAAATGGTTTTAACCATAGCGCGAGAATTGCGTAAGTTGCGAGTTTGCAAACGCAAGCTCGCAGGTCGAACTTTTAAACAAGAGGAATTTCTATGAAGAAAATGGGCGAAAGCCTCAAGAAAAAACGCTTGTTGCTCCATCATTTAGATTACACCAACAAGACCCAAAAATCCGGCAAATTGGAGTTGCCTAGCGTCCAGTGCAATGCAGATGTACTGCCTGATTATATCGCACTCTTCTCGCAAGTTGGCGACTACCAGCATACGGCAAAAACCGCTGTAGCCTTTTTCCAGTTTGACAACTTGTTTGATGGACAGTTCGGGCTCTATAATGCAATCTATTACAATAATCGTAGTGATTTGAAAAAGTTCAAGAAGCGATTTAAGGGACTCCGGTTTGCTATTGCTCCGGATTGCTCGGAATGTGGTGATGTCGATTTACTGGAGAATCTGTATCGGTTGAAGCGCTCCCGTGTGATTTCGTTATGGCTTACGATGGAATTGGGTATTTGCGTGATACCTTTGATAACTTTTCCTCGCTTGGATTTTTTGCCTTTTGTTCTGGAAGGTCTTCAGGAATGCAGTGTTGTTGCGTTCAGTACCAAGGGCTATATCAATGACAAGAAAGAACGGGGTATTCTCGTAGAAGCGATAAGGCAAACCGTCAATACGTTGCACCTAAAAAAAATACTTGTTTACGATGTCTGCGGAACAGATGGAAAAGCTTTGGCGATATTTGAATATGCTATAGAAAAAGGTGTAGAAGTCGTCATTCCAGACAATGTCTTGAAAACTCGAAATAGGTTGGGCAAACAGAAATTTAAAGGAGGAAAATATGCGTTGTAGCGATACGGGGCTTTGCCATGGAACTTCCGGCTCGCCGCAGGAGAGCTTGGAGTCTTTGGAATACGGTGCCAAGGTTCGGGAAATAGAAGAAAATCTCAGAAAGAACTTCGGTCCTTCTGAATATGCCAAAGAGGATCTTTCCCGTTTGACCGATACGGAGCACTTTACAGAAGGGGCGATAAAACATATATTTGAAGGGGAAGTAAACCATAGGGATAAAGCTGTTGGCTATCATTATGAAGGAATCAAAAATACAGATGCTAAAGCTGTTTTGGGGACTCGAACGCTTCCTGACGAAAACGGTGTTTATGAAGCGAATGTTTCGGTCAATGGGATTATCAAAAGGGGAATGAGTTCTTTTTTCCCTCGGGAATGGACGCCTCAGCAAGTGGTAGATGGAATTAACGCTGCGTATGCAAATAAGAGCTATATATCGGGAAATAAATATCGAGGAAAATTCAACAGAATCACGATAGAAATGTATCTTTCTCTGGAAGGTAAAATTAAATCCGCTTATCCGTTAAAGGAGAATTCATGAATTATACAATTCGGCAAATTGACGAAAAAACGATTATTTTTGATTTCCAACCAAAGAATGTTGTTCTGTCGCTTTTTTTAGAAGGCGATTTTACTGTGTTTCAAGATAAATTTCTTCAACAGATCGATAATGTTCTTTGTGGGAAAGCAAGCGAAGAAGAAATGTGTGGAAATGCAACGAATGTTATTTTCAAAAAGGAAGAGACGAAAATTGAAGATTTATATCTTGAAGGAGAGCCGACAACTTGCACCGTCAATACTCGTGAACTTCGTTCCTTGATGGATGAGTGGTTGAAAAAGAGGGCGGAGTTTTTGAAAAGGAAGGAAAGATAAGCTTTCTCTAGTGAATTGATGCGAATAGATTCTCGTTTTACTTTGGCAGATTTAAGTTGTCACGCGGATTCTCATCGTCAAATAAATCCAATCTTGGCGGAAAAACAAATTCCCTACCAAAAATCCTTTTCGTTTGCGATTGCGGAATCCAGCTTGTCCAGCGGAAACTTGAGGAGGTTTTTCCAGTTCGCCACGTAGAGGGTGTCCCCGATGACATCCATGGAATAGGTCGTCCCGCCGCCATCGAGGCAATTAAAGTTTTTGCACCAGCTGCCGACTTTCCGCCAGCCCTTGGGAATGTTGCCGTAAGGCTCTCCGTAATCCCCCATATAGACATACGGAATTGACGGATTGTTTCCGGCAATAAATAAATGTTCTCCTGAAGAGACCAATGAAAGAGGTTGTCCTCCAGGAGTGTTGTGCCGAATAGAATACTCAAGCATTGTTCCCGCAGTGTCACCGTCAAAAGAAAGGCTGTCCACTTGTAGCCAAGAAGATTCGTTTTCGTTCAAGGCAAAGATTGTTTTATCGAGAACGCTCGTAACGTAGAGTTGATTTTTGTGCAAAACAATGTCCCCTGTCGGATTTGTCGCATAGTCCCGAGTAAACGGCAATAATTTTGGAACATCCGGCAACTTTGTCCAAGTCGATCCGGTGGCATCAAGACGCCAAACGCCATCTATTGTCGCCGCGTAAAATTTTCCATTCCATTCAAAGCCTTTATGAAAATGGAAAGGCTCTGTAGAAAAATCATCTTTGGCTGTTGAACTATACAGTCTCGGACTTGCATCCACATCTTCCCATCCGGAGGCATTTTCCCATTTGACGAAAGACGCTACTTTCCCATTGGCACCAGAAGCATTCCTTTGATAACCCGCTATAGAAACGATCAGACGATTTTGGAAGCGCCCTATCCCATAAACGGAATACCATTCCCCGGCTTGCAAAGAATCCTTTAATTTAAACTGTTTCCACGATTTTTTCGAAGGGCTATACTCAAAAATTTCAGCAGATGCATACATTCCTACATAGATACCTTGAGAATCCGCATACAATGATTTTATGTTTGATTTTGTCGGCGGTTTAATCGTATCCCAGCGGTTAGAGCCGATTTTCGAGATAAAAAGCCTTGGCGTATAGGTGGAATTACCGAACAGCGTATCGCTGCTATCAACCGGACCGGTCCATGCATCTTCAAGCACGATCCAGTCCCCGGAATGCGCGATTTTTTGCAAACCGCCGCCGCGTGAAAAATCGGTGACCGGCGTAAAGCCTCCATCAAGCCATCCGAAAGGCGCACTGTCTTCCGGAACATCGGGCGATGTCGTCGATTTCTCCGAACAGGCAAAAAGCACGAACAACAAAACAAGCACGGAACAAAATCTAAACATTCTCACCTGGCACCTCCCTGCGCGTATTCCACCAAAAGATTCGGTCCGTCATAGGATTTGCATTCCGCAACGGAAGGAATTTTCCCGAAGATCACGTTCCCTTCGGAATCGACCAAGGCGATTCCGCATACGGTCTTGTCAAATAAGCTCCAGTCGGTCAGATGCAATCCGATATTTCCCTCCTCGGCAGATTCTCCGGGATAAAGAATATATCTGTCAAAAAGCAAATCCAGCTCCCAGACGTTTTCCGAGACATTCCCAAGCGACGGTTTAGAAATGGGCGTATGCCAGTCATCAACCGGAATATGTAGCGATTTTTTATCGGGAACGCGAAACCACAGCTTTGCGTGATAATCCTTGAGGGAGACTGTCCCCGTATTCTTGACGACGACTTTGGGCTTGAACATGTTTTGTTCCCACGGAGCGACATCGTTCCATGCGATGGTCCCTTTTGCTGCCGAAACAATTCCGTCATCCTCCGTCCTAAAAATTTCAGGTTCCTGGCCCCAAAGAATTTTCCCTTCCGAATCGTAAATGACAATTTTACGGTTGACCTTCGGGATGCCAACGTTGTAATCAGCCGACCAGCCATCCAAATGTTTAAAATTACTCCAGTCCGAATAGTGCAAGCGAATCTGCCAACCGTCCCAATTCGGGAAGACGGACATAGCCTTCAAAATCGAGTCGCCCGCATCCAAAACGAAACGCCACTGGTCTCCTCCCAGATTTTCGAGGGTCACCGGAATCTTCGGGTAGTCGATTTCTACTTGCGGATTTCTCGCGGGATCTGCCGTAAAGTAATAGGCGACCTTGAATCCCTTGACATCCTTATCCGACAGGTTCGCTACAAGAAACCTAGGACGGGACGTATTCCTTTCCGAAGAATCCCTGGCCTCGCGATGATAGGCAAAGACGGGACTTTTCGCAAGCAACGATGTCTGCGGGGGATCGGGCGGCATCTGCGTAGAGGGATCAAAGGCTGTCGCCTTTCCCGCAACGACCCGAGCGACATTTCCATTATCGGATTCAATCGAATAGGAAAGGATTTTCGGAATCTTGTCTAGCACATAATCCATCGAAAAAGTCTTTCCCGAAAAATTGCGAAAATCCGCCCGAAGCGTGTCGCCATGCCGGGAAATGGCAGGCGATACAGAGATATTCCCTCCCAACAACGTATCCGCCAAGACTTTTCCGTTTTTCCGATACGAGACAATGGAACCGACATTCGGCCTGTACATCGCAGAAAACAGAGGATCTCCGTCCGATACGAGAACCGTCTGGCTTCCTTTCTCGAGAAAAAGCGGTGCCATTTCAAAATCGCCGACGAGGGACACGCTCCCTTGATTCAAATAAACTAGTCGAGAATCATTATCGCCCAAAACTTCATCGCAATAGAAGTCCAACGCACAGGCGATGTCAAGCCCCTGTAACGGAGCGGAAGCCGTATTTCCGAAGGAAGCGTGCGCGACGTCTTCCCAAGGCGCCAGCGCATCATGAAACAGATAGGTCCGAGGATTTTCAAACTCAAAAATTGAATCAGGGGTTATATTTTTTTCAATATCTACGAACTTTTGGCTATACGCCGTCACCAGCACGTCGCTAGTCGAAAACCACTTGTCCTGGATATCGACAAGCGCTTCGAACAAGGTATCGTTGAAATCCACGTCCCGAATGTCTTCCAGTACAAAATCCTTTTTGGCGGCCATTTTCATGGCCATTTTTTCGAAGTAAAGTCCCGCGGCAAAACAGCCGTTCCCTTCGTCCTTTTCCATGCATACCCTATTCGCATTTTCGGAAACGGAATGGAGCGTCTCGGCAAGAAACCTTTTGGTCGAAGATGAATATAGGGGTAGTAAGGTTAGCTTTGTCCCATCGGGTTTTAGAGGATACGCCCGTCCATCAAAGGCAGAAGAAAGTCTCTCCATAAAGGGGCTGCGATTATCCAAATAAGAGGCTTGTGCGCGAAGACGGCGAACCTTGATAGATGCCGAATCCAGCGTATCGACCTTCATCTCCATGTCATGGTTTATCGGTCCGGGAATATCCACAAAAATCTTGGCCTTGTATTTTCCAAGATAAGGTCCGGTCATTTTCAGCGATATGTCCGTGGCCCAGCTCGTCGCCGCCCCGAAGACGTAGCCAAGAACGGGAACCACAGGCGTAATGGCCTGGAAGATAGCCAGCGGATTGTCCCTTCCGACAAAATCGGAAAACAAGCCCGTAGCGACACCGGCAAAAGTGTAGGCGTATTCAAACCACTTCATGTCCAGTTCGGCATCGACAAGCGTATGTTTCCACGTGCTGTCCTTGTCTAGCGAGTCCAGATCTGCGATAAACTCCCTTAAACCGTCAAAATCCTCTCCCAACGACCCCGCATTCACGACCGCCATTTCCGAGCCGAAATGTGGCGTGTTGACCGTAATCAGTTTTCCGATATGGTTCGCCGGATTTTCGCTTCCTGCCGGGAATTTTCCACGATCCTGCCAAATCGCCCGAAGCATCTCGCGGACGACAAGACCGCCCGGGCTGTGCGCAACGATGTCCAATTTCAGCTCCGGAGTCTTCCGCCAATCCAGCCCGGTCCCCTCACAGAAATCATCGAGGATTTCTTCCAATTTCCAGTAAAGCGCCCTGGATTGCGAATGCGGATCCTCCCATAGCGGAGTTCCTTCAATCCACGTCCCCGACGAATCACGTCCCGGAGCCTGGAAAAAATAAATCCCGTTATGGTTGATATTGCCATCCGTATTGTCGATATTCTGAGTTTTTGACAGAATGTCCGGCGCAGAACCGTTCACATACTTTTTGACCAATCCCTTCTGGAAATCAGCGGCGGACTTGTCTTTTTTAGCACCATCGGGAATATCCGCTTTAACGCCCCACACCTCATAGTCACTGCCAAGACCATGAACAAAAAGGACCGGGTGGGCAAGCTTTTTGCCGGGTATTCCCGTGTACTTCCATTCCGGATAAGAAACCTTCTGCCGAACCCAAGCTTCTTTTAGCGAATCCTGGTTAAACTTTGCATAGTTTTCAAAACGAAAATCCGAAGTCGAGTCGAAAAATACGCCTTTTTCGCTGAGATAATTTAGCGGCTTTTTCCGCCAGCCATGGGCGTGAGCCTTAAATTCGTCCCGTTTCGAATCACTTAGAGACATATCATCTTCTAGCAGCTTGCGGTCGCTGACCAGATATATTTCGCCTTTGTACCGAAGCTTGTTTTACAGGTTACATTGTATGTCACCCGCACCACGCTAAACAACGCATAAAAATTGTCGCTGTAAAAATGAGGCGCATGGTCGTAATAATACTTCACCCTTTCTTCGAGATTTACGATGGAAAAATCCTTGACCTCGCCACACACACCATACGGAAGGTAGGTTTTGTCATAAGGTTCTGACCATCGTGCCGCCTCCGCACCGTTTTTCGGGCTGTTTACGAATTCCGCCCGGGCCTCGTCAAAATCCTTTTCCGCAAAAGAAAATACGGAAAAGACTAGGACAAACCATAGTATTTGCTTGGACATTCCTCATACCTCATCAGAAAATGTGCCAGAAAGATAACTTTTTTGCTTTACAAAATTATAAAACAGAATTTTGAAAAAAGAAAAAAACTTGAAGAAGCGTCGACAACTCGCACGGTCAATACTCGTGAACTTCGTTCCTTGATGGATGAGTTGTTGAAAAAAAGACTGTGATAGCTATATTTTTCGCATGAGCAACGGTTTTGACCATCTGAACGTGCAGAATATCGAAGTCGCAGGATTCATCCGCGAAGTTTTCGGCTACATCACCCGATTCAAGGGGCAGCTCTTTGTGCTGAAAATCGAAGACAGCCTGATGGAACATCCGCTGTTTCCCGTATTGATTCGGGACATTACGCTCTTGCACAAAATCGGGGTCAAGATTCTGATTGTTCCCGGGACGCGGAAGAGCATCGATAGGCAGCTTGCCGCGTGGGAAATCGCTTCGGAATTTAAGGACGGCGTGCGCCTGACAAGCGAAGAAGCGTTGCCCTTGATTGAACAGGCGTCTCTCGGGGCGGCGCAGCGCATCATGAGCCATTTGACGGCGGGCGGCTGCCACGGAATGCAGGGAAACTGGGTGTCTGCCCGGAGCCTGGGAATTATCGACGGCGTCGATTACATGCGCACCGGTCGGATCGAGCGGATCGAGAAGAACATCATCGAGCATCTGCTTTCGGAGGATTACATTCCCATCATCCCGCCGATCGGTTGGAACAAGATTGGCCACGCCTACAACATTTCGAGTACGGAACTTGCGATGGAACTTTGCAAGTATCTAACGGTAGGGAAGCTTTTTTTCATCGGAAGCGAAAACGGCATCCGGGCCGAAGGCCTTTCCACCGGACCGAATACGCGGTATCTGGACGTGACGGACAACGGCGAAATTTCCGCATTGGATATCGAGCAGGCGCAGGAAATCTTGGATTTGAATTCGGACAGGCTGAATTTTGCGCAGGTCGATTATCTGAAAAACGCCATTGCCGCCTGCAAGGCCGGCGCGAAGCGCGTGCACCTCATCAGCGGCGAAACGCAGGGAAGCGTCTTGCAGGAAGTGTTCTCGAGCCGCGGCGACGGAACGATGGTCTATGCGAACCAGTATTCGAGCATCCGCCCGGCGACGACGGACGATATCCCGGATATCCTTCGGATTATGCAGGACTACATCGCGAAGGGCTATCTCATTTCGCGGACGCAGGAATCCATTTCGGAAAAGCTTTCGGACTATGTCGTGTATGCGATCGACAACGTGATTCACGGTTGCGGGGCGCTCCATGCGTTCGAGGACAACACGGCGGAAGTCGCGGCGATTGCCGTTGCGGCGAACTACCGTAAGTCGGGAGTCGGGGCTGCGATTGTGCGGCACTTGGTGGCGACTGCCCGGATGCGCGGATTCCGGATGGTTTTCTTGCTCACGACGCAGGCGCTTGACTGGTTCTACCAGCTGGGCTTTAAGGACGGAACGCTCGAAGACCTGCCGAAGTCAAAACGCGACCACTACAATTACAAAAGGCATTCGAGAATTCTGGTGATGCCGCTCGGAAAGTGAGTAGGGATATGGACTTGAAAAAGATGGAAAGCGGCTTTCGGATGATTCTCGAAGGCATGGGCGAAAATCCCGCGCGCGAAGGGCTTCTGGACACGCCGAGGCGCGTGGCGAAGATGTATGCGGAACTCATGACCAGCCTGAATGCGGAAACCGATCCCGCGGAGATTTTGAAAACGCGGTTCCATGAAAAATACGACGAGATGATCGTGGTGCCGAACATCGAATTTGCGAGCATGTGCGAACACCACTTCTTGCCGTTTACGGGAAGAGCCTTTGTAGCCTACATTCCGGGCGATTGCGTTGTCGGGCTGTCCAAGATTCCGCGCGTGGTCGAGTATTTTGCCCGGATGCCGCAGATCCAGGAGCGGATGACGCGCCAGATAGCGGAACTCATCCAGAGGGAGCTGAACCCGCGGGGCGTTGCCGTGCTGCTTGAAGCGAGCCACATGTGCATGACGATGCGCGGCGTGAAAAAGCCCGGGGCGACGATGGTGACTACCCAGCTTCTCGGACGGTTCAAGACGGATGAAAAGACCCGCGCCGAGTTTATGGCGCATATTCGTCGATAACCCTGACAAAAACAGAAATTACATTTTTGTGAGTTTTACAAAAAGGTATGACTTTTTTGTAGGATGAAAATTTAAAAACCCCTTTACCGTATTCCGTTTGTCTAGTAATTTTCTTCTAGACGATTGCAGAGGAGATGCTTCTTCTGCGGACGATAGGAGACATATGAAGGCTCAAGGTCTATACAACCCGCAAAATGAACACGACGCGTGCGGCGTTGGATTCGTTCTGAACATGAATGGCAAACGGGAACACGGAATTGTCGAAAAAGGCGTGAAGGTTCTCGAAAATCTCCTCCATCGGGGTGCGACGGGCGCAGATGTGAACACCGGTGACGGCGCAGGGCTTCTCGTCCAGATCCCGGACAATTTCTTCAAGAAATCCCTGAAGATGAAACTGCCCGAACTCGGTCGCTATGCCGTGGGCATGTTCTTTTTGCCGCAGGATGCGTCGAAGCGTTCCTCGGCGATGAGCCTGGCCAAAAAAATTTCGGGCGAAGAACATTTTAAAATTCTGTCGGTTCGCGATGTGCCCGTGAAGGCGGAAGTCGTCGGCGATACCGCTCGGGCCGTGATGCCTTTTATTTCCCAGGTGTTTCTTCAGCCGGAAAAGGAACTTTCGGGCGAAGCCCTGGAGCGTGCGCTGCTCGTACTGCGGAAGCGGATGGAACACGAAACGGATCTTCCGGCGGACGGAGCCGACGGATTTTACGTGGCGAGCCTTTCTGCCCGGACAATCGTCTATAAGGGGATGATGACCGCGCCGCAGGTTCCGCTCTTCTACCCGGACCTGAACGATGCGAATTTCGACAGCGCGGTTGCGGTCGTCCACCAGCGCTATTCGACGAACACGTTCCCGAGCTGGCCCTTGGCGCAGCCTTTCCGCTACATGGCGCATAACGGCGAAATCAACACGATCCGCGGAAACCGCAACTGGATGGCCGCTCGCGAAAAGAACCTTTCGTCGCCGCTTTTCGGAGAAGATGTCCGCAAGCTTTCCCCGATTCTCGAAAAGGGCTCTAGCGATTCCGGCAATCTGGATAATGTCCTTGAACTTTTGACCTTGGGCGGTCGCGAAGTCGGGCATTCGATGATGATGCTCATGCCGCAGGCCTGGGGCAAGAAGCATGCGATGGGACCGGACGTGCGCGGGTTCTTTGAATTTCACGCGGGAATCATGGAACCTTGGGACGGTCCGGCGGCCGTCGCCTTTACGGACGGCAAATGGGTCGGTGCGACGCTCGACAGGAACGGTCTCCGTCCGGCGCGTTACACGATTACGAAAGACGGCTTCATGGTGTTCGCTTCGGAAGCGGGCGTTCTGGAAATCCCGGCAGAAGAAGTCGAGGAAAAGGGTTCGCTGCGTCCGGGGCAGATGCTCCTAGTGAACCTGGAAACGGGACGCTTCTACAAGGACAGGGAAGTAAAGACCCGCTTTGCGCGCAAGGAACCTTACCGCCGCTGGGTGAAGGAAAACCATATCGACATCCACGGATTCTTCAATGCGGTGGGCGAGGTTTCCGTTGACGAATCGACGCTCCTCAAACGCCAGAAGCTTTTCGGCTATACGCGCGAAGATTTGGACATCATCCTGAACGCGATGGCGTCCGACGGAAAGGAGCCTGTCGGTTCGATGGGTTCCGACCAGCCGCTAGCGGTACTTTCCGAAAAGCCGCAGCTTCTTTACTGGTATTTCAAGCAGCTATTTGCCCAGGTAACGAATCCGCCGATCGATCCGATTCGCGAAGAGCTGGTGATGAGTCTCATGACGTTCCTCGGGATTCACGACAACGTGCTCGCGGAAGAGCCATCCCAGGCGCGCCTTGTCAAGTTCCGCTATCCGGTGCTTTCGAACGAGGACCTCGGACGCTTGCGTTCCCTGCACCAGGAAGATTTTAAATGCGCGACCGTTCCGATGGGTTTCCCGGTCCTTTCCGATGCTTTGTCTTCCGGGAAGCTTCTCGAAAACGCCCTGAGCGACCTGTGCAAGAAAGTCGAGGAAAATGTCCGCGCCGGTTTTAAAATCATCATTCTGAGCGACAAGGATCTTCCCGATGAAATCGCTCCGATTCCGGCGATTCTCGCCGTGTCCGCGGTGAACCAGCATCTTTCCCGGGTAGGTATCCGGACTAGTTGCGGACTGATTCTCGAGACCGGCGAAGCGCGTGAAGTCATGCATATCGCGAGCCTTCTCGGATTCGGTGCGACGGCCATCAACCCGTATCTCGCCTTCGAATCGATTGCGGAACTGAGCAATACACACCAGCTGACAAAGCGGATCGGGGTGACGGAAGCGATTGAACACTATATCGACGCGATGAACAAGGGCCTGAAAAAGGTGATGAGCCGAATGGGCATTTCGACGCTCCGCAGTTACCGCAATGCGCAAGTCTTTGAAATCGTGGGCCTTTCGAAGGATGTCGTCGATAAGTACTTTACAGGCGCATCCAGCCGTGTCGGCGGAATCGGCATCGAGGAAATCGCCAAGGAAGCGTTGATGCGCTGGCGTGCGGCTATCGAAAGCAAAAGTCCGCTGCTTCCCTCCGGCGGAGAATACCGTTACCGCAAGGACGGGGAACGCCACCTGTGGACTCCCGAGGCGATTGCCGATTTGCAGATTGCGGTTCGCACGGGAAACCAGAAACGCTACGATGCCTATGCGGAACTGATCAACAACCAGACGGTGCACCAAAGCACGCTTCGCGGCCTTTTCACATTCAAGCCGACGACGGCCGTCCCGCTCGACGAGGTGGAGCCCGCTTCCGAAATCGTGAAGCGGTTCGTGACAGGCGCGATGAGCTACGGGGCGATTTCGAACGAGGCGCACGAGGCGATTGCCATTGCGATGAACCGGATCGGTGCGAAGAGCAACAGCGGCGAGGGTGGCGAAGATCCCGAACGCTACATTCCGCTTCCGAACGGAGACTCCCTTTCGAGCGCAACGAAGCAGGTCGCTAGCGGGCGCTTTGGCGTGACCGATGAGTACCTGGTGAATGCGAAGGAAATCCAGATCAAGATTGCCCAGGGGGCGAAGCCGGGTGAAGGCGGCCAGCTGCCGGGACACAAGGTGAGCGAAGCGATTGCGAAGGTCCGCCATTCGACGCCGGGAGTGACGCTTATCAGTCCGCCGCCGCATCACGACATCTACTCGATCGAGGATATCGCGCAGCTGATTTTCGATTTGAGAAACGCGAACGACAAGGCGCGCATTTCCGTGAAGCTCGTTTCCGAAGTGGGCGTGGGAACGGTCGCTGCGGGCGTTGCCAAGGCTCGCGCCGACATGATTCTGATTTCGGGATATGACGGAGGAACCGGAGCGTCTCCGCTTTCTTCGGTGAAGCATGTGGGCGTTCCCTGGGAACTCGGTCTTTCCGAAACCCAGACGACGCTCGTGCTGAACAAGCTTAGAAGTCGCGTACGTCTGCAGGTCGATGGCCAGATGAAAACGGGTCGCGATGTGGTCATCGGTGCGCTTCTCGGCGCCGAGGAATTCGGGTTTGCGACGACAATCCTTGTTGTTCTCGGTTGCGTAATGATGCGGCATTGCCATTCGAATACATGCCCGGTTGGCGTGGCGACGCAGGACCCGGAACTCCGCAAGCGTTTCAAGGGAACGCCGGAACACATCATCCAGTATCTGAACTTTGTCGCGGAAGAAGTTCGCGGCTACATGGCGAAACTCGGGTTCCGCAAGTTCGACGAGATGATCGGTCGGAGCGATCTCCTGGAAATGAACAAGGCGATCGATTTCTGGAAGGCGAAAGGTCTCGACTATTCGGGCATTCTGTACCGCGCCTCGACGAAGCCGGAAGAGGTCCGCTACACGATGCACCAGGAGACGGGACTTGACGGCGCCTTGGATTACGAGCTTCTGAAAAAAGTCGAAAAATCCATTGAAACGAAGGAACCTGTTTCTGTCGAGATGCCGATTCACAATACGAACCGCACGCTCGGAACGATTATTTCGAGCCGCATCGCTTCGAAGTACGGCTATGCGGGAATTCCGGACGATACGATTACGCTCCGCTTGAAAGGTTCCGCGGGCCAGAGCCTCGGCGCGTTCGGTGCACACGGCTTAACGATAGACTTAGAAGGCGAAGCGAACGACTACATCGGCAAGGGCCTTTCCGGAGCGAAAATTGTCGTGAAGCCCGCGCAGAGAAGCTCGTTTGCGCCGGAAGAGAACGTCATCGGTGGAAACGTCATTCTTTACGGGGCGACTTCGGGCGAGGTTTATCTGAACGGTCGGGCCGGCGAACGCTTTGCGATTCGGAACAGCGGCGCGCTTGCGGTTGTCGAAGGTGTCGGCGACCATGCCTGTGAATACATGACGGGAGGTCGGGTCGTTGTGCTGGGGCCGACGGGCATCAACTTCGGTGCGGGAATGAGCGGAGGAATCGCCTACGTCTATGATGCGGACGGTCGCTTTGACAGCCTCTGCAACACGGATATGATCGACCTCGATCCGCTTGACGAATCCGACGAAACGGAACTCAAGCATCTCATCGAGAACCATCTGAAATATACAGACAGCCCGAAGGCGAAAAGGATTCTCGACAACTGGGACCGTGAACGGGAACTTTTTGTCAAGGTTTTCCCGATGGAATACCGCTGCGCCTTGAACAACATGAAAAACCAGAGTCGCGGATAAAAGGAGCTTGAAAATGATTACAAATAAACCTTTTCTCACCATTCCCCGCAAAAACGCCGGTGAACGTCCTGTGAAGGAACGCATCCGCGATTACCTGCCGACAGCTATCGAGATGACGCACGAGCAGGTCAAAGAACAGGCGCTCCGTTGCATGAACTGTGGTGTTCCTTTCTGCCATGCATACGGTTGTCCGCTCACAAACGTCATCCCCGAAATCAATCATGCGGTAAGCCTCGGCGAATGGCGCAAGGCTCTGGATTTGCTGCTCGATACGAGTCCGTTCCCGGAATTCACCGGAATTGTCTGTCCGGCTCTTTGCGAAGGCTCTTGCGTAAACGGCCAGGACGGCGATGCGGTGACCAATCGCGAAATCGAACATCGCGTGATAGAAACCGGTTACGAAAACGGCTGGGTCCATGCGAACCTGCCAAATGTCAGGACAAGCAAGCGTGTGGCGGTCATCGGATCGGGGCCTTCGGGGCTCTCGTGCGCGGAATACCTGAACCGCGCCGGCGTGAACGTGACCGTCTATGAAAAGGCGGAGCATCCGGGTGGACTGATGCGTTACGGCATTCCCGATTTCCGCTTGGCGAAAACAGTCGTGGAGCGCAGGATTGCGCTGATGCAGCAGGAAGGGATTCGCTTCGAAACGAACGTGAACATCGGCACGGACATCTCTCCCGAATTTCTTCTCAGAAATCACGATGCGATAGTCCTTTGCTGCGGTTCCCGCACACCGCGCGATCTAAAGGTTCCCGGACGTGAACTTTCGGGAATCCACTTTGCCGTGGATTATCTGACGCAGCAGAACCGCATCAACGGCGGCGAGACTTTCGAATTCGACGAAACGAAAAACGCAAAGAACAAGCATGTGGTCGTCATCGGTGGCGGCGATACGGGCGCGAACTGTATCGGAACGGCGATTCGCCAAGGCGCTCTCGATGTAACGCAGATTGAAATTATGCCGAACGCCCCGATGAAACGTGCCGCGAATAATCCCTGGCCGGAATGGCCCCGCATTTTCAAGGAATCCGCTGCGCACCGGGAAGGTTGCGAACGCAAGTGGAACATCAACACGCTCGAAGCTATTGGTGAAAACGGCAAAGTCAAGGCTTTGCGCTGCACGGAAATCGAATGGAAGCGCGGGGAAGACGGCAGGATGTTCAACGTTCCGAAACCGGACGGTGAATTTGTCTTGCAGGCGGACCTGGTGCTTCTCGCCATGGGCTTCACGGGACATGCGATTCCGGAAATCGTCAAGGCGTTCAACCTGAAAACGGATGAACGCGGGCGCATTTTCCGCGACTCGACCGGCATGACTTCCGCAAAAGGAGTGTATATTGCTGGAGACGTGGCGACCGGGCAATCCCTTGTGGTCCGTGCAATTGCGGACGGCAAGCGCGTGGCAAACGGAGTGTTGGGCGCTCTTTGATATGTGAGGATAAATGGCTACGAAAGACGAACAAAAGATAAAGGAACTGGAATTACTTTATCGGGTAAGCCAGATTCTTGACGAGAACATGGACATGCGCAATGTCCTGCGCCCGGTGATGGATACGCTTGGCGATTATATGGGATTTCAACATGCGACGGTTACTTTGTACAACCGCCAGACAGGAGAAATCTCGATTGAACTCGCCACAGGCCTTTCGCCGACCCAGACGAAAAAAGGTCGCTACAAGGTCGGTGAAGGCATCACGGGGAAAGTCGTGGAAACAGGCAAGCCGATTGTCGTTCCCGATGTCACCAAGGATCCGAATTTTTTGGACCGCACCGGTCGCGGAAAAATTTCGGGCAAGGCCTTTATCTGCGTTCCAATTTCGATAGAAAAGGAAGTTGTCGGGGCGTTGAGCGTCGATGAGTTCAATTCGTCAAAGGACCAGCTAGACGAAGATCTGCGTCTGCTCGAAATCATTGCAATGATGATCGCTTCGGCGGTAAAGCTTCGCCGCCAGGCCGAAGAAGAAACCGAAATTCTCCTTGCGGAAAACGAACGGCTCCGCTCGGAACTCAAGGACCGTTTTCGTCCGTCGAACATCGTCGGGAATTCCCGCGAGATGCAGGTCGTTTTTGACCAGATTGCAAAGGTTGCTAAAAGTCCATCGACCGTGCTCATTCTAGGCGAGACGGGGACGGGAAAGGAACTGGTCGCTCAAGCGATTCATTACAATTCCGATCGGGCGAACGGTCCCTTTGTGCGCGTCCATTGCGCGGCGCTTCCCGAAAACATCATCGAAAGCGAACTGTTCGGGCATGAAAAGGGCGCTTTTACCGGGGCGATTTCCGAACACAAGGGACGCTTTGAAATGGCGGACGGGGGAACGATTTTCCTAGACGAAATCGGGGAAATTTCGGCGACTCTCCAGGTGAAGCTTCTCCGCGTTTTGCAGGAACATGAATTCGAGCGTGTCGGCGGAAACAAGACGATTCACGTCAACATCCGCGTCATCGCGGCGACGAACAAGAACCTGCTTCAAATGGTCCACGAGGGAAAATTCCGCGAGGACCTCTATTACCGTCTGCACATTTTCCCGATTTACGTGCCGCCTCTTCGCAAGCGGAAAAGCGATATCGTACTTTTGGCAGATCATTTTTTGGAACGTTACAGCAAGATGCTCGGCAAGGATGTTCGGAGGCTTTCCACCGGAACAATCGACATGCTGATGAGCTACCACTGGGCGGGAAATGTCCGCGAACTCGAAAACTGCATTGAACGGGCTGTTCTCGTCGCCGAGGGAAATGTCATCTATCCGCACCATTTGCCGCCGACTCTCCAGACTGCGGAATCGACAGGCGCTCCCGTCCGCGGAGACCTGAAGAGCATGGTCGAAACATATGAACGGGACATCATTTGCGATGCGCTCAAAAGCGCCAAGGGAAAAGTCGCTCCGGCGGCGCGGGCCTTGGCGACGACCCAGCGGATTCTCGGCTATAAAATCAAGATGCTCGGCATCAACCCGAAGCGTTTTGTGTGACAGATTCTGTCATAAGCTTTTACGCCGGTTTCAAAACAGTTCCGTTTGGGACGGCTTCCAGCTTTCCTGTTTCGCCGTGTGGATTTTATCGGTCGGCAAAAGCTTTCCGATGAGAAGCGGGGAACTCGGGTCGTGAAGTTTCTTGTTCCGGTAGTAGGCTTGGACATCGCTTGTCGCATAGCAGTAGCGGCAGAGGTGGCCGCAGCTGTCATAGGTTCCGATATCGTTTCCGGCGATACAGCGACAATCCGCCCGTAAAAATTTTCCCTTTGGGAAACTCAGTTTGCTTCGAAGCGCCTTTTCGATGACTTCGGCAGAAAAGCAACCGTTCATATCGATTCCGCATTTTCCTAGGCTTGGGTTTTCGGCGCAACCCTGGATGCGAATCCCGTATCGCGTTCCGATTTCGGCAAAGGATTCGGCGAGTTGAATCTGTTCCTCCGGAGCGACGGTTCGCACTTCTGGAAAATTTCTTAAAACTTTTGCGTACAGGTCAATGAAGCTGATGACGCATGTATCCGTATAGCCACCGAGCATTTCCGCCATCTTTTGAAAGGCTTGAACATGCCATTTTACGGGATAGCGTTCCGTGATGAGAATCGGATCGTACCGCCAACCGACCCGATGCCTTCCGATGAAATTTGAAAGTTCCCGAAAGGATTGGACGATGTTTAATTTGTTTGGAACGTGAGGCTCGATATCGCGTCCGTAAGGCGTAATGGTCACAAACCAGTATTGTCCATAGGATTCGAGCAAAGGCAGGTAGGGAAACATCGGCGCGGGATTTTTTGTGCAGAATCCGATTAGATCGACAACACGAGGCGAAATGATGTATTTCGTGATGAGATGCGGATTGTACGGGCTGCGGACGAGGACAAAACCTTCCGTGAGCCGGGCAGCAAACCACTTGGAATAGAAAGCGGGAATGTCTGTGCGAAATCCGGTCTGTAAAATCATACGGAAAAAATAGATTCAAAAAAGGGGAGGTCCGCCTTTCGGACCTCCCTGCTCCCCTCAATTTCTCTATTAAAATACAACCTTGTTTTGACATATTCTGTCAAAAACGGATTCGAAGGACGATTCCTTCCTTATTGCTGTTCCCTTCGGAAAGGTTCGCGCCCAGACGGGCAAGACTTGCCCTGTAAGCGAATTTCCGGGGAAACGCCCGGCGGAGAATCGCTGCGCCTGTCGCTCGGATGTAGCCGGCCTTGGCCTTCCCTCCGTTTCCGAAAATTTTTCCCGGAATGTCTTCAATTGCGACGCCGATGGCATTCGGGTCGTATGGGTTGTAAGGTTCCGCTTGAACAGAAACATTTAGTTCCGAGTAAAACTTGTTTTTTCTTTCGCGGACAAGGAATTCGCCTCGGAGAAAATCCTTGCCGATCGCTTCGTGCAGAAACTCATTTAGCGCTGTATTTTGGGAATTCCAGGTATGAAAATCCGTACCGACTGTACCGATTGTGAATTCTCCATGACGGGTCTGTTTCAGATAACGGACAAACATTTCATCGACCGTTTCTTTTCCCGGCTCGGGAGAAAGTTCGTTTCTTGCTGCCGCAAAAAGAATTTCCGCGGTATCCGATGTCGGCGAAAGAAGCCCCTGTTGAAACATCTTCTGGAAGCCGCCGGAATGGGAAAAGCGTCCGTAAAGCCAGGCAAAAAGCGCAAGCGGAGCGATTGGCTTAATAATGTAAAGCGTAAGCGTCAAAAACTGGAAGAAAATTTGTGTTCGACGGTGCAAAAGTTCAGCGACGAGAAGTCCGTCCTTTTGTTCAACGGCGAGTAGGACGGCGCCGATATGCGTTAAGTAGGCAAACAGGTTGGCATCGCTCAAATTGACGGAATCTTTAAACAGAATGTGGATTTCTGTCTGCAGGGAAACCGGCAGATATGCATACCAGGTAGGAGAAAAATAGGTGCTGCTTTCAATTTCCTGGAAACCGGAAATATCAGGGTTTTCCGTCTTTCCCAAAAAATCGAGAGTCCCCGTTGCGCTTTGCGTAAAAGCATAATAGTGAACAAAGTCTTTTCCTTGAATTTGGATTAGAATGTTTTCCACCGGTATCTCCTTTGTTAACATTTCCGTTTGCCTGTTTGTCAGGCGATATAAAGATACCTCCTTGATTTGACATATTTTGTCAAAAAAAACGAAACGGTATAAAATTAACGAAAGTTTTACAAGGCTAAATAAATTACTTAGCGCAAAGTCGGGAATTCAAAAAATTCTCCCCTACTTCAAAAAAAGCCCGATTTTTCCGAAGTCGAGGAACGTGATGAAAACAAAGAGGGCGATGAACAGCGCCATGGCGATTTTCTGGATCACCGCCTGTTTTTCCTGCGAAATCGCCTTGCCGCGAACCGCTTCGATGAAGAGGAAGAGAAGAATTCCCCCGTCCGTAATCGCGAGCGGCAAGAGGTTCATGATTCCCAGGTTGATGCTGATGAGCGCGAGAATCATCAAAAAATCTTCGAATCCGGAAAGCCAGACATTTCCCATCACGGCGACAATCGTCACAGGCCCGGACATCGCATCGACCTTTACCTGTCCCTGGAACATCCGCTTCAGGTAGCGGAAAACGCTCGTCGTCATTTTCCAGCTGGTGCCGCAGGCCTTGAGAACGGCGTCTGGGAAGTTGCGGCTCACGAGATGCGTTTCCTTGAACATCACGTAGGTCATCTGGATGCCTATCATGTAGCGTCCGTGTTCCGGATTGTAAAGTGCGGAAAGTTTTTTTTCAAGCGTATCCGCGCCGCGATGGATCGTCACCGTGAGCGGCTTCCCTTCGGAACCGTTCACCAGATCGACAACATCCCGATACCTGAAAATTCTCTGACGATCGATTTCGACAATCGTATCTCCCGGAAGGAATCCCGCCTTTTCCGCTGCGCTGCCGGCAAGAGGATTTCCGTTAATGACGACGCGATGCCGCGGATAAACGCCCGCTTCGCCTACACCCATATGGATATCGTCCGCTAGGGAATCCTTTCCGGGGATGACCATCTCTTGCGGAACGAGGGTCAAAGAAAGCGTGTCCGCGCCGCGGGTTAGCTTCAAAGGAACATTCGCGCCAAGGCGCACACCGACCTGTTCGCGAAAATCGTCCCAGCCGTTCGTCGGATGACCGTCGAGTTCAAAGATCGTATCGCCCGGAAGAATCCCCGCCTTTTCCGCTGCGCTTTCCGGTGCCACCAATCCCACAATCAGACGGGACGATTCCGGTTCCTCCACGCCTTTCATGTAAAGCCCCACCAAAAGAAGAAACGCGAACGCGATATTCACAAACGGTCCCGCAAAGGCGATTGCCGCCCGAGCCCCGACGCTTTTCGACACAAACGAATTCGGGTCGTCCGAATCGGCATCCTCGGGATTTTCCCCTTCCATGGCAACGTAGCCGCCAAAGGGAATGAGCGAAATGCAATACTCCGTCTCGCCTTTCTTAAAACGCAAAAGCTTCTTGCCGAATCCGATGGAAAACGTCTTGACCTTGACCTTGTTCCACTTGGCGACCAGAAAATGTCCCAGTTCGTGGATGAAGACAAGGAAGCTCAGGCTGAAAAGCCCGAGTGCGAACATTGCGATATTCGAGAGGATACTGTCCATACGTCACAATTTAGAAATTCTGGTTTTGCATAGCCAAAAAGCGAACCCGAAAGCCGCTTCTTAAAATTTTCTGACAGAAATTTTCAAATCAGATCCTGCGCAAGCCTTCGCGCTTCCCTGTCCGCTGCGAGAATCGTATCCAGGTCGAGCGTCCCGGAAACTGTCGGGGTTTTCGCCACGACCTTTTCCACGCCGGACGGGATGTCCATGAACCCGATTTTCCGTTCGAGAAACGCGCCGACGAGAACTTCGTTTGCCGCATTCATCATCGCCGTATAAAGCCCACCCTTTTTGCCGCACTCCATCGCAAGGGCTAGACAGCGGAACTTGTCAAAGTCCGGTTTGAAAAACGTGAGCTTGCCGATTTCCGCAAGATCCAGGCGATCCGTTTCAAGCGGAATGCGTTCCGGCCACGTGAGAGCGACCTGGATAGGGATTTTCATGTCGGGAGCGCCGAGCTGCGCCATCAGGCTTCCATCACGGAACTGCACCAGGGAATGTACGCGGCTCTGCGGATGGACGACGACTTGGATTTGTTCGTAAGGAATGTCGAAGAGAAAATGCGCTTCGATGACTTCCAGGCCCTTATTCATCATACTCGCGGAATCTATCGTGATTTTTTTGCCCATGCTCCAGACCGGATGATTCAGGGCGTCTTCGACTGAAATGTCCTTGAACCTTTCACGAGGCCATTCGCGGAAAGGTCCGCCCGAAGCCGTAATCTGCAAATTTTCCACTTCGGCGTTCGGACGGTCCGCTAGGCACTGGAAAATCGCATTGTGCTCCGAATCGACCGGCGTAAGGTAGGCTTTTGAATTTTCGCGAAGAGCTTCCGTGATGACTTCTCCCGCCATCACGAGCGTTTCCTTGTTCGCTAGCGCGACATGCTTGGAAGCCCGGATTGCAGAAAGGGTCGGAAGACATCCGACGGAACCCATCAGGGAATTCAGTACGATATCCACATTCGGGTCGCTCGAAAGCTCGCAGAGACCAGCCATTCCGACGAGAACAGGCTTTCCCAGTTCCTTCGAAAGTTCCCGGGCAGCGGTTTCGTCGAACATGCAGAAGCGTTCCACGTCCATTTCGCGGGCGATTTTCGCGACATTTTTCCAGTTTCTGTTTGCGGCAACCGCATAGAGCCTAAAACGTTCGGGGTGCTGTTTTAAAACGCCGATGGTGGAAGTTCCTATCGAACCTGTTGCTCCCAGAAGACAGACACGCTTCATCTTAAACCGATCCGTTGATAAAGGTCATCACCAGCACGACAGCCGGCGCCGAAAGAAAAAAGGAATCCGCCCGATCGAGAACGCCGCCATGTCCCGGGAAGATCTGGCTCGCATCCTTTGTACCGGACCAGCGCTTGAGCGTCGATTCGAGCAAGTCGCCCACCTGCCCGGCAATGGCAAGGACAATGCCCAGGACCGCCGACATGGCGTAATTCAAACCAAAGACCGAGGGTGCAAAGAACATCACCCAGCCGACAGCAAAGAGCGTCCCGCAAACCGCGCCTTCCCAGGTTTTCTTCGGGCTGATTTCCGGCGCAATGTGATGCTTTCCCAAGAGCCGTCCCCCGAAATACGCCATCGTATCGCAGACCCACATTGCGGTCATCACCAGGATGAACTTGTACGAATGTTCGAGCGAGCCGTTCCCCGAACCGAGCAGATAGACATCGAGACCGCCCCAGAGACCGAGGTAGAGCGGCGCACCGAGCTGCAAAGCAAGCCATGGAAACAGATGGTCAATCGAAACCTTGGAAAATGCGATGACGATGTAAAGCGCAAAAACGCAGACAAAGACAATCCCGACCAGATGCGGAAGCGCAGGTAGTCCGAAGAAATGCCCGGACTGGAAAATCCAGGCGAGCGTGAGAGCGACCGCTGCTATCGGAGCCACCGCCTGCATCGACGGTCCCTTGTACATTTTCGAAGCCATCCGCGCCCATTCCCAGGCGCCGGCCCCGCTCAGAAAGCACATCAGGGCCAAGCGGGAAACATCGTTCAGCCAAAGCAGCAAAAAGGTCACCGGGATAGCGATGACCGCAAACAGGATACGGATTGTCAAATTACTCATCGAGAACCTTTCCAAAACGGCGTTCGCGCGTGTTGTAGAAATCGACCGCCTTCTGGAATTCCTCGTTCGTAAAATCAGGCCAGAGCGTCGGGGTTACGTAGAATTCGCTGTAGGCGGCTTGCCAAAGCAGATAGTTCGAAAGGCGGAATTCTCCGCCGGTACGAATGACCAGGTCCGGATCGGGAGCGCCTTTCAGATACAGATTTCGTGAAAAGACATTTTCATCGATCGCTTCGATGGAAAGCGTCCCGGACTTGACCTCGGCGGCAATCGCCTTGCAGGCATCGACGATTTCCTGGCGCCCACCGTAAGAAATGGCGAGGTTCAGCTGCATCCCGGAATTTTTCGACGTCGTATCAATCGCGTGTTGCAGTTGCTTCCGCGGAGCTTCCGGCAAGCGGTTGATATTTCCGATGACCACAAGCTTTACGTTCTTTTCCATCAGGTCCGGGAGTTCCTTGTGGACCATTTCCACAAGGAGCTTCATCAGGTAATCGACTTCCTTGGAAGGACGCTGCCAATTCTCGGAGCTAAAGACATAAAGGGTCAAATGTTCCAGCTGCAGATCGCAACCGAACTTGACCGCATCGATCGTCGCCTGGGTTCCCTTGCGATGTCCCAGGAAACGCTCAAGGCCGCGGCTTCTCGCCCAGCGACCGTTGCCGTCCATGATAATGGCGACATGCTTCAGTCCGTTAGCCATGGCGATTAAACCTCAAGAAGGTCGGCTTCTTTCAGCTTGAGAATCTCGTCGATTTTCGCGATATAGCTGTCGGTCACCTTCTGGATCTGTTCCTGGCGCTTCTTCGCTTCGTCCTCGGCGATTTCCTTGTTCTTCTTGATGGCGTCATTTGCGTCGCGGCGGATGTTGCGAATGGCGACCTTGCCCTCTTCCGCATGTTTGCGGGCGAGCTTTGCGAGTTCTTCGCGGCGTTCCGACGTGAGAATCGGAATGGACACGCGGATGCCGTTGCCTTCCATCAGCGGGGAAACCCCGATGTTCGCCATGAGAATCGCCCGGTTGATAGGTTCGACCATCGCCTTTTCCCACGGAGTCACGAGGAGCATACGCGGTTCCGGAACGGAAACCTTCGCCACCTGCGGAATCGGGGTGGGCGTTCCATAATAATCGACGCGGATGTTGTTCAAAATCGCAGGAGTCGCTACGCTTGTGCGGATTTTCGAAAATTCGCGTTCAGTCGCTTCGACGGCTTTTTGCATTTTCAATTCATATTCTTCGGCCATAGGTCCTCAATTTAAAAACTTTGCGAATGCGCCTTGCCAAACTAGCAATGCACGAGTGTTCCTAAACTACCTTCCGAAGCGGCTTTCGTCAAGTTCCCCGGGGCCATTTTGAACACGAGAATCGGCATTTTCTGTTCGAGACAGATGGCGACCGCCGCCGTATCCATCACTTTCAGCCCGCGCCGGATGACCTCGGAATAGGTGATGTCGTCAAAACGCGTCGCAGAGGGATTCTTGACCGGATCGTCCGTGTAGATTCCATCGACCTTCGTCGCCTTCATGATGACATCGCATTCCGCTTCGCTTGCACGGAGCGCCGCGGCGCTATCGGTCGTAAAGTAAGGGTTGCCGGTTCCCGCGGAGAAAATCACGACGGTTCCGGCAGACAACAGGGAAATGGCCCGTCTGCGGTCAAAGAACTCGCAAATGGGTTCCATCCGGACAGCGGACATCACGACACAGGGAACGCCTTGTTTTTCAAGAGCATCCTGCATCGCCAGTCCGTTCATCACCGTGCCGAGCATTCCCATCGCATCGCCCTGGGCGCGGTTCATCCCGCCCGCGGACGCGGAAATGCCGCGAACCAGGTTTCCGCCACCGATGACAAGCGCCACCTGGACGCCCGACTTCACGACGGAAGCGATTTCGGAAGCCATCGACGTCAGAATTTCGGAGTCGATGCCGTGACCTTTTTCCCCGGCGAGAGCTTCACCGGAAAGTTTGAGGAGGATTCGTTTGAATTTGGACATAGTAGAGTATGGGGGTTAATTTGTTAAGTGTTTCAAAATCTCGCCAATGTATTCCTTCACCGCGCTTTCTTCGGCGGCGCTCGGCTTCGGGCATTTCCCGAATACTTCGGGATGACGAAACTTCGACACGGCGACGACTGCTTTCTCGATTTTCGGGAAGGTCTCCTTATCGAAAGGCACGTCGAAATTCCCCATGTAATAGGGAACGTTCGCATACCTTTTGAAACAATCGAGGTAACAGTAGAAAGGCAATTTTTCGGGATTTACATCCACGGCGTTGGCCGAGCGTTCCTTGATGAACGTCCGGCTGCGCTTTAAAGCATTGATGTCCCGAAGCGTGTAATACAGGATTTCCGGTTCGTAGCGTTCCTTGTGGGGATATTTTTGGATGAAATCCGCCACATAGTCAAAGTCCGCAAGCGAAAAGATCTTGCCCTCGACGGTCTTGAACGGCATTTTATAAACCGCATCGTAAGAAAGACCCGCGGAAGGCTCTCTCCGATACAAAGCGACGATTACAGGAAAGCCGGTCGTCTTGGAGGTGTTCGCAAATTCCTGGCTGTTGAATACGGCGTGTTCGAGCATTCTGTAGTTCGCAAAGAAATTCCTTGCCGCGGAAAAATTTTGGCGTTTTATCAAATACGAAAGCGGATGCAAGACGGCGACATAATCCGCCGCAAGCTTGTTGTAGGAAAGGAGAGACGAAAGTCCCAAGTCCCGCGTACGTATATCTGCGTCAATCTCCATGCCGGAAGTCTTGATTTTCTGGTTGATTTGGGACGTGACATCGTTATAGGGCGGATTTCCGACGATGACCAGGCAGTCGCTCTCTTTTATCCCGTATCGTTCACGCGAAACGGAAACTAGCGCATTCTTGTTGAATGTTTGCACCTTCGGGAAAACCTCGGCAACCTTGTTTACGGCAAGGGAATCGATGTCGTTTCCGATATACCTGTTCTTTGGCAGATGTTCCTGCAATTCAAAAAAGGCTCCGTAGCCGCAGGAGCTATCGAGGACGGTCTTTCCGGTTGTCAAACCGTATTTTTCAAGCCAATCGCGGACAAGAAGCACATACTTGTACGGAGTGTAAAAACTCCCGAGATTTACCCGCCCACTGGAACTCAAGTGGTTTTGTACGTGTATGTTCATATCCGCTCGCTTTTTTGAAAAACAGGTCGTCCCCGCAGGGGGACGACCGATTTGAATCCAACGCTTTCGCGTTTAAATTAGTTGCCCCTTTCGAAGCGGATGAAATCGACGACGGCGAGGTTCTTCACACCGAGCTTTTCCCCTTCAGCGAGCAGATAATCCTTGACGGAAAGCTTCTTCGGGTTCTTGTCGGAAATGAAGAATTCCTGGTCTTCGAGAACGACTTCCTTGAGGACCTTCGCGACACGGCCTTCGATCTGGCGCTGGGCGAATTCCGGCTTGGTCTTCTTGCCGGAATTTTCGATCTGGGCGAGAGCGATTTCCTTTTCCTTCGCAATGAACTCTTCGGGAACGGCCGCATTGTTCAAGGCGACCGGCGGGAAAGCGGCGGCCTGCATCGCGATTTCCTTCGCGGTGCGTTCGAGCGCTTCCTGGTCGTTCGGTGTTCCTTCAAACGCGAGGCGCGTGAGAACACCGATCTTTCCGCCCATGTGGGAGTAGAGACCGATTACGTCCGAGCCGGAACGCTTGATGACGCCCAGCTTGCGGAAGTCGATGTTCTCCTGGATTTTCACGAGGACGTCTTGCAGCTTGTCGTTGATCTTCACGCCATCGACGACGGCATTCTTCAGTTCTTCGACAGAGTTGATGTCCTGCGTTTCGCAAGCCTTGAGGGCGAGGTTCGCCAGAGAGACGTAGTCCGCGTTCTGGGAAACAGGTTCCGTTTCGCAGCCGAGTTCAAAGGCGACAGCGCGGTCGGCACGGCTCACGAGGAACACGCGGCCTTCCTTCGCCGCCTTGTCGGCGCGCTTTGCAGCAACTGCGGCACCCTGCTTGCGGAGAAGTTCGAAAGCCTTTTCCTGGTTGCCTTCGGCTTCGATCAGGGCCTTCTTGCATTGCATCATTCCAACGCCGCTCGCTTTGCGGAGCTGGTTCACCATCGCAGCGGTAATTTCAACAGCCATTGTTACTTGTCCTCGCTTTTTTCAGCCTTGTCTTCGGTCTTTTCGGGGATAGCCTTGCGCGGCTTGAAAGTGCGCTTGCGCGGAGCCGGGGCATCGTCGTACTTCTTCGCGATGGATTCCGCATCGGCGTTCTTCGCCACTTCGGAACGGGTCGTTACGTTGTCCGCCAGGTAGTCCACAATAATCTTGATGGACTTCACCGCGTCGTCATTCGCCGGAATCGGGTAATCCACGAGAGTCGGATCGACGTTCGTGTCGCAGATGCCGATAATAGGAATGTGCAGACGGCGAGCTTCCGCAACGGCGATGTGTTCGTGGTGCAGATCGGTCACGACCACGAGGCCCGGAAGGGTCGCCATTTCGCGAATGCCGCCAAAGACGCCGAGCATCTTTTCACGGAGACGGGTCTTGTCGAGGACTTCCTTCTTCGAAAGTTCCTTGAAGAGACCTTCGGCTTCCATCTGGTCGATCTTATCGATCTGCTTGATGGACTTGCGGACTGTCTGGAAATTGGTGAGCATACCGCCGAGCCAGCGGTTCGAAACGAAGAAATGGTTCGTCTTCTTGGCGGCTTCTTCTACGATAGCGCGCGCGGTCGGCTTTGTACCGACGAAGAGGACGCTCTTCCCTTCGCTGGAAATGCGGGCGGCAACCTTGCCGGCTTCTTCGAGCTGCTTGATCGTCTTGTCGAGGTTGATGACATAGATGTCATTCTTCTTCGCCAAGATGTAGGGTTTCATTTTCGGGTTCCAGCGCTGGGCCTGGTGACCAAAGTGAGCGCCTGCTGCGAGCAGGTCTTCGACGGAAGGCAAATTAGCCATGATGTTTTCCTTTTTTTCGGTTAAACGTCCCGATATGCAGAAGCCGCAAAGCCCAGAGGCCACCGAAGCGACTTTTCACATACCGGTGATTGATTTCCCGGACTTAGGTGTCTGGGCGTGCGCAAATGTAGAAAATTTATGTCAGTGTGCAGCGAGCCAGTTCGCTCCGAACCCCACCGAAGCGACCAGAGGAACCTTCAGGGCCATCGCCAGTTCCATTTCGAACCGGACGATTTTTCCAAGGCTTTCCGCCTGCTCCCGAGGACATTCGAACACAAGCTCGTCGTGCACCTGGAGCATCATCTGGAGCGGAAGCGAATCCTTCTCGATGCGGTTTGCCACGCGGATCATCGCAGTCTTGATCAAGTCTGCGGCACTTCCCTGGACAGGCGTATTCACCGCCATGCGTTCCGCCATCTGGCATTCGGTCCTGTCCCCGGAATCGATCCCGGGAATTGTCCGGCGACGCCCCGTCAGCGTTTCGACGTATCCGTGTTCATGGGCAAACGCCTTAGTGCGTTCCACGTAAGCCTCGACGCCTTTGTACAGATTAAAGTATCCGTCGATGAACATTTTCGCTTCGGCAATCGGAATGTGCAGGTCGCGGGAAAGCCGGAACGGAGTCATTCCGTAGAGAACGCCGAAATTCACCACTTTCGCCCGGCGACGCTCGTCCGCAGTCACCTCGGACGGGAGCTTCCCAAATACCGCAGCGGCGGTCAGCGCATGGATATCCACCCCGTCGTTATACGCCTGTACAAGTTTTTCGTCACCGGAAAGATGCGCAAGCATCCGCAATTCTATCTGCGAATAGTCCGCGGAAAGAATCACGTTATCCTTTTCGCCCGGAATGAACGCCGCCCGAATCTTCTTCCCTTCCTCGGAACGGATCGGGATATTCTGCAGGTTCGGTTCGCGGCTCGAAAGCCTTCCCGTCGCCGTCCCCCACTGCACAAAGTTCGTGTGGATCCGATGCGTTTCCCTGTTTACGAGCGTCGGGAGAACTTCGATGTAGGTGTTCTGGAGCTTTTTCAGTTCGCGGTAATTCAAGATCGATTCGATGAGGGCGGTTTCCTGCTCGGAAAGTTCGAACTCGTTCAGCAGGCGGTCAAGAACTGCGCTGTCCGTGCTGCGCCCGGTTGCCGTTTTTTTTAAAACTTTCAAACCCAAATCATCGTAGAGGACTTCGGCGAGCTGTTTCGGAGAGGCGATGTTGAAAGGATTCCCGCCGGAAAGCCGATAAATCTTTTCCTCGGTCTCTTCGATTCGCTTCGAAAAATCAGTGGAAAGATTCCGGAGCGCATCTTCGTCGATAGCCGCGCCACATTCCTCCATCGCAAAAAGGACTTTGAGAATCGGCATTTCCGTTTCCAAAAAATGCTTTTCCAGCCCGCCCTTTTCAAGCTTCTGCCGAACGATATCCCAGAGTTCAAAAATCGCCGCTGCGGACTTTGCCGCATATTCCGAAAGCTCTTCGACAGGAACGCGCGAGAACGGAATTTCGCTTTTCCCATGCCCGACAAGCGCTTCGCGAGAACCGATTTCACGCAGACCGTTTCGCAGGCAGAGTTCTTCCAGTTCGTATTTCGATTCTCCCGGCGAAAGCATCCACGCGCCAATCTGCGCATCCCGAATTTCCAAAGGAATAACCTTTTCGTCAAAAGCCCAGGAAAGGACGTGCAGCGCAGATTTCGCGGCAAACATTCGCCACGGCTTCTCGGCGACGGTAAATGCCGGAATGAACCAGTCCGCAAAATATTCCGTATCGATATTGTTCAGCGGAATTCCCATATCGTCCGTATGCCCAAGCGGAACATAGAAGCCTTTGTCCGGCTCGGTGGAAAGAGCCACGCCCACAATCGCCGTCGAAAGCGGACGTGTTCCGTCATAGACTACCGAAATCGCCGGAGACGGAGAAGCCTCGACCGCCGCGGACATTTCCTGAAAAGCCTTAGTCGTCCGTACAACGACCGTTTCAAAAGGCTTCGCATTTTTCAGGGGGATTTTCGGAGAAAATTCAGATTTCGATGGAACACTGTCAAGAAGACGGACCAGGCTGTTGATCTCGTTTTCCCGGAAAATCTTTTCAAGAGCGTCGCTTTCAATTCCGCGGAACTCCAGTTCGCCTAGCGAACCTTTAAAACCCCGCGAAGACTGGATAGTAACAAGTTCCCGAGAAAGGAAGGCATTTTCCTTTCCCTTTTCCAAATTGTCATGCAAGCCTTTTTTCGTCACCTTGTCCAGGTTTGCGTACAAATTATCGATATTCCCGAATTCTTCCAAGAGAGAGACCGCCGTCTTGGGTCCGACTTTCGCGACGCCAGGAACGTTATCCGAGGAATCTCCCATCAAGGCAAGATAGTCGCGAATCTGTTCCGGCGGAACCCCATATTTTTCCTTGACTTCTTCCGGTCCGAAATCGATGCCGTCCGCGCCTTTTTCTAGCTGGTACAGATGAATCCGATCGTTTACAATCTGGGAAAGGTCCTTGTCCTTTGTCACGAGAAAGATCTTTTCAAAGCCTTCCCGGTAAGCGGATTCCGCAACCGCCGCCATCACGTCGTCCGCTTCGAAGCCTTTTTCCGAAAGCATCGGAATCCCGCTCGCCCGGATGACCTCGTTAAGCAGCGGCATCTGCTTCGCCATCTCCTCCGGCATCGGTCCGCGGTTCGCCTTGTATTCCGGATAAAGCTCATGCCGAAATGTCGGAGCGCCGACATCGCACACAATCGCAAAATGCGTCGGCTTGCGTTTTGAAAGAATACGAAGAACCGTTCCCCAATAACCGTGCACCAGGGAGACATCGTCTCCGTTTTTATTCACCAACGGATTTTTCGCATAGGCATAGAACATCCGAAAGGCGAGAGCGAAAGAGTCCAAAAGGAAAAGTTTGCGACGTTCGGACACCGGATTTCCTCAGAGATAAAAATTTCTTTTTACAGTTTGACTTGCAGCTTTTCGCGCATTTTCTTAACCGTTTCCACGGCTTTTTCCACCGAAGAAGCCCGGGCTAGCAAAACGCCCATGCGGCGGTGCCCGCCGACAGTCGGCTTTCCAAAAAGCCGGATGCCCGTATCGGGTGTTTCCAGGACTTTCGCCAGATTTTCAAAGCGAACCTGGTCGGATTCCCCTTCGACGACGATTGCCTTCGACGCGGATGGTCCTCGGAAAGCGATATTTGGAATCGGCAGACCGAGAATGGCACGGGCGTGAAGCGCAAATTCCGATAGATCCTGGGAAATAAGCGTCACCATTCCCGTATCGTGCGGACGCGGACTGACTTCGCTGAACAGGACGTCTTCGCCGCAGACAAAAAGTTCCACGCCAAAGATTCCGCGGCCTCCGAGCGCATCCGTGATTTTCTTCGCAATGTCGTGCGCCTTTTCAAGAACGGTAGAGCTCATCGGTTGCGGTTGCCAGGATTCCTGGTAATCGCCGTTCACCTGGTGATGCCCCACCGGTTCCAAAAAACTCGTTCCGCCGACATGGCGCACCGTGAGCATCGTGATTTCGTAGTCAAACGGGACAAAACCCTCGACGATAACGCGTGAAGGCTTTCCCGTGCGCCCCTCGCTCTGGGAAATGTTCCACGCCCGATCGATATCCGCTTCGGACTTGACCGTACTCTGTCCATGCCCGGACGAACTCATCACGGGCTTCACGACGCAGGGAATCCCGACAGCCTTTACCGCAGCCTTGAAATCCTCTTCCGTGTCCGCAAATCGATACGGCGAAGTTTTCAGCCCGAGTTCTTCTGCCGCTAGGCGCCGAATCCCTTCGCGGTTCATCGTAAGCCGCGTCGCCATCGCCGTCGGAATCACATGGTAGCCTTCCTTTTCGAGTTCCACGAGCGCCGGTGTCGCAATCGCTTCGACTTCCGGAACGATGTAATCCGGCTTTTCAAGTTCGACAATTCGGCGAAGTTCCGCACCGTCTAGCATGTTGACGACATGATACCGATGAGCGACCTGCATTCCGGGCGCATTTGCATAGCGATCGACAGCTATCGTTTCGACGCCGAGCCGCATCATTTCGATGATAACTTCCTTGCCAAGTTCTCCTGCACCGCAAAAAAGGACACGCGTTGCGCTTTTCGAAAGCGGTGTTCCTATCGTACCGAGTTCTGCCATGATATCTCCTTATTTCTTTAGCTTGCCGGAAGTTCCCTTTTCGTAACCGCCAAGACAGGAAACCGCCCGGCTGTTGCACGGCGTCCCCTCGCGATAGGAAAATTCGCTGTCCGATTCAAAAACGGCCTGCACCATGCGCTTAAAATCAAACGATGCGTTTTTTCCGACTGTCACATAGTAATACAGGTCTTCGTCCCGCGTATAGACAAGAATCGTCGCCGTCTCCCGGGAACGTCCTTTTCCTTTCACCGAAAATCCGTAAGGCACTTCTTTCACGGTAAACATTTTTACTTCGGGAAGTTCAAATCCGATATCTTTCCAGCTTGCATAGTTTCCCGCAGCGCGAGCCGCAAACCAAGCTTCCGACCCGTTATCTCCCATCTCTTCCATGATTCCGTTAATCCGGCTGTCGTAAGAATCCTTGATGGAGCGCAAATCCTCTTCCTGGGCAGTCAAGCGGTCTTCGGAGTCCATCGGTTCGAGTTCTTCTGCGGCAAGCGGAAAAAACGCAAGGCCTATCGCCAAGATAAAAGTGTGGAAAATTTTCATATTTAAACATCTAAAAAAATTTCTGCCGGTCGTCTGCAAGATTTGGAAAATCGAAGCAAAAAGGGAGTTGTTGTCGAGGGGGAATCAACGGTCAGGCAGAAATCAGGAATGAGCAATTAGCAGTCTAGCGAACTACTTTCAGGAAACAGGAATTAGTGCCCAGCGGCTAGTGGTCAGTGATTTGTTAGGAATGAGAATTGGCTGCGGCCAGGAAAGAGAGAAAGGACACGGTGAGCGGGACGAGTACTTTTTAGCGAACTGTAATCAGGGATTAGTGGCCAGTGGCTAGTGAGCAGTTAGAAATGAGTAATGAGTAATGAGTAATCAGGAATCAGGAGGCAAAACGGGAAGCGGTGTGCCAGGGATTAGGGAGAAGGGACTAGGG
>CAKUTF010000028.1 GCA_934691725.1 uncultured Fibrobacter sp. | reverse complement strand
TGCGTTCGTCAGCTCGCGCTTGCTCCACTTCCGGTTCCGCATCCCCGAATACAGCGGCTCTATCGCCGCCCACTGCGCGTCAGTCAAGTCCGTCGGGTACGGCTTGCGCCTCTGCCTTGCTTCTTTCATGACGTTATTATAGTATATTCTCGCTTTGCCTAATCCTATCTACATTCAAAATCAAAGGCAACAATTCATGATACCATTTTTTTGCTATTTTACTGCCTAATCGCCCTTCCGCCCCTTGTACAATGGCACGGTAAACCGTTTCCCCATTTATAGGGTATCCTTTACTCATCGCATAGCGTACAAGATTTGTATCTCCAGCCCACATAGCTTCTGTAGCAAAGCCGTTTTCAAGATTTTTGGCCACCGAATCCATTCCATTATCGATTAAGTAATAAATTATAGAATCCGCATCGTCGCTTTGGTTCCAAATCAAATCCAGCATAACGAACTGGTCGGCATGCAGAGTTGTGTCATACAGACTTATATTTAGGGAAGCGCAATTTTTCAGGCTACTTTTTAATTTGGTTAAATTGGAATCTTGGATTGCTTTCCACAATGAGGAATCCTTTTTGAATTCACTGCAGTTTTCATTCAATTGTAAAGGAGCTTGTTTTTCATTGCTTGCATTAGAAGAGTTGTCGCCAGTGCATGCGATAGATAAAAAAGGAAGAAAAACAAAAAAAAGACATTTTATAGATTTCATTTGCAAGCTCCATTTTTATTGAATTGAACATAGTTAACTTTTGTATCTTGTGGGACAAAAAATTCCTTTGCCATAAAAGAGCCATTAAATGTTTTATGGTGGAATTGTCCGATAACCATTCTTGACCTCGGAGCCCAAATAGAACCTGTGAATCCGTTGTCAACATAAGTTCCTGTTGAGCCAAGAACACCGACAAGAAAATTTGCAGCTTTTGCTCCAATTACAGCCCCACTAAAATTGAATTCTTGTGTATAAAGTTCCGTGTTATTAGTGCTATTTAATTTTAGAATGCTACCTGGTTCAAAACGGAGGCTTTTGAAAAAATAAACACCTGCGCTTTTTAAAACCAATGTTCCATCTCTTCGTATAGTGACATCCCCATAAATGCCAGGTTCGTAAGTTTTTATTTTTCCATTTTCGATAAACTCAGAAATGTTCGCAAATGCTATAGAGTCAATGCTTTTATTGTACAAAAAATTCGTAGAGTTTCCTTTTCTTGCATATTCAGCTCCGTTTTGAGCTTCAATTGTTTTGGCCCATACACCTGTAGATACTTTAGAATAGTTTCGTAATATCGCATTTCCATTGGCATGAATTTCATCCACAAAGCCTTTTACACCAACTGTTATGTTATTTTCAGCTCCAACTTTACATACAACAGAAGACTTTTCTTTGTCAGGATAGGCAACTCTATCATTTATAGAAATATTTTCTGTCGCAAACAAAATATAACCTTTTGGAATTGCGCAGTAACTCATCGGCGTTGCATTGATTGTTGTCGAAAGTCTTTTCTCTTTTGTGGCCACTGTAGCATGACTAGAACCACATGCATTAGACGAATAAGTATTTTTGTTTTGAAGAAGAGTGAACGAAATCTTTAGATGATGGGATTCCTTGTCTTTATAAGTATGAGTTCTTGTGAAAGTTTTAGTTGCTGTTAATTGATTTCTATAATCAGAATTTTCAACATTTCCACATGCAGCATTTTTTTCACTGATACATTTTCGATAATCTGACAAAACCTTGTCATATAAAACGGGATCTGGGGAAGAATCATTTTTATCATCCCAATCAATTGTGTAACCCGTAAATGAATGGAACCATGTATCTTTTGGGCAATTAACGGTTGCTGTCAATGTAACCTCTGGCCATTGTCGTCGCTAACGGATGGACAAAATTCAAAAGTCGTGTATGAGGAAATATCACAAGGATAAAAGGCTGTTCCGTCTTCTATTGCAAGCCATAGAAGACGGAACAAATATTTCATAAAAGCCTTTTGAGCATGCGTTTTTACCTCACTACCTTCCGGTCATCCTCGGTCATCTTGAGGAAGTCCGCAACGGTCATCTGGCCCTTGTCGCCTTCCTTGCGCTTGCGGACGGATATGACATTTTCTGTCACTTCCTTTTCGCCGACGATGAGCAGGTACGGCACCTTCTGGAGTTCGCATTGGCGAATCTTGTAGCCGAGCTTCTCGTTCGATTCATCGACTTCCACGCGGACGCCGGACGCTTCGAGTTCGCGCTTCACCCGGTTTGCGTAATCGACGAACTTTTCGGAAATCGGAAGCACGCGCGCCTGCACTGGCGCAAGCCACAGCGGGAAATCTCCCATGTATTCCTCGATGAGGATGCCGAGGAACCGCTCGATGGAGCCGACCGCTGCGCGGTGGAGCATCACCGGGATGTGCTTCTGGTTATCCTTGCCGACATATTCCGCGCCGAGACGCTGCGGCAAATTGAAATCCACCTGAATCGTTCCGCACTGCCAGTCGCGTCCGAGGGAATCCTTCAGCGTAAATTCGAGCTTCGGACCGTAAAATGCGCCTTCTCCCGGATTCAGCACATAATCGAGCCCGGCGAGCTTTGTCGCTTCGGCGAGAGCCGCTTCGGCCTTGTCCCAGATTTCATCGCTTCCCACGCGCTTTGCCGGACGGGTCGAGAACTTCACCTTCACATCGTCGAATCCGAAATCATGATAGATTTCCTTTACCAGGTGACAGAAGTCCGCGACTTCGCTCGCAATCTGGTCTTCGGTACAGAAGATGTGCGCATCGTCCTGCACAAATCCGCGGACGCGCATCAGCCCGTGCATCGTTCCCGCAGGCTCGTAGCGGTGGCACTTGCCGAACTCGGCGAGACGCATCGGAAGATCGCGCCAACTCCGCAGCTGGGAATTGAAAATCAAAATGTGGCACGGGCAATTCATCGGCTTCACGGCCATTTCCACATCGCCGGCGAGCGTCTTGAACATGTTCTCGTTGTACTTGTCCGCATGGCCGGACTTTATCCACAGAACCTTGTTCACGATTTCCGGCGTGATGACTTCCAAGTAGCCCCGGTGATCGATTTTCCCGCGGATGTAGTCCTTGAGCGCGTTCACCATCTTCGTTCCCTTCGGATGCCAGAACACCATGCCGGGCGAATGATCCTCGATGTGGTAGAGGTCCATTTCCTTGCCGATTTTCCGGTGGTCGCGCTTGGCGGCTTCTTCCAGGAATTTCACGTATGTAGCGAGACCGTCCTTGTCTGCAAAGCATGTCCCATAGACACGCGTCAGCTGATCGGACTTCTGGTCACCGTGCCAATAGGCGCCCGCAAGCGAGAGGATCTTGAAGCACTTGAGCTTTCCCGTGCTGGGGACATGGGGACCCGCGCAGAGGTCTTCCCAGTTCTTCCCCGGTTCGCCCGTTACATAGAAACTAATCTTGCAGTCCTTGCCTTCGCGTTCAATCGCGCGCTCGGCGTTGTCGTGCTTGTACTTGTCGCCTTCGGTGCGCTTGAGGCCTTCTTCGGCGGAAACTTCGATACGGGTGAACGGACGGTCTTCCTGGATGATTTCCTTCATCCGCTTTTCGATTTTCGGAAAGTCCTCTTCCTTGAGCGGTGTCGGCGTCATCAAATCGTAATAGAAACCCTTTTCAATCGCCGGACCATAGGCGAGCTTCGTTCCCGGGAACAGATCGCAAATCGCTTCCGCGAGAACGTGGCTGCAGGAATGGCGCAACAGCATGAGCGCATCGGGATCGTCATTCGAAGGCGTGATAATCCGGATGCTCCCGCTCTCGGTGAGCGGACGGGAAAGGTCTAGAACCTTGTCGCCGAGCTTTACGCCTAGAGCCTTGCGCGCGAGCCCCTGGGAAATTCCCTCTGCGATTTCCTTGCCGGTGATACCCGATGCTACGGAACGTACGGAGCCATCGGGAAAGGTCAATTCGATTTGAGACATGATAAATCCTTTTATGGGCGGTTCTCGCCCGGTTCCCCAGAAATACGACATCTGGCGGTGCAGAAAATTTAGATTTTTTTCGCATCCAAGTTGCTATCTTTGCCGCCGCGATGAGACTTTTACTTCAATTAGCCCTGATTCTCTCCGTCTGCTTCATCGGAGATTTTTTTCACCGGGTCTGCGGATTTCCGCTACCGAGCAACATCACCGCCATGCTGATTCTCTTCCTGTTACTTTGTACGAAAATCGTCAAGGTCGATCAAATCGCGGAGATGTCCAACTTTTTCCTCAAACGCCTGCCTTTTTTCTTTTTGCCTCCGAGCATCGGGATTCTCGCCATCTACGGAATTCTCAAGGGAAACATCCTGGTCCTCATTTTGCTCTGCATCGGCGCCACCATCCTGACAATGGCCGTCACCGGAAAGGTCACCGAATTTTTGGTCGAACGTTCAGAAAAGAGGAAACACCATGAATGAAGTTTTGAACACGCCGTTTTTCGGGATCGTCCTCACGATTGTCGCTTACGAAACAGGCATCTTTCTCAGCCGAAAGTTCAAGTTCGCCATCTGCAACCCGATGCTTGTCGCAAGCATCCTCATCATCGGATTTCTACTCCTCACCGGAATCGATCTAGAGACTTACAACATCGGCGGAGATTACATCGCCGTCTTTCTTGCGCCGGTAACCGCCGTGCTGGCCGTTCCCCTTTACAGGCAACTCGATAGCCTCAAGAAAAATTTCATTCCGATTGTCGTCGGGATTCTCGTCGGATGCTTCACCTCGTTCGTCCTCATCATGTTCTTTGCGGAACTTCTCGAAATATCACCGACGCTAAAAATTTCCCTTCTCCCGAAATCCATCACCATCCCGATGGGAATCGAACTTTCCAATGAAATCGGGGCGGTTCCCGCCATCACCATAGCAGCCATCGTCATCACGGGAATCACAGGTGGAGTTGTCGCCCCGCTCGTCTGCAAAATTTTTCGGATTAAGCATCCCGTCGCCCAGGGAGTCGCCATCGGAACCGCATCTCATGCAATCGGGACTGCGAAAGCGCTCGAAATGGGAGAAGTCCAGGGCGCAATGAGTTCGCTAGCCATCGGGGTTGCCGGAATTCTCACATCGATCCTAGTTCCGGTCCTGCTGCATTTTTTGAACGCTTAAAAGTTTCAACTGTTCGTTTCGTACAAATTTGTACGATTTTTTCATTACGCGGCATTTTAAGAACCTGTTTTCATATGTACTGGGCATAGCTCGGCAAGCTCGCTAACAGTCATTATCGGACGAGATTCCCTTGTCAAGCAAGGGAATGACATTTTAAAAAGCATAGACGTCCGCAGCCTACTCCCTAAACATAGACATCTGCGATTCCTTATAAAGACATTCTCTAAAAGATGTCGCTTTGATTTCCCGGCTCCCACAGCGAACATTCCTTGCCTCGATTGGATTCTGTTTCTATAATTTCCCAAAACTTTTCCACGGAAATTCTATGAAACTAATCTACGAAGTCTCCTCCAAGCCAAAATTCGTCCAGCTGGTTTTCTTCGCTGTCCAACAGATGCTCGCCATCCTGGCAGCGACCATTGCCGTTCCAGCCATCGTCGGAAACGGTCTGACCCCGGCAACGGCGATGTTCGGTGCAGGCGTCGGCACGCTTGTCTATCTGTTCTTCACCAAAAGGAGGAGTCCGGTTTTCCTGGGTTCCTCTTTTGCATTTATCGGTTCCATGTTCGCGGCCTTTGCCGGAGGCGTTTCCATGAGCCTCGGAATGCTCGGGCTTATCATCGGGGCTTTTTTTGCCGGGCTTGTCTATGTGATTATCTCCATCGTCATCCGGTACACGGGCGTTCGCTGGCTGAACCGCCTCATGCCTGCGGTCATCATCGGACCGACCGTCGCCATCATCGGGCTTAGCCTCGCCCGGAACGCGGTTTCCGACTTGATGCGCATCGATGTCGTTCCGCAAAACGGATCCGCCTCGCCCTCGTATGTCGCGCTTCTCTGCGGAATCGTCACGCTCTTTGTCACCATGCTCTGCTCCACATACGGAAAGAAAATGGCAAAGCTTATCCCCTTCATCCTGGGGATCCTCGCCGGATATGCGGTTGCCGCCCTCTTCACCGTCATCGGATACTGTTCGGGCATCGAATCGTTCCGCGTCATCGACTTTTCCATCTTTGGAAAATACATGCTCGCCGGAGGAAGTTTTTCGCTTTCCTCGATTCTCAGCGTTCCCGACTTTGTCTTCATCCATGCATTCCAGGGGATTTCCGAACTGAACGCCACATACATCGCGACAATTTTTGTCGCCTATACGCCTGTCGCATTTGTCGTCTTCGCGGAACATGTCGCAGACCACAAGAACCTTTCCACCATCATCAACAAGGATCTGCTCAAAAAACCGGGACTTTCCAGGACGCTCCGCGGAGACGGAGTCGGATCCTTTGTCGGAGCATTTTTCGGCGGCTGTCCCAATACAACTTACGGAGAATCCATCGCCTGTGTCGCTATCACCGGTAACGCTTCGACGATTACCATCTTTGCCGCGGCTATCGGTTGCATTCTGTTCTCGTTTATTACTCCGCTAGTCGCCTTTGTCGATTCAATTCCCGCCTGCGTCATGGGCGGAGTCTGCGTCGCGCTTTACGGATTCATCGCCGTTTCCGGTCTCAAAATGCTCCAGCGCGTCAATCTAGACAGGAACCGCAACCTCTTTGTCGCCTCGACCATTTTCATCTCGGGAATCGGCGGATTAACGATTACCGTCGGAGCGGTCACGCTCACAAGCATCGCCGCTTCGCTCATCCTCGGCATCATCGTAAACGCTATGCTCTCCGGCGAAAAGTTCGAAGAGGAACAGTTTTAAAACGTCAAAAAAGGAAATGCCATGCAAAATTTTGAACACACCGAAAACATCACCATCTTTACGCATCCATTGATACAGCACAAGATTTCCCTCTTGCGCGACAAGAAAACGGGCACCAACGTTTTCCGCAAGCTGGTCGAAGAAATCGCCATGCTCGAAGGCTTCGAAGCGCTTGAAGACTTGCCTCTCAAGGACGTGGAAATCGAAACGCCGATTGAAAAGTGCAGCACACCGATGCTTGCCGGAAGAAAGCTCGCCCTGGTTCCGATTCTCCGCGCGGGCCTCGGAATGATTTCAGGCGTCCAGGCTCTAGTGCCTTCGGCAAAGGTCGGACACATCGGACTTTACCGGAACGAAGTCACCCACGAACCCGTCGAATACTACTGCAAGCTTCCAAGTCCCATCGAAGAACGCGTCATCGTTGTCACCGACCCGATGCTCGCCACCGGAGGTTCCGCTGTTGACGCCATTACGATGATCAAGAAACATGGCGGAAAAAAAATCAAGTTCATGTGCATTATCGCAGCCCCAGAAGGCCTGAAGCGCCTTCACGAAGCTCACCCCGATGTGCAAATCTATGTCGGGCATCTCGACCGCGAGTTGAACGAAGCCGCCTATATCTGCCCGGGCCTTGGCGATGCCGGAGACAGAATTTTTGGCACAAAGTAATCCCTCCTAGTATTCAGACATTCGCCTGCGGCAGTGTTTGTCGTGGGCTTTTTTCATATCGACAACTTGTCAAGCAAGCAGCTTTCCGCATCGAAGCGTTCCATAAAGGAATGCTTTTTTCCTTCCGCCTTGTAACCGGGAAACGTTTCGATGCATACGGAATGCAGGCTGTTGAAGATGCTCTTTTCGATATTCGGATTTTCCTTTTTCAAGCGGCGAATCAGTTTTTTGACCTCTTGCCGTTTACTTTCCCCAACCCCGGACTCCACGTTTTCCGTAAAGCGACAGGCGCAACGGATAAACTCTAGGCCGTTCGCATTCGCCCACGCAATCACATCTTCTTCGTGGACAAGGTAAAGGGGACGAACCAGCGTCATGCCTTCAAAATTCTGGCTATGAAGTTTCGGAAGCATCGCCTGCAATTGGGAAGCGTAAAACATGCTCATCACGGTCGTTTCGATAACATCGGAAAAATGATGTCCCAGAGCAATCTTGTTGCAGCCTAATTCCCTTGCCTGGTGATAGAGATGCCCCCGCCGCATCCGGGCGCAGATGTAGCAAGGCGAATGCTCAAATGTATTCGCCACGTCAAAAACATCCGTTTTGAAAATCGTGACGGGAATTTCCAGGAGTTCCGCATTTTTCTTGATTTTCAACAAATTCATTTCATTATATCCGGGATCCATCACAAGATACCGGACATCAAACGGAATCTCCGTATAGCGATGGAGCATCTGCATGAGCTTGGCAAGCAGCATGGAATCTTTCCCGCCCGAAATACATACCGCGATCCTGTCTCCGGATTCAATCAGCCGATAGCGCTTGATTGCCGAAATAAAAGGACTCCACAGCCGGCTGCGAAACTTTTTTGAAATGCTTCTCTCCGCCTTTTGCGAAAAGGATAGAGATTTTTCAGACGACTTTTCCTGCTCGATTTCACCTGGCATTTTTAGACTCCGTAAAGTTCCCCGTATTTTTTTTCGAGATAGTCCAAGAAATCGTTTGCAGTAAATTTTCTGCCGGTGATTTTCTTTATCCAGGTTTTCGCATCGAGATGGTTCGCCTCTTTCCAGACATTTTCTTTCATCCAAGAATTAATTTGTTCGAATTTTCCACACAGGATAGCGTTCTCCACATCGAGTTCTTCGCTCATTTTATTGTAGTACATCGCGCCGTAAAAATTTCCAAGCGCATACGTCGGAAAATAACCAAATCCCGAAGCCCAATGAACATCCTGCAAGACACCTTCCCTGTCGTTCGACGGACGAATGCCAAGATATTCTTCATATTTGTCGTTCCAAATTTCAGGCAAATTCTTGACATCGACCTTTCCGTTCACCAGCATCCGCTCGATTTCATAACGGATGATAATGTGGAACGTATAGGTAAATTCATCCGCTTCCGTCCGAATAAGACTGGGAGAAACGATGTTCATCGCTTCATAGAATTGCCGTTCCGACACCCCACAAAAAACCTCCGGGAATAATTCCCGTGTCTTTTTAAAAATCAAATGGATAAAAGGTTTAGAGCGCCCGATTCGGTTTTCGTAAAAGCGCGAAACGGATTCATGCTGACCGAGCGTCTTGTAACCCGTGATGTGAGCGATAAAATCTTCCATCGGCTGGTTCTGTTCAAACAGGGCATGGCCGCCTTCGTGAATGATCGAAAACATATTCGAATAGAACATGTTCCCGTAATAATGCGTCGTTACGCGCACATCGTCTTTCGCGATCCCATCCGTAAACGGGTGTTCGCTTGTCGTAAAAGCGCCCCGGGAAAAATCAAACCCGATAACTTCCAGCAAATACTTCGCCATCTTTTTCTGCGATTCTTCCGAAACGGACAGCGAAAGAAAATCAGTTCGAATTTTCTTTTTGCTCTTCTGGATTTTTCGAAGCATCGGAACCAGGCATTCCTTGCAGGCGTCAAAGCACTTGTCCAAATCCTTTCCTGTTATCCCGCGCTCATAAAGTTCAAGTAAGTTGTCATAGGGTTCAGGTTTTGCGTTTTCCGTCAGAGCGACCTGTTTCCAATTCACCCGGAGAACGTTTTCAAGTGACTTTGCAAAGAGAGAAAAATCCGAATTTTTCTTCGCATCTAGCCAATCGACAAAGGCCTTGTTAAAGACAAGCGAGAACTTCTTGTCCAGCGCGGCGGAAACATTTTTCTTGCGCAGATAGTCGCGATGCAAGCCTTCCGCTAAAACCCGCTCCTTTTTTCCCAACGAATTGCGGTTTTCATAAAGAGCTTCGGCAGCCGCGATAAACTTTTTGGACTTTGTAAGCCGAAAGGCCTGGTTGGAAAGAAAAGCGATTGTTTCGCCCTGATTTTCCATCGCCTTTACCGGGCAAATCGTCTGTTGGTCGTAGCCTAAAACGCGACAGGCATGATCGTAACGTTCCGCAGCTTCAAGGGTCGAACGGACAATGTCTAAATCTTTTTCCAGAATTGAATTCATAAAACTTCCAAAAATTTTGTACAAATTAAACGTGATGATAGGGATGTCCCGCAATGACCATCAGACACCTGTAAAGCTGTTCCGTCAAAAGAACCCTCGCATGGTCATGCGTAAAAGTCAGCGGGGAAAGGGAAAGCAAGAGGTTTGCCTGTTTTTTGATTTCCGGTGCAATCCCGTAAGCGGAGCCAATCAAAAAGACACAGTTCGATGCAAGGCGCGGCTTTATCCATGCGGAAAGCCCGACCGTATTCACCAGCTTGCCTTCTTCCGCAAGAACAATCCACTGGAAATTTTCCTTGGGGAACCGCTTCGAAAATTCCGCCGCCTCTTCGGCAAGGCTTTTCGCCTTGTCATCCCGCTTGCTAGACCGCAATTCCACGACTTCAATCTGCACATTCGAGGAGCGGAGCCTTTTGGAATATTTCTCCACCTCATCCTTCACAAAAGGCGAACCCGGCTTTCCAAATACCGCGATGACAAGCTTCATCGTCCGAGTTCCAGACGTTCAACGAGAAAATCCGGCAACCCTGCATCGCGCATCGCTTTCTGCGTCCTGGCGATATCGTATTCGAGCCGAATCATTTTAACCGTTTGCGTTTCGGTATCGTATAGGCAATAGCTCGCCCGACAATCCCTATCGCGAGGCTGCCCGACGCTTCCGACATTTACGAGAAGCCGTTCACCGTCTTCAAGCCGATAAAAGCCAGTCTCGATTACCTTCGGGATTTCCCCTTCCCGCATCGCAACGATTACCGGGCTGTGCGTATGCCCGACAAAGCAGTGCCGCTCCGAAAAATGGTCAAACGCATCCAAGGCATCTTCCAAATCCGTCACATAGATCCAGTCCGCCGGTGACATCGGAGATGCGTGGACAAAGCAGATGTCGTTTTCTTCATCCATATACGGCAGAGAGCGCAGGAATTCCTTCGATTCCTCGCTCAGATTTTTCTGCGTCCATTCAATCGCTTTTTTCGCATAAGGATTAAACCCCACGTCCGAATCCCACTTGATGGCCACGCTGTCGTGATTTCCCAGAATGCAAACATCGGCGGCCTGTTTCGTCAGCGCAACACATTCATTCGGACTTGCTCCGTAGCCCACAATATCGCCCAGACAGACACGGCGTTCGACCCCGTTCGTTCTCATCGATTCCAGGACGGCTTCCAGAGCGGGCAGGTTTGCATGAATGTCGGAAAAAATCCCGTATAGCATGGAAACCAATATAGCTTTTCTATATTTGTGTCAATGGAAAAAGTCGAGAAAAACAAGAAAGTTAGCATAGGCTATTCCCTAAAGGATGAAAGCGGCTCAATCGTCGAGGAAGTTCCGACGAATTTTCCGTTCGTCTATATGCATGGCTGCGACAGCGTCATCGAAGGGCTCGAAGAAGCGCTCGAAGGCCACCATGTCGGCGAGAGGGTCATCGCCCATGTACCTTTCGACAAAGGCTATGGTCCATACCGCAAGGACCTGATTATCAAAGTATCCAAAAAAGAACTACAGAATATCGGGGAACTGTGGCTTGGCATGGAACTGGAAATGGTCCAGGACTCCAACAATACCGAGTTTTCCATTCCCGAAGATCCGCGCGACATCTACTCGCAGACAACCGAAGACGAATCGGGAATCTACGTCATCCGGGAAATCCAGAAAGATACGGTCACCCTTGACGGAAACCATCCCTTTGCCGGCAAGGATCTGACGTTCGAAGTGACGATTGTCGATATCGCCGAAGCTTCCGCGACAGAACTCGAAACCGGCTATCCCGACGAAGAGTTCGACGACGAGGACGACGGTTTCGACGAAGACGAGGATTTTCCAGAAGACGAACAAAATAATTACGGGAGGCATTGGCGATAATGGACTTGAACGGACTGAAAAAAGCGGCAGGCGTCCGCGCAGCGAACCTGATCGAATCCGGCATGACCGTCGGGCTTGGAACCGGCAGCACGGCGGCATTCATGGTCGAACGTATCGGCGAACGCATCCGCACCGAAAATTTTAAAATCACAGCGGTCAGCACCAGCTGGAGCACGACGCTCCAATGCCGCAAACTGAACATTCCCCTCATCGATCTCGGCGAAGCTAGCCATCTCGATATAGCCATCGACGGGGCAGACGAAATCGACCCGAAAAAAAATCTCATCAAGGGACGCGGTGCGGCGCACCTGCTCGAAAAGATCGTCGCCTCCATGGCGGACAATTACATCATCATCGCGGACTCCGGGAAAAAGGTCCAGACTCTCGGCGAAAAGTTCGCCGTCCCGCTTGAAATTTTACCGGGAGCGATCGGCTCGGTTGCATACAAAGTCCAGAAACTCGGAGCGACCCTTGACGTCCGGATGGGAGCGCCCGGCAAAGACGGTCCCGTCATCAGCGATTCCGGAAACCTCATCGCCGATGCCAAGTTCGGTCCTATAGCCGACCCGGAAAAACTCGACTTCGAATTGAACAGGATTCCGGGGATCCTCGGACACGGTCTTTTCATCGGCATGGCGAACAAGATAATTCTCGCAGCGCCAGACGGATTAGAAGAGTTTTAAAACAGGAAAAGCCCGCGGAGCGGGCTTTTTTATGCGAAGAAATTAAAGCCTAGGCTAGTGCAATCTTCACCAGTTCGCTTAGATGGCGACTATCGAAACGGCCTTTTGTCTTCGGGGAAAGTTCTTTCATCACCTTGCCCATATCCTTCGGGCCTTCCGCTCCGACATGCGCCTTGATGTCCGCAATCAGGCTCTTGACTTCGTCTTCGGTTAGCTGTTTCGGCAAATACTTCTGGTAAACGGCCAGCGAAGCCTCTTCTTCCTTTGCGTTTTCTTCGCGTCCACCCTTGCGAAGCATCTCGATGGATTCGTTGCGCTGCTTGATACTCTTCGAAAGAACGTCGAGGACGACATCGTCCGTCACATCCTTCTTGGCGTTGATCGCCACATTCTTGATATCGGAATGGAGTGTGCGCAACACTTCGAGGGTCGCCGCATCATGAGCCTTCATCGCGGTCTTGATATCCGAAAGAATCTGCGTGAGAAGCTCGCTATCCGCTTTTACTAAAGAATCAGCCATCGTTATCCTTTCCCGATTTGGGGGTTAATTCATCCAAAATATACAAACACCAAAAGGGAAAGCTCTAACACTTTCCCTTGGCATTCCGAAAAGAAACCGAATTAGTAAAGACGCTTGCGGTTTGCGTCTGCGATTTCCTTGAGACGCTTGCGACGGGCAGCCGTTTCGATGCGTTTCTTCTCTTCGGAAGGCTTTTCATAGCGCTGGCGCTTCTTCACGTCGGAAATAATTCCGTTCTTTTCGCAGGACTTGGTGAAACGCTTGAGTGCGCGTTCAAAAGGTTCATTGGGTTTTACTACGACACCGATCATTCAGATTCCTCGGGTTGAAAATTTTGGAATGCGCCCCAAATATACCTTATCGCCCCTGATTCGTCAAGGGATTTTCGTTTTCCGAGGCCAATCAGGCAGTTCCGACTGCAGATTTGAAACTTTTTGACAGTTCATAACTTGCGACAAACCAAACACTTATATATATTTTTCAAGAAGCCTTTCTTGCTCGTCCCATAGGAGAGAAAATGAACTTTGCAAAATTTTCTACGACGCTTTGTTCCGCCATTTTTGCAGCGGCCCTTATCGGCTGCGACAGCGAAGACGATGTCATTCCCGAAATCACTCCGGCAAAAAAAGTCGAAGCGCCCAAGGCTTCAGCAGATTCCACTCCAAAAGCCGATTCCATGCCGGAACTCAAGCCGATTCAATCGCTATCCGCCAATTCCTCGACTCCCGCCGAAACATTTAAAACAAGCGAAAGCGGAGCCGTCGAACCGGGAACAGAAGGCTCGGTGACAATCCAGGTGAGCATCCAGCCATCCAAAAGGAGCGCAAACGCAGTCCTCAAAAAACTCGACGAAAAGGGTATCAAGGGCTACCTCGCACAGGTTGAAAATCCGGGAGAACTCGAAGGCACTTATTATCGCATCCGAGTCGGGTATTTCAAGAAGCTTGAAGACGCCAAGGCTTTCGGCAAGAACAAACTGGAACCGCTTGGATTTGCCTGGTGGATAGACAACAAGGCAAACGATACTGTCGGCACGCCAGAAACAAGCGAAACTTCCGGCACATACGGCAACACGCCCACATACACCGAATCGCAAGCTGCGGAAAGCATTCCCACGGACTCCGAGATTCCCGCGAAACCGGAATCATCGTCGTCTTCAGAAAGCCAGATTTCATCGTCCAATGAAACATCCGAAGCTCCGGCTCCCGAGCAGCAGCCTACAGAAAAGGCCCAACCGGAAAATCCGGTAGAAGCCCAACCCGAACCAGCAAGCCAGGCGCCCGCAGCCACAACCGAAGAAGTCTATGACGACTGGGAATAGCCCTTGAAACATCCATCCATTTTCGCCGCACAGTTAGGCTGCGCAAAGAACCAGGTCGATGCCGAACACCTTCTTACCGAACTCTATTCGGCAGGCTTTCGCTCGGTTGCCTCCATGGACAAGGCGGACTATATATTGGTCAACACCTGCGGATTCATCGAAGCGGCAAAAGAAGAATCCATCAACACGATTCTGTCCTTTATCGAAGCGAAAAAAGCTTCCCAAAAGCTCATTGTTTCCGGTTGCCTTTCCGGGCGTTACATCCAGGAACTTCCCAAAGAAATGCCCGAAGTTGACTACTGGCTCGGCACATACGAACCGGGGAAAATCCTAAAAGTTCTCGGACTGGGAGAAAAATCAAGCGGCACGGAAAATTTCAAACGCCTGAACCTAGGCGACTTTCCGCACCACGCCTATCTAAAAATCGCCGAAGGTTGCGACCGCCGCTGCGCATTCTGCGCTATTCCGAACATCCGCGGAAAACAGGTTTCTTTTTCCATTGAAAGCATCGTCCGGGAAGCGAAAGAGCTCGAGAACCAAGGAGTCAAGGAACTGACTCTCATCGCCCAGGATACGACTTTTTACGGTCATGAACAGGGGAAAAACGGGCCTACGCTCGCTAAGCTTCTGAAAGCGATTCTCCGCGAAACGAACATTCCCTGGATTCGGACGCTCTACTGGTATCCGCAGTTCATCGATGACGAGCTGCTCGATCTGATGGCAAACGAGCCGCGCCTCTGCAAATATATCGACATGCCGATCCAACATGCAAGCGATCGGATTCTCAAGCTGATGCGTCGCCACTATACGCAGAAAAGTTTGCGCGAGATGCTCCAAGCCATGCGAGCAAAAATTCCCGGCGTAACACTCCGCACAACGGTCCTCGTGGGCTTTCCCGGAGAAACGGATGCGGACTTCGACGAACTGATGAGGCTTGTCCAGGATGTTCGGTTCGAGCACTTGGGAGGTTTCGTCTTTAGCCCCGAAGAAGGCACTCCAGCCTTGAAACTCGAAGAAAAGACCGTACCCGAAGATCTCGCACGGGCGCGCCTAGACGCCATCAACGATGTTCAGGAAGAAATTTCCACAGAAGCCAACGAAGCGTTCATCGGCAAAGAGGTCAAGGTTCTCATTGACGAAGTCGCCGAAGAAAGCGATTACCATTTTATCGGTCGCACGGAAGGAAACTCGCTTGATGCCGACGACATCGTAAAAATTGTCGAAGGGGACGCAATTCCCGGTGAATTCTACCTTGTCAAAATCATCGATGCGGAGCCTCATGAACTGGTAGGAAAAATTCTCCGCAAAGCCTAAAACAGAAAACGCACCGAGAAACGGTGCGTTTTTCAGTGCCCACGACGAGAGTCGAACTCGTGACCTTCAGTTTCGGAAACTGACACTCTATCCAATTGAGCTACGCGGACAAGGCTAACACGAATATAGTCTATTTTTTGTCTTTTGTCTTTTGTTTTTTTATGTTCCGAGTTTTTTGGGAAAAAAACGGCACTAGAGTTTTGCAACGTCTTCCGCCGAAAGTCCTGAACACTTTGAAATGATTTCCTGGGAAAGTCCATTCGCCTTCATCGCTTTGGCGATTTCAATCGCCTTGTCAGACATGCCCTTAGCCCAACCTTGCCGAATTCCTTGTTCAAGCCCTTGTTCAAGTCCTTGTTTAAGGCCTTGTTTAAGGCCACGTTCAAGGCCGTATTTAAGCTGCGATTCATTGTACTCGCGAATGGCATTTTCATCCCACTTCGCTTTTTGTGCGGCATCAATCATTTTTTGTTCCTCTTTTGTCAATTTAGCTAATTTCGCCGTCTGGAACAAGAGTTCAAAAGAAGAACCCTCATAACCGGACGGCATATTCCGCAAATTCTTGATGTTTTTAAGCGCATAGAGCCCTTTGTCAAGAGTCGTTTGAAGAGCCCCGAGTTCCTTGTCAAACTTGGGAAGTTCGACAAATACATAGCAAACCGTATCGCTTAGCGCCTTGCCATCCTTCCCTCGCAATTTCGCCTGGTGAATATACTCGTCGTCTTCAAAGATGTTAAAATCCATCAAGATAACGGTTATCACGGGAGCGAGTTCATAATGGTAGCCTTTTCCGCGCTCTCCCTGCGCAACGATTGTCTGCGATGTATAAAATATCGCCCGGTTCACAATATTTGTCAATTTTGCCAGCTGAACTTCGACTATAAAAAGTCTTCCAAGCGTATCGACGCAATGCAAGTCAAAAATGGAAAGTCTATTTTCATTCGATCCTTGCCTACATTCCTTGTCGCGGGAATGAACATCCGTAATGGGATTTTCAATTTCGCCTTCCAACAAGGCATTTAACAGTTCTATCAGACAGACCTTATTTCGGGAATCCGGATTGAAAGCCTTTTTGAACGTAGGGTCAAGCATCAGGTCGGCATAGACTCCAGCACCCCTAAATTCTTCAAACGTTTCCGCATGATTTCCAATCCTGTTTTCGTTTCGAATCTTCATAAAAATTTCCTTATCGCGAAAAAGCCTCGCTTCGGCAACAGGGAGCGATTCCCTGTACACTTTTCATAACGCTTAAAGCAAAAAAATATCTACCAAATTTCGGTAAAAATTTGGAATCGTCCCCGATGGCATAAAAAATACCCCACCTTGACGGCAGGGTCTAGAATTCAAACTTTCATCGTTTTAATCGTCATACTTCTTTTCACGTTCGCGACGACGAATTTCTGTCGCATCCGGGAAGAATTCCGGCAGGGCAAAGCCTATCGTAATGCCGAAGACAAGCCCAAACTTCGAAATGCCGTCCTTGTCGATTACGCGAGAAACATTCTCGCCTTTTAAATTCTTTTTATGGGAATCGTCATAGGCGTTTGGCGCATAATACATACCGATGGCAAACTGGAGATAATACCACTCGTTCGTCAGGTAAGTGATGAGAACGTCAAACTGGAATCCCATCGTCGTGAGAAGCTTTCGCGTAAAGTCGTTGGTGGAATCCGCAACGACGTCATGATCGTAATAAACCGTACCGTAGGAAGCGGAGAAGCCCAAATGGAGCGGATTCTTCGGGAAGAGGTAATAGTTCAGACCGACCTTCCAACCCGTTCCGCCTTCCAGTGAGAAATTCGAAAAGTCCGGATCGTCGCCGCTCGGGATAAAGCCAAACGAACCGTAAAGACCGAAATGCCACCGCGTGATGTATTCCGCTCCGAAGCCGAATCCCATGCCGAGTCCCGTTTCGCCCATGACCGGTTGGCGGGAACCCATGCCGAGCTGGAATACCAAGCGATCCTTTAGCCAATCCCGACGGCGCAAGTTGTTCGCGAATTCATCGAGCCGCTGGTCCTTTTCAAATTCCCGACGCTTGGCGCGATCGACGGCTCGAGAATTAGATTCTTCAACAGCGCTGTTTTCGGATTCTGCCACATAGGCGTTTCCATCCGAAGCGGCGGCTTCGTAAGAGTCTTCGTCGTTCTGAGCAAAGCTGGCCACGGCCAACGCAAAAAACAGGACACTTATCTTTTTAAACATCGCTAAAGAGCCTCTATTTATAGATAGAACAGTTCCGTCTTCAATATAGTTTATTCTCATGGATTTAAACAAAATATTTCTGTAAAAAGAAAATAGAAAAAGCCTCGGGCCGATTATTCCGCGGGTCCCTGGTTGAATTTCACGAGTTCCCCCTTGATGGAGCCGATGGGAATCTTCACACGCATCAAAACGGGCAACCGCCTGCTATCGTCCGAAAGCCAGATGAACAGCCTCCCCGACGCCTTAAACGCTCCGTCATCGCCTAAAACAGGTTCCACCTTGATGCAATCAAACTTGCCGAGTTTCGTCTCGACCGTTTCCCGCCCGTGGATGATCACCCGGAGTGAATAGCGTTTTTTCCCGCTGACCGCCGAAAAGTAGGTTTCCTTCTTCCCGGTCAGGTCCATGCTGCGGACCCGGTAAAATGCCGAAATGATGCAATGCTCGTCACCGTTCAAGGCGAGAACCGTATCCACGTTTGACTTGGCCGCGATTCTCCGCGAATTCGTGAAGACGGTATCCGAAAGGACCGCCTTTTGGGTGTTCCGGTCAAAGAGAATCCGGGACGTGCTGAAATAGGAGCCTTCGTTCAGGATTTTTTCAAAAGCATCGGGCAAAAGCGTTTCCGCAGACGAAAGCGTCCGGATCGTATCCGCGACCGGGTAAATCGACTTGAACGCGCCGTTGTTCCGGGCGATGCTTTCAAATTCCACTTTCCCGCCTTCGCGCGGATAGACTTTCATGTCGGCGGAGCCAGCCGTGACAAAGCCCCAACTCAACCTAAAGAAAAGCTGTTCTCCCTTCGCCCAAGGAACGCTCGACGCATCCAAGGAGAATGCGGTCGAAATAAACAAGAGGACCAGGAAGAACGTACGGAACACTTAAATATCGCCAAGGGATTTGCGGTAATCGGCAAGTTTTTTGCGAATGTCCGCATGGGAAAGTGCGAGAATCGCAATGGCGAGATAGGCCGCATTCTTACCGTTTCCAATTCCGACCGTCGCCACGGGAATTCCGGAAGGCATCTGCACGATGGAATGCAGAGCGTCCACGCCCGAAAGAGGACCGCCGTCGCCCGGAACACCGATGACAGGAAGGATCGTGTTAGCAGCGAGCGTTCCCGGGAGAGCCGCTGCAAGACCTGCGATTCCAATCAGGACCTGCACGCCACGTTCCGCGGCATCTTGCGCATACTTCGCCGTCTTGTTCGGTGTACGGTGAGCGGAAAGGACATTGTATTCCCAAGCGACCCCGAATTCGTCGAGAACGCCGGTTACCTTATCGACAATCGCCTTGTCCGAAGCGCTGCCGGTGACGATTCCCACCAGGGGATTTTTTACTTCTTGCATTTTGCGAGTCCTTTTTGTCCAATGTCCTTGCGATAGAACGATCCGTCGAAGCGAATCTTTTCACATCCTTCATAAGCCTTGTCGAGAGCAGCCTTCAGATCCGTTCCCGTTCCGACGACGCCTAGGACGCGCCCGCCAGAGGTCACGAGCGAGCCGTTTTCCATCTTCGTTCCGGCATGAACGACCATCGCGCCGAGAGCTTCCGCCGCTTCGATGCCCGCAATCCTTTTCCCCTTGGCATAGCTTCCGGGATAGCCTTCGCTCGCCATGACGACAATCGCCGCGGAACCTTTCGGTTCAGCCGGAGCGTTGAAATTTTTCAAATCGCCCTTTTCCGCCGCATCGAAAAGCGCGAGGATGTCTCCGTCATAGACCGGGAGAACGACCTGGCATTCGGGATCGCCTAGGCGGCAGTTGTATTCCACCACCTTCGGACCGTTCTTCGTCACCATGATTCCTACATAGAGGACGCCCGTATAGGGAGAACCTTCCTGCGTCATGCCGCGAAGAGTCGGTTCGATGATTTCCTTTTTTACCTGCGAAAGGATTTCCGGAGTGACAACCGGCGCCGGCGTATAGGCTCCCATTCCGCCCGTATTCGGTCCCTTGTCCCCGTCAAAGACCCGCTTGTGGTCCTGGGCGGACGAGAGCAAGACGTAATCCTTCCCGTCGCAGACCGCAAAGAGAGAAGCCTCTTCGCCTTCCATGAATTCCTCGATAACGACCGTCTTGCCCGATTCGCCGAATACGGCCTTGTCTCCGAGCATTTCCTCGACCGCTTCACGCGCTTCCGCATCGGTCAGGCAGACGACCGCGCCTTTCCCGGCGGCAAGCCCCGACGCCTTGACGACTATCGGAGCGGGATGTTTTTTCAAAAACTCGAGAGCGGAAGTCACATCGGTAAAAGTCTCGTAAGCCGCCGTCGGAATTCCATACTTTTTCATGAAATTCTTTGAAAACGCCTTGCTGCCTTCGAGGGCTGCCGCGCCTTTCACCGGACCGAATGCCCGAAGCCCGCGACGGCGAAATTCATCGACGACGCCGTTTACGAGCGGAACTTCAGGTCCGACAATCGTCAGATCGATTTTTTCACGCTCCGCCAAATCCGCAATCGCCTTCGGATCCTTGACATCGACCGAAACGCACTTTCCTAGGCGTTCCATTCCCGGATTGCCGGGTGCGGAAACCAGGTTTGAACAGAGTGGCGACTTTTTGACAGCAAGCGCAATCGCGTTTTCACGACCACCGCTACCGATAACGAGAATATTCATGGGCAGTTCCTTTTTCGTTCCGAAAAAATCTAGAAAATTCGAAGATAAAATTTTTATGAGAACCGAAAACGAGATGATTTGCGACATTCGAACAAGCTAGACGGTTTTCGCCTTATACCAGCACTTTGGAAAGGCGGAACATCCCCAAAACCGGCTACCGGCATTTTCGCCTTTGCTTGAAGTACGCGGAAACTAGCAATCGGAGAATCGTTCTATGCGCAATACGGATTTTCCTTTACCTCGGCGGCATTTTTACATTCATTCTGCAAAACTTTGTACGGAATGTCCAACAAACTTTCCTGCAAATTGGCCGGAGCTTCATCGAACCATCTTGCGTCCTTGTCGTCCACAAAACGAAAGTTCACGCCGATTGCGGAAAAATGTTTATATCCGCAGATGATTTTGCGAGCTTCATTCGTATGCGGCAAGGCATTAATGTCTTCGGTTCCCTTCGTCTCCCGGACAATTTCGATTTTTTGATTCTTGCCGTTCACACGAAGAATTGCCCAGTCAGGATTGTAATTGCCGATGATTTTCGGAAGGTTCACCTTGAACTTTGCCGGGAACTTGAAATACAGTTGGACATTGCCAGGGGCGCCGGTTTCGTTCAATCGCTGCACAAAGTGTCGCTCCACATTGGAGTCCACTTGAATTTTGTTGTAGATGGACTGTTTCTCGTTCGCGTTTTCGAGTTCCGAAGCCATGAACTTTTTACTGGCCGGGAAAAGTTCTCCGTCGTTTTCATCCGCCGAAGACGAAGACGGCGAATATTCGATGTGTTCTGCGATATGGTTTTTGAGTATTTCGCTCAAAGTTTGCACAAACTGGGCGATAAAGGCTTCTGGATTTTTCAGGAATTCCATCTGGTGAACCCGCTTGATTCTCTTGAAAATGGCAAGAATCGTGGAACGCGTCAGAGGAACTTCCCCGGCAACTCGGGCGAGAAAATTCGGTTTTGGAACATCCGGATAATCGGCATCCTTACTTTGCACCGAAACCGATTTTCCCGACTGGAATTCAAATTCCTGCGGAACATCCTTTTCTAGCGGTTCTTTGAACACCGAAAGGGAGACCGTTTCGCCTTCGGAGCAAATGGATTGCACCCGAATTTTTGCGAGGATTTCATCGGACTTGTCAATCGGTTTTCCAACGGAAACGATTTTTTCGCTGCGATTGTTTGCAAATCTGCGACCGTTGGAATCGCTTACTTCGACAAGCAGGACAGCGGTTCCCGTTTTCGAAATTTCCTTGAGCGTGATGCGGTATCTGGTTGTCACATACAATCCCTTGGTCGTCACGATTTGGGCCGGTTTGAATTCCGACTGGTTGATTTTTACAACAGCCTCGGCGATAAATTCTTCCGTATCGATGCGAATTTCGTAAGATGTTTTTTGTTTCATCTTGGACCAAAGCGCAACAAATTCAGAGCTATCATATTTTGCCGTACGCTTGACCGTCTCGTTTTTACGGTAATTGCCCAACTGCCCGGTTATATCGCTTCCGCTTTCGCGGTATTCGTCGTAGAGCGATTTTGCGTAGTTTTCAAAACTCTCGCTCGCAATGATGACAAGCTTGTTCTGTTCCGGATCGGTTATACGGGTTCCCGATACTTCGGGATGCTTTTCCGTCCCCTCTTGCACGGGTAAGCGCAAGCCTCTTCCGATAGACTGGCGCCGGCTTTTTTCGCTTCGAATTTCGCGCAGGGAACAGATTTGAAACACGTTCGGATTATCCCAGCCTTCTCGGAGTGCGGAATGCGCAAAGATGAAGTGAACGGGTTCGCGCGTATCCAGCAATTTTTCCTTGTCCTTCATGATCAACCGGTAGGCGGCCTTTTCCGCTTCCTTTTCATCGGAGACAATCCTCCCGCTTTCACCGATATCCACTTCGATTTCGACTCCCGTTTTTTTGTCCTTCTTCTTGGCAAAATAGGCGGCACGCACATCGGAGGCTTTCATGCCTTTGAAGTGGTCCGAGGAATTCTTTAACGTTTCAAACTCTTCGTCAAAAATGCGCTTGACAATCGGATCGTCGCCATTGTAACTCGATACGCGATCGACAAAGAAAAGGCTCAGAACCTTGGCCCTGTATCCGGCGCTTTTCAACAAGCCTTCACGGTCAATATGCGCCTTGATCGTATTGTGAATCATTTGACGAAAAATCGATTCCCGGCTGAGCGAGGCGCAACTGGACTCGTTGAGACCGTAACGAAACCCGTTGGAAAATTCCACATAGGCGTTGTCCTCCTTGGCGCTGATATTCGTGATCTTCAAATCACCGTAGGCGTCATTTTTTGTCTTGATTCTGAGCGAATCGTTGTAGGAAAACTTGAGAACTTGCGTTTTGAGGGAACCGGCCATTTTGCAATTTACCTGCATTTCAACGGCTAGAGGTTTCCTGAGAATCTGGAGGACTTTAAAATAGTCTTCCCTTTCGGAAGACGCAACGTCCTCCTCACTGCCATAAATTTCAATCTTCTTGACGAGATTCATCTGCATGGCGTCGAAGGGAGTCAAGCTGTAGAGCAGGTTGGGTGGATTTTTTCCCGGCGTCGCGGAATATCCCACGCTGAAGAGCGGATGCAGGGAACGCAGAGCCCGACGCGCCACTTCCGTCTGGTAGTTTTGCACTTCATCGAGAATGAGAACGGGATGCGTTTCCTGCAAGAACTCGATGGGAAGCTTTCCGCCCATGATCTTATCGGATTCCTTAAACAGAACATTGCTCGCCTTGTTGAACGAGTCGATGGTCATGAGCAGAATCTGCACGCTGTTGGACAGGGCAAAATTTTTGCAGTCATTGACATTGCCGTCGTATTGCGTGATTTCACGAGGAACGGTCCCTTGCGGAAACATTCTGTAGAAATGTTCATAGGTGGCGCGGAACGTGGCGACCGCCCCTTCGTAGATGGCGACAGAAGGAACCACGACGATGAATTTGCGGAAGCCGTACTTTTCTCGCAGAGCGTAAATGGTGCGAAGATACACGTACGTCTTGCCGGTGCCCGTTTCCATGTTGATGGTGAATTCCGGGTAGGAATGGAAATCAAAACGGTTGCTATCGTTCAAAAGCGTATCGCCGGAGTTGGGGTCGCTCAGCGAAAACTGTGGCGTCAGGCCGTTGCGCTTCTGGATCATGGATAGGTTTTCAAAAAGCCAACTTTCTTCGAAGACTTCTTCGGTATTGGAAATTGTGTCGCTCGAAGCGAGGCTTTCTAGGGTGCAGTCGTCTTCTGTCCGCGGGAGCCCATCAAACAGATCGACAACGGCGCTAACCGCCCGAACCTGATGTTCCTGGTTTTCGTCGAACTTGATTTTTACGTGGCTCATAGAGTTTCGACCCTCCCCTTGTCGGAAAGCTGGGCGTAGATCTCGTCGCTGATGGCGGAATTGAGGCAGACGAACTTGTCGTTTTCTCCGAATGCGATGCCTTGCACGGTTTCTTTCTCGATGAACCTGTCGAGGCAAACATTTAGCACTACGGGACGTTTTTCGTCGATGATGCGATAGATGAGGTTGCCCGCGACGCTTGTGGACTTTTCGATGTGCGAATCGAGGGCGAACCCTTGGCGGAGCAGAATTTCGGTCAAAAGAGACTGGATGTCTGCGGGGTTTTGAAAATTGAAGCCATCGCGCAGAGGCGTAATCTGGGATTCCATGCTGCCGAGTGCGAGCTCAAGCGCGGTTTCGTCAAAACCCGTGGTGGGCGTGTAGGGCTTGATGTTGGACTTGGCCAATCGATAGACTTTGAAGCCGATGTCGAGCTTTCCCTGCCGTTCGGGATGTTCGCCGAGAATTTTATTGCCGGCGCGACGGATGCGCTCCTTGCCGATTTCGCAGATGTTTTTGAAGCCCGCCTTGGCAGCGGCGGACGACGGTTCGCATTCCACGGGAAGCTGCACCATGATGAACTTGCGCTTTCCGCCATCCTCTGCGTTGAGCTGCATGCAGGCGTGGGCGGTGGTGGCGGAGCCGGAGAAAAAATCGAGGATGAGGGAGTCTTTTTCGCAATTTGCAATTTTCATGCATTTACAAATGAGTTGATAAGGCTTGGCATATTCAAACACTTTACTTTCAAAATATTCAGCAATAAGCCTACTGCCTTGTGTTGTATTTAATTCAGAACTAGGTATAAAATCACGAAAAGCAATTCCCCTTTCTGTAGGATTTCCACAATTATCAACTTTTTGATATTGTTTGCTATTCAGTGTCCAACCTCCTTTGTTGTTTTTTACAAATTGGATAAAATCATTTTTTACGCCCCATTCATATTTAGCTTTACTCCATCTCCAATTCCAACCAACACTTTGCTTATATTTTTCACCACCAGGCCACAATTCATTTCCATCAGGATCAAGAATAGGATAGTTTAAAGCTTCTGAATAATGCTGGCTTGTCATCCGAAAATCTAATTTTTTAAGAGTATATTTTCCTCTTTCTTCTTCATGTCCATCAGAGAATTTATATTTTTCCTTACCTGTTTCTATTTCTTCTTTTCCAAAAGAAGCTGCATCAATAAATTTTGTATAAACTAAAATATATTCTGTTGCCTTAATAATATGACGTTCATCAGCACTCCCCCCACTTTTTGAAACCCAACTAATATCCGCAACAAAATTTTCCTCCCCGAACACCTCGTCGCACAGGAGTTTCAGGTTCGCCTGCTCGTTATTGTCGATAGAGATGAAAATCACACCGTCCCTAGCGAGCAATTCCCGGGCAAGCTGCAAGCGAGGCAGCATCATGCCGAGCCATCTGCGGTGATAGGCGCCGCCGCTCTTCGGGTTCGCCACCAGCGAAACGCCCTTCTCGTCGATTTCCCCTATAAATTTCAGGTAGGCGTCCACCGGTTCCCGGTAATTGTCGGGATAGATAAAGTCCTTGCCCGTATTGTATGGCGGGTCGATGTAAATCATCTTGACGCGTTCCGCATAACTCTTGCGCAAAATCCGCATCACTTCCAGGTTGTCGCCTTCGATATAGATGTTCTGCGTCGTTTCTTCGTTCACACCGTCGCCGGGAACCGGTTCGAGCGTTCCTTCCGCCTCCTTGCGGGCGAGCTTCTTCGCCTCCCGCTTTCCCGGCCAATACAGATTGTAGCCCATCTCGCCTTCACTGATAGCCTCTTCGCCAAACAGTTCCCGCAGCGCGCCCACGTCCAGCTTGCCGTCCCGAACAAGCTCCGGGTAAAGCCGCTTGAGCGCGTCAAAACGTTCGTCCCTGTAAGCAGTCGCCCCCATCAAAGAATTGCGTTCCATGATCATCATCTCCCTTTAGTTTTCGGTCAAGTTTCCTTCGATAAAGTCTTCTGTTTCATCGGCAGGACTTGCCATATACTTGAATACGTCGTTCCGGCTGGCATTCCGGCTGGTCTTCACGTATTCCATAAAGCTCGGGCACGAGTAGCGCACGTCGCAGTTGCGGCAGACATGCGTTGCAAAGTTGGACTTCATCCCCGGCATTTTCGTTTGCAGTTTCTCTACCGGCGGCGATTCAAAATGCGATTTTTCGATGCGCTCCACCGTTTCGCCAAAACGTTCAATCATTTCCGCTACTTCATCTTCGTCATAGCCAAAGGGGATCACCGGATTCCACCGGTCTAGTTCCTTTTGAATCCGAGTTTCATCGCCCGTTGCAAGCGCGCGTTTCAATGTGTGCGGAATGGGAGTCGCGATAATCGCCGTTCCCTCCAATTCGTTTTTCTGCAGTCCCTTCCAAATGTGGGCATATACATTCAGCTGCTCCCTGTATTTTTCCGGATCCGCCTTGATGCGTTCCGGAGCGTGCGTCTTTAAATCGTAGAGCCACGTTTCCGCACCTTCGCGCACAATATCGATGACGCCTTCAATCGTGTAGGGAATTTTATCGTTCGGCGTTTTCTGTTCGGGGAGCGAGAGCTTCACCTCGGATTGTGTCACCCGTTCAAGAAATTTCCTGTTCTTGCGGTAATAGCACAGCACCTGGCCAAAAGCGAGTTCCTTCATATACGCATTGATGGAATGCCCCGATTCTTCGCACAGCGTCCGAAAATTGTCCTCGAACATTTCGCGGATAGCCGCTTCCGGCAATTCGGTTGCCGAATTTTCCAAATTCAACGGTTTCACCGAATCGCCTCCCGAACCGCATACTGCAAATCCTCTACCGTCCGATGCACGAGCGATCCGAAAAACATCGTCTGGCTGCGGCTCGGCACAAAACCGTATTTGTGGAACACCATGTAGTTGCGCGGACAGTTATTGTAGGGCAGGTAATCCGCCGTATAGGTGTACACGTGCGCAATACCCTCGAAAAGACATTCCGCTTTCGGAATCCCATTCAAGTCAAGCTTTTCCGCAGAAGCAAACCGGGCTTTTTCAAACAAGGCCTTGAAAGGCGCATACGTCGTTTGCCCTTGTCCGTTGAACTGCGAAATGACAAGCAAGTTCTTTGCGCGCGACAAGGCCACATAGAACATCCGCATCGTGTCGTAATCGTCCATCCTGTCGAGCGGTTCGGAAACCGCTGAAACCATGCCCATATTTTTCTGCATTTCCCTGACGGTTGCATCCAGTTTTCGTACTCCCCGATTCCTGTGCGAAACGGAACCCAATACAACAACCGGAAATTCCAGACCCTTGGACTGGTGAACGGTCAAGAACGGGACGCAGCCTTTGGGAAACGGGTCGTCGGCATCTTCGCATTCCGTTTCGTTCAAGCGGAAAAGTGAATAGAGGTATGAGCCAAAAAAGTTTTTCCGGATGCGTCCACTTTCAAAAGTCGCCCCCGAAAGAATCGGATTGTTCGTTTCCTGATATTTTGCGAGATACCGGGTTATCATGCCCAGGTTGTACAGCCCGGAATCCTCGCCGCCCGTTTCCGCCATCCGATACTTTGCCGCAAAATACTCAAAGCCGTTGATTTTATAGAACAAGTCGAGCAATGTCCAGTCCATCGCCGTCCCACGGGAGAGCGCATAGGAAACGCGCAAAGGCTTTCCTTCATTTGTACGGCGAGCCACCAACGCAAGCAAGCCTCTACCGCACAAAGCCCGGCGAACCGATTCGTCAATTTTTGGCGTTTGGGAAAGTTTTTTCAGAACGGGAATCGTCAATTCGGAATCCAGGGAAAGCCCGCTTTTTCCGCAATGGTCGAGAAGCAACCTGTAGTTTTTCTTGCTGACCGCAATGGCTTTTTGAATTTCGCCGATAAATACCGGAATCGCCCGATCTCGAGAAATTATTTCATCGGCCTTTTCAAGTGCGGATTTTACCCAGTCGGCAAAGTTCTTCATTCCGCCAAGAAAATTCGCGTTTGCCTCGTATTTGAATACTCGCGCAAAGAAGCCAAATACGACGAGAGCTTCTTCGGTGTACAGAAAATTCTTTGCCCGCGGAGCGTAATACTTGATCCCGACATCGTCCAACGCTTCTGCAAACGCCTTGACCTTGGGCGCCATCTCGCCACTTGCATTTCCCCGAATCGTCGGAAACAAAAAAGCGCATTGGTTATAGTCCAAAATTTTCCCCGTCTCCTTAAGACGCTTAACCAACAGAGCAATGTTTTTGGCAACGGCATTCTTGTCTCCCGACTCCAGAACGACAGATGTCTGCGAATCCGCGCTGTTTGCCATGATATTCTTGTTCGGGATTCTGAAGAATTCCCCACGCTTGAGGGGATTTTCCCACGACACCAGCTCCATGAACTTCGTGTAGGTATCGACAATCTGCTTGCGGGAGCGGTAGTTGACATTTAAGTCGATGCGCCTGGGACGAACGCCGATTTCCTTCCAGCAGATGTCTTCAAAACCGACGAGATTTTCGACGGTCGCGCCGCGGAATCGGTATAGCGCCTGGTCGTCGTCTCCCACGACACAGATATTCCTTGTCCCCTCGGCAAGTTTCAGATAGATTTTCCGCTGGACGGTATTGGTATCCTGGTATTCGTCCACGATGACATGCTTAAAAATTTCCCGGCCTTCCGTTTGGCGGATGCGCGCATAGGCTTTTTGTTGCAACGTGGAAAAATCGACCTGCTCCACGCCACCCTCATCGAGGCTCGCACGATAACCAAGCGTCATCTTGAACAGTTTCGCAAGGACACTATCGCCCAGCGAAACGGAGAATTCTTCTGCGCCAAAATCCTCTTCGCTCATCCGATTGAAAAAGGAAATGCAGTTGGCAATCGCATCGGTTCGGGACGCCGAAGCCTTTCCAAACCAGTCGTTGATTTTTCTGTACGATTCCCGCTTGTCGGCATCGTCAAAACCGGATTCCGCGAGGAGCCCGTCAAAGCGGTTGCGGACGAAAAGGAACTGCCCCAAATCATCGAGCAGCAACGGGCGGCGGCAGCGCGAACCATAATCCCTGAACCGGCGATCCGTCAAAAGCTTCTGGCAAAGAGAATGCAAGGTTCCCACATACATTTCGGCAATGTCATACGGCGAGTGCGTGTATTTGCTTGCCACGGACAGAAGCTCCTGCAAGCCAAACCTTAGCTGCTGTGCGGCTTTTTCGGTGAAAGTCGCAAGGAAAATTTTTTCCGGCGCAATATTTTGAAATACGATCAGATTGACGCAGCGCCACAGCAGAACGCGCGTTTTTCCCGATCCGGGGCCCGCCGTAAGGAGTAACGGACCGCTCGTATTTTCGATGGCAAGTTTCTGGTTGGCATTGGGCGTAAAACCCTTTTCCGCAAAAAGGGTTTCGAGCGAAACGCCGCCATGCCGAACCGCATCTACTACCATACAGACCTCGCCGCGAGCATTCCCCCTAGAATCACGAGGCAAGCGACAAGATCGTTTTTTTTGTAAAGACAAAAAAGGCGTGGAGTCGCCGCACCGTTTACTGTACTTCGAGGCTCGGCAAAGCCTTACTTACCAATAAACGCAAACGACCCACGCCCCGAACGGGACGTGAGCAGTTCACCCTATTCTCGTAAGTTGAAATTTTGCCGATTTCGAAGTAGAGACTAGAGCAAATACTCAAGTTAAAAACAGGCGCCCGCCCGGCCTTGCGACCGGGTGGGCTATGTGATTTGGAATATAGGAAAAATCAGGGCGGTTTCAAGTTGTCAACGCAACACAACCGTGATTCGACAGTCCCGCAGAAACGAAAAAGCCTCCCGCGAGGGAGGCCCGTCTAAAGTTTCTACCTTGCAGGCCAACAAGAGAAAATCGCGAACGCGTTTAAAACCGAATGGCTTGGGACTGTATGATATGAGCGGCAATGCGGAAAAATGGAGTTGGAACCGTCAATATACCGTTAATGCTGTAGGCTTGCGCGTTGTCCGCACCGCAGAATAGAAGATAAGGAGAATCCCGCATCAAGTGCGGAAATGATAACGCAGACTGTCATCGCCGGGCTTGCCCCGGCAATTTCGAAAATTACTTTTTGAGCAAAGGCTGGGCCGCTTTTGCGCTGAAGAGAATCGTCGAAAGATTGTGGAAAAACGCAGCGGTTGCCGGGGGCAAAAATCCAAACAGCCCACTAAACATCAAGGCGGTATTCACCACAACGATGCTTGCATTGTTGGAATCGATTTTTTGCATCAAGCGGGTACCCATTGTCCGAACCTTGACAAGGCCTTCCAATCCGTCGTCGGCAGAAAGTACAATGTCGGCAGTCTCCCCGGTGATCGCTGCGCTGTCTCCCATCGCGATGCCCGCATCCGCTGAGGCAAGGGCAGGGGCGTCGTTGATTCCGTCACCTATCATGATGACTTTGTGCCCGGCTTTCTTTTGCCTGGAAATGTAAGAGACTTTGTCTTCGGGAAGCGCGCGGGAAATGTAGTGGTCGATTCCTGTCCGAGAGGCGGCGGTTCTTGCCGCGCCTTCATCGTCGCCGGTAATCATCGTGCAATTGACAATTCCGCTCCGGTGCAAGGTATCGATGATTTCTTTCGCGTTTTCCCGGACCGGATCCGTTATCGCGAGGATGCCTAACAGCTTTCCCTTTTCGGCGAGATACAGCAGGGATTCTCCGTTTTCCAAAGCTTTCTTCTGAATCTTTTCGATTCCCGCAGGCGCTTTTACCTTTTCATCTTCAAAGATGAAATGCTTGCTACCGATGAGGAGTTTTTTGCCGTTTAATGTTGTCGCGATGCCGTGTGCGATGACGTATTCGACCTTGGCATGGTCCTCGGGATGCCGCAATCTCTTGGCGTTGGATGCCTGGACAATAGCTTTGGCGACAGGATGGGCAAAGTGTTCTTCGAGACATGCTGCGATTCGGAGAACATCGTTTTCGGCGAGTCCCTGGAAGGGAATAATTCGGGAGAGCTTTGGCGTTGCGGCAGTTAGTGTCCCCGTCTTGTCGAATACGACCGTATCCGCGTTTGCCGCATCTTCGAAAAATTTTCCGCCCTTGACCAGTATTCCGTTTTGGGCCGCTTCGCGCATCGCGCTGAGAATGGCAATCGGGGCGGCGAGCTTCATCGCGCAGGAATAATCCACCATAAGGGTCGCGAGCGTCTTTGTGATGTTGCGCGTCACAAGGAAAGTTCCGATAGCGAGGAGAAAGTTGTATTTGACAAGCTGATCGGCGAGCTTCTCGGAGCGAATCTGCGAAGAAACCTTGTACTGCTGCGACGAATCTATCATCGAAAGGATGTTCTGGACCTTTGTCTGGTTGCCGACGACGCGAACCTTGACAAAAAGTTCACCTTCCGTGACAATTGTCCCGGCGAATACCGTCATGGAAACCTGCTTTTCGACGGGAAGAGGTTCGCCGGTAATCGTAGATTGATCGACCAGGGCTTCGCCGCGAATGACTTCTCCGTCGGCGGGAATCATTCCCCCGGTGCGGACGGCAATCGTATCTCCCGGCTTGATTTCGTACAAGTGAACCGTCTTTTCGGATTTTCCTTGCACTAGTTGGACCTTATCGTTTTCGGAAATGATCGTATTCGCCAGGTTATTGTAAGATTCTTTCTTGGTAAAGTCTTCGATAGTCTCGCCGACATTCAACATAAAGTTGATGTTTGCCGCGGTCGAAATATCGCCGGTCACGACAGACATCGTTATCGCGGTCGCATCGAGAACTTCGGCGCGGAACGGTTCACCGGAAGCGAGCGTCTTGAAACCTTTCCAGATTCGAGGAGTCAAGTCCAGAATGCGGAGCGCTAGACAAATCTGCGGCGGCAAAAATTTTTTGAGATAATGCGCCACCGCCATCTGAGCGAGAACGCTGAGTAGGCTCACCGGTTTCTTCGGAACCTCAACGGAAGCGAGCATTTCTTCATCGTCGAGATATTTGGAGGACATCGCCTTGAAAAGCGCGAGAACCTCTTTTTCGCTAAGCTTTTGAATGTCGTAGAAAATTAAAAATGCAGCGGTAATCGTATTTACCGTAACCTGCAAAATTCCTTCTTGGACGGCGAGAAGGTTTTGTACGAGAGCCGCTTGTCTTGGCGTTATTTCCGTCTTGTCGTATCCAACCCGGATGCGCCCAGGCAAAGAATGTTTGATATGGAATTGCATGAGATCACCCGATGTCGGAAACGAATTTTTTGGGGATTACTTCTTGGCTGTCTTTTTCTTCTGTTCCGCTTCGGCTGTCAGGTCTTCGGCGTCTTCCTTGACTTCCTCGACGAACTGGGTCGCATCGCTCTTGAGCTTTAACCCGGCGCTCATCACGCGTGCGCAGCTCTTGCGGAAGCAGCTTGTCTTGATGACTTGAACGGCTGCGATTCCTACCACGGCGCCGATTAAAAACGTTTTCAGATTGCTTTTCATAATTACCTCGTTTGTTAAAACGATTTCTGTTGGAAATCCCTATAAAACTATAAATTTCTCTGGGAAAAGGGGACTTGTTAGACTTGGCTTTTTGTCTGCCCATTTTCAAAAAGAAGACCGATAAAAATTACTTTTTACCGGCCTTCCAGGAGACAAACCTAAAGCTGGTCAGTTGGCGAGCGCTGCACCCAGTTTTTTGCAATTTTCAAGAACTTCTTCGCTCGGGGATTCTTCCGCGATGACGCTATCAAAAGCCTGTACGGGCTTTCCGTCGAAGCAGTCCGCTTCCCACGACTTCATCCATTCTCCACCGCCCCAGCCGTAAGAACCGAACAGGGCGACTTTTTTTCCGGCTAGTTTTTCTTTCAGACGGCTATACAGCGGCGCAAATTCGGAATCTTCCAGTTCCTCGGAACCCATCGCCGGGCATCCGAGCGCAAAGGCGTCAAAGTTGTCCGCTTCGGCTATGTCAAATTCGCTGCAGGGGAAGAGTTTTGCATCGGCTCCGGCTGATGTAGCGCCTTCAAGGACGCTTTTCGCCATCGTTTCCGTATTTCCTGTACCGCTCCAGTAGATAACGGCTACTTTCATCGTCAAATCCTTTGTTAGTCAAAACTAATTTTTGGAAGCAATATACATAGAAAACGATTGTTAGTCAAGACTAAAAATGAAAATTTTTAAGGCTCGTTTGAATGGAAGACGGCATGTCTATCCCAGCGCTATGTCGAGAACCATCATCAGGCTAAAGCCGATAGCGAAAAAAATTGTCCCGATGTTGGAATGTGGACCTTCGGCGGTTTCGGGAATCAGTTCTTCAACAACGACGTAAATCATGGCGCCGGCGGCAAAGCTCAAAAGATAGGGCATGACGGGCGTGATGAACGATGCGGCTAGAATTGTCAGCGCGCCACCGACGGGTTCAACAATCCCTGAGAGAATTCCGTAGAAGAACGCTTTGCGGGAACGGAATCCGGCGGCCTTGAGCGGCATGGAGATGATGGCGCCTTCGGGGATGTTCTGGATTGCGATGCCGATGGAAAGCGCAAGCGCGCCTGCAAAGGTAATCGTCGAATTTCCGCTGAGAATCCCGCCTAGGACCGCTCCGACGGCCATTCCCTCAGGGATGTTGTGGAGCGTGACAGCGAGAAGGAGCATCGTCGTACGCTGCAAGTGCGAACGGGGACCTTCCGGTTCCTTGGCGTGTTGATGCAAGTGCGGAATGAGATGGTCGAGGGCTAGCAGAAATAAAATTCCTATCCAGAATCCGACAACCGCCGGAACAAAGGCCAGCCGCCCCATTTCTTTTGACTGCTCGAGCGCTGGAATGAGAAGGCTCCAGATGGAAGCCGCTACCATGACGCCTCCGGCAAATCCGGTGAGCATCCTTTCGACGGAACGCTTGAGCTTGCCTTTCAGAAAAAAGACAAACGCCGCTCCGAGAGCGGTTCCGAAAAACGGGATGAAAAGTCCGGGCAGGAGGATGTCCATACTCTTAATCTAACAAAACGGGGTAAAAAATGTTACCGTACGTTCAAAAACAGGAAAATCCCGAGCATGGAAATGCAGACCCCGCACAAAAGGGAAATCCCCGTGTTGATGTAGGACGCGTATCGTTGCAATTTGCTCACATGGGCAAGGCTCCCGTCGATTCCGCGGCGGATAAAGATTGCGCCGATTCCGAAAGCCGTATTGGTGACCGCCATACCGATTCCGATGGCGACCGCTCCGCAGATGGCAAGGCCTGGAAGGTCGTTCAAAAGGCAAAAGAATACGACCAGGGCTACCGCCGGGCAGGGGACGATTCCCGTGATGAAGGCTAGCCACAAAAGCTCTTTCCAGCTGGCCGCCTTTGCGCTTTCGCCTTCCGAATGTCCTTTGACGGTTTCCCGGATGGAAATAGCGACGAGAAGAAATCCCGTGAAGACGATCAGCGCGTAACTCGCCTTTTCGATGTTGATACGGCTCGCTTCGAAAATGGGAAAGAGCGTCGCCTTGGCGATTCCATACAGGGCGAAGAGCAAAATGACGGCGGATAGCGTGTGAATGACCGTGATGGATGTCCCTAGTCCTACGCCTTGCCACATCTTTCCTTTTCGGGCGATGAAATAGCTAGCGACAATCGTTTTGCCATGTCCCGGCCCGATGGCGTGAATCAGCCCATAGATGAAACAAACGAAGAGAAAAATTCCGAGGCTTTTGGACTGACCGTTTTTCAGGTTATAAGCCTGGACGGAAATTTTTTCCCGGAGCGTTTTTTGCGAAGAGACGAGCCATTCCCACATGGCGTCGGAGCCGATGAAAAAATAGCTGGAAGACGTCTTGATGCCGTTCGCCTTGACCGCCGGAACTTTAACCGTGTTTGAATCCTTGACGCTTTCCGTTTTGACTGTCGCGCTTTTTTTAAAATCAAATTTTTTTTGGCTGATATCTGCAAATGCTAGCTGACATGTGCAGAAAAGACAGGCGATGAAAATCGGCAAAAAACTATTCAACTTTTTTAAATCGAACATAGAGCCCCTTTACCGAACTTGAAAAATTCTTGAACTGTGTCAGGTCAGAAAGCGAATCGACGAAATATTCGACGTCAATTGTATCCGGAGCCTTGATTTTAGTTTGCTCCATGTTCGTGGTAATCAGAATGTAGTTCGTCGGATCGGTTATAGCGACGACTAACATCGTGTAATCGCTAGAAATGGCGAAAATATCGAACGAGTTTAAAAATTCGACAACAAGCTTTCCCTCTTTGCTGACAGAAACCTTGAGATCTTTTGCTTCGTGTGGCGGAAAAAACTGCGAGCCGTCTCCGATGTAGTTGAACCGACTGAACTCCCTGGCAGCTTCGACGACCTGTTCGCTGTAAAACGGCAGTTCGTCAGCCTCAAAAACTCCATTCTGGTTTTTGTCTCCGGCGGCGATCATCGCCTGGCTGTAGATAAGATCGAAAACCCATTTGTTCTGGACTCCGACGAAACCTTTTTCATCAAAGACCAGATCGATTGCCGCATCGATAAAAACGTGCGGATGCGCGGCGACGATTCCTGCAAGAAGGCAGATAAAAATCAGGATTTTTTTCTTCACAAACTAAATATATCTTAAAAACAAAAATCGTCATTGAAGATTCGCTTACTTTTCGACAACTTTTCCCGAAATTTCGCGAAAGCCGTTTCCTTGGAAAGGATCGTTTTTTCCGAGTTCCAAATGGTAGAACATCTGTTCCACGAGAATTTCCGTGTTGAAATCAAAGGAGTCCAATCGGAGCAGATAGCTTTCGATTGAATTGTCAAAAGCGACTAGATAGGGAATTTTTTGGATGGCGCCTTCTTCTTCCAGTTCGCGCAAAAGGCCTGCGATTTCATCGTTTGCGGGAATCCAAACATTTTCGTTTTCGATGGATTGGATAATTTTTTTTAAGATTGTCTTTTCACCAAGTTTTGCGCGTAATTCAATGCTGAATTTGGGACCGTTCTTGCTGGCGATGTTTCGGAAATCCCATGGGCTAGCGAATTCGGAATCGGTAAAGGCGTGGATTTCTAGACCGCTTTCCCTAAGGCCTTGCAGCCTGTCCCTAGACCAGGAACTCGCATGATAGGGAGAAATGTAAGCGGCTTTTTTGAAGCCTTTTTTCAAAAGGAATCTTCCCAAAAATATGCCCGGATTTTTTCCAAAAGTCGAATTGAAAAAAGCCCAGTTTTCTCGGTTTAGAAAATTCTTGGAAAGCGATTCGAGCGGATGCTCCCACCAGATTGAGATCGGCACGGAAATCGGCTTGAATCTTGAAAGGATTTGGTTCGGATTTTCCATGAGCATCGTCGAGAGAATGATGCCGATGACATTCGGAAAGTCCGCCAGCTCCTTGACATTCCCATTCCGGTCGATAAATTTTCCGGAAAATTCGTCGAAGCCCAATAGTTTTAGTTTGCAACGTTTCTTGGCGCCTGTCTGGTAGGCGTATCGGATGAAATCCATTTCGCGTTCGCTGGCAGGATAAAATTCGCCCCACGACGAGGATCGCGTAACGAGCAAAATCTCGGAATCTGCCGAACGTTCTTTTTGTTTCGGAAAAAAATACCTTCCCTTTCCTTCGCGCACAAGAAGGCCTTCCTCTAACTTTTCTTGCAAAAATCGGCGCATCCGAAAAGTCGATACGCGATAGCGGAAAGAAAGCTCTTTTTGCGAGGGAAGCGGTTCCTGGAAAGAAAAAATTCCCGCCCGGATATCCGCCTGGAATTTTTCCGAAAGGGAATCGTTCCGTGTATTTTGTATGGACAAAATTTTTTCGGTAGGGCTTCCCCAAAAACAGCCTTTGCCGGGAACCGTATGGATGATCCGATGTTTCGAAAGTTCGTGCAAGGCGCGCTGGACGGTAGCCGAAGCCACGTTCAGGGATTTCATCAGCGCTCTTACCGAAGGAAGCCTGTCTCCGTCGGCATGGACGCTTTGGAGTAACGCCTTGACGATTTCGTCTTTCATTTTTTCTTCTGTCCTTTGTAGCGACCGATCAGGTCAAAGGTTTTGAGTGTTTCCGGGTGTGATATGGCGGGACGGATGGACGAATTCTTTCGAATAGCCGTCGGGTCATCCTTGGGAACGTTTCCTTGAAAACCTTCTGCTCCGGCCTTGGTGAGGCTTAGAACCAGATGCCCGTCCAAAACGGTGACATTTTCCGGACTCATCGTGACGCGGTTTCCGTCAAAAGTCCAGTCTCCGGTAGCCCAGCGACTGTCGTCGAAAGTATCGAAATCGTCGGTCCAGGCGAGCGTAAAGTCCGAACCGTTTTCTCCGCTGCCGGGCGTGTACGTATAAACTTTCACCCAGTCGATAAATTGGTGGACGGGCAGAATCGATTCGTCGAAGGCTCCGACCCAGGCTACGGTTTCCGAAGACCAGAGATTGAAACGCAATCCCTGTTCGCGAATGAGAGCGGCAACTTGACCCTTGGTGTCGTTGGAATCGATCATCGTCTTTCGTACGACTACGCCGTCGATAATCCACGAAACGTATGTCGGAGTCCATTCCATGCCATACGTATGGTAACCTAGGTTTGCAGCCGGGTCGAGCGCGTGGTGCTTTTCGCTTGTCGTTTTCCTTTCTGCGCTTCCCGTGATGATGTTCGACTGGAAACTTCCAGGTTTCTTGCCGAGGATTTCGATATCGACTTCAACCCAAGGCTCTTCGCCGCCCATGTAGGAATCGTTGTGGTAGAGGAACATGGAACTGACGATTCCCGAACCCGCAGCCATCTGCATCCGGGCTTCGTATTTTCCATACATCTGGGTATCGCGGGTGTAAAGTTCCGCACCTGAATAATCTTTGTCTTGCGCCATTGCCGCCGAAGAGAGAATGCCGATTGTGAACATTAGAACCTTTTGAAGTTTCATGGGAATATCCTCGTTTTGGTTGCTTAGAAGATAGGTTCATGCAGAAAGAATTCCTAATGTTTTCGTCTAAAAATAGATAATTCCGTATCAATCGTATCAATTACTCGGAAATGGGAAATGGGAAATGGGAGCCGTGGACGTTTAAATTTAGGGACTAGGGATGAGGGATTAGGGATTAGGCCGCAAACGTCTAGGCTTTTGGGAAGAGTCAAGCGGGACAAGGTATGATGTCATTCCCCGGCTTGACCGGGGAATCTCCTTTAAGGAATGGGATTTGACAGGTTAGCGAGCTTGTCGAGCTATTTAGAACTTAGTTGAGAGAGCTTAGAACTGTGGACGTCTAAGAGCCTATCCCTAAATAGCGACGACTTTCCTTAGTGCGATGATTCCTGCGGCAAGGTGCAGGAGCGCCATGTAGGACAGCGCGCTCTTCTCGAACCTCACCGACAGCTTGCGGAACCTGTTCAT
>CAKUTF010000027.1 GCA_934691725.1 uncultured Fibrobacter sp. | reverse complement strand
CGTCTAGGCTTTTGGGACGCGGAACAAGGTACGATGTCATTCCCCGGCTTGACCGGGGAATCAAGATTACCGGGTCTATGCCCGGTAATGACAGTTTAAGCGACATCGATGTCTGCAAACCTAAGCTCTCAGTTCTAAGCTCTGACAACGGCTCGCTAAACAGTCAATTCCTCATTTCTAATTCCTAATTAATCCTAATCCCTCACATCGTGTCCCTCGTACCGCATCCCAAGTCCCTTCTCCATTTACTGGTTTCTGTTTCCTGATTTCTGTCAACTAACAACTATCAACAAAGCTCTCAGTTCTAAGCCTGAACACGCTAGACAGCTAATCACTGACCGCTAGCCACTGATTTCCGAACCGCCAATCACATCGTAAAGGGCGTCTCGTTCGACGGGGACAAGTCCTTCGCCGAGAATCAGGCTTTTCATTCTTCCTGGGCTCATTCCAATGGATGTCTTGGCGCCTGCCGCATGGGTAACTTTTTCTTCCATGATGGTCCCATCCATATCCGAAGCTCCGGCGTGTAAGGCTTTCAGCGCGGTTGGAATGCCTGTCTGGATCCAATACGCCTTGATATGCGGAAAGTTGTCGAGAAAAAGCCTTGCGACGGCGATCGTTCGGAGAACGTCCTCTTCGGATGTTTTTTGCTTGACTTTGTGACCGAGCGGCGTATTTTCTGGATGGTAAACGAGCGGAATGAAGGCGAAAAATCCGGGAGCTTCGTCCTGGAGCTGGCGGAGGAGCGATAGATGTTCAATTCGGTCTTCTAAGCGTTCGACATGTCCGAAAAGCATCGTCGCGTTGGTGGGGATTCCCATCTTGTGCGCTTCGCGGTGGACTTCGAGCCATTCCGCTCCGGTTTCCTTTTTGCCGCAGATTCTTTTTCGGATAACCTCGCCGAGAAGTTCGGCGCCTCCTCCCGGAAGCGCATCAAGGCCGGCGGATTTCAGGTCGCTCAGAATGTCCCTGACGGGTGTTCCCGAAAGCTTTGCAAAGTGGCAAATTTCAACCGCGGTAAAGGCCTTGAGGTTTACGCCTGGAAATTTTTCGCGAAGAAGGGAGAGCATTTCGATGTAATAGCCGAATGGGTGGTCGGGATGGAGTCCGCCGACGATATGCAACTCCTTGGCGCCGCCTTTTACGGCTTCTTCCGCTTTTTTTTGAATGTCGTCAAGGGTCCAGTCGTAGGCATTCTCATCTGTCTTGCGGATCTTGGAGAAAGCGCAGAAAGAACAGTGCAAGACGCATACGTTCGTGTAATTTATCTGCCGGTTGTTCACCCAATAGATATTTTTTCCGTGGCGTTTTTCCTTTTCGGCGTTCGCCATTTTGCAAAGTTCGTCAAACGGCGCATGGAATAAATCAAAGGCTTCTTTTTCGGAAATGCGCATTAGTAATCCATCCTGTCTTTTTTTTCGAGCCAGAGATCGAAAGGCTTTTGGTTGTCGGGCGTTTTGGTTTGAATCATCGATATGCTGCGTTTTTTCGCAGGCTTTTTGATTTCGGAATAAATGAAATCGTCGTTGAATCCGGCGTTTGCGGCATCTGCCCGGTCGGCGGCAAAGTAAACCTTTGGAATGTGCGCCCAGTAGATGGCGGAGAGGCACATGGGACACGGTTCGCAAGAGCAGTAGATTTCCGTACGGGATAGTTCGTGGGTCTTGAGAATTTTACAAGCCTTGCGGATTGCGTTCACCTCGGCGTGGGCGGACGGGTCCAAATCTTTTGTTACCGAGTTTTCCGCTTCCGCGATGATTTGTCCGTTTTTGACAATAACGGCTCCGAAAGGTCCTCCGCCGTTCTGGACGCTTTGTTCGGCGAGTTCGATGGAACGCTTCAAAAATTCGGAATTCATAATTCTAAAATAGAAAAGATGGCTTGAACCGTGGACGTCTATGTTCAGTGGCTAGTGGTTAGTGAGCAGTGGTCAGAACCGTGTACATTTAAGTTCAGGGATTAGGGAATAGTCTGCAGACGTCTAAGGGAATGAGGAATTAGCAATTAGCAATGAGAAATGGGTCTGCAAACGTCTAGGCTTATTGGACAGTGGTTAGTCAGAGCTTAGTTGAGAGAACTTAGAGCTTAGAAACAGCGGACACCTATGCTTAGGGACTAGGGATGAGGGAATAGGGATTAGTCAGCAGACATCTAAGCTTTGCTTAGTGGACAGTGATCAGTGGTCAGAACCGCGAACGTCTAGGCTTAGGAATTGGTCTGCGGAGCGAGCTTTTCTGTATGATGAAGTCGGATTTGTGGAAAATTTTACCGCTGGACCGCTAGCACCTGATTCTTGGCTCCTGATTTTCTGTCAACTAACTATCAATTAAGCTCTGACGCTCCTCTCTGCTGTCATTCCCCGACTTGACCGGGGAATCCCCTTTAAGGAATGGGATTTGACAGGCTAGCGAGCTTGTCGAGCTAAGCTCTAAGTTCTGAACACGCTCTAATACTAATCCCTACTCCCTAGTCCCTGTTCCCTTAATTCTCTCAACTAAACATTCTGTTCTAAGCTTTGATTACGCTAGACAGTCAATTTCTCGTTTCTGGTAATCAACCAAGGACAGGTTCACGGTTCGGGCAAGAGTTCCCCGCGGAGAATTTCTATCCGGTCATCGACTAAACTGACAATATTTGTCGGGCGAATTTCGATAGGCCCAGAATCCACCATCAGATCGACGCTGTGCTTGAAAAGGTTCCACAGATCGTTCGGTTCCGTGTAAACGGTGTCGTCCGAAAGTTTTGCCGCCGTGCTAAGGATTGGCTTGTCGAAGATGCGGAAAAGTTCCTTGAAAAAGGGATGCTCGGGCATCCGGAAGCCGACTTCGGGCCGCTTGACATCGAGCTTTCTCGCGATGGAAGGATCTGCCGGGAGGATGAACGTATAGGGACCCGGAACGCGTCGCTTCATGATCTGGAAAGCGAAATTGCTGACGTGCGCATATTCCGCCGCCGCGCGAATGTCGGGGATGATAATCGCCATGACGAATTTTTTCATCGGTTTTTTCAGCTGGTAGAGCCGGTGAATCGCCTTGGAAGATTCCGCGGAGCAGCCGATGGCGTAGCCGGATTCCGTGGGGTAGAGGAGAAGCCCGTCTTTTTCTAGGACTTCTGCCGCCTGACGGACGAACCTGGTTTGCGGGTTTTGGGGATGTACTTCAAGTCTCATTTGCGAATAAATTTAACATTCGGGAATGACTCGCGGAGCGACAAAGGCGTCGGGATAGTGGCGAAGCTGCAACTTTCCGTTTCGCAGGTCGATGCCTATCACGTCGAAGCGGGCTTTTTGGTCTTCTCCGCCGTTGAAGTGCAGAAAATGGGCGGCTGTTCTCCAGATGCGGAATCGCTTGCTCTCGTTTACTCGGCTTGCCGGAGAACCTTTGCGTTCGTTCCAGACGGATTTGACTTCGACGAAAAGGATTGTTCCCGCGGAATCTTTGGCGACAATGTCAAGTTCGCCGTTTCGGTAGCGGTAGTTTCGCGCGAGAATCTTGCAGCCTTGGCGGCACAGGTAGGCCGCTGCGTGCAGTTCCGCAAAGCGTCCTTTTTGTTTGTTTCTGCTTGACGTTCTGGAAATCATTGGGCGAGAAGTCCGAGAATGCGGATTTCGGAAATGGCGAGATCCGCCGATTCGTTTACGGTGTAGGCGTCTTCGAGAAAAACCTGGATTTCGGTCGTCTCCATCGCGCGAATTTCGGGATATTGGACACCTTTCATGTCTTCGAGCTGGATCGTCTGCCGGTAACCTTCCCGCGTGAGAATGGAAAGCGTTTTCGGCTTGTTGAAGATGCGGAATCGGTCGCCGAACTCGTCGTCGTTCGATTTCTGGAATCCGTTTGCAATGCCTATCGCCGTGACGATTGTGGGCGAGGAGAAGTTCAGGATGAAAATCGGCGCCCTGGAATTGGACGGCATCGGGAGAAGCCATGCGGTCTTCAGATCCTTGTCGATGAGGTTCGATTCCGAGTAATCGCCCGTGCCTTCCATGTTGCGTTCTTCGTGGGCCGCGCGGATTTCGATATTCTGGATTTCCTGGAGTGTCTTGGGCGGCTTGTAGGAAAGAAGGAAGGCTAGGAGCAAAAGGACGAGAAGCGGAAACAGGGCGATGGCGAAGAGTTTCACGTGCTTGTTCGTGAAGCGCCGGACGTTGTCGGATACTTTGTTTGTAATCAACGGGCGGTTCTTGATGAGCTTGCGGATGCTCATCGTGTCGTGCCCGTGGTGCTGCTCGCCGGGGTGGAGCGGAGCGAATACGATATCGAGTGCGTTCAAAAAGTCCTGCATGTTCTTGAAGCGGTCCCCGACATTTTTCTTGAGGCATTTCAGGATAAGCTTCGCAAGGCCTTTCGGCATGTCGGGTCGGAAGTTTTCCGGGTTGGGTGGCTCTTCCTGGACATGCTTCATCGCGATTTCGATGGGCTTTGAACCGGTAAACGGCAGGCGTCCGCAGGTCATTTCAAAAAGGATGACGCCTAGACTGTAAATGTCCGAACCGATTGTGACGTCGTCGCCGTGGCACTGCTCGGGCGACATGTATTCGGGCGTTCCCATTGTCATGCCTGTCATCGTCAGGCGTTCCGCGGACTGGATGTGCGAAATCCCGAAATCCATCAGATAGACGCGGTTGTCGTGCGTTATCATGATGTTCGATGGCTTGACATCTCGGTGGACGATTCCCTTGCTGTGCGCATAGAGAAGCCCCCGGGCGACCTGCTTCGTGATTATCTCAATGGCGTCGAAGTCTAGGCGTCTTCGGTGTTCGAGAACTTCCGAGAGCGTGCTGCCCTTGACATACGTCATCGCGATGTAGAGCTGGTTTCCCTGCTTGCCGAAGTCGAAGACCTGGACTAGATTCTGGTGGTCTAGTTCCTTCATCGCCTGGGCTTCCATGTAGAATCTTTCTACGGATTCCTTGTCGGAGGATGCGTCGAGAACCTTGAGGGCGACTTCGCGCTTCAGGTTTTTTTGGAGAGCCTTATAGACATATCCCATGCCGCCTTTGCCGAGAACGCCCAAAAGTTCGTAGTCGTCATTGAAAGGTCTTGGAAATTTTTCAGTCGTCATTTTGCTTTCTTCATGTGTTTTAAGGCGATGATGGATACAATATAAATTAAGATGGCGATGAAAATCGGGAGCGTCCAGTCGGAAAGCCGCGCATCCATGCCCATGAATACGTCCTGCATCGCAGACTGGTCGTAAAGCGTCCATATCGCGAGGGATATTTTTTGGGCGATTTCCGTCATCTGGTCTTTGGGAACAAGCGCGCCGGAAAGGGCGATTTGCGGAAGGATCACCAGCGGAAGAAAAGCGTTCGCCTGTCCGGGATTTCTCGCGAAGACGCTGAGCAGGAGACCCGCGGCGGATGCGGGAAGTATCGTTGCACACAAAGTAATCCAGAGAGGCGCGGAAGGGGGGACGGAGACGCTTTCGGCAAGAAACGCATAGACGATTCCCGCTTCGAAAATGGCGAAAAACGCGGTGAAGATGAGCTTTGCCGTGAGGATCTTGGCGGGTGAGACCCCTTTGCGGAATTCGCCGAGGAGGAGGTTCTTTTCCTGCACGACTTCCCGGACGGCAAGGGAGAGGGCAAACCAGTTTGCCGAGAGAACGAGGGCGAAGGCCGCGACCCAGAGCGAAGACGTTTTCGAAAAAATTTGGGAGAAGAGAAAACCGATGACGACCGGCTGGACGACGAGCGACCCGGCCTTGCCGGGATCCCGAAACCATTGTCGGCAAAGGACTGCGAAGAAATAAGGGAATATATCCTTTCGCGGGTACTGCGGAAAATACGATTCGACGGGTTCGGGCTTTTCTACCCGGCTGCAGATGCCGGCTTCTTTCCAGTTTTCAGAAGTCCTGTCGGAAAGAGTTTCGAGAATTCCTTCGGGATCCTGTGCGTTAAAAAAACGGAATGCGTCCGTCGGGGTTCCGTAAAATCCCATCTTTCCCTGGTGGATGAGAAGGATTTCATCGGAGACCTGCAAGGCTTCGTAACTGTGCGTCGTGAGGATGACGGTATGGCCTTTTGAGGAAAGTTCCCTGAGGTAGGAGCAGAGGCGTTTCGCGTTCAGCGGGTCGAGGCCGGAAAGCGGTTCGTCGAGAAGGATCAGGCCGGGGGCGCCCATCAGCTCTGCCGCGATGGCGACGCGGCGACGTTCTCCGCCCGACAGGTGCGCAATTTTCTGGTTTTCGAGACCTGAAAGGCGCAGAAGTTCTAAAAGTTTTGCCGAACGGTTTTCAGTTTCGTTTGCCGTGTAGTCTTTCGGGAGGGAAATTCGCGCCGAAAGGCGGAGCGTTTCGCTGACGGTTAGCGCGTTCCTAAGAAGCGGTTCCTGCGGCAGGTAGGCGATTTCGCGCTGGACGTTTCCCGCTTCGTAGTCGATGCCGTCGAGAAAAATGTTTCCTTCTGAACGGCGCACCTTTCCCGCGAGAAGTTCGAGGAACGTGCTTTTTCCTTGTCCGCTCTGGCCGATGATGGAAAGGATTTTGCCGGCGGGCAGGAAAAATCGGATGTCTTCGAGAATTTTCCTGTGGGAAATTTCCACGGACACGTCCGAAACGGTCAGGGAAAATCCGACATCTTTCTGGTGGAGAAAAAGATTCCCGTCGCGAAATTCGAGAAGGCACCAGGGAAGCTTCAATGTCCCGCGGTTTTCGAGATACTTTGTCCGGGAAAAAATCCGAGTCGAAAAGTCGAGACGCAGACGTTTTCCTTCGAGTCTCGCCGTCGCGAGCTTTTTGGGACATGCCGGGTGGAGGATTGTTCCCGGTTCGTCGTCGTTTGAACCGCGGCCAAGCGTGACGGAGAATTTTTCCGAAAGCGGAATTGCCGGGACGTCTTCTAGCGTGCGGACATGGGAAAGGGAAAGTTCGCCGTCCTTGATCGAAAAGCGAAGCTGTTGCAAACCCAAGAGAAAGACGTCTCCGTCTTCGATGTCCTTTGTATCGATGTCCTTTCCCTGGAAGAGCGACCCCGAGGTTTCGCTCAGGTTCGTGAAAATCCAGCGACCCGCTTTGTGTTCGATCCTTGCGTGTCGTCTTGAAACGGAAGCGTCTTTCAGTTCGAAATCGACGCCCTTTCCGCGTCCGATGACGAAAGGTTTCTCCGCCGGGATTTTCTGGACAAAGAAAGTGGATGCCATGAAAACCCTTGGCTAGCGCAACGCGGAAACGGCCCGCTCCAGGCGTTCCGCGGCCTTTTCGAGTGTTTCCATCGAGGCGGCATACGAAAGCCGCACGTAGCCTTCGCGCCCAAAGGCGCTCCCGGGGACAATCGCGAGACCCGTTTCTTCAAGCAGGTAGGTGCAGAATTCGACTGAATTCAAAATGATCTTTCCGTCCGGGGCGGTCTTTCCGAAAAGTTCGCCGATTTTCACGAAAAGGTAAAAGGCACCGTTCGGGAGATCCGCATGGATGCCCGGAATATTCGATACTTTTTGGAAGATAAAGTCTCTCCGCTTCCGGAATTCGTCGCGCATTTCCAGGACGCCGTCGAGTGGCATTTCGAGAGCCTTCTTGGCCGCATACTGGGCGACGTTTGACGGATGGTGGGTCGTTTGCCCTTGCGCCTTGGCGATGAGCCTTGCAACCGGTTCCGGTGCGGCGATGAAGCCTGCGCGCCAGCCGGTCATGCAGTGGGATTTGGAAAGCCCGTTGATGAGGACTGTGCGCTCAATCATTCCCGGGCACGCGGCGAGGCTCTTGAACTTTCCTCCGTAGGAAAAGTGTTCATAGACCTCGTCCGAAACCGCGTAAAGGTCGTTTGCGACGATGACGCTTGCGATGGAATCGAGCGTTTCTTCGGAGTAGAGCGTTCCCGTCGGGTTTGTCGGATTGTTCAGGATGACGGCTTTCGTCTTTTCCGAAATCTTTTTTTCGAGTTCCTCTCCGGACATCTGGAAACGCTTTGTTTCGTCGGTGTGGACGAAGACGGGGATTCCGCCGAGAAGCTTCACCAGTTCGGGATACGTCACCCAGTAAGGCTCTGGGATGATTACCTCGTCGCCCGGGTTGATTAGCGCTAGCAGCGCATTGAAGACGGCATGCTTCGCTCCGCTGGTCATGATGATTTGTTCCGGGGAATAGCGGAGGCCGTTCTGGCTGAAAAGTTTTTTTACGACCGCTTTGCGGACTTCGAGAATCCCTTGCGGCGAGGTATAGCGCGTCTTGCCTTCGTCGATCGAGGCCTTTCCCGCTTCGCGGATTTCTTCCGGGGTGTCGAAGTCGGGTTCGCCCGCGCCGAGCGACACGATGTCCTTGCCTTCGGCCTTGAGTTTCTTGGCGAGCGTATCGATTTCGACGGTGAGCGACGGAGCGATGTTCTGGATGCGCCGGGACAGATTTTTCATTTTCTTTTTCTCCTTTTGATTCGGCGGATATCAAGCCATCCGGCGAGGAGCGGAAACACGAACAGGTGGGAAAGCGTGATGCAGAGGATTCCCAGGACGGATACAAGACCGATTTCCCGCACCCCGGGATGCGAGGAGAGGAAAAGCCCGAAGAGGACGGTCACGGTAAGGATTTCCGAAAAGAGGCAGGTGACGCCTGTCGTTTTCAGAATGTAGTAGATGCTCCCGGTGGAACGCTCGTAATAGGCGGACCATAGCTGGACGGAACCCTCGATGCTCATGCCGATGAGGATGGGGAAGGCGAGCGAGCTGTAGGACGAGAGCTCGATTCCGAGAAGCCTGAGGAGCGAAAGAAGCCAGAAGAAGGCGACGATCGGCGAAACCAGCGTGAAGAGCGAAAAGGAAATTTTCCGGTAAAAGAGGAAGGTGAGGAAGAAGACGCTCGCGACGGCGAAAAGAATCGCCTTGTGGAAGTGGGGAAGCGTCCGGTTTAGAAGTTCCGCGCGGACAAGCGCCGACCCGGTTTTGGGATATTTAACGGATTCCAGTTCACGCGCGAGCTTTCGGCAGGCTAGACCGTCGTCCGGGTTGAAGTTCGGCAGGAGAAAGGCGAATTCCCCGAAACCTTCCCCGTTCTCCCCGAAGATGCGACGCAGATTTTCGGGAAGGTCCTTGTAGAGGACGGGAACGTCGTTCCATTCGCGGACGATTTTTTCGATTCTGTCAGAATCCGCCGGGCTCAGCTTTTTCAGGATTTCGGGATCGAGTTCTCCCCGGATTTCCCTGATGAGCGAAATTTTTTCCTTTTGGTTTGACGGAAGCAGGTTCTGGTAGATGGCGACCGCACGGATTTTCGTGTCGGGATTCGCCTCGATTTCACGGTTCATCCGGTTGTAGAAAGTCCGGACCTTTTCCGCGCTGGGCAGGACTACGACGACTGGATCGTATTTGACGAAGTTCGTGTGGGTTAAAAGCTCGTCCGCCTCGACGGTTTTCGGATTGTATTCGGTGTGCGAAAAATCGTAATCGAATTCGGGATAGACGCCTCGAACCGGGAGAATCAGCGAGAGAAGGACGACCGGGGCGATGTATTTTTTGAAGCCGGAGAAAGGACGCTCTTTAAAATCCTCCATCCGCGCCTTGATCTTTTCGAAGACAAGGAACGTGCGGTAATGCCCGGTGACTTCGATGAGTGCCGGAAACACAAGTCCCGATACCGCCCAGTTGAGGATGGAGCCTATCCCGCCGAGAACGCCTAATTCCTGGATTCCGGAGAGCGGGACGAACAAAAGCCCGAGAAAGGCTCCGGCGATGGAAAATGCGGACATGGCGATGGTCGGGCCGACGCCGAGAAGCGCACTTTCGAGACTCAGTTCGTATCCTAGGCCTTTTCGTTGCTCGTCGGCGTATCGCGTCATCAGGTGGATGATTTCCCGCGAGGAAATTCCGGGCAGGATGATGGCGAGGATCAGGGAATACAGGTTGATGCGCCCATAGAGAAGGAAGGCTGCGGCCATTGTCCACGTGAGGACGAGCGCCATCGGGATAATGGAAAGCAGAAAGAGCGCGGGTCTTTTGGCGAAGCGAAAAAGCAGGAATAGGGCGAGAACTACCGCGAGAATGATGCCCGTGGAGCGGGCTTCGGACAGCACGAGCCTTCCCTCGCTTGCCGTCTGGAAAACCTTGCCCGTCATGAACATCTTCGCCTGGTCGCTTTCCGGGAGGCTTTCGAACGCGCCGTTTACGACATGGATGAGCTTGCGCGAAGCGTCGAGGTCGGAAACCCTTTTCCTCGGAAAGATGTTGAGCGCCCGAATCGTTCCGCTTTCGTTGGAATACATGGTCTTCAGCGGCGAAAGGTATTTCCGTTCGAGTTCCCCGATGGAGAGCGAGTCGGAAATTTCCCGGGCGAGGGAATCGCGGGTGAGTTTCAGGAGGGAATCGTTCGAAAGGAGATCGACGTAGAACGGGCTCGCTTCGAACGCGTAGCGCGAGCGCAGGTCGGACAGTCGGTTGCGGATGCGCCGGAGATCGGACGTGTGGATATAGAGAAGCTTGTTCTTCTCGAAAAATTCGGCGTCGGACTTGTAATCGACGAAGTTTACAAAGCGGCTACCTTCGAGAGACTTTGCAAGCCCGCTCACAAGTCGGTCGTTCCTTGCGCTGTCTTCCGAGGTGATGACGACTATGAGCGATCCGAATCCGCCGAAGTTCTTTTCGACGATTGCGCTTGTCCGCTTGACCTCGGACGAATCCGGGAGCATGTCGATGGTGTGAAGTTCCCACTTGAGATGCGTCACCGGATAGACGGAAAGTACGGTCAGGATAAGCGAAAGGAAAAGAACCGCTTTCGGATGCCGGATAGCGCTGCGCAGGATTCTCTGGAGAAGGGAAAACATCAAGCGATAATCTAAAAAATCCAAGGCGGGGATTTTTCTGAAAATTTTATTTTGACGCGATTTGTTAAATTGTCTGCAAAATGTCCCGGATACTTGGAATCTTGCTTCTCTCGGCTTTTTCGCTCTACGCGAAGGAATCGTCTCTGCCTGCGGATTCCGCCGCTTCCGAAAAGCCGGGAAAGACGCTTGCGGAATACCTGGCGTGGCCGTTTTCCCATGTTGTCCAGCCGGCCTTGAACGTTCTTGTTTTTCCTTTCTCTGCGCCGATTCACTATGCGGTCAAGAATAATGTGGTCGAGACGGGAGTCGATGCGATTACGTTCGGGAAGGACAGGAATATTTTTATCTATCCGACGTTCAACCTGCGGCCCGGGGCGACGACGATGATGGGATTCGCCTACCGCCATCGGAACATGATCCTTGAAAAGGACTATTTCGTGTTCAGCGCAGGGCTTTTCGCAAATAGCGACCTGGACTTCACCGCGCGCTATACGAAGCGCAACGTATTCGGGACGGAGTTTCTTCTCGGTGGGCGATTCGATTTTGAAATGGACCGGGATGCGGGAATGTCCGTACCGCGTTCCCTTACGCTTGCGGACCGTGACGAGGAATTTTCCTTCACAGATTCCTCCTATTCCGCGGAATTCCGGGTGGGGCGTCCGCTTCCGATTCCCAACATGGATATCCAGGCGACGTTCGGGCTTTCGCGCAAGCGCTTTGACATCCCCGATGTCGGGGATACGGTCCTTTCGCAGCATCCGCTCTTCAATCCGTATGACCGCGGTCTCTACCAGAGGTATAACCAGTTCCCGGTAAAGCTTGCCCTGACGTTTGACAATCTCGACGCGCCCTATGTCCCGACGAGAGGCTCCCGGCTTTCCGTTTCGTGGAACTATACGCACGTGGGGGATTACGGCGGGAAAAACTCTTCGCTCCGGTCCAACGAGTTTTCCCACGACTACCAGGCCCTGGATTTTGTCGCCCAGCACTATTTCTATCTGGGAAAGGATTCGTCTAAGTACGGGCTTTCTGCGAAGGAAGCGCGTATGTCGCGGAAATTCTACACGGATTTTTCCTGGGAAGAGACTCTACGGCTCTGGCGCCCCGAAAACATCCGGAACACCCTTCTCAACAGACGGGTGCTCGCTGTCCAGTTCCGTTTGCGGCAGATGTGGGAAATGGAAGAGGGGGGCGCCCCTTTTACGGCCTTTTCAACGGCCAGTACGCGCTACCCGCTCCGCGGCTACAGCAGGGTCTATACCGATTACGCGATGAAGGGGATTTCTCTCGAATACCGCTGGCCTATCGACAGGCTTGTCGATGGGGTGATCTTTGACGAGTATGTGATGTACGGGAGAACATGGCATACCTTTGACAGTGATAAGCTTCTGAACTCCTGGGGTTTCGGAATCCGGGTCCGCAAGCCGGACATGTATTTTTTCCGCCTGCAGATAGGCTTTCACGGTCTTTCGGGCTTTGTCCTTATCTGCACGATTGCGCCCGAATTTCGCTAGACCTCTGGGTTTGCCCGCGCCTATTTTCGGAAAAGGCGCTTTTTTGTCTGAAATTTGCTATCTTATGGCCAACATTTTTGTCCCAAGAAGGAAGGTTCATTTATGGCTAGAAAGAAAATCGCGCTTGTCGGCGCAGGTCAAATCGGCGGAACGATGGCTTTGGTTCTCGCCCAGAAGCAGCTCGGCGATGTCGTGCTTATCGATATCCCGCAGACCCAAGGCATGCCGAAGGGCAAGGCCCTCGATATCATGGAAGGGCGCTCCGTCATCAACTCTTCCGTGAATCTTTCCGGTTCTACGGATTATGCGGACCTCAAGGGTGCGGACGTCGTCATCGTCACTGCCGGTTTCCCGCGGATGCCGGGCATGAGCCGCGACGATCTTCTAGACAAGAACTGCGGCGTCATCAAGACGGTTGCCGAAGCCATCAAGACGAACGCTCCGAACGCTTTTGTCATCGTCATCACGAACCCGCTCGATGCGATGGTTTACAACATGCAGAAGCAGACCGGATTCCCGGCGAACCGCGTCATCGGTATGGCCGGCGTTCTCGACTCCGCGCGTCTCGCCTGCTTTGTCGCTGACGAACTCGGCGTTTCCGTCGAAGATGTCAAGGCGCTTGTCATGGGCGGCCACGGCGATACGATGGTTTCCATCTACGAATGCGTCTCGGTCGGCGGAATTCCCCTGCCGCAGCTGATGAGCAAGGAAAAGTTCGCCGAACTCGCGAAGCGCACTGCCGGAGCCGGCGGTGAAATCGTGAACCTGCTCGGACGCGGTTCCGCTTTCTACAGCCCGGCTACTTCCGCTATCCACATGGCGGAAGCCTACCTCCTCGACAAGAAGAGCGTGTTCTCCTGCGCTGCGAAGCTCGATGGCGAATACGGCGTGAAGGGGCTCTACTGCGGCGTGCCTGTCGTGGTCGGCGCAAACGGTGTCGAAAAGATTCTCGAAGTCAAGATGAACGACGAGGAAAAGGCTGCCTTTGCGAAGTCCGTCGAGGCTTGCCGGAAGAACGCGGAATGGGTCGATGCCCACACCTAAGCGTTATCGCTTTTAAACGATTCACCCCGGGATTCCATCTGGGGTGTTTTTTTTGTAAAATCAAGGATTTCTTATGCTTTCCAAGGATGTTTTGAAAAAGGCCATCGCGGGCGTCCGTTCCGCGTCGCCGCTGGTCCACAACATCACGAACTTTGTCGTGATGAACAATACGGCAAACGCGCTTCTTGCCATTGGGGCGTCTCCCGTGATGGCGCATTCGATAGACGAGGTCGCCGACATGACGAGTATCGCTTCGGCGTTGGTTTTAAATATCGGGACCCTTGAAAGGGCGTGGGTGGATTCGATGCTTGTCGCCGGGAAATCCGCGATGGCGAAAAACATTCCCATCGTTTTCGATCCGGTCGGCGCCGGGGCGACGCCTTACAGGCTCGAGGTCTGCTCGAAGATTCTTTCGGAGCTGAAGCCTTCGATTGTCCGCGGTAACGCTTCCGAGATTATGGCTCTGGCCAAGGCGGGAACAAGGACCAAGGGTGTCGATAGCACGACGTCTTCGGACGAGGCGCTTTCCTTTGCGACGGAACTTGCGAAGGAAACCGGGGCGGTCGTGGTCGTGAGCGGAGCCGTCGATGTCGTGAGCGACGGGATACGCGTGGAGCGCATTCCCTATGGGCATCCCCTGATGGGACGCGTCACGGGCATGGGATGCACGGCAACGGCGATACTCGGTGCCTTTGCCGCCTGCGCGGACGATATGTTTCTCGCTGCCGTCTGCGGCATGGCGACGATGGGAATTGCGGGTGGAATCGCGGGGAAGACCGCTCGGGGAACGGGAAGCATGCAGGTGGAATTTTTAGATGCGCTCACGAACCTTTCGGATGCGGACATCGACGGAATTTTTTGTTAAATTCATCAAAAAGGAGTTTTATGCCGGACAAACAGAACTTTGACGATCTCCTGGACCAGGAAATCCCCGAATTTACGAACGAGGACAATATCGAAAGCGCTCTGAAACCGCGCGATTACAGCTCTCGACGGATCCTTCTCTGGGAAGGTGACGAAAACCGCAGAAATTGCGCCATCGAGGTGGTTTCTGGGCTTTTGACCGGAGCCTTTGTGGAAGGCGTTGCTACCGAAGCCGAGGCTCTCCAGAAGCTTGACGAGGAACTCTGGGACACTTTCGTCGTGGATTTTTACAATGAAGGTTGTTCGGAATCGGAGTTTGTCAAGAAGGTGAACAATTACCCGAATTCGATTCTCGTTGCCCTGAACCTCGCCCCGTTCACGCTTCCCGAGGAACGGAACCGCTACAAGATCGAGCCGCTCCGCAAGCTTTTCGAAGTCGAGAAGCCGAAGTCCGAAAGCGAACTGGGCGGAATCGATGAAAGTTTCGACGAGGACGCCTTGAAGGAGTAAAATGGCGGATTCCCGAATAGCGATCGAGCTTTCGCATGTTTCCAAGGAATATCCGGGGAACGTCCTTGCCGTGAACGACCTTTCGCTTTCGATCCGGGAGGGGGAATTTGTCGTTCTTGTCGGACCTTCGGGTTGTGGAAAGTCTTCGGTGCTCCGGATGATAGCCGGGCTGGAATCGCCCTCTTCCGGGAGCCTTTTCTTGCACGGGAAGGACGCGAAGAACCTGGAACCGAAGGATCGCGATATTGCGATGGTCTTCCAGAGCCATGCGCTCTACCCGCACTTGACCGTGCGCGGCAATCTGGAGTTCGGGCTGCGGATCAAGGGAAACTATTCGGCGACGGAAATCCGCGAACGCATCCGCGAGGCTGTCGAGATTCTGGATTTGGAACCGATACTTGACCGGAAACCCAAGCACCTTTCCGGCGGGCAGAGGCAGCGGGTTGCGCTCGGGCGCGCCCTTGTGCGGAAACCGAAGATTTTCCTCTTTGACGAGCCGCTTTCGGGACTTGACGCCAAGATGAAAAACCAGATGTGCGTCGAGCTCGGGCGTTTGCATTCCCGCTTGCAGGCGACGATGGTCTTTGTAACGCACGACCAGACCGAGGCGATGACGATGGGCGACCGGATTGTCTGCCTCGCCGGTGGGAAAATCCAGCAGGCGGGGACGCCGATGGAACTTTACGAGCATCCCGAAAACGAGTTTGTCGCGAGTTTTATCGGAGTTCCGCCGATGAACCTCTTCGCCGCGCAGTGGACGCCCGAAGGGCTTTTTTTCGAAAAGGCCGCCTTTCTTTTTCCGGTGTCGGAGGACTTCGGAAAAATGTTCCGGGACTTTCCCCGGTTGCTAGTCGGTGTCCGGCCCGAATTCTTTACGGTGGCGCAGGCTTCGCCGGATGCGATTTGCGCGACCATCGAGGTCTTGGAACATCTAGGCTACGAAACGCTGGTCTATGCGCAGGTGAACGACCTGAGCCTTGTCGTACGCGTCCCGCCCGGAAAGCGCTTTGCTGTTGGGGAAAAGATTTATCTTTCGCTCTCCGAAAAAAATCTCCGCCTGTTTGACATTTCGACCGGGGCGTGTATCCGCTGATGCGCACATTCCAAAACATCCTGGCGGTTATTTTCGCTTTTCTGCTTTTCGGGTGCGCATCGGACGATTCGGAAAAAAAGGAAGTTCTGCAGTTCTGGATTATGCCGAACAGCCCGGACCCGTTGACGGACATGCAGCACCTGTTGCGCAATTTCGAACAGGAAAATCCGGGAATCGAGGTACAGGTGACCGTTCTCGACTGGAGCGTTGCATGGACGCGGATTACCGCGGCTGCTTCGACCCAGAGCGGTCCCGACGTTGTCCAGATGCCGACGACCTGGGCCGCGACGATTTCGGCGATGGGCGCACTTCTTCCGCTGGATTCCCTGATAGACGTTTCCGGCGGGGATTCCATTTTTGCTCCCGTTTCCATGAAGTTCGCAAAGCCTGTCGGCGAAAACCATGTGACGTCCGTTCCCTGGTTTTTGGATGTGCGACCGCTCTATTTTCGGAGGGACGTTCTTTCGAAAGTCGGCATCGATCCGCAAAAAATCCGGAACAGGAACGATTTCCGAAGCGCGCTTTCGCAGATTCGGAAGGCGAACCTGAATATCGAAGGTCTCCCGATTTCCCCGATAGGCTATCCCGGAAAGCACGACTGGAATGTCATCCACAACTTTGCGCCTTGGATCTGGGGGGCGGGCGGGGATTTTCTCGATTCGACGGCCCGTGAAAGCCGGCTCGCTTCGAAGGAAAGCGAAAACGGAATTTTGTTTTATCTGGGGCTTGTTCGCGACGGATTGAATAGCCGGCGGAATCTTTCGAGGAACACGAGCCAGGTCAGCATGGATTTTGACGAAGGTCGGCTCGCTTTCTGGTTTGACGTGACGAACAAGACGCTTTACCTGGACAGCCCCCGTTTTTTGGGCGGCTCGTCAAAGAATGTCACGGCGAGAAACTATTCCTGTATGCTGCCGCCGTCTGCGCCTCCCGGCAAGGAACCGTATTATTTTGCCGGTGGTTCGAACCTTTCCGTCTTTCGTTTTTCTCCGCACAGGCGCGCGGCGATGGCGCTTGTCAAGTATCTTTCCGCCCGATCCGATGTCCAGCTTTCGCTCGCCCGCGTGACGGGATTTCTGCCGGCGCTTCTTTCGGCTTACGAGTATCCCTTTTTCAAGGAAGACTCACGGAGGGAGGTTTTCCAGCAGATGATTTTCCATTTGCGTTCCTACCCGGCGGTTCCCTACTGGGGCGAAATCGAAACGGAAATCCTTTTGCGCCGCTTCGGGAACATTTTCGACCTGATAACCTCTAGCCCGGAAAATGTCTGGCCGGAAAAGGAAATCCTTGCCGAAATCCGGGCGGCGGACGGGGAAATCAACCGTTTCATCCGGCGGCAAAGGGGCGACTGATGGAACGCCGTTACCTGTTTGTCTTGCCTTTTCTCCTTTTCCTGTCGGCTTTCTTTTTTGTGCCGGTCCTGTTTGGCGTCGTCCTGCCGTTTTTCTCCGTGGAGCCTGGCGCATCGGACTTTTCCGGCGTACAGTTCCGGGTAGGGAATTTTGTCTCGGCGGTTTCTTCCGCTTCGGGCGAGGGACTTTTCGACGCTATCCGCAACACGCTCCTCTATACGGTCTGCGTTTCGGGCGGATGCATTTTTCTAGGTCTTTTCGGCGCGCTTCTCGTCTCGCAAAATTTTCCGACGGCTGGAATAGTCCGGACCATGCTGATGGTTTCGTGGGTTGTCCCTACCTATATCGCCGGACTGCTCTGGGGGTTCATGTGGCAGCAGGACGAGGGAATCGTGAACATGATTCTCTTTGACTTTCTCCATTGGGACTGGATTTCCGGACTGTTCGGCGCGGTCTGGAAATACGGCGCAGACGGGACGCTCATCAAGCCCAACTGGCTTACCGGCCCGAATACCATCTGGGCGATTATCGTTCCGGCTATCTGGCGCAACTGGCCGTTTTGCATGATGATGTTCCTTTCTGGGCTTGCCGCAATTCCGCGCGACATCTACGAGGCGGCTGAACTCGATGGAGTCCCGCTTCGTGACCGTTTCCTTCGGATTACGCTTCCGATGCTTAGGCCTGTCCTCGCCCTGGTCATCCTGGAAACCTTGGTCATCAATATGTATAGCTTCAATCTCGTCGCGATGATGTTCGGGAACGGGGCGGGTTTTCCGGGAAAGTTCGGCGATTTGATGATGACCTATCTTTACCGGACGTCTTTTTCGACATGGAATTTCGGTGCGGGTGCGGCACTCGGTACGCTGATGATGCTTTTTATGCTCCTTTGCGTGAATTTCTGGTATCGGGCTTTTGCTAGGGATACGCTGAATGGTTAAGATTCTCGCATGGATTTTCGCCATTTTGAACGTCCTTCCGCTTTTGTGGATGGCTTGGAGTTCGCTGCTCGGGGCGAGCGAAATCATGCAGGGGAAGATCCTCCCTGACCCTTACCCGAACGACCTCGTCTTTTTCGAAAAATTTCCGGACGGCGCTCTTGTCGCCGGGACGCTTCACGGGCAGGTTTACCGCTTCGAGAAAGGCTCGCTCGATGATTCGCCGAAGAGTCTCGACCTGCGTGCAACAACCGTGGGGTACGCCCGCGACAGTTCTAGCCTTTACGCGTTTTCTTCGGACGGAGGCCTTCTTTCGATCGATCCGTTGCGGTTGCAGAAAAAGCGCTCCTGGACATTTCGCGATTTCAAGAAGTCGTTTGAACGGAGCGACTTCACCCCGTTCCGCTTTGTACCGAACCAGACTCCGGAAAAGGAGTTTGCAAGGCTAGGCGCGATGCTCGATTCCGTTCCGCTTGTCGAAAATTCCACTTGGACGCTTGCGGACGTGTCAGGAAAGCCTTTTCCGAGGGACAGCGCGCTCATAGGTTCGCTGAACGGGATTCTCGAAAAACCGAAGCTTCTCGCCCGTGTGCTTTCCGAGTGGCAGGGAAAAACGGACTGGGTGAATCCGGCTATCGGGAGGCTTTTCAAGAAAAGGAACCGGACCGCTTTTGAAAACAGGGAACTTTTCCGCTGGTGCCTTGCGGAGCGGATTCCTTCGATGCTCACCATTTACCGTCGGATATCCTGGACGCCTATCTGGGTGAACCGCGTTCCGGCAAGCGATCACGGCGTTTCGGTCGCGGTCGCCGGCAAGTATCTGTGCGTGGGAATGTGGTGGGAACCTTTTCCGGGAGTCGCCATCGTCGAAAAGGACAGTCCTGAAAAGGTCATCCATTGGGTGACGCCGCAAAGCGGGCTTCCCTCGAGTTCCGTGCAGCGGATTTTGCACGTCTCTGACCGGGAAGTCCTCGTTGCGCACGACCAGGGCTTTTCGCTCGTCGATATCGAGGCGAAAAAGGTGCTTTCGAACTATCCTTTCGGGGAGTCGGGACTTCCTTTTTACAACGGGCGCGACCTGAGAATTTCGGTCGTGAACCGCAGCTCGGTGATTTTTTCCTGCGGCAGGGAAATCGTCTTTTTTGATTTCCGGGCGGGACAGGCAGTGAAGCGGCTCTATGCGGACTCCCGCCTGTTTTCGTCGGATATCTCGGCGGTGAAGAGCTTTGACGGCAAGGTCTTTTTCGGCATTTCCGACGGGCTTGTCGCGATGAACCTCTGGGACTTGCTGTCCGAGGTGAAGGCGCAGAAATCCGTTTCGGTCGGCGGGACGGCGACGAGCCTTTTCATCGACGGGAAAAATATTCTTGTGGGGATGCAGAACGGAATGCTTGCGAACGTCCGGATGAAAACGGAAAAGGTCGAAGAGCGCTACACGCTTCCCGAAGGAAGGATGCGCCTCCATTTCCGCAATTACGAGGATCTGTGGCGGACGATTCCTTTCGGGCGCTTCCTTTCGAACTCGCTTGTTATCTGCTTATCGACAGTCCTGATATGCCTTCTACTCGGTTCCCTTGCCGGATACGGGCTTGCCCGCATGTCGTTTCGCCATCGCCATGTTCTCAACGGCGGTCTTGTCGCAAGCCAGGTCATTCCGAACATTCTCTTCCTCATCCCGGCATTCTTGATTCTTTCCTATCTGCAGATCCACACGCCTGTCCATCTGCTGAATTCAAAGCTCGGAATTATCCTGCTCTATTCGGCGCTTTTCCTTCCGATGGCTGCCTGGATCCTTTTTAACGTGTTCCGGATGCAGCCACGGGAAATCGAGGAAGCCGCCTTGATGGATGGCTGTACGCCCTTTTCCGCGTTTTTCCGGGTTGCGCTTCCGTCGGCGCTTCCGGGAATTTTAACAACGGGCGTCTATATCTTCATCCTTTCGTGGGACGAGCTGATGCTCGCCTGGGTTTTCTCGCTCGACCTTTCGTCGGCGACGATTCCCGTCGGGATGCGTCTCTTCTTCGGGCAGTTCGGTTCGCGTTTCGACCTGATGATGGCTGCGGCGACGCTTTCCACGCTTCCCGTGCTAGTCCTTTTCCTTTTGATGCAACGGCATCTGCTGCGCGGTTTTCCCGGCGGGCGCAGTGTCGCGCGTGGCGTCTTGAAAAAGAATCGCTAGGCTTTCAAAATTTTCTATCTTGTGTCCGGTCCTTGGAGGTTCAAAACGAATGAATAACAGGCGAAAGAAATCGAACGAGTCCCGCTTCAAGCGCATTTCGCGCGTCTATTTCAACCGGATGTTTCCCAAGCGCATGGATGCGTTCCTTGTTTCGCTTTCCGTTTTTGCGGGCGTCTTCATCGGAATCTGGCCGACCATCGGAGTGGCTATCATTTTGACCGTCGCGGTGTGCGCGCTTTTCAAGCTCCCCAAGGTTCCCGGAGTGGTCGCTTCGTTTGTCGCGAATCCGCTGACCCAGTTCGGCTTCTTCTATCCGGCGGGTTACTTTATCGGCAAGAAGATTCTCCAGCCGGCGCAGATTTCGTTTGACTTTCTCAAGGAAATCGAAGGGGTCTCGTTCCGGAACGTGACCGATGTCGTATCGAAACTGTGGAACGAAGCCGCGGGACACCTGCTCGCCTTTCTCCTGGGAATTACGATTGTCGCCTTTGTCTTTGGACTTGCCTTTGGGATTGCGGCCTACTTTATCGTCTCCTACCGCAAGCGCAAGCACATCCAGGTGAAGAACAGGTATATCCACGAGCTGATCTCGGAAGACGAAATCGTCTTGAAAGAAGCCAAGCAAAAAGGAAAACACATGCATATCTTTCCGTTCAAAGCACTCCGACCGGTAAACCCTCTCCAGGCGAAGGATATCTCCGCGCTTCCCTACGACGTGATGGACCGCGAAGAGGCGAAGGAAATGGCGAAGGGCCTTCCTTATTCCTACCTGCGCATTACGCGCGCCGAACTGGAACTGCCGGATTCCGTCGATGCCTACGATTCGAAGGTCTATGCCCATGCGAAGGAAAATCTTGACAAGTTTATCGCGGACGGCGTCATCGCTTTCGACAAGAAGGACTGTCTCTACGTTTACCGCCAGACGATGAACGGTCGGGAACAGTATGGGCTCGTCTGCACGGTTCCCGCCAAGGATTATTTCGACGGCATTATCAAGAAGCACGAGCTGACGCGCAAGGACAAGGAAGACGACCGCCTGCGCCACATCCTCGCGACGAATTCCAACACGGGGCCCGTTTTCCTCACTTACCGCGATAACGGCCAGTTCTCCCTTCTCGGAGAAATCATTCGCCGGAAGCCCGTTTACGATTTCGTGACGGAAGGCGACGGATTCGGGCATACTGTCTGGATTATCGATGACGATGCCGAAATCGAAAAGATCTGTCGGGCTTTTGATTCAGTCCCTGTCAGCTATATCGCGGACGGGCATCACCGGAGCGCGGCGGGGGCCCGGGCTGCGGGATATCGGGCGTCCCAGAATCCGAACAATACGGGTTTTGAGGAATACAACCGCTACCTTGCGATTCTTTTTCCCAGCACCCAGCTCAAGATTTTGGACTACAACCGCGTCCTCAAGGACTTGAACGGTCTCACACCGGAACAGTTCATGGAAAAGCTCGGCGAGGTCTGCACGGTAAGCGAACTGTCCGCAGCGGCCCACCCGGAAAAGCAGAACGTGGTGAACATGTATCTGCAGGGAAAATGGTATTCCTGCGCGTTCAAACCGGAATTTCTGCAAAATCTCGGACCTGTCGATAGCCTCGATGTAGCGCTTCTCCAGAAGCTGGTCCTGAAGCCGCTCTTCGGGGTCGATGACCCCCGGACTGCGAAGAATATCGACTTTGTCGGCGGAATCCGCGGACTTTCCGAACTGGAAAAGCGCGTCGATTCCGGGGAATGGGCGGTTGCGTTCGCCATGTATCCGACGACGCTCGACCAGCTGATGGCCATTGCGGATGCGGGGGAAATCATGCCGCCGAAGAGCACGTGGTTCGAACCGAAACTCCGTGACGGCCTGCTTGTCCATACGCTGGACTGATGGCATTTTTTAAGGGAAAAAAAATTGGAGCGGCGTGCATCGTTCGATGCATGCTGTTTCTTGTTTCCCTTTCTTTTGCGGGAAACGTTTCGACTGCGGATGTCTCTCTGGGCGGAAGCGCTGTCCGCGATTTGCAGCTCCGGGAATTCGGCTCGGTTTTCCGACCGGGTGTCGATGGCTATGTCGGGTTCAACCTGTATTATTTTCCGCTGCCTGGCCAGTCGAAGCTTTCGACCGATTTCGGAAAGCACGAAGGCTATGTGCTGAGGCAGAATTTCGCAGGTTATTTTGCGGAAGAGCTTGGAAAGAGTGGCTGGGACCTCGGAGCGCTCTGGTGGGTGGAACGCCATGGCTGGGACAGCGAGGATTTTCTCCTGTTTCCGCATTACGGCGAATTTTCCCTGATCCGTAGCGTCCAGACCGCAGGCTTTTCCGTTGCTAGTCCGCAGAAAGGCCTAGGCTTTGCCGGAGGCATCCAGTACACGAATCCCGAGCACGTGGGAAAAGTCTATGAAGCGGAATCCGACAGCCTCTTTGAGTGGGCGATTGCCGTGTTCGGTCCCGTGTCGGTGCAGACGAGCTTTCACCATGCGGATTTTCGCCATGTGCGTCTTTCGCTGAACCTGGAATCCAAGGAAATTTTAAACGGAAAGGCTTCGGGGCCGCTGACCTATTTGCCGAACCTCGATTTCGCCTTTTACAGCGGAAAGACCCACGTCCGGGATTCTGTCCGGATCTTCTGGGAGCAGAACCTCTTTGCGCAAAGGCTTTATGCGGAACTCGCGTTCTATTTTCCCGACAGGGCGCTCCGGTTTTTCGCCCTTAAATATTATCCGGATCCGTCCAAGGTCGTTTCCGTCGATTTGACATGCTACCGCAAGGATAACGGAGACTTGCTCTGGGGCGGAGGGCTTTCGCTTCCCTTCGTGCGGGTAGCCTACAACCATGCGGACGAAATCGAAAATGTCTTCGGGCTAAGGGGAACCTTCATCGTGCAGTTCCACTTCGGAATCGAGCGGATTTTTGACAAGTTTATCGGCTTGAACGGGGCGAAGTCCTCGCCGATGATCACGCGGACGCTCGAAACGGACGACGAACTGAAAAAGCAGCGTCGCGAGGAACGCGAAAAGGAATTCGAAGCGTCCCGCTCGAAAAAAACTTCGCAGTCCGCTCCGCGTGAAATCACCGCAAAGGGCATCGTCCGGGAGAATGCAAAATGAAACGGCTGCTTCTAGGCGTCCTGATCCTTCCGCTTCTCGCCTGTACGCATCTTGTCTGGGAATCTACGGAACGCTTGCAGGTGAAGAACCTTTCGGACCGGACAATTCGGAATTTTTCCGTCGTCGGCGAAAGCGATACGCTGGTCTGGATTCCCGAAGAGGTCGCTCCCGGGGAACTTTCGCATGTCCACGAGCGGGATTTTGTCGGGTCGTTCCGCATCGTTTTCGAGGCGCAGGCGGACGGTCGCTGGGAATCCGTCGAACTGGGAAAGATCCGGTTTGACGGCGGAAGCGAACTCGCGAAGATTTCCCGAAAAGACAGCCTCTGGGTTTTGAAGTTCGAATGAAGCAGTCCTTTTATTTTATCTTTGAACCGTCGTGAAGATTACCAAGCTAAAGATTTTCGGATTCAAGTCGTTTGCGCAGCGGACCGAGGTTACCTTTCCGGGGGGCGGTCTCACGGCTGTCGTCGGGCCGAACGGAGCGGGCAAGTCGAACATCGTCGATGCTATCCGCTGGGTTCTCGGGGAACAGCGCGCTTCGGTGCTCCGCATGGACAAGATGCAGAGCGTCATCTTTTCGGGAACGGAAGAGCGTGCCGCGATGAGCATCGCCGAGGTTTCCCTGGTCATCGACAACAGCGACGGGAACCTTTCTTCCGAATATTCCGAAGTGATGATTACGCGCAGGGCGCATCGCGACGGCCTCACGGAATACCTGATAAACAACCAGGAATGCCGCCTCAAGGACATCCAGAACCTCTTTCTCGATTCGGGGCTAGGTTCGGGCAATTATTCCCAGATGAACGAGACGATGATCCGAAACGTTCTCGCGGACAACCCCGAGTATCGTCGGACCCTTTTCGAAGAAGCCGCCGGAGTCAGCAAATACAAGAAGGACCGGAAGGAGTCTCTGAACCAGTTAGAGCGTATCCGCTCGAACATGGAACGGGTCGAGGACAATCTCCGGCATGAACGCGCCGCGGTCCGACAGTACGAAAAGCAGGCGGAAAAGGCCGCCGAATGGAAGAGGCTTAGAAACAGGCTCCGCGAACTGGACCTTTCCGTAAGCCTTGACAAGTATGAAGACTGCCGGAAGAACCTGAGCGTCCTGAACGATGCGAACGTCCGCCTTTCGCACGAGCAGGAGTCGGACAAGACGCGCCTTGTGGAACTCCAGGCGAAAATCGCGGAACGCGAACTCGCGATAGCCGACGACAAGGAAAATCTCGACGGACTAAACAGGGAAGCGAACCGGAAAGAACTGGAACTCAAGGACTTGAACAACGAGTTTACCCGAAACCGCGAAAGGCAAGGCGCCGCGGAGATGAGCGTGCAAAAGTACCGCTCGGAAATCTCGGATGCGGAAAGCCAGATGGCGAACCTGAAAGCGGAACACGACCGATTGGAAGAAGAAACCAGAATGCTGGGATCCGCGGAAGCGATTTCCGAACAGGAAGAAGAGCTTCTTCGCGAGGAGGAAGCGCTCCAGGTCTTGCGCGACAATGTCGATGAACTTCGGGAACAGTCCAGGTCCCTTTCGGAAGCGCGGCTTTCGAGCCTGAAAAAGGCGAACGAGCTTCGGGCCAGATGGCAAAGGCTCGATGGGGAAACCGAGATGCTCCGCTCGAACGTCGAAAAGTGGAAAGGGGAGCGGAGCGAACTTTCGCAAAGGAAGGCGGAGTCGGAAGAAAGCCTCTCCATTCTCGCTGCAGGTTCCGAAAGCGCCCAAAAGGAAATCGAACTTTTTTCGGAACAGAAAAATGTCCGGGAAGAGGAAATCGAAAACCTGTCGAATGCCCTTTCGCTCGAGGACGAGAAAATTTCAAAGGCGAGAAACCGGATTGCCGGGCTCGAATCGCGCATCGAAGTCCTGCAGAACATGGATTCCGATTCGGGCGCCGGAGCGAACTTTCTCGTAAACGGCAAGTCGGCTGAAGTTTACGGACTGTTGGGAGAGCTAATCCATGTGGAACCCGAATACGCGGCGGCAATCGAGTTCGCACTCGGAAATGCCCTGGATGCGGTTGTTTCCAAGGATCCCGCATTTGTGAACGGCCTGTTGGATGCGTTGGACGTTTCCCAAGCGGGAAGTTCGTTTTTGGCTTTTGATTCGGGGGTGATGCCGTTGGAAAGTTTCCCGCAGCGCCCCGGTGTCATCGGGGAGGCTTCCAAGTTTGTCAAGGCCGAAACTCCGGTTGAACGGATCCTCGAAAGACTCCTCTCCCATGCGATTCTCGTGGAAAGCTTCCCCGTTGCGCGGGAACTCGCCGCAGAATTTCGCGGGCAGAAATACTGGTTCCTTTCGCTCGACGGACGCTATGTTTCGACGGAAGGTCTTGTCTTTGGCGGACATGGAAAAAGCGAATCGCCCGGAATACTTGCCCGGAAAGCCGAAGCGGAAAAGTATTCGGTCGAATTGGAATCGCTCAAGGCCGAACTCGAAAAGTTTGCCGATGAACGCGAACGGCTCGGTGAACGCCTCGACGAAGCCCGCTCGCTGCTTTCCGAAACGGAGGACTCGATCCGGGAAGCGCAAGAAAAGATGCGTTCCGGGGCCGCAGCCGAAAAAATTCACCGGAACGTCCTCTCCGATACCGAAAGGCGTCTAGAAAGACTCAACATCGAACTTGGAAATGCGGAAGAGCGCATCCGAAATGCGGAAGAGTCCCGCTCGGACGATGCGGAACTCGCCGCTGCCGAAGAAGAAACGCTCCGCCTAGAAAATGCGTATGCCAAGGTCATGGATTCCCTCTCCGAGCAGGACCAGGTCTTGAAGGACAAGGACGAGGATGTCCGCGAGCTTCGAAACCGAGTCGGGTCCGCCCAATCGACATTGCAAAACAACTTGACGCGAATCCGCGCCATCGGAGACCGGATCAAAGTCTTCCAGGATATCGTTGCCGGTCGCAACCGGGAAATTTCCGCTCTGGAAATCCAGAAAGAGGAACTTCTTTCCAAGGAAAAGACTCTCGCGGAAAACATCCAGGAAAAGGACGCGGAATTGCGGACGAAAGAAGCCGAACGCGATGCCGCCCAGGAACGCTACAACATTGTCGCTGGCGACATCAACGATTGGCGCTCGGAACAGAATGCGATCAATTCGAAGCTGTTGGAACGCTCGTCGGACATAAACGACGTCACCCTCCGGATCAGTGCCTTGGGGACGAACATCGACCGGATGCGGGAGCGGATTTTTGCCGACTGGGAAATAAACATCGACCATGCGGAAGACGTGACCCGCGTCGAATACGAGGAAAAAAGCGCGAAAAAGGAAATTTCGGATTTGCGGAGTCAAATCAAGGCGCTCGGACCTGTCAATGTCGATATGATGGAGGACTTTGCCGCCCAGAAGGCTCGCCTCGCCGAAGTCGAAAAACAGTTTGACGATCTGGACAAGGCGCGGGCTTCCCTGGAGCGGGCCATCGCGATTTGCGACGAGAGGGCGCGCAACAGGTTCCTTTCGACGTTCCGCAACATCCAGAAAAATTTCCAGGATGTTTTCAGCCGCATCATGATCAACGGCGAAGCGAAACTGATTTTGCAGGAAGGCGTCGATCCGCTCGAAGCGACCATCGAAGTGAACGCTCGCCCGACCGGCAAGAAGATGCGCGGGGTGACCGCCCTTTCCGGAGGGGAACGCGCCCTAACCGCCGTCTCGCTCCTTTTCGCCATCTACATGGAAAAGCCTTCGCCTTATTGCGTCCTAGACGAAGTCGATGGTCCGCTAGACGATGCGAATATCGGACGCTTTATGGAACTTTTGCGACATTTCTCGAACCAGACGCAGTTCATTCTGGTGACGCACAACAAGCGGACAATGGCAGCGGCGGACATGCTCTACGGTGTCACGCAGGAAATCAAGGGAATTTCCCGGATCGCTTCCGTTAAGCTCGACGATGCGGTTGCGCTGGAACTTCACCGGACGTAAAAAACGGAATTTGAACTTCTATCGAAATTTTGGTGGGGAAGCTCGATTTTCGAATATTTGGGATACAAAAAAAAGACCCGGAAATCTCCGAGTCTTTTTAGTAGCGGGGGCAGGACTTGGACCTGCGACCTTTGGGTTATGAGCCCAACGAGCTACCAACTGCTCCACCCCGCGTCGAGGTGTGTGCCGTTAAGCACGAACCATATATAGTAAATCTTGCCGAGGCTGTCAAGGGCTTTTGCCTCATTTAGACATATTTTTGCAAAATATGCCGGGAGGCGACAAAGTAGTCGATGCCGCTCGCCAGGGTGATGAACGTGATAACCCCCATCGAGGCGGTGGGGAGGACGTTCCAGACCGCCTTGAAGCCTTCGATCTGCTGGATGGGATCGAGCGCTCCGACGAGAATGGCGACGATGCCGATTCCCTGGATGGCTGTTTTCCACTTGCCGCTGCGCCGTGCCGGCATGACGATGTTTTCGGCTGCCGCAAGGGTCCGCAGGGTTTCGACGCTCGCTTCGCGGAAGTAGATGAGCGCGACCATCCAGACGGGAGCGTATCCCGTGGCGATAAAGCAGAGGAAAATCGTCATGTTCGAAATCTTGTCGCTGAACGGGTCAAGGTATTTGCCGAGCGTGGAAACTTCGCCCCATTTGCGGGCTAGATAGCCGTCTAGGAAGTCGGTGAGCATGAATCCCAGCACCATCACCAGCGCGAGAACCTTAAAGACGATGTGATTGTTCGTATAGTTCAAGTCGTTGTCGTAGAAGAAAACCCACAGGAAGAAAGGCGTGAGCACGATTCGCGTCATCGTCAATTGGCTTGCGATGGAAAGGGGTTTCCGGTGGGCGGGATCTCGGTAATACCAGTAGAGGTAGGAGGCGGAAGCGGCACCCATCAAGAGGAGGCTCGCGACCATGAAGATTTGTTCGAAGCGTTCAAGGCCGAGGATATAGACGAGCATTGTCGCGTTGATGGCGACCGTGGAAATCTTGGACCAGGCGTGACGTCCCGGAAGGGATTTCCCCTCCCGCAAAATGGAAAGGGAAAGAAGCGAGTGCGCGATGACTCGGGCAAGCAGGAAAACGCACCCGACGGAAAGCAGGATTTCGAAATCGTCTTCCTTGATGTAGTTTCGGATGAGGATGCTCGACATCACCGTCACCGAAAGGACTCCCTCGATGACGTTCAGCCACAGCTGGTAATAAGGCGCTTCCGTTTCCTGTACGCGGAGCTGCCATGTATTCAGCCAGGTGAGGATCAGCACGATGAACGTGAGCATCGCCGCGGAATAGTTGTGTTCCGTCCAGATGCAGGCGATAAGCGGGATGAAAAGCGCTGCGCGAAAAATCCGCCAGACGCGGCCTCTCAGGCGCAGGTTCAGAAGTTTTTCACTCAGAGGCATGGGTTTCCTCCAATAGTTCCTTGGCGTGGGCAATCGACGTGGGGGACTTTGCGTCGCCGAGCATTCGCGCGATTTCCACGATTCTTTCCTGATATGATAATAATTTCACGGTCGAAACGGTCCTTCCCTCTGCGCTTTCGTGCTTTTCGACGGCGAGATGTGACGCGGAGCGGCACGCTACCTGCTGCAAGTGCGTAATCGAAAGGACCTGGTGAAATTTTCCGATATCCCGGAGCGATTCGCCGACGCGGTTTCCTATTTCGCCGCTGATGCCCGAATCGACTTCGTCAAAGACCAGGACCGGGGTGCGGTCGAGTTCCGCGAGAACCGATTCGAAGGCGAGAAGCACGCGGGAAAGTTCGCCGCCGGAGACGGCTAGGCGCAAAGGCTTTTCCCCTTCGCCGACGTTGGGCGCGATGCAGAATTCCACGCGGTCCTTGCCTTTTGGGGTGTAGGCGTCTTCGGTAAGCGAGGTGACGAACCTGGCCTTGGGCATTCCGAGCGACTGCAGCGCCTTTTCGACCTTGGCGTCGAGCTTGAGCTTTCCTGCCTTGCGCTTTTCGGTGAGTGCGCTTGAGGTCTCTTTGAGGCGGGCTTCGCATTTTTTGATTTTTTTCCGGATTTCGGAAAGGTCCGCATCGAGATTTTCAAGGCTTTCGAGTTCGCTCTTCCGCCGGGAGAAAAGCCCGACGAGGCCTGTTTCGTCTGTATGGTATTTGCGTTTCAGACGCTGGATCTGGGCGAGCCTGGAATTTGCCCGGTCGAGTTCTGCTGGGTCTAAGTCCGCGGAATTTTCGACGTCTCCGAGCGCATCTTCGACAAAGGAAAGCGAATCGTAGGCGTCGGCGAGTTTCCTCGACCATTCTTCCAGTTCGGGGAGCCTTGAGGCGAGCTGTCGCGTTCTCGCGCTGAATGCTTCGAATTTCGACCGCAAGCCGTTTTCCCCGTCGAAAAGTTCCCGGAGTTCCTCGACCGCGCGGACTTTCGCTTCGGACTTGGCTGCCGCTGCGGTTTTCGCTTCGAGTTCCGCCTCTTCGCCTTCGCGGAGCGCCGCCTTTTCGAGTTCGTTCTTCTGGAATGCGAGAAATTCCTTCTGTTCCGAAAGCTTTCGGGCGTTTTCCTCGGTCTTTTGGAGTTCGTCGTTGAGGCTTGTCCATTCGTCCCAGGCTTTTTCGTAAGCGGATAGTTCCGCTTTGGCTCCGGCGTATTCGTCGAGCATCTTTTGCTGGACATGCAGGTCGCGCAAAAGGAGCTGGTCGCTCTGGCCGTGCATCTGGATGAGTGTCTCGCCGAGTCGTTCGAGGGTCGCTATATTGACGACGGTTCCGTTTACGCGGGCACGGCTCTTTCCGCTGGCGAGAATTTCGCGGAGGAGGACAAGCTCGTCGTCCGAATCGATTTCCTGGGCTTCCAAGAGGCGTTTCGCTTCGCTGTTAGCCGAAATGCGAAAGGTCGCTTCGACGGATGCCTTTTCCGTCCCTGCCCGAACCGCGGAAACGGGAGGTTTTCCCCCGACGACGGTCCGGAGCGCCGCCATCAGCATGGATTTTCCCGCTCCGGTCTCACCGGTTATCGCGGAAAAGCCTTTTTCGAACCGAATCGTACATTCTTCAATCAGGGCGAAGTTTCGGATGACAAGTTGTTCGAGCATATTCCGTCCGCTTTTCAGGGCTTTTCGAATTCGACGATGCTGCGGTATATCGGGCGGCCTTCTTCCCGGTATTTTTTTTCGAAGTTCGTCATGATGCCTTCGGTGGGAGGCGCGTCGTTTCGCACGAGGATTTTTGCTGTGGGAAAGCGGTCAAATGTTTCGAGCGCAATCTCGTTGTATTCCTTGTGGTCCGTTCCCCAATAGAAGAGACGCTTGCCCGGTTTCAGCACCCGCGCGACTTCGACGAGAAATTCGTCGCGCAGAAGCCGGTTCTTGTGGTGGCGCTCCTTGGGCCAGGGATCCGGAAAATACATATGGAACGCATCGACCGTGCTGTCCCGGACGCGGTCCCGCAGAAAGTAGAAGATGTCGCCCCGGAGCATCGCCGTGTTTTCGCCGACGCCGTTCCGCATTTCGCGGCTTGCCGCGTAGTGAGCCCATGTCAGGTCCCATTCGCTTCCTAAAATGCGGAAATCCGGATGGCGCTTGCCGTATTCCACGAGAAAACCGCCCTTGCCCGAGCCTATCTCGATTTCGAGATGCCCACTTTCGTCCTGGAAGATTTCCTTCCAGTCGATCGGGCGCCGGTCGGGGACGTTCCCTTCCGTCTGGATGGGCTTGCGCGTTCCCGGGATGTGCCTGTGGACAAAATGCCAGAGACACGGATATTCCCTGTCTTGGGCAAGGTCCCGGTAAAATTCGGGGATGCCGGTTTCCTTTTTTTCTGCGGTGTTCTTGTCTTTTGCTTCTTCGGTCATGTTCACCCTAGATAAATGCGACAACCTTGTCCCGGAAATCCTCGGGGATTTTTTTCTGGAGCGTATCCAGGATGTGGTCCGCGGAATACTTCATCGAGAAATGGTTCAGGACGATATGCTTACAGCGCATGGAATCCCGGTGGGATTCGAGAGCCTTGGCGATTTGGGATATGTGCGTGTGCCCTTTTTTCTCCGCCATCGATTCTTCGCCGTCGTCGAGGAACGTGCACTCGGAAACGAGAATTTCGGAATCCCAGATGGACTGGATTTCGGGAGAATCCAGGTTTTCGCCGAGAGCGTCCCCGAGAAAGGAAATCATCGGGTCGAACACTTCGCGCGTGATGCAGACGCCCTGCTTGCGGAGTTCGATAATCTGCGCGGTTTCGAGGTTCAGGTATTCAGGCTTTAGCTTGTTCTTGTGGCTGTAGAGCGTCACTCCCATCGACGGCAAAAAGTGGGACTTTCCCAGCAGCGCGTGCTTCACGGGAAACGCTTCGATGGAAAGATCCTTCCGGTAGCGGAGCGGAATTTTTTCGCCGGCGGGCATCGGCACGATTTCGGGAAGCTTGAAGCGGCTTTCCGGGACGCCTTCGAAGATCGCCTCGGAGTGGATCCAGGCTTTCGCTCCCGGAACCAGATCTTCCGGCATGTAGTAGCACGAGGGACGCTCGACGCCCATCATCCGTCGGAGGCTGTGGTGCCGCATCAGGCAACGGCTGTGGTCGCCGTGGGCGTGCGTCAGGAAGACATGGTTGATGCCTATCGCGGAAACGGGGCATTCTCCCATATCGACACAAAAATCGAGTTCGGGAAGCTGCAGGTAGGTGGCCAGTCCCGATACGGAAAATCCGCACATCTGGATTTTGCCGATGTGGTGCCGGACTTGGCGTAATGCGTTGTGCAGAGTGCGGTTTTCTTGCATTTCGAAAGAAAAGATAGTAAGTTTTCGCTAGAGGTTGCGACATGAAGAAGCGTCTTTTGGACTATACCGTGCGGATGGAAAATTTTCTTGCGAACGATTTTTCGCTGGATGCGGGCGAGGCCGTTCTCGAAGACTTGGTCTTGCAAATCCGCTTTTTCGAGCACGAACGGCTGGTGCATCTTCTGGTGACGCTTTTCTTCGCCCTTCTCTTTGTCATCGGGATTCTCTTTTTCTATGCGTTTCCGGCGCTTCCGATTCTTGCCTTGGCCGTCGCTTTTCTGGCGCTGCTCGTGCCCTATATCCGCCATTACTACATCCTGGAAAACGGGACCCAGAAACTTTACTCGCTTTACGACGAGCTGAACCGGAAACTGAACGGAAAAAAAATTCGAGACGGATTGAAGTATTGACAAATTCTGTCAATCCGACAAGCTATATTGTTCAAAACCCATTAAAAGGAGGTTCCGATGGGCTTTCTTCTGTTCTTGTCCGGCAGTCTTTTCGCATCGCTTGTTCTCGGCTTTCTCTGGATGCGGGAAAGAACTTTCCTTCGTTCGCAAATGGCCTCGGCAGATGCGAATGGGGAATCCCTGCGGCAAAAGGTTGGCGAAATTTCCGAAGAAAAGGCGCGCATCGAAGCGAAACTTTCCGAATCGGAAGGAAAATCGGCAAAGACGGAACAGGAGCTTGTCGAAGCCCGTTCCGAAGCGAAATCTTTTCGGGAAAAATGGGAAGAAGCCCGCGCCGCCCGGGATGAAGACCGGCGGATCCGGGAGGAGGAAAAGAAAAGGGAAAAAACTCTCCGGGAGGAAATCCAGAGAAATTCCATTTTGGAATTCAAGGAACTCGCCAACAGGATTTTCGAGGATAAGTCGAAGCGTTTTTCCGAGACGAACCGGGAAAGCATCGAAGCGCTTCTGAAACCGCTCGGTGAAAGGCTTTCTTCGTTCAACAAGACGGTCCAGGAAACCAAGGAAAACAGCATCCGGGAAAGGGCCACCATCAAGGAGCAAATCGAGAATCTTGTGAAGCAGACGCAAAGCGTTTCGAAAGAGGCTGCAAATCTCGCGAAGGCCCTCAAGGGGGATTCCAAGGTGCAGGGCGACTGGGGCGAAATGGTGCTGGCGACAATTCTCGAACGTTCGGGTCTCCAGAAGAACGTGCATTACTTTGTGCAGGAAAGCGTGAAAATGCCCGACGGGAAAAACGGAAGGCTCGACGTGCTCCTGCGGCTTCCCGACAACCGGACGATCATCATCGATTCGAAGGTCTCGCTGACCGCATACGAAAAGTTCCTGAATTCGGAAGATTCCGCCGTCCAGGAGTCCGCCCGGAAAGAGCATTGCCAGTCCGTCAAAAAGCATATCGACGAACTCGCCGCTAAAAAATACGAACAGACGCAGAACGACACGCTCGACTTTGTCGTTCTCTTTATGCCGGTCGAAACGGCCTACCTGCTTGCGATGCAGAGCGATCCGAATCTTTGGAATTACGCCTACGGCAAGCATATCCTGATGGTCAGTCCGACAAACCTCATCGCGTGCATCAAGCTTATTTCGGACATTTGGCGGAGAGAGGCGCAGAGCAAGAACGCCGAGGAAATCGCGAAGCAGGGCGAAAAGCTCTACGAAAAGTTCGTGGGGTTTGCCGAGAGTTTCGGGAAGGTCGGAGCGGGCATCAAAAGCGCCCAGGACGCTTACGACAAGGCGCTCGGGCAGCTGAAAAACGGCCAGGGAAATTTGACCGCCCAGGCGCAAAAGCTCTTGAAGCTTGGGATAAAAACTTCCAAGAGTCTCCCCAAGAGCCTTGAAAACGCCGATTTTTCGGAAACGTAAAATTCTTTTGCCTTTGCCCGGTAAAAAATATATCTTAGCGAATACGGATTTTCACCTCCACTTTTACGACAGGAGTTTCCCCTATGCGTGATCTGATCGACAAGTTGCTGAAGAAAGGCTATTCGGTTCTTTTTTCGATGGAGGGAGGTTTTCCCGTCATCCGGATCATCCAGGGAAAGGACGTGGATCATCCGGTCAAAAGCTGCAGCCTCGGTTCCGGAACGTTCCGGTCCGCGGTCGAGGATTCTCTCCAGTCCCTGATTCTCGATCTGGAGCGTCACCCGGAGTAGCTTCGGGATAAATTTCTATATTTGGCTTCGCTAACGAACGAGGCCATTTTGACTACCAATCCAGAAATCGCGAAGCGGCGAACCTTTGCCATTGTCAGCCACCCGGATGCGGGAAAAACCACGATTACCGAAAAATTTCTCTGGTATGGAAAGGTCATCCGCGAAGCGGGGCATGTCCGCGCGAAGGCGAACCGCAGCTACACGGTCAGCGACTGGATGAAGATCGAACAGGAACGCGGAATTTCCGTTTCGAGTTCCGTGCTGAATTTTCCGTTTGAAGGTTGCTGGTTCAACCTGGTCGATACGCCGGGGCACCAGGACTTTTGCGAAGACACTTATCGTGCGCTCACCGCGGTCGATTCCGCGCTTGTTCTGATCGATAGCGTGAACGGTGTCGAAAAGCAGACGATCAAGCTGATGGAAGTCTGCCGGATGCGGCACACGCCGATTATCACGTTCATCAACAAGATGGATCTCGACGGTCGCCCGGTCCTCGATTTGCTCGACCAGATCGAATCCGTCCTGAAAATCAAGGCGATTCCGTTTACTCTCCCGATAGGCGTCGGGAAACTTTTCAAGGGCGTCTATTCGATTGCGGAGAATACGTTTAACGTTTATGACGAAAAGTCCGGGCACCAGGAAATTCTCCAGATGGAAGGTCCGGACGATCCGCGGCTCGTCGAGCTTTGCGGGGAAAACTGGGTCGCCCAGTTCCGCGAAGAATACGATATGGTGACGGGCGGAATGGATCCGTTCGACCATGAGCTTTTCCTGAAAGGGGAAATGTGTCCCGTCTTTTTCGGCAGCGCGGTGAACAATTTCGGCGTCCGCCAGCTGCTCAACGCCTTTGCGAGCCTCGCCCCGGCTCCGATGCCGCGCGAAACGGACAAGCGGGCGGTCTCTCCCGAGGAACCGGATTTCAGCGGCTTCGTTTTCAAGATCCAGGCGAACATGGACCCGAAGCATCGCGACAGGACCGCTTTTCTCAGAATCTGTTCCGGGGAATTTACGCGGGGAGACAAGGTTTACCATGTGCGCTCCGGCAGGGAGATCCGGCTGGCCGCTCCGACGGCGTTCCTCGCGAAGGACAAGGAAGTCATCGATACGGCGTGGGCGGGAGACATCGTGGGAATAAACGATCCGGGGCTTTTCCACATCGGCGATACGCTTACAAAGGGCGAGAAGATGAACTTTACGGGAATCCCCGATTTCGCCCCGGAATTTTTTGCCCGCGTGACACTTTTGAATCCGCTCAAGTCCAAGCAGCTTACGAAAGGACTCAAGGAATTGACGGAGGAAGGCGCAACCCAGCTGTACCAGCCTTTTAAATCGGCGATTCCCGTTATCGGGGTGGTGGGGGAACTCCAGTTCGACGTTCTCAAGTATCGGCTGATGGCGGAATACGGCGCGGATGTTTCGCTCGACCGCATCCCTTCTTACGGCGTCCGCTGGATCGTCGGGCCGGCCTCTGACGTGGATAAGTTTGTCGATGAAAACGGTATCGACTGTATGCGCGACAAGGAAGAACGCTTCGTTTGCCTCTTCCCGAACGAATACCGCTTGAGCCTCGCCGAGAAGAACTTCCCGACGCTCAGGTTCCAGGAAACATCGCTATCTTGAAGGACTTCCGGATGCCAAGATTTTCCTTGCCGATGAAAAAGCTTTTTCTTCTCCCTCTAGCCTTTTTAGCGGCTTGCAGCGGGACGGCGAAAAATCCCGAAGAGAGGATTGTCGTGCAGGAGGCTTCGGTGGAAAGCTCGTCGGCGGATTTTCCCGTCTCGTCGAGTTCCGCGGAAGAGCCGGAAGTTCCCGATTCGACCGTTTCGGAGGTTTCCTTTTTCGCCATCGGGGACGTTCTCTTTCACACGCCGCTTTTTAAGGATTGCGCGGAAGATTCTTCCCTTTGCCGTTTTGACGGGATTTTCGCCCTCTGGAAAAAGGACATCGAGTCGGCGGACATTGCCGTGGTGAACCAGGAGACGGTCTTCGTTCCGCGTAGCGAAGGCTATTCATCCTACCCGAGCTTCGGGTCTCCGGAAGAGCTGGGCCTTGCCGAAATCGCCGCGGGCTTTGACATCGTGACCCATGCGACGAACCATACGATAGACCGTGGCGAACGCGCAGTTGATTACACGCTAGGCTTCTGGAATGACAAGCCGGCGAAGGCTCTGGGAATCCATGCGACGGCGGCTGACCGGGATTCTGTTTTTACGCTCGAAAGGAACGGCATCCGCTTCGCCTTTGTGAACTTTACATACGGACTGAACGGCCAGAAGCTGCCGGAAAACCGCCCGTATCTCGTGGATCTTCTGGATTCGAGCGGGGATTGGATTTCCCGGGTGCGAAAGGCGGAAGCTCGCGCGGAAGTGACCGTCGCCTTTTTGCATTTCGGGACGGAATACACGGCGCTTCCGACAGCGGAGGCGATGCGGCAGGCGGAACAGGCGATTGACGCCGGGGCGGATATTTTAGTCTGCGCACACCCCCATGTTATCGAGCCTTACGGAATTTTTACGACGGCGGCGGGAAACCGAGCGCTTGTTTACTGGTCGCTCGGGAATTTCATTTCGAACCAGCAGCAGCTCGAAACGAACCTCGGCGGGGTGGCGAAGTTTGCCGTGCGAAAGACGCAAAAGACAGGCGGGAAAAGAATCGAGATTTTCGCAGCGACGCTCGAGGCTTCGGTAACGCAGCAGGAGACGGGAAACTACCACGCCGTTCCGCTCGCATCCTATACGGAAGAGCTTGCCAAGGCGCATCTGCTTAGAAAGAAAATTCCCGAATTTACGCTTGAAAATTTACAGAAGGCTTTCCGAAAGACGCTCGGCGAATCGGAGCTTTGCCGGACGGTTCCGCCCGCGGACGGATTGCCGTTACCGGTAACGAACCTGTCGAAACCCGAAGCGTCGAATTTTTAAAACAAGGAGTTCAAAATGAAATCTGTTCCCATTACGCTTCTCGCCGGTTACCTCGGCGCGGGCAAGACCACTCTCCTGAACCACGTCCTGAACAACCAGCAGGGATACCATGTCGCGGTCATCGTCAACGACATCGGCGAAGTGAACATCGACCAGACGCTGATCGAAAAGGGCGGAAATGTCCAGCAGAAGGACTCCGTCGTGCCGCTTTCGAACGGCTGCATTTGCTGCACGCTCAAGACGGACCTTCTCGAACAAATCGCGCAGATTCTGGAGCAGGACAAGTTCGACTATATCCTCATCGAAGCGAGCGGTATCTGCGAACCGCTTCCGATTGCGCAGACGATTACGCTCATGGGCTCCAAGCTGAAAAGCCGTGACGGGAAGCCGCTCCCGTGCCACCTCGACGGCATCATCTCGGTTGTCGACTGCATGCGTCTCGCTACGGAATTCGGCGGCGGCGAAAAGCTTCTCGACGAAGACAGGGACGAGGAAGATGTCGCGAGCCTTCTCGTGCAGCAGATAGAATTTTGCAACACGATTGTCCTGAACAAGGTGGATAGCGTTTCCGCGGACGAATTGAAGCATGTCAAGGCTGTTGTCCGCGCTCTCCAGCCCGAAGCGAAAATGGTCGAAACGAATTTCGGCAAGGTCGATATCAAGGACATTCTCGATACGAAGCTTTTCGACTTCAACAAGGTTTCAAGTTCCGCCGCCTGGATTAAGCAACTGGAAAATCCCGAAGAAGAGGAGGAAGGGGAGTCGGAAGAATACGGCATCGGTACATTCGTCTATATGAGCCGTCGCCCGTTCAATCGCGAAAAGCTGGAACAGTTTCTGGATAGCTATCCGAACAGCATCATCCGCACCAAGGGCATCCTCTGGTTTGAAGACGACCGTGTGTATTCCTACATCTTTGAACAGGCCGGCAAGGATGCGAGCGCTCGTTGCCTTGGACGCTGGATCGCTTCGCTGAACAAGGGCGAACAGGAGCGCGCTCTCGCCGAGGAACCCGAAGTCCGGAAAATGTGGGACGAAAAATACGGCGACCGTGAAATTCGCCTGGTTTTCATCGGGCAGCACATGGATAAGAAAGACATCTCGTCAAAGCTCGATGCGTGCCTCGGGGAATGATTGGAATGAAAAGTTCCCGCCGGCATAGCCGGCGGGCGTCTCCTTGATTCTGAATTGTTTCGCGGATTATCATCGTCAAGTAACTCCATTCGCGGCGGAAAACAGCAAAAAAAATCCCCGGGAAACGAATCCCGGGAACAGCCAAGTTTCTAGCTTGTCGTTTCCAACCACGAAAAGGACAGGCGATGAGACTCGACCGATATCTAAGATACCAAATCAAGGCCCTGCTGGATGCCGGGCATTCGCAGAAAACCGTCGCAAGCCAGCTCGGAATCTCCCCGGGCGGGCTTTCCAGGGAACTGAAGCGCAACGGGGGCAGGGAAAAGTACGACCCGGACAAGGCCGACAGGAGGGCGGAATGGCTGCAGCGCAAGGCTCACGTCCACTACAGGTACAGCGACGAAGTCTGGGCAGAGACGGTGGCCATGATCCGGGACGACCTCTCGCCCGAACAGATCGTGGGAACGCGGGGCGAACGAGAACATGAACGGGCTGATACGGCAGTACCTGCCGAAAGGGACGTCATTCGAGGGCCTGACCAGGGAACAGGTGAAGCGGATCGAGTGGAAACTGAACAACAGGCCGAGAAAGAGGCTTGGATTTTTGACGCCGCTAGAGTATATTTTCATGCAAGTTAAACAAATTTACTTGACGACTTAGAGCTTGTTTTCATAATCGTCTGAGCATCGTAGCCGCGCAGGAAACGTTGACCAAGGCCTCTTCGGAGCGGG
>CAKUTF010000026.1 GCA_934691725.1 uncultured Fibrobacter sp. | reverse complement strand
GGTACGGCTTGCGCCTCTGCCTTGCTTCTTTCATGACGTTATTATAGTATATTCTCGCTATGAAAACAAGTTCTTAGATTTGCAGACATCTATGTTCTTGTATCTTAAAAGTTTGACGTCTGCGGTTCTAAGCGCTAAGTTCTCTCAACTAAGTTCTGAATATCTCGACAAGCTCGCTAGCCTGTCTTTATCAAGCTTGACACAATAATCTAGATTCCCGTATCGGAGTACGGGAATGACAACAGACTGGAAACGGTTCGTTTCAAATTCCCGCATTCCGTGTTCCGCTTATCGTTTCCCAAAAGTTTAAACGTCCGAGGACTAATCACCCAATACACAGCGGAGGCTCGCGCCAAATTCCGGGTTGAATTTTTCAAAGGAAATCCGGTTGGAATTTTTCTTGAAAACGGCGACCGTTCCTTCGGCTGTCCAGAGATAGGCCTTGTCTCCCGCATCTTTAAACTTTCTCGATTTTTCGGGGACGCTTGCTTTTGCAAAGTGCGCGCCGCTTGCGCGAAGTCCGAAGCCGAATTCATCGGTCCCGCTGCCGTTATCGTTCCAGCCAAAGGAGGCTTTCAGTCTTTTTGCCGGATCCTTGCCCGCATTTTGTGAAAGTTTTTCCCAGTCGGAAACACTCGGAATCCGAAAGTCCGGCGGGCAGGCTTTTTGTGCGCTATTCCAATCGTAGAGGCGTCCCCAGACGTTGCACTGCATGCAGACGGAGCCTTTGACCGGCGCATACTTGACATTTTCCGCAGTCCACACGGCATTTCCGATGCGCACCCATTCGTAGCGGTTTCCGTCCCTCGCATCCTCGTAGGAACCTTGGATCTCGGGGTCTCCGTCGGAATCGAATGCTTGCGGAAATCCCGCGATGGTTCCCATTTTGTACAAAGTAATCGACTGGACTTGTCCGTTTTCGTAAAATCTTTTTGCTGTTCCGTCCAGCGCGCCGTCCCGGTAGTGGAATGTTCCGCGGATTTTTCCGGATTCGTAAAATTCCTCGGATTCTCCCTGCTCCTTTCCCTGGACAAAGTTTCGCGTTCTCTTGATTTTTCCCGATTCGTAGTATTCCGTTTCGATACCGTTTTTGAGGCCTTTTTCATAACGGACTTGTCGATAAGGTTTTCCGTTCGGATATTTTTCTGTTCGGATATCGTCGCAGGCGGCGAGAAAAAGAAGGCTTATTGTAAAAAGGAAAAAGAGAATTTTAGACATTTCCGGATTCCGAAAGAGGTTCCATGTGGACGTTGATTTGTGTGCGCTTCCCGTATTTGGCGCGCAGCTGTTTTTCGATGGATGTGGCGACATCGTGGGCTTCGACTAGGGAAATATCCCGGTCGAGCTTGATGTGGACATCGATAGCGTAATCGTTCCCGATTTTTCGGGTCTGCAGATTGTGCAGCCAGCGAACCTTGTCCGTGTGGCGGATGATATCGCAAATCTCTTTTTCGACATCGGGCGGGAGGGACGCTTCGAGGAGTTCCTGGACGGTTGGAAATCCGATCTGGAACGCCACCTTGATGATGAAAATGCTGACGATAACCGCGGCGATCGGGTCGAGAATGGTGAATTTTCCGCCGAGGAAAAACGCTCCGCCGATTCCGAGAAGCGTCCCGATGCTTGACATGGCGTCGGAACGGTGATGCCATGCGTTTGCGATAAGCGCTTGGCTGTTGATGCGATGCCCGGCGCGAGCCGTATAGCGGTAGAGCGTTTCTTTTGCCGCGATGCAGACAATCGCTGCGATAAGTGCAATGATCCCCGGAGTTTTGGAGGCGTCGCCTTGGATGGTTTGGACGATTTTCTGGACTCCGTTTACGAAAATCCCGATGGCGACCGCAAGCAGGGCGAGGCTGATTAACATCGAGGCCATCGTCTCGAATTTTCCGTGCCCGTAGGGATGGTTCTTGTCGCGTTCCTCTCCGGAAATGCGGACGAAGAGGATGACCACCGCATCGGTTGCAAAATCCGAAAGGGAATGGATGCCGTCAGCTACCATGGCAGATGAATTTCCGAAAATTCCAGCGAGAAGTTTTCCGACGGTGAGAATTAAGTTGACAAAAAATCCATGCCACGTGACTCTTTGCGCTGTTTTGACGCGATCTTCTTCCATAGGCTCTGAAATGTAACTAATTTTGCTATATGAAAAAAATCCTATTGGTCCTGCTGTTTCTTTCGGCGACGCTCCTTGCCGAAGACTTGACGGATTCCTTCGCGACTGTTGAAAAAACGGTAGCTGCGGAAACTTCTGCGGAAACGGTTTCCCTCGCAAGTCCCGAAACTTGTCCGTCGGATTCAATGCTTTCCGCAAACTATGCCAAGTGCAAGCAGGCTCTGACGATTGCTGTCGAGGCCCAGATGGACCGCAAGATGAATCGCGACCGTTCCATGGAAATGGCTTCGACGGCCGGGGCTTTTATCGGCGGAGCCTTGGTTGGTTTTTTGCTCGGCTGGCTGGTCTTTTAATATGAATATCGTCCGCTATATTCTTTTGCTCGGCGCGTTGGCATTTTCCTTTGCGCTTGAACTTCGGGAAATATCCCGTCTTGAAGAATCGGATGGGCTTCCCGGTGCGGAAATCGTCGCCTATGTTCCCGAACAAAAAATCCTTGTCGTGGCATCGGGCGATGAAGAACTTTCCGTTGTATCTTTTAAGGAACCTTCGAAACCTCGGATTGAAAACATCCTGCATTTTCGGGGTGATGTTCCGAGCGTTGCCGCTTACCGGAACCTTGTCGCCGTCGCCGAAACGAACAGTCCGGAAACCGCGCCTGGATTCCTTCACCTGTTCCGTGTCCAGGACCGTGACTTGGTAAAGCTTCGAACTTTTTCCGTCGGAGCGCAACCCGATATGGTCGCCTTTTCGCCGGACGGGAAAACGGTTCTTGTCGCATGCGAGGGAGAAATCGATGACGAAACGCTTGAAGATCCCGAGGGAAGCGTCGGACTGGTCGATTTGTCAAGAGGCGTTGAACAGGCGACGGCACATGTTTTGACTTTCGATGCGTTTGACAGTCTTTCTCTCGCAAATTCCGGGGTGAGGCTCGGCGGTCCCGGCAGCTACCTGCAAAATTTAGAACCCGAATACGTCGCCTTCTCGCCGGACGGAAACGTCGCTTTCGTCTCGCTCCAGGAAAACAACGCCATGGCGAAAATCGATGTCCGCAAAAAGACAGTCGAAAAAATCTGGGGATTGGGATCTGTCGATCATTCCGTGAAAGGCTACGGCTTTGACTTTCGGGACGACGGGAAAATTTCGGTGGAACAGGTTCCGGTTCGAGGCGAGCTCCAGCCGGACGGCATTGCCGTATTCGAAAACGCTGGCAAGCTCTATGTCCTTTCGGCGGATGAAGGCGCGAGCCGGGATTTTTCCTTTTACTCGGATGAAACCCGGGCGGATTTGCTTTTAAAAGCGGGAATTTTGGAGAAAAGCGTTTTTACGGAATCGCTTGTGCGTAAGCTCGGGCCGCTGCCTATCGATGCGGAAAATCCCTGCGACGGGAACGAGCCGTGCCGCTACCTCAACACGTTCGGCGGACGTTCCATGAGCCTTTTTGACGGCGAAACGGGAAAACGGATCTGGAACAGCGGCGACGCTATCGAGAAAGCTTCGGCGGAAAACGCTCCGGCTCTTTTTAACTGGAATTCCAAAAAGAAAAAAATCAAGGCGGATGCCCGCAGCAAGAAGAAAGGATCCGAGCCGGAAAATGTCACCGTCGGGAAAATTCGCGGCGAGCTTTTCGCGTTTTTGGGACTAGAACGTTCGGGAGGCATCGCGACCTTTTCGCTCAAAAAGACGGAAAGTCCGCACTTGGTGAATTACCAGGCAAAGGCGAAAGACCGGGGACCCGAAGGAATTCTCTTCATTCCCGCGGAAGAAAGCCCGCTTTCGGGGGAACCTCTCCTGGTTGTCGGCTACGAATACAGCAAATCGCTGGTCGTCTATCGGATTTTTTATTAAATTGGCGTTCACCATGAAATTTTTCAAGCTGTCTTTCCACATCGAAGGTTCGTCTAGGTCGCATTCGTTGCGGCTTCCCGAATTTTCGAAGCGCATTCTTTGTGCGGGGAAGGCTCTTGTCTTTTTGGGGATTGCACTGCTCCTTATTGAGGGGGGCGTTCATTTTTCCTACGGCTTTTTAAAAAACAGGATGATAGACAACCGCATCGCCCTGTCCGAGAGGCTAGACCGTGAACAGGTTCGTCTGGATTCCTTGAACCGGCTGATGGAATCGCGCTTTGCGAACGAGGATTTGCTCCATTACAAGTTCGGCTTGAGTCCGACGGACCGCTCTAGCCGGGAAATGTCCATCGGCGGACCGGAAAGTCCGGTGCGGCGTCTTTCAAGAGTCGCCCAGCCGATTCTTGACCAGTCCCTCGCGTTAAAGGCGAAGACGGAACAGTTCCGTGCGAAAGCGCTTGAAAACGAGAAAAATTTTCGGGAAATTGCGGGTTTTGCCGGGCAGCAGTATGCGAACTGGCGTCACATCCCTTCGATTTCCCCGACGAGGGGACGCTACGCTTCGGCTTTTGGACATCGCGTCCATCCGATTACGGGCGAAGTCGGGAAAATGCACAACGGCGTGGATATTTCGAACAGCCGCTGGACTCCGATTTATGCGACGGCAGACGGGGTCGTAACCATTGCGCGTCGCAGCGATTCCTTTGGAAACTATGTCGCCCTGGACCACGGAAACGGCTTCGTGACGAAATACGGTCACATGCAGTCCATTTCCGTCAAGCAGGGGCAGCTGATCAAGCGTTACCAATTGTTGGGATACATGGGCAACACCGGGCTTTCCGCCGGACCTCATCTTCATTATGAGGTTTGGCTGAATTCCAGGCCGGAGAACCCGCTTCGCTATATTCTCCCTGGAGAATACGCAATCCAGTAAGCGGTCCTTTTGCGGGACGGCTGTCCCTGGATTTGCGCTTAGACATTCATGAATCTAATTTCTGTGGTGTTTGCCCTTGTCTTGGGGACGTGTCCGCGCTTTGTCGAAATTTTGCCTGACCCTTCCGACGTGGAAGATGCCCGCGGGGAATTTGTCGAAATCCGACTTCCGCATACCTCGTTTCGCGATACCGTTTTCGTCTATCACGAAGAGAAAAAAATTTGGGAAGGAAAGGTTCCCGAAAGTGCGGACCGAATTCTCCTTATCCGCGATACTTTGCTTTGCCCGAAATCCCAAAGGCTCCTGTGCGAAAGGCTTGTGGGAAGCGCTCTGCCGAATTCCCGAAAGGCCGTGTGGAAATTGCGGAGCGGTTCTTGCGAGGATGTCGCCGATCTTCCGGTTCCGAAATCGGGATATTCGTTTGTGCGGAATGATTCCGCTTTCGAAGCCTGGAGTTTCGCCTTGCCTTCGCCCGGATTTCCGAATGGGGATTTTGAATCGGGTGTAAACGATTGCCGCTTGCGAATCGATACGCTTTTTGTGGAGACTTCCGTCTGGAAGGGCGCGTGGACGCTTTTTGGCTGTGATTCGGCATGGGTTCGGGCGTTGTTCCGTTCGGAAAATTCCCTGTCGGAAAAGTCATGGACCGGGCTTTTGGAAAGGAATGTCCGTTCCCGTTTCGATACGCGCCTTTCGGCAAAGGCTCTTGAAATTGTCGCGACATGGCCACCGGACGATATACCCGGAAACGATTCGCTCGACACGCTGGTCGCTCTCGCCGGAAATTTCCCTGTGCGCTTTTCGGAAGTACATCCGTGCCCGGAAGAAGGCGTTCCAGAGTGGATCGAAATTTACCATGAAGGCTCTCGGGAAATTTCCCTGTCGGGAATGAGTCTTTGCGGAAACCGGAATGCGAAGCTGCCCGACGTAAAAATCGGAAGCCGGGAAAGCGTCATTCTCACCAAGGATACGCTCGGAATGCGGAACTTTGTCGGAAATGACGATGTGCGGATTTTCGCTGTAAATTTAGGATATCTAAAAAACGGCTCCGATTCGTTATCTCTTTGCTACGGAGAAGAAAAAGTGGATTCTGTCGCATGGGGAAAGCACTCGCGGATCCAGACGCGCTGCCCTGCAGGATTTTCGACTGCGACGGGTCGCGAAGAAAACAGTCCGGGATTCCAGACGCCGGGGAGTCTCGTTTCGGATTCGGGCGGAGAACTTCCTTTTCGGGTAGAGTGGAACGCGCGAATCTTTTCCCGAAAGAACCGGGCAAATCCTCTGATGATTCGGGTCGAAAGCCGCGAAGAAGTCCTGGTGGAATTGATTTCGGGCAAGGGAAATCTTTTGTGGAAAAAAACGCTTCCGGCAGATGCCGCGGGAAACCGCTGGACGGAAATTCCGCTTCTCGACAAGGGCTTTCCCGGTCCGAACTTTTTGCGCGTTTCACAGGGAAATTCTGAAAAGCGAATTGGCGTAATCTTACGCCCGTGAGGAAATATGAAGAAAATTTTTTTGTGCATCCTGATTTTTGGGGAAACGCTTTTTGCCGATGTCCGGATTCCCGAACCCTGGAATCCGGGATGGTTCGATCTTCTTGGGAAAAATCCGGCGCGAAAGGCTTCCGGCTTTAAGCTTGGACTTGTCTGGACCGAGCCTATGGAAGGCGTCGATTACGAGGTCTTTGGCGTTTTTTCTGAATGGGGAAATTCGCGTTACCGGCTGGGAACATCCTTGGCGAGTTCGTTCCTCGATTCGCTATACCGCAGCGAAAATTTTGGAATGGATCTTTCCGTCGCCTTTTCGGCGTTTTTGTTCGGTGTCGGGGGGAATGTCGATATCCAGGTGATTCCCGGCGAAGCGACCTGGTGGCGTACCGTAGGGCGTACGGGAATTTCTTGGAATGGAACTTCTAAGTTCTCGATCGGGGCGTGGGGAAATTTCCCGTCGGATTTTGAAAGGATTTCGCTTGCGGGAAACATCTTCTGGATTCTTGATGAAAAATTTTGGAGCGAAGCCGCTGTTTTTTACCAGCGCCCGCAGGGCTTTTTGTTGGCATTTGGCGAAAAAATCCGTTTGGGAATCTTGGAACTGCATGGCTGCGTAGCCTATCCCGGGCCTCGGGTCGGCATCGGTATTTCCGTCGGAATCCGGAGCTTGAATGCGGCGTTTGGCGTGCATCGGGATGGAAATTATATGACGTCAAAGATGGGCGGACTATTTTACCGGGGAAAATCCTGAAGCTTGCAGTACGAAAGGTAAATTTTAAAATACATGTAAGCAAAATATCTTTTGACTTCATCTATTTTGTTATATTGTGGTTATGATTGTTCTGATGTGTTTGCTACTATTGATTTTGATTGTCCTTGTGTGGACTCTTTTCTGGAATGCGAAATTGAAAAGAAATTTTCGGATTATCGATACGATTGCCCGAAATTCGAAATCTTTGTGGGCTGTCCTGGATTTGAACACGATGCGGGCGATAACCGCTTCGGATGCATTGCTTGAAATCGTCGGCTTTTCCTCGGAAAATCTCTCGGCGCATGATCCGCGAGAAGTCGTTCATCCCGATGACCTGAAGCTTTTGGACGTTGCCCTTCGAACCGCCCAGACTTCGAAAACGTTTGACCGGGTCCGCATTCGTCTGCGCGACATTCGTTATGGTTGGCAGTGGTATGAAAACTACGGATTCTTTATGGAAGACGGAACCCGAACCTTGTTTTGCTGCTCCTATTTTCCGATAAACGATCGGATGCGCATCAGTGAAGAACTGATTGAGACAAAACGCCGGATGGCGATTATGTTGAACAACTCGTTTAACATTATCTGGACATTGGACTGCTCTTCGAGAGCGCTTACAATTATTACGGATGTGACTCGCGAGCGTTTTGGTGTCGATGACCGCAAAGCCGGCCTGCTTCCGTCGAACGAGGAGTTTTTCCCGAAAGAGGACATTTTGGCGTTTCGTGAAATGCTGAATCATCGAATCGAGGCTCTTTTAAAAAACGGGACTTCGCGTGACGAACCGCAAGAGTTTAATGTACACGTAAAAAATCGGGACGGCAGCATTGTCAAGTTCGTGACGCGCAGTACGCTTGAAAAAAACGATGTAGGGCAGTTTGTTCTTTACGGTGTAAGCCGCGTAGCCTTGGAAAGCGATGAATTTCATTGAATTGGCTTTTGAAGAAGCGCTTTTCGCTATCGGCCTTTCGTTTCCCAATCCGGCTGTCGGTGCGGTTGTAGTCAAGGATGGCGCAGTCGTCGGGCGTGGGCACACGCAAGTCGTTCACGGTCCCCATGCGGAAGTGATGGCTCTTCGGGATGCCGGCGACGAGGCGCAGGGGGCTACTTTATATGTAACGCTTGAACCGTGTTGTCATTTCGGTCGGACGCCGCCGTGTACAAATGCGATTATCGCAGCGGGAATCCGGAAAGTTTTTTTTGCCCATCGGGATCCCAATCCGCGGGTCTTTGGGAAAAGTGAAAAGGTCCTCTCGGAAGCAGGGATCGATTCGGTGTATGTAGAACCTCCGGAAGAATTTTCGTCTTTCTATGAAGCCTATGATTACTTTGTAAGAAATGACCGGACATTTGTCGAATGCAAGATCGCGGAAACCGCAGACGGTTTTATCGCCCGTTCGAATGGAAGTCCGGTTCGCATAACGGGTCTGGCCGCTGACGAATGGACCGCTAGATGGCGTCGTTCGGCGGAATATATTCTCGTCGGCGGGGGAACGGCAAATTCGGATAATCCGCATTTGACCGTGCGCGGTGTCGTGGGCAATAGTCCGCACCGGGCTGTTTTTTGCGGAAATCGAAAGCTTCTGGCGAATTTGCATCTTTTTGAAAATCCTTCGGATAAGACAATCGTTTTTAGCCGGAGTCCCCAGGGAGAAATTTCATCTGTCGCCGATGTCCGTCGTTTAACTTCTGACGATTTTGACGAAAACTGGGAAAAAATTCTGGATGATTTTTCTCGGATGGGAGTCCATCGCTTGGTGGTTGAACCGGGAAGGACGCTTGCCCAAAAAATCCTGAAATCGGGAAAGTGGAACCGCTTCTACGTGATTCGTTCGTCGCAGAAGATGCAAAACGGTCTCGCTTGGCGTACCGGCATCGAACCGGAATTTTGCCAGGCTGGGAATTTGGGCGAAGATTCCCTGTTGCTCGCTAGAAACCGCAAATTGGATTTTTAATAGACGACGAGAAACGGTTTTGCCTTGTTCTTTGCGCCAGCCCTGAAATAATAAAGCCCGGGAGCGAGCTGCGCTTGAATTTCTTCGGCGCGGATGCAAAGACTTGTCCCCGAATAGGAAAATTTGTGTACGAGCTTTCCAGCGCGGGTGCGGATTTCGAGAACATGCTCTGTGAAAGGGAGAGCGGCAAAGCAGAGCGGCGTCTCGCCCCGCCAGGGATTCGGGTAGCTGCGCAAGGGGAGCGTATCCGTTTGCAGCGTACTGCGAGAAGCTTCTTGTAATTTGGAGAGAATCAGTACGGCGTTTTCCGACCTGGCGATAAGGGGGGAAAGCCCTGTCCACGAAATCGTATCCATGGAATAGAATATCGTTTTTTGATTTTTCCCATATAGGGCGACCGAAGCTTTTCCGGCAAACTGGGAAAGATCGGGAAAGGAATCGTGCGTAATTCGGTAATAGTCGATGGCGGGAGCTTCGAGCGTGACAGGGGACAGTGTAGGCTTTTTCAAATGCGGCGAAACGGGCCAGTCGGGAAAGTCTGCGGTAAAGCGAAACGACGAATCGGAAAAACCGCTCCGGGTTCCCGAAAAGAAAAGCTTTCGGGCGAAATCGGCAAAGGCGGAATCCGGGTCAAGTTCCCTTGAGGCGAGTTCCTTGGCGTAAACCGTTTCGAAACTGGAATCCTGCATGGACGAAAAACGCTCCCACAGTCTTGTATCGAAATTTTCGTTCCAGGCGTGTAAATTGTAAAGTCCCCAGACGGCCAGACCGTAGTTCGAACCGATCCGGTCAAACGGAATTCCTGTCGATTGAAAAAGGGAAGGAAGATAAAGCCAGTAGTCGTCGGCATCTGGCGAGGCGATTTCTTCGAGCGCAGTCGCGGAGGCTTCGAACCAGTAGGAATCGTATTCGAGGAAATTGATGTATGCCGCCTGGATCGCATGGTAAAATTCGTGGGCGGCGGTGGTACGAAGAGCTAGTCCGTAATCTTTCGAATAGTTTTTTCCGGTTATGCTGTTTGTGACGGGAAGAGTGGATCGGACATACGTGCAAAAAGATTCGGGGATTTGTTTGACTGCGGGATTGCTTTCGTCCGGGTAAAGGAAGTCGTTGTCGATGATGATTTCCGTCGCCGCGGGATTTGATGCTTCGGGTGGAAATGTCAGCCCCATGCAAGCCGTGCAAAAGCCGCCGAGAAGTCCCGCGTTGTCGCGCACAAGGCTTATGTCGAGAACCTCTACCGGGTATAGGTCCTCGTCGCCGCTTTTCTGGAAATGCCAGGTCGGGTTGGCGCCTTTCGGTTTTTTTGTCCCGTGCTTTTGGACATGAAAATTCCAGGCGGATTCCAGGGATTTTTCTAGCGAATCGATCCAGGCTTCGGATGTTTTGTGTGGGCCGTCGAGGACATAGTAAATCCGAAAGCGGGAAGTTTTCCGTTCCTTGACCGCCGATGTGTCGTAGTAAAATTCCGGTTCGCAGCTTGTCGCGGAAATGTTTGCGCTTCGGGCGGTTGCCCTGAAAATTTTCCCGTCCCGAAAATGTTTTTGAATTTGGCTGGTTCCGCAAAACGGGCTTGCAAACGCTTCGGAAAAGAGAAACGCTAAAAAACCGAGAATCCAGAAGGAGGCTTTCATGTGCGCTGCTTCATCGATTTCCAAAGGATGTCCTTGGCGCGAGCTTCGAGAACCGGATCTTCTTCGACGATTTTTTGGTGCCACGGTTTGGTGCGGGCATCGATAAGCAGGGGAGATTCGCACCCCCAATGCTTTTGGGTAAACTTGGAGTTTGCCCCGTAAATGTCGTGGGCGGGATCGCTGCGAGTAAAGGTGACCCAGAGCCAGTTGTCGAGGGTCTTGGCGGTAAAGGACGCATCGTCTGCCACGGTAACCAGCGGAAACTTTTCGCGAGAGTCCCAATGGGAAAGCGCTTTGGCCAGGGCGTCGATATTTGCCGAGGAGCTTCCCTGGATAACGAGCGTTCCCGGAAAAGCGAGGCATGGAAGGGAAAATCCCTGCGGAAGCGGAAGAGTCGAAAGTCCGTCATCTGCGGAGCGTCCGAGTTCCCGGATTGGTTTGCCGACTGCTGCGACGATGACCTTGGAACCGTGGTTGAGTCTTCGCCCGGAATAGTCCAGCGTGTCGATGGTCGTCTCCGTCTGGAAGTGGATGTCCCGATCCAGATGGACGCGTTCCAGAATGTGTACAAAGTAACCAACGATGTTTTGCGTATCTAGGCGTTCGGAATCTTCCCGCGCCGCGATAAAGAGGTACTTGGAAAGGGAAACCTGGTTGAATCCCAAGAGCGCGTTCGCTTCCTTGAGCAGTTCCATCGGTTCACGCTCCGGAAGATACGGCGTGTAGCGTTCCCGCCCAATCGCAAGGAGCAGCGGGTGGACGCCTGCCGCGTCAACGGAATTCATTTCGCAGATTCCCGAAACGGATGCAGGCACGATGGGACGGACCAGTTCCCCGATCAGTTCTCCGAAAACGGAATCCTCCTGCGGCGGCCTGCCGACGGTCGTAAAGGGGAAAATCGCATTCTTCTTGCAAAAAATTTTCTTTACGCGAAGATAGGGAAATTCATGTCTTGCGGAATAGTAGCCGAGGTGATCGCCAAAAGGCCCTTCGGGTTTGAGGTCCGGAGCGACTTCTCCGAGAATGCAGAAATCCGCATCGGAGGAAACTTTCCAGCCTTCACAGTCTTTGTAGCGAAACGCTCTTCCGCCGAGAAGCCCGGCAAAAGTCAGTTCGGAAAGTTCGGGGGGCATCGGCATAATAGCGGCGAGGGTATGCGCCGGCGGGCCTCCCAACCAGACGCTGACCTTGAGCGGCTCGTTTTTCTCTAGAGCGACTTCGTGGTGCCTCGCGATGTCGCGTTCGATTTGATAGTGCAGTCCGCATTCCCGGTTCGGGATGTAATCGTTTCCCGAAATCTGGATGCGGTACATGCCCAGGTTGGACTTGAGCGCATTTTTCTCGCCGGGCATTTGCGAAAAAACCTGCGGGAGTGTCAGGAAGGCTCCGCCGTCTTCCCTGTGCAGACGGATTTGCGGCAGCCTGTCTAGCGTGGTCGTCTGGGCGAGGACCGGCGCGGAGAGGCTTTTACGGGGAAGTGCAGAAATCCCGATTCCTGGAAGCATCGCAAGAGATTTTGGCTGCTTCAGGACGGATGCCGGGTCGGCGTGAAAGGCGATGGCCGTCTCGGCTTTTTGCCACGTCTTGCGGAAAAGAAAACGGGCGCGTTCCACTGTCCCGAAAATATTTGCGGCGGCCCGGAACGGCGATCCTTTGACGCGTTCGAAAAGAAGCGCCGGCATGGATTCTTTCGTGGCGATTTCCGCCATCTTGGGCATGAGCAGGTCGGGCGATACCTCTTCGCGGATACGGAGAAGCATCCCGTGCTTTTCTAGGTCTAGGAGTGCCGCTTCGAGCGAAGGGTGTGACATGAAGTTTCGCGCTAGCCTGCGGAAAGGTTTTCTGACGAAAATGCCTGGAAAGATTCGGTCTTTCGGCGGGATTCAAAGGCGTTTTTAGCTTGGAGGAGCTTTTGGCGTGAAGAAAAGTCGTATCGGATTTTCGCACTTTCCAAAGCGTTTGCGAGTTCGGGTGATTCACCGTTAAAGTGGATTTCGTCCATATATTCCAGGAGATTTCCCGAAACGGACAGTTCGTGTGTCGCGGAGAACGCAGTAAAAGGTCCCTGCCTCAGTTCCGCTTTCCACGACGAGCCTTCAATCGCCGTCACGTAGCATTTCCACTGGACAATTTGAAAGCCGGACACGAGCCGATAGGAAACAGACGCTCCGATTTGCAATTCGCCATCGATCCGAAAGAAAAGCGACGGGGTTTCTTCGACGGAAATCTGCAACGGAAAGACGCGGAGAAGTTCGTCCGCTTCGCTGTTATCGATTCGAAATCCCGATGTCTGAAAAAGGTTTCCCATCGTCATAAAGATAGTAAAATTGCGCGCCACCAGGCGAGAAGGAAAAAGGCGAAGAAGAATATCCAGGAGAGCAAGTCCCGAACGCCAACGGGTGAACCCCAGAGAAGGACTTTTTTCTTTGGGAGAAAACCTGTGGCGACACCCAGCACAAGCCCGTAGAAATGCGCGAGGATATCCGAATGTTCCCCGATTCCGAGAAAGGCGGCGAGCAGTGCCGCTGCGCAGAGAGGCGCGAACCGCCGTAGAATCCCGTGGGATTCTTTTGGCACGAGGCGAAATTCGACGGTGGCGAGCGTTCCTAGGGCGCAAAAGACAAATGTCGAAAAACCGAGCGAACGGAAATCCGAGCGGACCGAACAGGCCACAAGGAAATTGGCTATGGACGAGGCAACGGCCAGCGGTAGCGCGATACGGGACAGCGGCATCCGAAAGGCGAGCAGATTCAGGACGATGTAGCCCGAAACGAGATTTGAAACCAAGTGATGCGCGTCGCCGTGGAGCGTCAACGCGGTTATCGGACGCCACCAGTCTCCGGCGAGGATTCTTTCCGCATCGGATATGCCGGAATGGTAGAAGCGGCTGCCGTGGCTTGAAAACTGAAGAATGGTAAAGACGGACGGAACGAGCAGAACAAGCAACGGAGAAAGCGAAATCCGGAGTGCGAGCGGGGGATTTTCACTTCGCGGAGGATTTTCCTTTTGAAACAGGGCGATTTGTTCTTCGGCGAAACCGATGAGATTGGACCGGACCGCGATGAGATAGGGCCCGCGGTCGTCGCGACGGATGTGATGGGGAATTCCCTGGCTTGCGAGGACGAGACTGTAATCGCGAATCTTTTCGTAATCGCCGATGGCTGCAATGCGTTCGCTTTCCGATTCCTGGACGATTTGGCTTATCACCAGCCGTTTAAAAAGGGTCGGCGTGCGCATCGGCTAGCGATCGTTTGAAAAGTTCAGGTTCCTGCGGTAAGGTTCGAAGCCCGCTTGGCGAATAAACGCTTCCGCTTCCGCGATGCTCCGGATTCCGTTCGATTTCAACACGTTCTCTTCGAGGACGATGCTGTTGATATCGTCCGCGCCCGCATGAAGCCCGAGTTCCCCGATTTGCTTTCCCATTCCGAGCACGGAAACTTCGATATGGCGGATGTTGTCGAGATAGAGGCGCGAAAGTCCGAGGACTTTCAGGTATTCCATCGGGGAAACGTGGCGAATCGGAAAACGGTCGGTCTGCGGCTGGAATGTCCAGGCGACAAAGCTTTTCACCCCGCCCGTTTCGTCTTGCAGCGAACGGACAAGTTCTAGGTGCTGGACGATATCTTCGGGCGTTTCCACGGAACCGATGACGATGTTTGCGCTGCCGGGAAGGCCGTTTTTCTGGCAGACGGCAAGCGTGTCTTTCCATTCTTTCGCGCTGAGCTTTTTAGGGCTGAGCCGCTGTCGAATCTTGTCGGACAGAATTTCGGCGCCCGCTCCGGGAACGGAGGAAAGCCCGGATTCTTTCAGGATGCCGAGCAGTTCGACGAGCGTTAGTTTGTGCGCACTTGCGATGTGTACGAGTTCCACCGGCGAAAATCCGCGGACGCTCATTCCCTGTTCCCGGGTGAGCATCTGCAAGACGTCCGTGTAGTAGGAAATCGGGAGTGTTTCGTTTACGCCACCCTGTAGAAAAATTTGGTCCGCTCCGAGACGCTTGGCTTCAAGCGCCTTCTCTCGAATTTTTTCCAGGGAAAGCGTATAGGCGCCGCGTTCGTCGGCCTTTCGGGAAAAGGCGCAGAAGTCGCATCCGATGGAACAGACGTTCGTATAATTGATAATGCGATACACCGTGTAGCCGACTCGTTTTCCCGGAAGCTTCCAGTTTCGCACTTCATCTGCCGCCTTGACTACTTCCGTCCAGTCCGCTTTCTTCAAAATCTCTACCGCTTCGTCAGGCGAGAGACGTTTTTTGTCAATCGATTTTTGAAGCAGCGGGTGCATTACATCATGCGGACAGGGAAAAGTCCGAGCAGGTCCAGCACGTCTTCGAGGACTATCTGGGAGCATTTGACGAGGAAGAGCCGGGATTTTTCTTCGGGGCTCCCGAGAACGCGATCTTCGTGGATGAACTTGTGGGCGGCTCCCGCGATGTCGAGAGCGTATTGGGCGAGAACGCATGGCTCGTCCGATTCGACCGCTTGCCGGATCCGTTCCGCCTTTTGGCCTAGGACCTTGATGAGTTCGTAAGCGTTGTCGTCTTCAAGCTGCCTGTAATCCACATCCTTTGCGAAAACTTCGTAGCCCGCTTTGCGCATGATGCTGCAGAGCCGGACATGGGCGTTTTGTACGTAAGGACCTGTCGCCCCTTCAAAGCTTAGCGCGGAATCCCAGTCAAACTTGACGTCCATCAAGCGGTGGTTCTTGAGATCGTTGAACGTGAGTGCGCTGATGCCGATTTGCTGGGCTATCAGTTCCTTGTTCTCTAAATCCGGATTCTTTTGGTCGATAAATTCGAGAATCTTTTTCTGGGCGGCTTCGATGACATCGCGGAGAAGTTTCGCCTTGCCGGTGCGCGTCTTTCCCTTTTCCCATTTGCCGTCGATCAGGTTGAGGATCACGCCGAACGGAATGTGGATTAGCTTGTCGTACCATTCCCGTCCCATCTTCTTGAGGACGAGCTTGACCTGTTTAAAGTGGAGCGCCTGTCCTAAATCGACAACGTAGAGGCATTTATCGAAATCGTATTCTTTTTTGCGGTAAATCGCCGCGGCGAGATCGCGGGTCGCGTAGAGCGTACTGCCGTCGCTTTTGCGGATAAGGCACGGGTTCAGCTTGTATTCGTCGAGCTTTACCACGTCACGTTCTTCGCTTCGCTCTAAAAGGCCTTTTGCTTCGAGTTCTTCGATGACCGCGGGCATTTTATCTTCATAGAACGATTCGCCGGTGTAATGGTCGAAATCGACGCCCATCATCTTGTAAATGCGCATCAGTTCCTTGAGCGTCGCGGCCCGGAACGCAAGCCACAGCTTGTGATTCAAGGCGTTTCCACGTTCGAGTTCCGCAAACGCCTTTCTCGCTTCGTCTTCGAGAGACGGTTCCGCTTCCGCCGCCTTAGAAAAGCTCGCGTAGAGGATATTCAGTTCCTTGACCGTCAGGCTTTCAAGCGTCGCGTCGTCTGTCGGTCGGTTCTCCCGCAGATACATGACGATGAGCTTGCCAAAAGCCGTCCCCCAGTCGCCGAGATGGTTTATCCGCTCGACTTTATAGCCGCTCGCCTTGTAAATGCGCGAAAGGCTGTTGCCTATCATGGTCGAACGCAAGTGGTGGAAGGCGAGTTCCTTTCCGATGTTCGGCGAACTGTAGTCGATGCAGACCGTCTTGCCGTTCGGGCTTGCGTGGCCGTAAGCGAGACCTTTTTCGGAAATTTCTTCCAGGATGGACTTTGCCAAGAAGTTCCTGTCGATAAAGAAGTTCAGGTAGCCTGCGACCGCTTCGACTTTCGAGAGGCCTTCGGGAAGCCTAATTTTTGTTGCCAGTTCTTCGGCGATTAGTTTTGGTGCCTTGTGCATGGTGCGGGCCAGGGCAAAGCAGGGAAGCGAAAAGTTGCCATGTTCCGTATCGGTCGGAATCGTGAGCAGTTTTTTCGCCTGTTCATATTCGAAGGCGCCTGTCTCAGCGACGGCTTTTGCAATTTCGACATCAAATGAGTTCATTTTCGATTTTTACCTTTTTCGCCTTGGTCTGGATAAAGTCTTTTTCTTCGAGTTTTGTGATGGTCGCATCGCCGTAGAGTTTGTCAAAGGCGAGTTCCTCGCGCTTGCTTTCCTCGAAAAGCTGGATCATCAGGTCGAAGCCTGCATCGAATACTGCCCAGCGCATGTTGATTCCCGGCTTGTATTCCGTCCGATGGGGAAGTTTTTTTGCCTTGAAGTCCTTGGACAGAGCGTCGAGAATCGCTTGCATCTGGGCTTCGCTTTCGCAGGTGGCGAGAATCATAAAATCGGAAGTTTCCGAAATCCCCTGGAGATTCAGAAGTTCCAGGTCAAGCGCCCGAAGTTCAAAAAGGGTTTTGGCGGCCATCTGGACCGCTTCCGTGTAGGCGACTTTCTTTGTTGATTTTTTCGGCGCGGCTTTTTTTTCCGTGTCCGTTTTCTTTGTCAAGGCTTTTGCCTCTTTGGAAACAGCATTCTTTTTCGCGACCTTTGTTGAGGCCTTTCGGGTGGTTGTCTTTTTTGTGGTTGTCTTGGCTGTTGTCATTTGGAACCTGCCTGGATAATTTTTTCAAAGTCTTTTCCCACATAAACCGTCGCGTCAAAGAGGACGCGCTTGTTCTGTAGCGGGATAACGTTTTCGGTGTGGAGCGCTCTTGCGAGAGCTTCTGCGCCTGCCCAATGCGGATTGCGAAGAGCGATGATCGTTTCTTCGTAATTCCAAAGTTTTTCATTGCTCATTTCGAGCACGTCAAATCCCTGGGAACGCAGATAGTCGCGCATTTTGGATGCGGCACCGGGAATTCCGCTGGAATTCAATACCTGAATATCTCCGGGGGTTTCGCGGATTTCCTGGATGACCTGCTCTTCTTCCTTGCAGGAAAGCAAGATTCCCACAAGGCTAAGCAAGGGTAAAATTTTTCTGGTCAGAGAAAATGTCACGCTGTAAATATAGCGATTTATCGCGGCCTGTTCCGGGAATCGACCTTGACGATTGTCGGATTCCAATGTTCCGCTTCTTCCGGAGTGAGGGCAACATAGGATACGATGATGACGAGATCGCCTTTCTGGACCATTCGGGCAGCCGCGCCGTTTAGGCATATCGTTCCCGAGTTCCGCTCTCCTTCGATAACGTAGGTGTCGAAACGCGCCCCGTTATTGATGTCGAGAATCCCGACCTTTTCAAAGGGGAGGATTCCTGCCGCATCCATCAAGGCTTTATCCAACGTGATGGAGCCTTCGTAGTTCAAGTTCGCATCGGTAACCGTTGCGCGGTGAATCTTGCTTTTAAGAAGTTCGATTTGCATTTTGCCTAGAAGCGTACTTGCAGAATTCCGGCGACGCCGCGGTCGAGGTTCGGTCCGATGCCGAGGCTAAACCGGTTCGCATCGGGATTGTCGTTCCACTGTGTTCCGAAGAACGCATCGGCGAAAGACCAGACATGTGCTCCGAGGACGGGAATCAGCCAGTAAACCCATGTATTGTCGTAATCGTCGCTGTTGATTGCAAAATAAGTCAGACCGGCTACGCCGGCAACCCAAAGAGCGTCCATCCAGATGGCTTTGACCGTTTCGTCATGTTTCCACTGGTAAAAGGAAGGAATCGCTAGCGAAATATAGGCGTAATTCTGTTCGCCGGAGCGGTTCCGGTAAGTGCGGTCGATATCGGAATCTTCGAGACCGTTTGCCCGTTCGTTTAGCCAACTTTCTTCGGTGACGCCGAGACGCTTCCAGGGTTCCTGGAGATATTCCGACGGACGAACGCCCAGTTCGGTCAGCTGGGTAAGCTTGTCGCGGCTCATGCCGCTTTCCTTGGCCTGCTGGAATTCCCACTGGGTAAGTCCCACTGATTCATAGTCGAAACCCGCCCATTCATCGGAAGAGGCGTTTACGGAACCGACATCGGTTGTCGCTTCGGGGGCGTTGGGATCGTCCGCACTGTAATAGTTGGCGCCTTCGGTATCTTCTGCAGGAGCGTAATAGGAAGAGTTTCCGTTTTCGGAACCGGATGTTTCAAAATCATCTTGCGCAAACGAAACCGTTGCGGCAAATAGACAGGCGCAAAGAATTTTGAACGCTATTTTCATGGATCCTCGGCAATTCGATAGTGCCGGGGGAGGGAATCGAACCCTCACAGAGTTGCCTCTACTGGATTTTGAGTCCAGCGCGTCTACCAATTTCACCACCCCGGCAAGGGCGTATCACAAATATAGAACTGTTTTTCGAATTTTGAGACGGGTTTTAAAAAGATTCCTGCTTTTTTATCGGCTGGAATTCCAGATGGAGCGGTTCTAGTACTTTCTTCCCGTATTCAAGAGCCTGTTCGCGGGTTTCGAAATCCTCGACATGAACCAGGTAGAGAGTGCGTTCCTCGGTTTTGGATTCGAGAATTCTTGCGGAAATTTTTTTTGCCCGAAGGGTGTTCGCGAGCATTTCGGCATTGGCGGAAATGCTGAACGCGCCGGCTTGCAGCGACCAGTTCTTGGCGAGCGGCTTTTCGGAACTGGAACTTTCGCCCGCGGTTTCCGAAGAGCTTGAAGAACTCGACGATCCGGCTTGGGTAAGAGCGACCGACGAGCTGGATTCTCCGATGCTAGATGAACTTGGACCGGCGGTAGCGGTGCTTTCCTTGGCGTTTCCTGCTTTTGCGCGTTCGATTTCCCGGCACAGGCTTTGGACGGAATCCATCGGGCTTGCCTTGTAAAGGCTCTGGCAGACTTGGAAAATGACAGCGAGCTGTCGCGATTCCGCCTTGGCGAAAGCGGTCTTGAGACTGCGGAAAGAGAGGTCCGGTCGTTTGAGGTAAAGCTCGAACTGGGCGCGCGTCATGTAGAGGTCCGAAAAAACGGGAAGCGAATCCGGCGTGGCAAGGATGAGACTGTCTAGCTTTTTTCTCGCAAGGGAAAAGTCCTTGGCGTTCCCGGTCTGGGAGCGGGCGAGCACTCCCCACAGCGCGCATTCGGAACGGGCTTTCGCTTCGAGGGCGGGGCAGGCTGCGTCAAAGGCTTCGGCAGCGTGAATCCAGTCTCCGGACACGTATGCCTTTTGGGCGTCTTCGACAGTAACGGCTAGGACGCTTCCGATAAAAAGAGTTGCCGCGGCGAGAAACACGGGGTAAAAACGCATCGCTTCTCCTTATTGTCCGATGGGCGTTCCGCGAAGAGTCCATCCGCGGACGTCTTCGATTTTGCATGTGACGTAATCGCCGGGCTTTGCCGTCTCGGACTTGATGATGACTTTCTTGAAACTGCCGGTCTTGCCGACCCATTCGCTTGGATCCTTGGACGACGGGCCTTCGATTAAAATTTCCTCGGTGCGACCGATCATCTGCCTGTTGCGTTCGAGCGTAATCGCGTTCTGCAGCTCGACCAGTCTTTCTAACCGTTTCTGCTTTTGGCTTTCGGTGAGCGTTTCGGTTTCCTTGGCGCTTTCGGTGCCTTCGCGCGGGCTGTAGATGAACATGAACGCCGCATCGAACTGGGCTTCCCTGACAGCGGAAAGGGTCGCTTCGAAATCCTCGTCGGTTTCCCCGACAAAGCCTGCGATGATATCCGTCGTTAGTCCGTAGAACGGATTCTTGCCGCGAAACTTTTCGAGAATCCGCATAAATTCATCGACCGTATAGCGGCGGCGCATTTTCTTTAAAATCGGGTCGCTTCCGCTTTGGAGCGGGATATGCGCATGGGGGCAGATCTTGGGCGTATCTTGCAGGACTTCGACGAGCTTTTCCGTGTAGAACTTCGGGTGCGGACTCATGAAGCGGACCCGACGGATTCCTTCTACTTCCGAAATCTTGATTAGCAGGTCGGCAAAGTCCAGATTCCTTTCTCGATAGGCGTTGACCGTTTGGCCGAGCAGGCTGATTTCGGAAACGCCGCGTTCGCTAGCCGCTTCGACTTCCCGGATGACGTCGTTTGCATCACGGTACTTTTCCCTTCCGCGGACATAGGGGACGATGCAGTAGCTGCACCGGAAATTGCATCCGCGCTGGATCGTGACATAGGCGGAAAACGGGTGCGAAAGCTTGGCGTATTCGCCTAGATAGTTCTCCGTATCTTCAAAGCCCGTGACGATTCGCTTCGAAAGGGTCCGCCTGTTTACAGCAAGCGGATGGGGAAAGAGCAATTCGGGAATCCTGTTGTATTGATCCGGGCCGATGACATAATCGACGCAATCGACCTGCTCGATGAGACGCGACCCTAGATGTTCCGCCATGCAGCCCGTCACGATGAACTTGATCCACGGACGGTGCTTCTTGAAGAACTTCATCTTGGAAATTCGGGCCTTGGCGCTTTCTTCCGCCTTTTCCCGGACGGAGCACGTGTTGAAGAAAAACAAATCCGCATCTTCGGGATCTTCGGTGGGAACGCAGCCGTTTTTTTCGAGCATCGACGCGATAAGCGCGGAATCGTACTCGTTCATCTGGCAGCCGTAGGTATCGATCAGGTAACGGGTCGGCATTTTTAGAACCGTAGATTTTTGAGATCCGAAAAGTTCGGGATGGAATAGGTCGGTTCGACCGGGGCAAAGCTCGAACGCTTGCCAAAACCGTTTTCGATGAAGACGCTGTCGATTCCGGCGTTTTTCGCTCCGAGGATATCCGGCGCATCGTCTCCGACCATGACGGTTTCCTCCTTGGGAACGCCTGTTTCCGCAAGGATCTTCAGAAAGGGTTCCGCAGAAGGCTTGCGCTCGGAAACCGTATCGCCAAAGGCAAAGGCGCTAAAGCAGGATTCCAGGTCAAAATGTTTTAAAAGCGCGAGACCCGGAATATGCGGCTTGTTGGTCGCTAGAGCCTTTTTCGCGGGAAAGTTCTTCAGGAAATCGACGACGCCCGGATAGGGAATCGTCGCGTTTTGGCAATGTTCGGCGTAAAATTCGCTGTAGCATCGGTGCAAATCTTCGAGCGGAGCGTCGGCGCCTTCGAGGGAACGCTCGATGAGTTTCAGGGAACCGTTTCCGATGTAGCTTCTGATTTTTTCTGTCGAGAGTGTCTTGAGGCCGAATTCGGCAAGGGCATAGTTTACGGCGACGCTCAAATCGCCGAGCGTATTGAACAGCGTACCGTCCATGTCGAAAATATACAGCGATTTCTTTTTCATCAAGGTCAAATCTAGCAATTTCAGTTTTAGCGTTTTGTTATCTTGGAATTTATGGAACGGAAATTCATCCTTTGCTACCATGATTTTTCGGTAAGGAATTTTCGACGGGCTTCGGAGCAAATCCGTTTGCTGTCGGATGCTGTCTGCGGGCCAATCGCGATTGCGGTGATTCCTTCGACAGAAGGCGCGGCGGAAGCGGACGTCCATGCCTTTAGGGACGAACTGAATCGGCTGATTTTTGCGGGACACGAATTGCTGTTGCACGGTTCAAGTCATCTGGCGTCGCGGCCTTTTCCTCGGAGCGTTTTTGGAAAGGCGGCTCTTTTTCTGACGAACAACGAAGCGGAATTTGCGGGGCTTGGCGCATGGGATTCCTTTGCCTTGCTTGAACAGGCGATGGAACGCTGGAACGCTCTTTCGCTTCCGTTTCTTTCAGGATTTGTGCCGCCTGCGTGGTATGGAAATCCTTTTTTAAAAAAACAGGTCCTGGAAAAGTTTGAATTTTACGACGGTCGCTTTGCCGTAACCGGGAATAAAAATTGGAGGTTTTCTCCGGCGGTAAGTTTTGCCGGACTTCCAAGGAGAAGCCTTTCGTTGGTAACGCTTTTGGCTAAAATCATTTTGCATATGCCTTTTGGCGTTTTGCGCCTCGTGTTTCATCCCGTCGATTTTGAAAGTATGGGCGAAGAGAAAATTCTTTCGTTAGTGAAAGAATTTACCGCATGCCGCAAGAAAATCCTCTACCGGAATCTTTGAAATTTTTCCTTTAAACACAAAAAGGCCTCGCTTTGGGCGAGGTCTTTTCTCTTCGGTTTGTCTAGGCTCTTGCGCTGCGGTTCTTTTTAATTTCCTGCGCCTTGCTCTTGACCTTGTGGAATATAGCATTCGGCAGCCAGAAGAATGTCGGCACCAGATACATCGTGAGGATGCCCGAGATGAGGAGTCCGCCGACGCTCGCGATACCCATCGGCTGGGTCGAAGCCGCGGAATCGCCTCCGATGGCAAGGGCGAGAGGCATCTGGGCGATAATGGACGCCGCACTGGCGAGCATGATGGCCTGGAACTTTTCCTTGCCTGCGGTGATAATGGCGGAGCGTCTTCCCATCTGGCCGGAACGCAGGTAGGCGTTTGCGCTGTCGAGAAGAAGAATCGCGTTGTTCACCACGACGCCGATCAGCATGACGATTGCCATAAACGCTATCATGGATAGCGGCTTGTTCGTGACGACAAGCGACAGTACCACTCCGATTGCGCCCATCGGAATCGTTGTGAGGATGACGAAAGGCTGGGCAAAGGATTCGAGTAAAGCGACGAGCAGAATATAGGTCAGAAGGATTGCCATGATGATGGCGACAACGAATTCCGAGACCATGTCGTTCTGCATATCCGCCGTTCCGCCGAAGGAGAATTCGACGCCTTCGGGAATGCCGTCCCATGTCTTGGTGGCTTTCATGATGTCACCCATGATTTGACCCGAAGTGTAGCCGGGGAGAAGGTTCATCGATACTTCTACCAGGCGCTTCTTGTGCTTTCGGGTGATTTGCGTCGGAGCCTGCGTGTTTTCTACATAGAACAGCGTGGACATCGGAACATAACCCTTTGACGTGAAAATCGGCAGGTCCAGAATCTTCTGGCGCGTATCGCGGTCGCTTTCACGAAGTCTCAGGTAGATATCGTATTCTTCGCCGTCTTCGGTGTATTGGCTTGTCTCGTAGCCGCTCACGTAAATATAGGCGGCTGTCGATGCGGATTGAACCGCCATGCCGTAGTCGGCGAGAACCGCGCGATTCGGGATAAAGGAAATTTCGGGCTTTCCCGCTTCATAGGACGACTTGACTTCTGTGACGCCTTTCATCTCGGTAATGTGCGCTTTCGCGATTTCCGAAGCCTTGACAACGGAATCCCCGTCTAATCCGAGCACTTCGAGAACGACATCGCCCGACTGTCCGCCGCCCATTTCTGTTGTCGAAGCGGCTTTTAGGCTGATGTAGGCATCGGGAATGTTGGCGAGTACGGGGCGCAGCGAATCGATTATTTCATCGGTCGTCCGAACGCGTCCCTCGTCTTTTCCGATGAGCGTAATCCGCATGGTCGCCTGGCCGACAGAACTCATACCCGATTCTCCGCCGACCGTCACATAGTAACGCCTGAGTTCGGGAATTCCCTTGATGCGGCTTTCGATAACCTTGGTGATGCTGTCCGCTGTTTCGATGTTCGTGCCGGCGGGGAGTTCGAGGGAAAGCTTGATCACTCCTTCGTCGCTCTTCGGCATCAGTTCCACGGACATGAACTTCGTTACGAGCAGGAATGTTCCGCCGATAAGGGCAATGAGTACAAGTGTCTGGAAGATGACTCCGGGAATCGACAGGGCAAAGGAAAGCGTCTTGAGGTAGATGTTCCGCATCCAGTTGATGAACATCGGGAATATGCCGAAAATCTTGGAAACGATGCCTTTCTTTTCTTCAGCGAAAGTCCCGTCCGGATTTTTCTTCTTGCCCTTGAACAGGTAGGCCGCCATCAGCGGGGTCAGCGTAAAGGTGAGAAGCAGGGAAACGACCGTTGCAAATACCATCGTAAGGCCGTAGTTCCTGAAGAACGATCCGGCGATGGATTTCATAAAGGCAATCGGCACGAACACGCAGACGTTGGTAAGCGTCGATGCCATGATGGCGACCATGATTTCGCTAGTCCCCTTGAATGCCGCTTCTTTCGGTTCAAGCCCTTGGTCGAGCTTCATGGAAATGTTTTCTAGAACGACGATTGCGTTGGTAACGAGAAGCCCGACTGCGCTGGAAAGAGCCATCAGCGTCATGATGTTGATGGTGAAACCTGCGAAATACATAAACGTGAACGCACCGATAACGGAGATTGGCATCGTCACCGCGGCGATGATCATCGTGCTGAAACGCCCGAGGAAGAGAAGCAGGATGATAGCGGTCAGGGCGATAGCGATTTCGATGTTTGAAATCACGTTGTCTAGCGATTCCTGAACCTTTTCCGCCTGGTTATACACCAGGTTCAGCTTGTAGCCTTCCGGGAGGGAAGCGTTGATCTGGTCAACCTTTCGGAGAACGGCCTTGGAAACGGCGACGACACTCGCATCCGTGCGCTTCTTGATATCGAAGCCGACCGAGTTTTCACCGTTGTAGCGGGAGTGGGACGTGATGTCTGCAATGGTATCCTTGACATCGGCGATGTCCGCTAAGCGGATGACGCCTTTTGCTGTCGGAATTTCCATCTGGCGGATTTCATCGAGGCTTGTGAACTTACCCTTTGTGCGGGAACCGGTATTCTTTCGGAGACCGCGGATATCGCCTGCCGGGAAGTTTACGTTGGCCGCCTGGAGAAGCCCCATGACGGTTGTCGGGTCCGCTTCGCGTGAAAGCATATCTTCCTTGCGAAGTTCGACTACGATTTGGCGGGTCGTTCCGCCGAACAGGTCCACGCTTGCGACACCGGGGGTCGATGTCAGGAGCGGCTTAATTTCGTCGTCCGCTTTCTGGCGGAGTTCCGTCGAGGAAATCGGTCCGGTAAAAGCAAAACTGATGATCGCGCTGCTGTTGATATCGACTTTCGAGATGATGGGACTTTCCACCGCGTCGGGGAAGCTCGCCGCCGCCTGGGAAATCTTGTCGCGGACGTCGGATGCAGCCACATCGACATCGGTTCCCATTTCGAAGAAGAGAACGAAAATGGCGTAGTGCTCCATGCCATAGGCTTTCACGTAGTCGATACCGTCAATCAGTTCGACCTGGTCTTCGACCGGCTTGATGACCGTGGATTCCAGTTCTTCCGGGCTTGCGCCTTTATACTGTACAACCGCCGTGACGACCGGAACTTCAAAGTTCGGAAGCATATTGACCGGCATCATGCTGTACGTGTAAACGCCGAACACGACAACGGTCAGGATAACCATCAACATGGTTATGGGTTTATAGATACTTGCCTTGATCATGCAAAAATCTCCAATGCGGGTTATTCCAGAATCAGGACCTTGTCGCCCTCGTTCATCTTGGAAACGCCTTCGGTAATCACCTTGTCGCCCAGTTCGATGCCCGAAAGGATTTGAGATGACGTATTCCCGACGACTCCCAACCGGATGATTTTCCGCTTTGCGTTACCTTCGCTATCGACTATCCAGGCGAAGTTCACGCCGTCTTTATAGACGACCGCATCGTTCGGGATGCTCACGCCTTTGATTGTACGGGCGTGGATGCTCGCCGTGACAAACATTCCCGGGAGAAGCTTGCGTCCCTTGTTCTGGAACGTGATTTCGACGGGGAAGAATCTCGTCTTGGAGTCGGCGGCGAGAGGCACCATGCTGACTTTTCCGCGGATCGTTTCGCCGTTCAGGGCAATTGTCGCTTCGGCGCCTTTCTTGAACAGTCCGATATCCTGCGTCGTGACGTTGAGCTTTAAGATTACCTGGTCGAGCTTTGCGACGGTGAAGAGGACAGAGCCTACGCTCGGAACTTCGCCGACTTTAAAGCGGACATCGGTGACGGTTCCCGCTGCCGGTGCGAGGACGAGTGTTGCGCGACGCGCCTGTTCTAGCTGCATCTTGGCGACGTCCAATTGGGTCTGCGTCTGGTCGATATCCTGTTGGGAAACGCCGCCCTTGGCCTGGACTTCCTTCATGCGGCCCAGCGATTTTTCGAGCAGCTTGACCTGCGCCTCGGCCTGTTGGTAGCTTGAATTATCCCCGGTAAACGTAAACTCGGCGAGAACCTGGTCTTTCTGGACGTTCGAACCGACCTGTACGTTGATTTTGGCAATCGGATCGGACATCTTGGCGATGGCGTCCGTCTGCTGGGAACCTTCGATGGTTCCGTTAAAATCCCGGAAATCGGCGAGTTTTTCTTCGCTTGCCGTGACGACGCGGACCGGTTTGCCTTTTTGTGCCTGGATCTCTTCCATTGTCAGGGAAGGTTTCTTGGTTTCTTTTTCCGTGTTACAACCGGCGAGAAAGAGTGCCAGAGTTGCAAAGGCGATAATCTGAGTGGTTTTCAGTTGCTTCATAGAATCCTCTTAATATTCTCCGGTGGCTTTGAGTAATGCGTTATAGGCCTTGTTCCAGTCGATGATTGCGGACAGGTAGGACAGTTTCGCATTCTTGAGACTCATGTTTGCGTCTAGATAGTTGAGCTGGGTTTCGCGACCGGCCTTGTAGGCGGCTTCGGTCATGTCCAGGTTTTTCTGTGCCAGATCGACATGGCGGTTCTGGATCTCGATTTGACGGTTTGCGTCGTCGAGCGTGTTCTGCGCCGATTCGATTTGGAGCTTGATTCCGCGTTCGGCGTTGTCCTTCTGGATTTGCGTCTTGCGCAGGTCCGTCTTGGCCTGGACGACCGCTTCACGGGTCTTCATGCCGTTGAAAAGGTTCATGGAAAGGTTCAGATAGACTTTCTTGGAAATGTTGTCGTCCCAGTCCGGAGCGTCCCACTTGAAAAAGTCGTTTTGGCCGTTCTGGTAAGTGATGGAACCTCCCAGGACGAGGGTCGGCTTGTAGTCGCCTTTTTCGATATCGATGTTTTCTTCGTACATCTTGGCGCTTTCGTCGAGCTGGGCGAGTTCCTTGCGGCGCTGGCGAACGTTTTCCATCGCGGTGTCCGGAAGGGCGATATTTCCCTGCTTCGGGTCACGAAGCTCGCCTTTGAATTCCGCATCCGCGTCCCAGGGAAGCCCCATGGAATTGAGCAGCGCGTTTCGGGCGACAATGCGATCCTTTTTCGTCTTTTCGAACGATGTCTGCAGTTCGTCCATCGAAATCTGGGCACGGATCTGGTCGAGTTCCGTGGCGAGCCCGCTCTTGACCGCCTGATCGACATAGTCCAAATGTTCCTGGAGCTGGTCGATGCTTTCCTGCAAGATGACAAGCGCGGAATCCAGGTAGAGCAGCTGGTCGAAAGAGTTTTCGACGTTGTAGCGCACGTCTTCCTTGGCGGTTTCCAGGTTCAGTTCGCTCACCCGGCGGTATGCCTTGGCGATTTTCGTCCCTGTGCTGACCTTGCCCTGGGCGTAGAGGATCTGCGTTGCCGTGATTCCTATCTGGGTGCCCCAGCGGTATCCCGACATGGCGCTCATTCCATATGAGAGGTTATCGAGGACGCCGGCGAGCAGTTTTTCGTTTTTTGTCGCGGCATCGTCGAGCATCTTGCTTATCGAGTTAGATTTTTCTACGTCCTTGACACCGAATGTCCGGGCGTATGTCGCGCTGAGGTCCACGGTGGGAAAAGCGTTGCCGTAAGCGGCGGTGACCTGGGATTCCGCGGACTTGAGGCTTTCTTCCGCAGTCTTGATATCCGGTGCGTTTTCGAGCGCAATCCGGACGGCATCTTCTCGGGTATAGGAAGAAGCCGCCCATACGGGGAGACTTCCCAGCGAGACCGCGAAGATCAATCGGTTAAAGGTTCGGTTCATCTGTTAATCTGCCTTTTCTCTGTTAAATTTTATTTTCGCGTGCCCAAATTAGAAAAAAGAATATATAGGGAAGTATTTTGCATCGGAATTTGGTGATGAATGGCAAAAGTAAGCGGATGAATGTTGAATGCAATTAAATGAAAATTGATTCAACAAAAATTTTGCGAAGATAGAGATGCCTTGCGTTTTGCAAATGCGAAAACCGGGCAAAAATTTTTGCCCGCCGCTTAAACGAAAAGTCGTGACTTCCCTAAACCGAACCTGGCTCAGGTTTCCGTTTGTTTTAAGTCGCGTTTTGCATCCCAATGGTCGGGGTCGTAGCCTTCCATTTTGGTTAGAATTTTTCCGCGCGTGCAGAGGAAAAAACCGAGGAGAAGCGAATCTTCGATGGCGATTACCAGGGCTGTCTTGTAGTCAAGCCCAAAGCCTAGAGGCGCGCCTTTCAGGTTTTCGGGGCTGACCCAGAGAATGTAATCCGTGACGATGAAGGTCATGAACAGACAGGGGACGAGCGCGATCCAGAAATTTTTCTTCTTGGAGCGCAGATAGACAACGGAAATGCAAAGGCTGCATACCGCCATGAGTTGGTTCGACCAGCTGAAATAGTTCCAGAGAATGTTGAATCCTTCGGGATTCAGGTTGCTCCAAAAGATGAGCGCTCCGCAGATGGCGAAGATAGGGACGGTTAAAACCAGGCGGTTTTTCGCGCTGGTCTGGTCCAGGTTGAAAAGCTCGGCGACGGTCAATCGTAGGCTTCGGAGCGACGTGTCGCCGCTGGTGATGGCGAGAATGATGACCCCGATGACGACCAGAACGGAAATGGGCGCAAACGGAATGACGGTCGAAACCAGCTCGCTCAGAATCTTGATGCCGCTCGCTCCGACGAGAAGTTCGGGCATCTGTTTGTAGATGAACATTCCTCCGGCTGCCCAGATCATGCCGATAAGGCCTTCGACGATCATCATCCCGTAAAAAGTCTGGCGTCCGGTAAATTCGGTCTTTTCGGTGCGGGCGACGAGCGGGCTCTGGGTGCTGTGAAAGCCGCTGATGATTCCGCAGGCAATGGTGACAAATAGCATCGGGAGTATCGGCTGGTGGGCGGGATGCTGCATGAAATTGCTTGCGAAGTTCGAAAAGCTTATCTCGTCGAGAGTGCCGAGGTGTGGGGCGATTCCCACGAGAATGCCCAGGGAGGAGAGGATGAGGAGCGCTCCGAAAATCGGATAGATGCGCCCGATGATTTTATCGATGGGGAAAAAGGTGCTTGCAAAATAGTAGGCGAAGATGAGGGCGACCGCAACCCAGAACAGCGTCGGGGAAACCGCGCTCCCGGCGAGAATCGGCGTGTTGATAAGCGCAGCGGGCGTATTGGTGAAAACCGCTCCGACGAGGATCAGGGCGATGGAAATCAGCGTCATCACGACTTTTGACGGACCTTTGCCGAGAAACTTGCGGGCTAGGGCGGGAACGTTTACGCCGTCGTTTCTCATGCTGATCATTCCCGAAAAGTAGTCGTGTACGGCTCCTCCGATGACGTTTCCTATCGGAAGCAGGATAAAGACTATCGCTCCGAACTTGATTCCCAGAATAACGCCGATGACGGGACCGATGCCCGCGATGTTCAGAAGCTGGATCAGGACGTTTTTCCAGTGGGGAAGGACCAAGCGATCTACACCGTCCGGGTTTGCAAGCGCTGGCGGTTTGCGGTTGTCCGGTCCGAATTCGCGCTCAACGAACTTTCCATAAGTAAAGTATCCGCCGATCAAGATGGCGATGCCTATGAGGAAGGTTATCATTTTGTTGCCTCTAGGATTTTACGCTGGGGATGAAATTTCCCGAAAAGCGTCGCAAATCTAGATAATTGCAGCGGTTTTAATCGCAAATCGTCGTCCCGAAGCTGTTCGTGCGGCAACTTTGCCTGTATCCGTCGTTTCCTGTGGTTGTCGTGACGCCGAAGGAATTTGTTCGGGACTCGTAACGCCTTCCCCGATTATCCGTTGTCGTTGTGACGCCGAAACCGTTCGTCCTTGTTTCGCTACGGTATCCATCGTTTCCTGTGGTTGTCGTGACGCCGAAGGAATTTGTTCGGGATTCGTAACGCCCACCCCGGTTGTCCGTTGTCGTCGTAACCCCGAAACCGTTCGTTCGAGTCTCGCTGCGGTATTCTTTTTCGTCCGTGCAGACGGTAACTCCGAAGCTGTTTGTCGAACAGGACATTCGTGCGAAAGAGATCGAGGAAAGTACCATGAGCAAAAGAATTGTCGTTTTCATGCTAGGAAAACCTCCTTTTCAAAAACCGTAATTATAAAATACAACCTCTGTTTGTCAAAATTTGTCGTGAAATGAAAAGGGAATTAAGAGAATGTCTTTATAAGGAACTGCAGACGCCTAAGGGAATTAGCAATGAGAAATGAGAAATGAGCAATGGGTCTGCGGACGTCTATATTCAGGGACTAGGGATGAGGGATTAGTCCGCAAACGTCTAAGAAAATGGGAAATTAGCAATGAGTAATGAGGAATTGGGCTGCAAACATTTAGGCTTTTTAAAATTTCATTCCCCGGCTTGACCGGGGAATCTCCTTTCAGAGAAGGGATTGCCGGGTCACGCCCGGCAATGACAGTCTAGCGAGCTTGCCGAGCTATGCCCGACACATATGAAAACAGGTTCTAAAAATTCTTGCGCATAAAACCGTTTGTTTTGAAAATCCTTTTTTATCTTCTGTCCGGCGTTCCCTTTAAATTGTTAAATTAAAAGTGTATTTCTCAAGGAAGCTTCAATGCCCTATCGATTGATTTTTGTCCTATCTTTAATGCCTGTCTTCTTCGCATGTTCCGATCCGGATGCGGAAAGGGAAATCGCCAAAAAACAGGCGGAAGTAGAACTTCTGAAACGGCAAATCGATAAAGCCAAGGCTTCGCTCGACAGCGCTCAAAGGATTGAGTCCGAACTGCGAAACGAATTGGATTCGCTAGACATGAGCCGTTGATGCGAATACTTCTCCGATTCCTTTTTTCTGGCATCTTTCTTTTTTTGTCTGCCGCTTTTGTGCGGGCTCTATTTTTTTGTTGGAATTCTTTTTTGTCGGAATGGAAAGTTTTTTTGCCTGTGGAAATCGGGGTGGCGGTTTATCTTTTGGTACAAATCATCCTGTTTTTTTTGCAACGCAATCTGGAATTTTGGGAAACCTTTTGCCATGAACTGAACCATACTGTTTTTGCGCTTCTTTCTTTCCGCCGGGTGGAGTCTTTTTTTGCCCATGCGGAAAGCGGCGGGCGGGTTACGTTTAGCGGATCTCCGAATCCTGCAATCGCCTTGGCTCCCTATTCGTTTCCCCTTTTCGCCTTTTGTGTGGCGGCTCTGTCTTGTCTGTTGATCCCGGAGGCGAAACTTGTCGCACAGGTTGCCGTAGGATTTTTTCTCGCCTTTCATTTGGGTAGCGTCTTTCGGGATGCGCGTCCCCGGCAGACGGATTTACAAATCTACGGCTACCTTTTTTCGTATTCGACGATACTCTTTTTCAACTTGTTCTGGGTCCCGTTTATCGCGGAAACCTGTATCCACGGATTTCGCGGTGGCTTTGCGTGGACTAGGGTAGGATTCGGGTTCGCCTGGGACTGGATTTTGACTTTTGGGAGGTTTCTATGCAGCGCATTGTCCTGAAATCGGTTCTGCTCGGAAATGAAAGAAAGGATATTTTGATTGCGGACAAAGTATTTAAAAAAATCACGCCGGAAAAAACGATCTCTGCGGGAATTTCGGACAAAGTAATCGATGCGACGCATTTTGCGATTGTTCCCGCCTTTTACAATACGCATACCCATGCGTCGATGACTTTTTGCCGGGGACTTTCGGACGACGTTCCCTTGGACATTTGGCTGAAGGACTATATATGGCCGCGCGAGGCGAAACTTTCGGCAAGCGATGTCTATGTGGCGTCCCGTTACGCCATCTTGGAAATGATCCGCTCGGGAACGGTTTTTTTTGCCGATATGTATTGGCATCGGACGGAGACGATTCGGGCCGCGGAAGAACTCGGCGTGCGGGCTTCAATCGGCGTCACATTTGCCGATTCCCTAAAACCGGACACCGAAGAAAATGTCCGCTTTATCGAAGAGAATGTACATAAATTAACAGGCAGAATCCAGTTGGCGGTCGCGCCTCATGCGATTTACACGAATACGGCGGAGTGTCTGCAAATCGCGAGGGATTGTTCGGAAAAATTCCGCTTGCCGCTGCATGTCCATTTGGCGGAAACGCTCGGGGAAGAAAAGCGAAGCGTTACTCCGACCGGCGGACTTTCTCCGGTGGAATATCTGGATTCTCTGGGACTGCTTTCGGAGAGAACCGTGGCCGCGCACTTGGTACATGTTTCGGAACGCGACCTGGACATTCTCGCAAGCCGCCGGGTGACATGTGCGCACAATCCCTGTTCGAACATGAAGCTTTCGAGCGGGATGTTTTGCATCAAGCCTTTCTTAGAACGGGGAATCCGCGTTTCGCTCGGGACGGACGGTGCCGCTTCGAACAACAACCTGGACATGCGGGAAGAGATGAAGTTCGCTTCGCTGCTAGCCAAGATGACCTCCGGGGATCCGACGGTGCTTTCTGCCGAGGAAACGCTTAAGATGGCGACGCGGAACGGAGCAGAGGCCTTTGGAATCCATGCCGGGAAAATTGCCGAGGGATTTCTTGCCGATGCGCTGCTCTTGAACCTGGATGCACCTTGTTTTGCGACGGGAGAAGTCGTTTCGAATTTTGTCTATGCGGCCAATTCAACCGTAATCGATACGGTGATTTGTGACGGAAACATCTTGATGGAAAATCGGAAAATTTTGGGGGAAGAGGAAATCGAAAATGAATTTCGAAGACGTTTTTGCCAAATGCGCTAAAGGTTTGCGATGCTCCATTTTATAAAATACAATCTAATCGGAATCGTCAATACGCTGATTACCTTGTGCGTCGTCTGGATTTTGTACGAACTTCTCGGGTGGAATCTGGAACTTTCAAATTTCCTGGGATTTGTCGCCGGCGGTATCAATTCATATTGGATGAATCGTCGCCTGAATTTTAAAAGCCAAAATCAAAAGGGCAAGGAAATATTTCGGTTCCTTCTAGTCTTTGTCTGCGCCTATCTGGTGAATTTATTTGTATTGGAATCTTTGAAAAACTCCTTGCCTTCTGCTGGAGATTTTTTGAGCGCGGGATTTTTGGCGAATGTCCTCGCCAACATCGCCTACGTCATCGTCAGTTTTTTGCTGTACCGTTACTTTGTGTTTAAACCTAAATCTTGAAAATCCTGCATACGCGTTGCAATCCTTCGACTAGGCGGTCGATTTCCCACTTTTCGGTATAGGCTCCGAAACTCGCTCGAATTGTCGCCGGAACGCCAAAGCGAGCCATGACCGGTTCTGCGCAGTGATGCCCGCTGCGAACGGCGATTCCGCTTTCGTCGAGAAGAGCCGCTGCGTCGTGCGGGTGGACCGCATCCAGGACAAAGCTGAGAAGCGCACCGCGCTTTTTCGGATTTCCCAAAATATGCAGACCGGGAATTTCGGAAAGCCTTTCCTGCGCATACCGCAAAATTTCCTGTTCGTGGGCGCAAATCGCTTCGATGCCGACTTGGTTTATCCAATCGACCGCTGCGCCTAATCCGATGACTTCCGCAATGGGAGGCGTTCCCGCTTCGAACCTGTCCGGCGGAATGGCGAATGTCGTCTTTTCAAATGAAACGTGGTCGATCATCTCGCCGCCGCCCTGCATCGGGGGCATTTTTTCTAAGAGTTCGTATTTGCCGTAGAGAACGCCGATTCCCGTCGGGCCGTACATCTTGTGACCGGAAAAAGCGAGAAAGTCACAGTTAAGCGATTGGACGTCGATTTTGACGTGGGGGGCGCTTTGGGCCGCGTCGATGAGAATCTTGATTTCCGGGTCGATATTTCGAACGGTGCGGACAATTTCCGCGATGGGATTCTCTGTCCCTATCGTATTGCTGATATGCGTAAGCGCGACAATTTTTGTCTTGCCGGGAACGACGAGCTCGGGAATTTTTTCAAGGAGCAGATTGCCGTCGTCGGCGACAGGGATGACCTTGAGTTTTGTCTTGCAGACGTTTCCGACGAGTTGCCACGGGACGATGTTTGCGTGATGTTCCAGGGCGCTGACGAGAATCTCATCGCCGGGTTTTAAAAATCCAAGTCCGTAGCTCCAGGCGGCGAGATTGATGCTGTCCGTCGTTCCGCGTGTAAAGACGATTTCGCGTTCGCTCCGCGCATTGATGAAGTTTGCGACTTTTTTTCTGGCGGCTTCGTAGGCGTCTGTCGCTTCGGCGGTCATGGCGTAGATGCCGCGCTTTACCGAGCTGTAATGCTTGCGGTAAAAATCATCCATGGCGTTGATGACCTGCTCCGGCTTTTGCGCTGTCGCGGTGCTGTCGAGATAGGCGAAAGGCTTTGCATCCTGATCGTGCAGGGCGAGGACGGGAAACTGTTTGCGGATTTCTTCTACGTTGTAACTCATGGGCTAGAAAATAGAAAAATGCTTGGGGAAGTTTCTTTGCCACAAAGTCTTGCAAAAAAATCGAGAAACGGACGATGAATGTGCAAAAAATCGAGAAATTGAGAAAAACTATTGACAATGTGTTTTTTTTTTTACATTTGTAAAATCAACATGAAAAATAGGAGTTCTTCATGATTCAAATTAATTCTGGCGCATATAAGGCTCTGATGGGCAATATCTGTAAGGATTTGATTTCTCGCGCTGCCGCTTGTATGGGACAGTGTACTGGTTGCATGTGCAGTTGCCGTTGTTCCTGCTCTGGTGGAGGTGTTTCTAATTTTGAATGGGAGGTGATGTAAGATGAGTGCTAATAATGCGCAATATATGCAGCTTTTCGGGATGATTTGTAATGAAGCTGTTGTTATGTCTCGTTGTGCTTGCGTAGCTTGCAATTCTTGCACCTGCGGTTGTTCTTGCCGTATAATTCCCGAATTGGAGGAAATTAAATGGTAAGTATGTCTCGGTTTACGCATTCTTATGACTTGGATGGAGCTGTGGCTCTCTACCACTCATTAAGAATGAAGCCGGTGTATTTATCAAAAAATGCTTTCGGGAGTTTGCAGGCGTGGCTTGCAAGCTCTTTTTGCGACAAGATAGAAAATGCGCCGGAAGAAATTAAAGCAGAAGTTCAAGAACTTGCTAAATATAAAATTCTTACCCAAACACAAGATGAGGATGATAGAGTTCTTAGCTTTGTTCGTTCAAAGATACCATCTCCGGCAGTCAATGTCTGCTACATGATTATGAGTGAGCAGTGTAATTTGGCATGTAAATATTGTTTTTTGGGCAACAATGACTGCGATAAGCGGAGTAATTTTTTGTTAGAAAATATGTCTGTTGAAACCGCAGACAAGGCACTTGCTTTTTTTGTTCGTCAAATCAAAGAATCCGGTTTAGACATCGAAGATAATAAGCCTGTGTTGATTTTTTACGGTGGAGAACCATTGGTCAATTTCAAAGTGTTGGAATATACGGCAGCAAAAGTTAATGAATTGCGTGATACCGAAAAATGTATGCGTAATATTGAAATGTCTATTGTCACCAATGGATTGTTGCTCGATGAGTTCCGCATAAAGAGATTGCATGAACTTGGCGTGTCTATCGCAATATCGATTGACGGATTTACAGAAGAAGCAAACAGCATGCGAGTAGATGTTGCGGGTAAACCCGTCTTTTCTCGTATCTTGGACAAACTCAATCTATGCAAGAGTTTAGGTGTAGATGTTTCTCTTTCTGTCACTCTGAGCGAGGAAACCATTAAAAATACGAAGAATATTTTGGATTTGGTGGACTCCTATGGGGTTAAAGCGTTCGGATTCAACATTATGATGTCGAGCGATACTTTCGTATTGCCTCAAAGCTATAACGAGGCTGCTGCTCAGTTCATTATCGATGAGTTCCTTGAATTACGAGAGCGTGGGATATACGAAGATCGCATGATGCGTAAGCTGAAATCATTTTCCAAAGCACAAGTTTATTTCTCAGACTGTGCTGCGACTACGGGAGGGCAGATAGTTATTGCCCCGAATGGACAGGTTGGTATCTGTCATGGTTGCCTTCATAATAAACAGTATTTTGTGGCACACATTGATGACGATGACTTCGTTGCCGCTAAAGACGAAAACTTTATTGAGTGGTCGCAACTAACACCGTTAAATCATGAAGAATGCATGGATTGCCCTGCTCTTGGCATTTGCGGCGGTGGCTGTCCGGTTAACGCAATGCACCTTAAACCGGGCAATACAATTCATTCTATTGACGAGCGTTTCTGTGTTCATTCCAAGAAAACTTTGGAGTTTTTCATAAAAGACTTGTATCGCATTATTGCTCAAGAGCAGACTGCTCCTATCCAAAATTAAATATCTTTGTCGGCGAAAGTCGGCTGCGTAGTGGCTGGCATTTGTATATGTCAGCCACTACTTGCGTAAAACAAAAAATACTATAAAATTTACTTGGACAGTGTATCACAGTCGGTTATCGAAAAGAGGTTGAGTATGGAAAAAACAATTAACATTTGGGGAATTGAAACAAACAACCTGAAAAATATCGATGTTCAGATTGAACGAAACGCACTCAACCTGATTATTGGTCCTTCTGGAAGTGGCAAATCGTCCTTGGCGTACGATACTATTGCGCAAATTGGTCAGCATGAATTTATGTCGATGTTTGCGGATAATATTTCTGATCCGACATATCGTATAAAAAGCTATGAAAATATGCTCGCTGCGGTTCCAATTAGGCAGTCAAATTTTAATAACAATATGAGATCCACTATAGGTACTTACTTTGGGATAAACAGAAGTATTATCTTGATTTATGCTGCTATTCTTGGAGTTAATGAGGATTTTCTTGTACTAAACAAGGAAGAAAACCTTTGTAGCGAGTGTCATGGGTTAGGCTACATCAAGGTATTAGACCTAAACAGAATCATCAATTACGATATTCCACTGGGTAAAAATCCGTTCCGATGCTGGAATAGATACAAAGATTTTTATCAGCAGATCATTCAACAATTTTGCATTGATAAAGGTATTGATGATAAAAAAACATTTCGTCAACTTACAGACAAAGAGAAAAACTTGATATTGTACGGCGAAAGTGATGAGAAATATTCTATACGATTCAGAAAAAACAATGGATTTTCTCGTAGAAGCACTCGATATTATGGTGTGATGACTGGCAAACCTATGATGGTAAACTTTGTTCCCGGCGGACAGTTTTACACAGATGAAACCTGCAAATCTTGCCAAGGCAAGAAATACTCTTTACAGCATGAACAGTGTTTGGTGAACGGTCTGTCGATTGGAGACTTTATGACCACACCATTTGAACGACTCCTAACCTACATTGAAAAAATAATTGATGATATTGCAGATGCAAATCTGCTTTTTGCAATCAATAATATCCATAGATTTGTAAAAAAAGCCATTGAACTTAAATTAGGCTATTTATTCTTTCATAGAGCCATCCCTACTCTTTCGGGCGGAGAATTACAACGATTAAGGATGGTACAGGTATTAAGTACGCAACTATCAAATCTTCTTTTAGTTTTAGATGAGCCATTAGCCGGATTATCTGGAAATGAGAAAAATGCGGTGTTTCAATCTGTTATTGATTTAGCAGAAAAACATACTGTTGTCATTGTTGACCATAGTGATCTTTTTGTGAAAAGTTCTAAGCGCATTATAGCTTTGGGCGAAAAAGGTGGACGCAATGGAGGCTATATTATTGATTCAAAAAAATACTTGGCAGAACAGAGTGTGAGAAACAGAATTGATTTATTCCCAGCACGGAAGACGAATCATATCAGAATAGAAAATCCAGTCTATTTGTATAGTGGCGTAAATCTTGAAATCGGTGAAGGCTGCATGAATCTGATCACCGGGCGTTCTGGCATAGGAAAATCAACTTTGTTGCGAGAATACCTTCCTCAATACTATGAAAAATATCTCTATATTAGTCAAAAGCCTTTGTTGGGTAACAGGAACTCATCAATTGCCACTGCATTAGATATTTCTACCCATATTTCGGATTTATTTGCAACCAAGTATAAAAAGGACAGGCGCTTCTTTTCTAACCAAACTGGGTGTGAGGGGGTGTGCGAGATTTGCATGGGAGCTGGATATATAGAATATGGCAGTGGGTATGATGCAAAAATTCAGTTGGTGTGCAAAGATTGTGGTGGCACTGGTTTCAATAAGAAACTCCAAAAATATAGATTGCAAAGCAAAAATATCTTTGATATTTGGAACATGACCATTGATGAAGCAATCCCATATTTCAATGAAATAGATAGTAAAATTGCAGCTTCTTTGAGCGAGGCTTCTTCTATACTACTTGGGCATTTAAAGATAGGTCAATCAATATCAACATTATCCGGTGGTGAAAATATCAGGGTTAAACTTTTGAAAGCTATGAAATCCACCGCCAAAGTGTTCGGAATTGACGAACCATTTAAAGGATTAAGTAATACTGAAATTTATTGCGTTGTTCAATATTTAGACAGACTTAGAAGCAAGGATAAGACAATCATTGTTGTAGATCACTCAGATATGGTTGACCATTATTTTGCTAAGCATATTGAATTGACTTGTGACAATGGCATACTAAGGGATATAAGACATAATTGATGCGAGCTTGAATTGGGTTCGCATTTGTATTATTGAGAAACACTAAGGGAATAAATTCCCAAGTGTTCTATAAGTGCCCCCTTGGGACGAAGACTTGCGGGATCCAGATTTACCACAAGGAAAAGTCTGCGAGCCGAGTGTCGCCAAAATGAACACGTTCGTTTTTATCGCCGAGCCGTAGCGGTGGATGCCGTAGGCGCCAAAAGCCCGCTAGCCTGATCGTGCAGGGCGAGGACGGGAAACTGTTTGCGGATTTCTTCTACGTTGTAACTCATGGGCTAGAAAATAGAAAAATGCTTGGGGAAGTTTCTTTGCCACAAAGTCTTGCAAAAAAATCGATAAGCGGACGATGAATGTGCAAAAAATCGAGAAATTGAGAAAAACTATTGATGATATGTTTTTTTACATTGCGGGCGCACTGTACACGACAGGCTGCTGGCGTTGTTTTAAATGTTTCGCAAAGAAACATTTAGAATATTCAAATGCCTTTTTCTTGCCTGTTTTTGATTTTAAGCCGTTTTAGGCTACTTTTATGAAAAATGGCTCCACACTTAGTTTAGGAAAGCCGTTTGTTTTAAGTTTTTTTTGCATATGGACGCATGTTGAATTAAATTTGCAATTTTTGCTGCTTTTTATGGTTATATTTACAATATGATTTCAAAAATCATGCAAATTTTGTTTACGCTTTGCTCTATTGTGTTTTCGCAATCTGTGGAAACGGGCGATGCGTTCAACAAATATATGTCCCCTGATGGTGGAATCAACCCTTTATCGGGAACGGTTAGCTTTAGTGTTCCTCTTGCAACGCTGTCGGCTGGGGGTGTGTCCACCTCGTTTGCTTTGAATTATTCGGGCAATGTTTCTCAGAGTGTCAAAAATCGTAACGATATAAGTCCAACAGGCTGGGTTGGTTTAGGTTGGTCTATGGGTTTTGCTAAAATCGTTAGCGAAAATAACCATTCGATGAGTCTTTTAGATGATTTTTATTACTTGATTACCGCAGAGGGTGTGCGCTATAAATTGATTTATGAAGGAAATCGATGGTGGATTGAAGATCTGCCGTATTGGTTGGTCGAAAGGCATGTGGAAACGAAGAATTTGAATGGTAAAACTTTTGAAATTGTCGTTGGGTGGGTTTTGACGGATGATTTGGGCAATAAGTACCAATATGGAGATATGTCTTATTGCTTGACCAATGCTTTGGATACAGCTTGTAGCGTGCAAGGTGCGACTGCGTATGAGCTAGGTTTCCCTGCATTTGGACATACGGGAGAGTCTATCGGTGGAAGCGATATTCCTTATCCCGTTTCATGGAGTCTAGCTAAGATTTATGACTGGAAAAATAATACTTTAACATATTCCTATTACCAGTTTCAAGAAAAAATAAGGCATGGTTCATGGACTTCTCGAAACGGATATACAAAAGAAACTTACTTAAAAGAAGTTCGTTCCTCGAAGGGGTCTTATGTAAAGTTTGTTCTTTCGGGCGGTTTCAAGTCGTCAATGCAACACAGCCGTGATTCGAAAGTCCGCAAAAACGAAAAAGCTTCCCGCGAGGGAGG
>CAKUTF010000025.1 GCA_934691725.1 uncultured Fibrobacter sp. | reverse complement strand
CTAACCCCTAAGCCTAGACGTTCACAGACCAATTGCTCATTGCTAATTGCTAATTCCTCATTCTCTTAGACGTCTGCGGACTAATCCCTATTCCCTCATCCCTAATCCCTAAACCTAGACGTCCGCGGTTCTGACCACTGACCGTCTCGCTCCCAATTCCTATATTAACCCCATGGATCTTTCTTCGCTTCCGGGACTTGGCCCCAAAAGGCTCAAGGCTCTTTCCGATTCCGGGCTTCATTCCGTCTCTGACTTACTTTATAACGTTCCGCGCACGTGGCTAGACCGAACACGCCTAAATAAAATCGTCGAAAGTCATGCCGGGGAAAATGTCATTTTCATCGGAAAAATCATCCGCGCAGGACTTGTTCGCAGAAGGACTTCTCGCTTCATCGCGGTTCTCAACGACGGTTCGGGAGAAGTGAGCCTTGTCTTTTTCCGTGCGGCACGGCACTGGTCTAGCGCTATCACGGTAGGGTCCCGCTGGTGCGTCATCGGAAAGCTCGGAGACTTTCGCGGACTCCAGCTTGTGCACCCCGAAATGCAAAGGATGGAAGACGGCGAAGAATTTTCCGGAGGAATCGAGCCGGTTTACTCCATCACGGAAGCGGAACATGCGGCAAAAATCGAACAGCGATTTTTTCGAAACCTATACGCAAAGATTTTTGCTCTCCCGAACCTTTCCATTCCAAACGCTCCGCCGACCGAACTCACGAAATTCATGAGACTTTTGCCCGTCCTCGAAAACCTGAAACGTCTGCACTTGCCAAAAACTTTCGCCGAAGCGATGCAAGCCAAGATGCAGCTAAAAAAGCTGGAACTACTCCCATTCTGTCTGCGGATGAGCGTGCGCCGCCGAAGCCTCGTCGTAAAAGGAAAATCCAGACAAATCGATCAGCACGCAATCGAGGATGCAAAACGCTCCCTGCCTTTTTCCCTGACACGCGGACAGGAAAGCGCAATCAGCCAAATCCTTGAAGGTCTCCGTGGAAAGAAGCAGTTTCATGCGCTGCTCCAGGGAGATGTCGGCAGCGGAAAAACCGTCGTCGCCATGCTTTCCATGCTGGCAGTCGCCAAAAGCGGCGAACAATGCGCCCTTATGGCCCCGACAGATATTCTCGCGAGGCAGCACTACAAAAACCTCAAGCCTTTTTTCGATGCGGCGGGAATTCGCACCGCGCTTCTCCTCGGCGCATGCAGCCCGGCAGAAAAAAAGACGATTTCCGGGGAGCTGCAGATGGGAATGACGCAGGTGGTCATCGGAACCCATGCGCTCTTTTCCAAAGACGTCCTCTTCCAGAACTTGACATTTATTGTCATCGACGAACAGCACCGCTTCGGCGTAAACCAGCGGGAGGCTCTTCTCGCCAAAGGGCATTTTCCCGACCTGCTCGTGATGAGCGCAACGCCCATTCCGCGAAGCCTCGCCATGACACTCTACGGCGACCTCACCCCGATAGTCCTGGGCGAAAAGCCAGCAGGGAGAAAACCCGTAAAAACCCGGCTGGTCTCCCCGGAAAAACGCGAAGACATGAAAAAGTTCCTTTTCCGGGAAGTTCAAAACGGAAACCGCTGCTACTGGGTCGTGAGCCGCGTGGAACTCGACGAAGACGGAGCGGCGAAAAGCGCTGCCGAAGTCGCCGAAGAGCTTTCCGGGTTTTCTTCAAAGTGGAAAGTCGGAATGATTCACGGGCAGATGGACGAAACGGAACGCGACGGAATCCTCGGGGAATTCGCCCGGGGAAATCTCCAAATGCTGGTCGCGACAACCGTTATCGAAGTCGGCGTAAACGTTCCCGAAGCAAACCTGATGGTCATTGAAAATCCGGACCGGTTCGGGCTAGCCCAGCTACACCAGCTGCGCGGGCGTGTCGGTCGCGGAGACAAGGAAGCCTGGTGTTTTCTGCTCGTTTCGGAAAAGAACCCCGCCCACGAACGCCTAGCGCGCTTTGCCTCCACCGAAGACGGATTTGAAATTGCGGAAATGGACATGCAGGAACGCGGAGCGGGAAACCTCGAAGGTTCCGAACAGAGCGGTGCCTGGGTCTTCCGCTGGTTCGACTGGATCCACGACAAGGATCTTATCCAGAAGATGCTCGACGTCGCCGAAGAAATTCTCGACAACAAGCCGAACTTTTCACGGGAAGTCCAGGAAAAAATCCAGAAATGGTATGCGACGCTCCCACAGGGAAACGCCGACGGCATTCACTAGATGGTCCGCATCGCAATGCCTAGGACGACAAGGCCTAGCGCAATCGCGGAAAAAACAAGTTCCACGAAAGCAACCTTTCGAAGTCCCGGGGAAAAGGCAAAAACCTTTTCGCCATTCGGCAAACGCTTTCGGCGATAAGTCCAGTTCAAGCCCGCGATGAAGGAAAGGCAGGCGCAAAAGCCGGAAGCCAAAAGCGCATAAAGGTAATCCTTGCTTTCGAGGAAAAGAAAATTTCCCGCATCGAGAGAAAGCGAAAGGACAACCCCGAAGAAGGCAAGAAGGACGCTTGAAGCCTTGACCGCGGACGGTTTACGAAGAATTTCCACCCGTTCGTCGAAAAAGCGTTTCAAATCCTCTTCCGAATAAACCTTGCCATGCGACTCTAGAATCTTTTGGGCGAGAATGACGTTTTCCGGATTCCACTCGTCCTGCTTCTGCAGAATTTCGAGAAGTTCCTCGTCAGAAAAACCGCCGAGCATTTCCATGCTCGCCTCGTCCGCACTCGAAACGCCTGCACGAACGCCCGCTTCGAGGATACGTCGCGCCCGGTCGATATCCTTCGCATGGACCCGCACAATGCACGAATCCGCACCGCGGTTCTGGAAATCAAGCCCCAGCGGATCGCCGCCCAGGTTCGTATCGTTTACGAGGTTCGCTTCGATCGCGTTTTCTTCCAGCAGAGCGGCAAGAGCCTTCGCCTCGTCGAGCGAGCCGAACGATTCGAGCGTCATCCATTCGAGCATTTCGCCCTGTTCAGACATGCTTCATCTCCTCGCGGATCCTCTCCCAACCGCTTTCGGGAATTTGCGCCCCGACAACCTGGACGACTTCGTTTGCGACAAGGCTTCCAAGCGTCCCGGCGCGGTCCATCGAATATCCCGACTGCATCCCGTAAAGGAATCCCGACGCCCACAAGTCGCCGGCTCCCGTCGTGTCGATAGCCTTCGCCGTCCCAGGCTTCACCCGGAACACCTTGCCGTCCGAAGCAATAAGCGCACCGCGCGCACCGAGCTTCACCACAGCCACTTCGCAAATTTTTGCAAGCCTTTCTAGCGCTACCTCTTCCGAAACGCCCGTAAAGGCCTTCGCCTCTTCCTCGTTCGCAATGAGAATGTCGATTTTCCGCGCGGCAAAGAGCCTTTCAAAAAGAGCACGGCAATCGTTCACCACGCCAAACGAACCGAAATCGAGCGCGACCTTCGCCCCGAACCGATGCGCCATCTCTGCGGCCATCACAAAGCAGTCCTCGCTGTAAGCCCGGTAGCCTTCCAGATAGAGGATTCCGACATCGTCAAAAAGCTCCGGTGAAATTTCCGGAGCGTAAAAATCGTTCGATGCGCCAAGAAACGTAAACATCGTCCGTTCCGCATCCGGTGTCACCGCGGAAAGAACCGTTCCCGTCGCCAGGGAAGATTTCGTCATCCGGTTTTCCACGCCGCACTTTTCGAGATGCCGCGCAAACAGCTCGCCGAATTCGTCGTTCCCGACTTTCGATACAAAGGAAGCCCTGCCGCCGAGCTTCGCCACCCCGACTATCGTGTTGCAGGCGGAACCTCCCGGCACGACTTGCGGATTTTCGACACGGGCAAGCAGCTTTCGGAGTGCAGCATCATCGACATGGTTCATGCCGCCTTTGGAAACATCCGCCTCGCCAATCCATTTGTCATCGACACTAGCAAGCAGATCGACCAAAGCAGCGCCAAAGCCCAAGACTTTTTTCATAGAGAACCTCTCTAAAAACGCCGACCGTTCCGCCGGGCGCTTTCCCTGATTAAAAACGACTTTTCCGATTCCGTAAGAGAGGCGATTCCGTTCTCGCTTACTTTTTTAAGAATCGCGTTCAGCTCCTTTTCGTTATCCAGATAGCGCACTTCCCCCTCGAGCGGTTCCGCGGCGCTTTTCGGCTTTTCCCGGCGGCGGTCCGAGAGGTTTCCCCGGAGCCTGTCCCAGACGCGATTTTCGAAAAGGTACATGCAGACAAACCCGGAAAGAATACCGCCCAAGTGCGTAAAATGGGCAATCGTGTCGCCGGAGTTAGCAAAGAGAACGTCCAGTGCGACAAAGACCCAGATGGCATGCTTGATCCGCATCGGCACGACAAAGAACAGAAGGATCATCCTGTTCGGGAAAAGCTTCGCATAGGCGACGAAGACGCCCATCAGCGCTCCGGACGCTCCGATGATGAATGTCATCGGGGACATCGCGCCGAACAGGTAGAACGGGATGCTGAAGACGCCAGCAAACACGGCACAGAAAAGATACAGAATCCAGAAACGGCGAAATCCGATTTCCAGCGCAACGTCGTCGCCGAACATCCAGAGGGCGAGCATATTGAAGACGAAATGCCAGATATTCACATGCAAGAATGCGTAGGTCAAAAAACGCCAGACATCCGTGTAGGCTACGGGAATCAGCGCCCCGTAACCCAGAAAAAACGACTCGACATCTCTCAATCCAAGCAGGTTCGAAAGAAAGCATATCGCAAAGAAAACCGCATTGATCGAAAGCAGGATGCGGATCGGGGACGAGAGTTCTCTAAAGGGTTTCAGTCCGAACATCGGGCAGATCTCCGTTGCGTAAATCGTTAAAAATGGAAGCGGGAAGCATTTTCGAAACATCGCCGCCAAAAGACAGAATTTCCCGCACCGCCGAACTTGAAATCGCCGCGTATTCCGGAGCCACCGGGAAAAAAACGGTTTCCGAAAAAGGATTCAATAGGCGATTGTTCCAAGCGAGATTCCGCTCCGCATCGAATTCGGAAGAGGACCGGATTCCACGGATTAAAAATTTTCCGCCGACTTTTTTCAGGTAATCTACTGTCAAGCCATCAAAGGAATCCACGGAGACATTCGGCATCGCCCCGAGCGTCTTTTCGATGAGGCGTAACCGCCTTTCCAGAGAAAGAAACGGACGCTTTCGCCTGTTTACCCCGACCAGCACGACGACCGAATCAAAAAGCGCAGAAGCCTTCTGCACAATGTCGAGATGCGCCAATGTAAAGGGGTCGAACGAACCGGCAAAAACGGCTTTACGATTCATGTTCCAAATCTACAAAGTTGCATGGAAAAAGACGAGAGAGCTTTCCCCGTAAGGGCGGATTCTTCCGAGCTTCGCCCATTCCGGGACGCTCCGGGAAGGAACTTCAAAGACCGCGATTCCCGATGGTTGGAGCAATTCGAGAAAAGGCCGCAGGTCGGGATAGGCTTCCGTAAAAGGCGGGTCCGCATAGATAAAGTCAAAACGTTCGTTCGCGGCTTTCGCCTTTTCAAGGAACTTCGACGCATCGGCCACGCACAGGCGAAGCAATTCCGATATGCCGAGCGACCTGTATGACGCTTCGAGGGAACGCGCCTGGGAAAAATTCTTTTCGACAGCGACAACCGACTTTGCGCCGCGACTGAGAAATTCAATTCCGACGATTCCCGAACCAGCAAAAAGGTCGAGTACACGAAAATCCGATACGTCCTGCAAGATATTGAACAGGGCTTCCCGAGCCTTCGCCCCGGTCGGACGAGTCTTGGACGTTTGCGGAGAAGCGACGAGACGTCCGCGAAGCGTTCCGCCGGTAATTCGGATAGGCATCAGTTCGACGCGTAGATGACGAGCGTCATCGCGGTCAAGATTCCATTCTTGCCGGAAGCGGTCATCTTTACGCGTTCCACTCCCATGCGTACCGGACTTTTCGAAAGAGCCTCGATAAAGCGCAGAACCGTCTGGAAATCCGCCGTGGACGTTACTTTGTACGTAAACGACTTGTAAACGCCAAAGTCATCGACCTTCGGATTCTTGAGGCCCGAAAAACGCATCTTTCCGTTGGCGTCGAGACCGCGGAGCGCATCGAGTTCCCCGGCGATTTCGCTTTCCTTGACGAAGGGAACCGGACCGGGCTTCGTGGTTCCCGGCGCTTCGACTTTCGCCGAGATGACACCGTAAGCGGTAAGGGATGTCGCCGGAGCGTTCTCGGGAAGTTCCGGAGTCTTGAACTCGGCGCTTCCCATCTTGAGGCGTTCTAGATAATTCCGCTGGACAGTCGGAGATTCCGCAACGCCACGGATGTAGTAGAAGTTCGGCGCGGCGTATGTCAATTCGGCAAAGCTCACGCCATCCGGCGTCACCGCATTGATAAAGGCGAAAATCTGAGCAGCCATCGACTTTTCGTAAACGACCTTTTCCATCGGAAGGAAGGAAGCGAAGTCCGAGCGTTTTTCCCTTCCGAACATCGAAGGCTGCACATCCTTTACTACGCGTTCCGCAGAACTCGCCAAGGCTTCGCGCAAGGCGGCTTCCTCGGCTGCGGCACGGCGACTTTCGATGGAGCCTCCGGCAGTGGTCATCTGCCCGGACTGTCTGGAATTCAGTTCCGGTCCCACACGGCTCGGATCGTCAATTCCAAGTGCATCGAGAATCGGTGTCGGGAAAACCCCTTCGAGCGCATGCGGAAGCCCCGCCAATTTCAAAAAGAGAGCCCCACAGACAAGCAAGGCGACAAGCGAAAGAACGGCAAGGATAAACTTCCTTGATCCGGATTTTTGCGCTTCCGGCGAGGCGACGACAACAGGAGATGCCGGAACGGAAGCCGGACGGGAAGCCGCTTCGATTAGATTCAGCTCGATCATCAGTTTGCACTCCTCAAGGCTACTCCGATAGCTCCGGCACAGGAAAGTACATGTCTAGCGCTTTCTTCCTCTATCGGAAGGCGGATGTTCGCAAAGGAATCCATCGGAAGGACGGGAGAAGCGCCGAGAACTTTTTTCAAGTGTTCGACGAAAAGAATGTCGGTCGCCAGTTCCCCGCAGAGCAGGTACTGCGGAGCCGAAACACCGTTCAAATCCGCCACGCTCTGGACCTGTTTCTGGATATTTTCGGCGAGTTCCGCATAAGCCTCTTCCCGCGCCTTTCCCGCGAGATCAAACGTCGAGACGCAGCGGAGCGCACGCAGATTGTCCTTCGATGCCCACAGAAGCATCACTCCGGTAACGTCCGCCTTGATAACGCACTTTGGCTGGGAATCGAGCCCGGAGCCCGCTTCGAGAAGGTTCATAACGGAAAGCGCATCCACTTCGAGAATCTTCGGAGCTATTTGCTGGTTGCGGAAACCCTTGCGGATGGAATTCACCCACGTCTTGCGGAGAGCAATCATGAGAACGGTCCGTCCGGTATCCGCCGAGCCGCCGAGTTCCACGAAATCCAGGACATATTCATTCACGTTCGTATTGACGAGCGTTCCTAGATACCATTCCACATATTCCCGGACATTTTTCGCTTCGGGCGGCACGAACAGTTCGCGGACTACGGCTCGGAACGACGACACGGTAAGGCCGACAGAGCCGACCTGGATATATTTGTTTGCTGAGAACCAAGCCTGGAGCGCCGCCTCAAAGGAGGAGACGTCGTCTAGCGGGTTCGTTTCCGTATCGAGTATCGCCGTCTTCACGACCTTCTTTTCCTGAGGGTCGTAAAGGGCGACCTTGAGCAGGACTTCGCCCGCTTCAATGCCTAGGTGCAATTTGGTATCGGCCATAGTAATCGTTCTGTTTTCTTTTAAAACTAGTCAAAAACGATAAAGGTGAGAATCTTTTCCGCCTTTTTTTTGCCGATTCCCGAGACTTTTTTCAAATCCCCGGGACCCGCAAAACGTCCATGGAGCGAACGATAAGCGACGATTTTTTCGGCAAGCTTCGGACCCACGCCGTTAATCGCGCAAAGTTCCCCCACAGTCGCCCGGTTAATGGCTATCGGGAAGCGGACCGCGGGCTTCGCCTTTTGGGAACGTTCCCTTTTCGGTGTCCTCGCCTGTTCCGTTTTCTGAAACGCCGGTTTTTCCGGTAGGCGGTCGATGGTCGCTTCGCGGGATTCTTCCCCATAGGAAAATTCCTCGATTTGCGGAACCGGATCCCATGGCGAGAACCGGACCACAAGCCCGAGGGCGAAAAGACAGAGCGCTAATATAAATACCTTCTTCTCAGGCCCGTTCATCTGCCGCCTTCAAAAGGCCGAGGAATAGCGGAGCCGGTTTGAGAAGCGAGCTTTTGAGTTCCGGGTGGAACTGGCAAGCCATGAAATACGGATGGTCCGGAAGCTCCATGATCTGCATGATGTCTTCGCCTTTCGCCTTTCCCGAGAACACGATGCCGCCCTTTTCGAGCCGTTCGACATATTTCGGATTGACTTCGTAGCGGTGGCGGAAGCGTTCGCGGATTTCGGAAGCTCCATAGATTTTTTCGGCAAGCGTTCCCTTGCGAATGAGAACGTCATGGCCGCCGAGGCGCATCGTCGCCCCCATTTCCTTGATCTTGTCCTGGCCGGGCAGATAGGCGATTACGGGTTCCTTCACATGGTGTGTCGGCGTTTCCGTTTCCATCGTCCCGGCATCCTTCATGCCGCAGACGTGCCGCGCAAATTCCACGACGGCGAGCTGCATTCCGTAACAGATTCCGAGGAAGGGAATCTTGTGTTCGCGGACATAGCGGATGAGGACGATTTTTCCCTCGATTCCGCGTACGCCGAAGCCTCCGGGAACGATTACCGCATCGACGCCCTGCATGTCGGCTTCGGCTTCTTCGGGGTGCGTTTCGAGCTTTTCCGTATCGATCCAGCGGATAGCCACGTGAACGTCCAAGTGCGCAGAAACATGGTTCAACGCTTCGACGATGCTCGCGTAGGAATCTTCGAGCCGCGTGTATTTTCCGCCGATGGCGACCGTCAGGACCTTGCGCGGTTTCACCTCGTTCCGGTTCAGCGTATCGACCAGCCGGCTCCAGTCGTCAAGCTTGGGCGGCGCATAGATGCGGAGCTTCTTTAAAAGGATTTCGGGAACGCCTTCCTTGTCATAGACGAGCGGGCATTCATAGACATGCTTGACATCGACACCGGAAATCACGTGGGAAGCGGGCAGGTTGCAGAAAAGCCCGATTTTTTCCTTGATATGGGGTTTCAGGAATTCTTCGCAGCGCGCGATGATGATGTCCGGGTAGATGCCGCGTTCGTTCAGGTCGCGGACGGACATCTGTGTCGGCTTGGATTTCTGCTCCTTGACGCCGGACGGAATCGGCACGTATGTCAGATGCACGAACATGCAGTTTTCGCTTCCGACTTCGTGCGAAAGCTGGCGGGCCGCTTCGATGAAAAACTGGTTTTCGAGGTCGCCGACCGTTCCGCCGATTTCAATCAGGACGACATCCGCGTTTTCGCCGTTCGCCACTTCGTAAAAATGTTCCTTGATGGCGTTCGTCACATGCGGGATGAACTGGACCGTATGCCCCAGGTAGTCTCCGCGGCGTTCCTTTTCGAGGATGAGCTTGAAGACCTTCCCCATGGTGAGGCTCCACTCGGAGCGGGCGACAACGTTCAGGAAACGTTCGTAATGGCCGAAGTCCATATCGACTTCCCCGCCGTCGTCGAGAACATAGACCTCGCCGTGTTCCGTCGGGTTCATCGTGCCGGGATCCGTATTCAGGTAGCCGTCGCACTTGACGGGGACGACTTTCATCCGCCCGGAAAGAAGCGCTCCGATGCTCGCCGCGGCAACGCCCTTGCCGAGGCCGGAAATCACGCCGCCCGTGACGATGATGAATTTCGTTTTTCCGTTATAGGTATTTTCCGTTTGGTTCATGGGTATCCATTTTTTTCAAGAGGGATTCGACCTTTTGCACGTCGGACGGTAAGTCGACCGACGCCGAAAGGGATGTACAAAAGACAACGCGGATGGGACGCTTTCCCAAAATACGAAGCTGCTCTAGGGATCGTTCCCTTTCCAGTTTCGCCTGCGGAAGGTTCGAAAATTCCTCCCGAGCTTCTGCCGAATACGCATAGACCCCGACATGGCGGAACCACTTTAAAGAATCGTCCGGGAGCTTGCGGGTAAATTCGGTCGCATATCCCGAAGCATTCACGGCGACCTTCACCACGGAAAGGGCATTCCTGTCCGATTCGGCAAGCGGTGCCGCCACCGTTATCCATGAAGCAGGCTCGTCGGAAAGCGCTTTCGCCACGTCCCGAAGCATCTGCAAATCCGCCAAGGGCTCATCGCCCTGGAGATTCACGACAAGATCGAGCCCGAGCATCTTTGCGGCTTCGCTTACACGGTCGGATCCGGTCACCGCCTCTCCCGTAAGGACGCCCCGAAAACCGGCGCTCTCCACGGCCTTTAAAATACGAAAGTCGTCCGTTGCACAGACGACACTTTTAAAACACCCGGCGGCAGTAGCCCTTTCCAAAGTCCGGAGAATCATCGGACGCCCGCAGATGGGGACAAGGGGCTTTCCCGGAAACCGGGAAGAGGTAAACCGTGCGGGAACGATGCAATGGACGTCGAGCATGGACGCTTACCCGATTACCTTGGGAATGACGAAATGATCGTTTTCGACATCGGGCGCATTCGCAAAAGCCTGTTCATGGGAAAGCGAGGGTTGCGGAATGTCCTCCCGGAGAACCGTCGGAGCATCTTCTACGCCCGTCATCGGGGAAACATCCGAAAGGTCCAATGCCTTCAAATCTTCCATGTGGTGCAAAAGTTCGTCTAGGCGACCGGAAAACGACTCGATGTCCGCATCCGAAAGCTTGAGACGGGAAAGCTTCGCAATTTTCAGGATTTCTTCTTTACTCAGCATGTCAGACCTTTCTCCAAAAAGTTCACTCGGTGAAAATAAAAAATTTCTCCGGGTTTCGCTAGTCCAAAATTCTCAAGCCCGCATATTTCAGGATGAGCTTTCTGACATTTCCGTCATGAAAGCGCACTTCCACGCGGGCGTTCTCGCCTGAACCCGACACATTTGTCACGACGCCGCGCCCGAACTTCAGATGTTCCACCCGGACGCCGCTGCGGAGCGGGTTTTCGCAAGTTTCGTCATAGACGATGCGCGGACCTTTTTCCACCTTCTCGACGACAGGCGGATTCTTGTACACGATGCGTTCCGTCTTGCGGAAGTCCGAACGGGAATGTCCTGACGCGGAATACGGACGAGGAGAAAACTTGCGTGCGCCGAAAGAGGGACGCTCGGAGCCGTAGCCGCGAAATCCCCGGTTCCATTCCCCGGAAAAGCGCTCGTTTTCCTCTTCGCTACGCCCTTCGACAGAAACCGTCACGGGATCGATTTCCTCGAGAAACCTCGACGGAGGAAACGGTCGGAGGGACCCCTGCCAAAAGCGTCTTCCGGCATGATACAGATAGAGCCTAAAACGGGCGCGCGTGCAGCCCACGTAAAACAGGCGGCGTTCCTCTTCGGATTGCTTTTTCCTGTCCTCGGGAGAGTCGAGCAGGTTCGATTCGCGGACAAGCGGGAATACGCCTTCGTCGCATCCGGCGATGTGAACCGTGTCGAATTCGAGGCCTTTCGCCATGTGAATCGTCATCAGCGTCACGCGGGTTTCCGCCTGTTCCACCTTCTTGTCCGCATCCGTCAAGAGGGAGATTTCCTGCAGGAATTCGTCAAGCCCCTTGTCGGGGTTTTCCTCTTCGAACTCGCGGAAAGCGTTCACCATTTCATCCAGGTTCCTTCCGCGTTCGTCCGCTGTCGTTTCATCGTCCTTCTTGAGATATTCCTTGTAAAACGAATCCCGGATGACGCGTTCCGCAATTATCGGGAGCGCTTCGCCCGAACCGAGAAGCGAAAGCCAGGAAGAGACGACGCTCCAAAAGCCTTCGAGACCTTTCGCCGTGCGACCGCCCTTCGAGATTTCCACGGGCAGCGCCTCCCAGAGGGAAATTCCCTTTTCCGAAGCGACACTCCGGAGCGCGTCAAGCGTTCCGTTTCCGATTCCTCGGGACGGCGTATTGATAATCCTGAGAAAAGCCGCATCGTCCTTCGGGTTCGAAAGGAGGCGCATGTAGGCGAGGATGTCGCGGACCTCCTTTCTGTCCCAGAAGCGCGTTCCGCCATAGATGACACAGGGAATCCGACGGTCGTTCAGGGCCTTTTCTATCGCGCGGGACTGGGCGTTCGTGCGGTAAAAAATCGCCGTTTCCGCGTACGCATCCTTTCCGGCTTCGAGAATCCGCTTCGCTATCTGTTCCGCCTCGAACGTATCCGCGAGCACGTTCACCACGTGGATAGGCTCGCCGGGCGGCTCCTTGGAATAGACATTCTTTGTCATTTCCAGCGGGCGGTCGTTGTGCGCGATAACGGAACCTGCGCCTTTCACGATATTTGCCGACGAGCGGTAATTGCGTTCGAGCTTAAAGAACGTTACGTTATCGAAATCGTGCGAAAAGTTCCGGATGATCTCGATGTTCGCGCCGCGCCAGCCGTAAATGCTCTGGTCGTCATCGCCGACGACGGTTACGTTCTGCCGCGACCGGTCGATAAGAAGCTTCAGAAGTTCGTACTGGACATCGTTCGTGTCCTGGTATTCATCGACTACGACATAGAGGAAACGGTTCGCAAACTGCAGCGCGACCTGCGGAAGCCTCTGGAAAAGATCCACGGTATTCAGCAGAAGGTCGTCAAAATCCATCGCGTTCGCCTCGGCGAGCTTCGCCTGGTAATCGAAATAGATTCCCGCCATCTGTTTCTGGTCCGGGAAAGCGGCCTTCTCCATCGCGATAGCCGGCGTCTGCAGGACCATCCGGTAAGTCCCGTCGGGTTTCGGCTCCTTATAGACGCTGTTCTTGTAGCGCGAAATGGCGGATCGTACCTGCTTGAGCTTCTGCGCGTCCATGTCGTCCGCAAAGATGGGCTTTAAAATTTCCTTTAGGATTTTCTTCTGGTCATCGTCATCGTAAATCGAAAAATTCCGGTTCACCTTCCAGCCAAGCGCCTGGACAATCCGTTCGTTCGCAAGGCAGAGCCTTAAAATGCGGACGCAAATCGAATGGAACGTTCCCATCCATTCAAGGTTTACCCGGCCCGAGAGAATCTGCTGGATGCGGGTCTTCATTTCCCGGGCGGCCTTGTTCGTAAAGGTCACCGCGAGAATCCTCCGCGGATCGACATCCTTGTCCGAAATCAGGTAGGCAATCTTATACGTAATCGTCCGGGTCTTTCCCGAACCTGCCCCCGCGAGAATCAGCGCAGGACCTTCCGTCTTCGCCGCCGCGGCAACCTGTTCCGCGTTCAGCTCCTTTTTCAGGCGTTCGAGATCGACAATTCCCATCAGTCTTCATCCTTCGACGAAGCCGCGAGAACCTGTTCAATCGTCGTAAGACCGTCGAGCGCCTTCTGCATCCCGTCCATGCGGAGCGTGATCATGCCGCATTCCTTCATCGCGAGCTGCTTGATGACCTCGCCGGAAGCCCTTTTCACGACCGCATTCCGTACCGCTTCGTTCGGGACCAAAAATTCGTAAATGCCGCAACGGCCCTTGTAGCCTGTCCCGTCGCAGTGTTCGCAGCCCCTGCCGTGATAGAACTGCATGTCGGGCGAAAGGTGCAGCTCGTCGCGAAGTTCCGGGGAAATTTCGACCGGTTCCTTGCAATGCTTGCAGATCCGGCGCACGAGACGCTGCGCAAGAATTCCCTTGATGACGGTCGCCACGAGGAACGGTTCAAGCCCCATTTCGAGCAAACGCGGATAGGAACCCGCCGAGTCGTTCGTGTGGAGCGTAGAGAAGACAAGGTGTCCCGTCAAGGCCGCTTCTATAGCCATCGAGGACGTTTCCTTGTCGCGCATTTCGCCTATCATGATAACGTCCGGGTCCTGGCGCAAGAGGGCGCGGATTCCCGCGGCGAAGGTGAATCCCGCAGCCGGATTGATCTGCCCCTGGTTTACGCCGTCAATATTCAATTCCACCGGGTCTTCCATCGTCGAGATGTTGATCGTCGGATCGAGAATTTCACGAATCGAAGCGTAGAGCGTAGTCGATTTACCGGAACCGGTCGGACCCGTCACGAGAACGATTCCGTTCGGCGAGTTGATTGCGTCCTGGAACTGCTTGAACATCACCGGGGCAAAGCCCATGTCCTTGAGCGGGAACTGTCCCGAATTCGGGTCGAGAATACGCATGACGATTTTTTCGCAGACGCCGCGCTTTCGAAGCGAAACGGGGAACGAGCTCACACGCAAGTCCACCTCGCTTCCGCGGTAGCGGACGGTGAAACGCCCGTCGAGCGGCTTTCTCTTTTCGGCGATGTCCATCTTCGAGAGAAGCTTGATGCGCGAAATGATCTGCGACATGAGGCGCGCCGGAATCGGAGCCTGGACCTGCAAGTCGCCGTCGATGCGGTAACGGAGCTTAAGATAGGTTTCCTGCGGCTCGAGGTGAATATCGGACGCCTTGCGGGCAATCGCCTCCTGGATGAGCGACGTCACGATCTTTACGACCTGCTGGCCTTCCTCGTCGGTCAAGTCCGACTCCTGGACCTGTTCCGCTTCCCGGTCAACGGTTTCGAGTTCGTCGCCGCCCTCCTCCTTCGCCTTGTTCAGAAGGGCTTCGAGCGAATCTCCCTGGGACGTGGACGTATATGTCCGGTCGATCGCCGCCATCACGTCCTTCTCGCTCGCCATCACGATATCTACGTCCATCTGGGCCTTGAACTTTACGATATCGATGACGCGCATGTTCGTCGGATCCGTCATCGCGATAGTCAGCGTCTTGTCCGTCACGAACAGAGGAACTATCTTGTAGATGCGGCAGACGTCTTCCGAAATGTAGTTGTGGACGTCCGGGTCGATGTTAAAATTCGAAAGCTTGACGTAGGGCACTTCGAACTGGGCGGAAAGGATTTCCACCAGGCGTTCTTCCGGCATGAACCCGAGCGTCACCAGAATGCGTCCGAGGCGCTGGCCAGTCTTCTTCTGCTCTTCGAGTGCGCGATTCAACTGGGCTTCCGTGATGTAGCCGTGCTTGAGGAGAAGTTCGCCGATGCGCATCCGGGTCGAATTCCGCATCTGGACGCCCAGGACATTCGTGAGGACTTCCTCGCTCACCATCCCTAGACGCACAAGAATCTTGGAAAGGGCGATGCCCGTGCGTTCGTGCTCGCTTTGCGCATGCTTCAATTGGTCTTCATCGATAACGCCCTGCCGCAGCAGGAGTTCGCCGATTTTCGATTTTCCTTGGCTCATAAATGGGACCAGCAGCTCGCTTGAATGATTTCCGTTTCTCCGGAGAGATTCCGCATTTCCACGCCCGAACCTTCGAGCACTTCGCCTACGGGATAGACCGGAATTTTGTTCTCCGAGAATATAACTTTTGGAAGGTCCGACGTGAAAAGCAACCGGTAATCTTCGCCGCCTTTGAGCCAGAATTCCCGGGAATCGATTCCGTACTTTTGGGACAGAAGCGATACAACCGGATGCACCGGAATCTTCGATTCGTCGATTCGGATTTTAACGCCCGAGGAAAGCGCGAGATGATTGAGTTCCGAACTTAAACCGTCCGAAAGATCGATGCAACCGCCACGGACTCCGGCGCGCAGGAGTTTCGCCCCGAACCGTTCATCGATTTTCGGAGACAAATGTTCCGCAACGGCCACGGAAAGATCCGGGTCGGCATTCTTCCCGTGCAAGAAAGCCCAAAGCCCGGCACCGCTCGCACCGAGAGGTCCCGAAACATAGACCGTATCCCCGAGGCGCGCCCCCGAACGGCGGAGAGGCTTTCCGTCAGCGCGCCCGAACATCGTAACCGAAAAAAGCCCCTCGTCCGAGGAAACGATGTCACCGCCGACAAGGGAAATGCCGCGTTTCCGAAACCCGTCGGCAAAGGCCTTCGCCACGCGTTCCCGGACAGAATTTTCCCAGTTCCTGTTCACGCAAATTCCGAGGAGCGCAATTTTCGGGACGCCGCCCATCGACGAAATGTCCGATACATTCGACACGATGCACTTTTCCACGGCCTCTTCCGGAGACGACCAGTCCAGGCGAAAGTGTGAATTTTCAGCGGACATGTCCTTCGTCACGAGCCAGCCGTCAAAAGCCGCACAGTCATCCCCCGCGCCAAACCAGAAGCGTTCCCGCGGCGAAACCCCGTCCATCGGAACATCGCAGGCGAGGACCTTTTTAATGAAATCGAATTCCCCGAGAGGGGGAAAATGCAGAGAAGTATTTTCCATTTCGGACGAAATCTAACTTTTTTAGTTATCTTTACGCCGTGGGCCATATTTTTTTCATTGCGGACTCCTCCGCGACCGACCTTTCGGAACTTTCCAACTGGACTCTCGATTGGATGCTTTCCCACGATATGCCCGCGGATACGGCCATCTACAGCTGCCAGGGAATCAGACAGGGCGAAAAGGCGCTCGAAACGCCGCTATCCCAAGGGGAATCCCCCGCCCTGATCGTCCTCGACCACGGAGCCTCCCCGACAAGCGAATCCATCGCCTTCGGAAAAAAGCTCCGCGATGCGATTCCCGAATCCTGGACCATCGAACTGGTCGAAAAAGATTATCCGCTGCCCGAGCGGAACGACGAAGCGTTCTTCATGCCGAAGCCCATCCGAAAAAGCGACTGGGAAGATGTCCTAGAACACGTATTCGTAGAAGCCTGTTCCCCGCAATGGTCAAACGTCTCCTCGTTCCGTCCCTAAGATGAAAAAAGGAATTGCCTATTTCGGAGTGCGGAATCCCGAACGAGCCGTCGAAGACCTCGAAGAAATCAAGTCGGCAGGCTTTACCCATGTGCTGCATACCTTTTCCGAAGAAGATTTCCAGTATTATCCGGAAACGATGAAGCAAATCATCGCTTCTTCCGCAGAGCTGGGATTAAAGGTCTATGTAAATCCCTGGGGCGTCGGACGCGTCTTCGGCGGAGAAGCCTACTCGGAAATCACCGCCCGCGACCATTCGCTCTGCCAGGTTTCCCTCGACGGGAAGCCCTCTGTCGCCGCTTGCCCGAACCATCCCGCTTTTCGCGCCTACATGCACCGCTGGATAGAAGCCGTGTGCAAAACCCAAGTCGAAACCATCTTCTGGGACGAGCCGCATTTTTACTTCGAAAAGGGAAAGCCCGAAAACTGGGCCTGTCTCTGCCCGGAATGCAAAAAAAAGTTTCGCGCCGCATTCGGATACGAAATGCCGAATGCGCTTACCCGAGACGTGAAAGCATTCCGTGAAAATTCCCTGGTCGGATTTCTCGCCGAAATGACCGCCGCCGTCCACGCTCGCGGAAAAAGGAACTGCGTCTGTCTCTTGCCACCGTGGTTTCCGGCCGGCCTAGACGACTGGGAGAGCGTCGCGCGACTAGCCACCGTCGATGAAATCGCCTGCGACCCTTACTGGGAACGCGGAGCACCGGAAGAAATCATTCAAAAGACATACGCCGAAGTTTCCGCAAAGATATTCCAGCTAGCGAAGAGATTTGGAAAAGAACCGCAGATGTGGATCAAGAACTACCAGATCGAACACGGCAGGGAAAACGACATCCGCCTCTCGACAGACGCCGCGCGAGCCGCCGGCATCGAAAACATTTTCGCCTGGTCGTTCAAGGGAAATGCCTATCTTTCCTGGCTAGCTTCCGACGATCCTCTCGCCGTCTGGAAAACGCAAATCGAAGCGTGTTCAGAAATGAGTGCTTAGAACTTAGTTGATAGTTAATAGTTGACAGAAATCAGGAAACAGGATTCAGTTGTTAGAAGGGAAGAGGAATGTGGAACACGGGAAACGGGACAAGGTGTGAGGTAATAGGGAGAAGGGATTAGGGATTAGTTGAGAGGAGAGTAGGAAACAGCGTGTTCAGAACTTAGAGCTTAGTGCTGAGTGCTTAGATTTGCAGACGTCTATGCTCTTGCATCTCGGAAGTTTAACGTCTGCACTCTGACCACTGCACACTAAGCTTAGACGTCCACAGTTCTAAGCTCTAAGCTCTTTCAACTAAGTTCTGAATAGCTCGACAAGCTCGCTAACCTGTCAAATTCCATACCTTAAAGGGGATTCCCCGGTCAAGCCGGGGAATGACATCGCACCGCGTCCCGCTTACCGCTTCCCAAAGCTTAAACGTCCGCTGTTCTGACTACTGACCACTAAGCTTAGACGTCTGCGGACTATTCCCTAATCCCTGAACATAGACGTCCACAGTTCTAAGCTCTAAGCTCTTTCAACTAAGTTCTGAATAGCTCGGCAAGCTCGCTAGCCTGTCAAATTCCATACCTTAAAGGGGATTCCCCGGTCAAGCCGGGGAATGACATCGCACCGCGTCCCGCTTACCGCTTCCCAAAGCTTAAACGTCCGCTGTTCTGACTACTGACCACTAAGCTTAGACGTCCGCAGACCAATTTCTCATTGCTAATTGCTAATTCCTCATTCCCTTAGACGTCTGCGGACTAATCCCTACTCCCTCGTCCCTAGTCCCTAGACATAGACAGACGTCCGCGAAATAAAAGATCACATCGGATCGATGTTCACGCGAATTTCAATGTCCAACGGCAAATTCGAAAGGGCTCGACGGATATCGGACGAAAGATTCGCCTTGACAAGAATGTGTTTCCAATAGGTATCGCGCAACGGCGAAATATAGGCGTCAACGGGTCCGAGAATTTCCAGTCGGGAATTTTTTGACAACTCGTCGGCAAAAGCCTGGGAACGTTTTTTCAAAATTTCGAGATTTTTATGCCCGAGTTCAATTGTCGCAATTTTCGAATACGGCGGATAGTGCGCTTCGAAGCGGGCAGCCAATTCTTCCTTCGCAAAACCCAGGTAGTCATGAGAAACAGCGAACCGGATAATCGGGTCGTCGGGATTGTTCGTCTGCAAGATGACCCGCCCACCGACCCGCGCACGCCCGGCGCGACCCGATGTCTGGCTCAAAAGCTCAAAGAGTTTCTCGCCCGAACGGAAATCGGGCACGCCGGCGCCGGAATCGGCGCCCACAACGCCCACCAGCTGGACGTTCGGAAAATCGTGGCCTTTCGCCACGATTTGCGTGCCGAGAAGAACGGAAAATTTCTTTTCGCGAAAATCGGAAAGGATGCGCTCTGCGGCACCCACGTTTGCCGTCGTATCCCTGTCCATCCGAACGGCTTTCGCCGTGGGAACCCATTCCGCGATTTCCTCTTCGAGCTTTTCGATTGCGCCCCCGGCAAATTCAAACTCCAAAGAACCGCAGGAAGGGCATTTCGTGCCAAGCGGAAGAAGCTTTCCGCAGTAATGGCACAGGAGTCCTCCGTATTGCTTGTGATAGACCAGCGGAACCTTGCATTCCGGACAAGCGAGCGGTTCACCGCATTCCGCGCAAAGCCGCACCTTGGAATATCCTCGACGGTTCATCAGGATAATCGCCTGGTCGCCGCGTTCCACGGTTTCCGCGAGAGCTTCCCGCAATTCGCTCGAAAGAAGAAGCGAAGAATCCTGCAAGCGAGCCTTTTTCTTCATATCGACAATGCGGACTTCCGGAAGTTTCATTTCCGTCGCACGCTTCGAGAGAACAAGATACTCCAGATTCCCGTTTCTCGCCGCGAAAAAAGTTTCAAGCGAAGGCGTCGCGCTTCCCAAAACGACCAGCGCCCCGAATTTATACGCTTCGTGCAAAGCGATACTTCGCGCATGGTAACGCGGAGCGGAATCCTCCTGCTTGTAGGACGCATCGTGTTCCTCGTCCAAGACAACCAGGTCATAATCAAACGGGGAAAGAATCGCGCTGCGCGTACCGACAACGATTTTCGCCTTGCCGGAAAGGATGGAAACCCAGGCGGCCCGTTTCTTCGGAGCGGAGAGCGCCGAGTGGATAACGGGAACATCGAACCCCAAGAATTCCGAAAAACGCAAGGCCGTTTGCGGAGCGAGACCGATTTCCGGCACAAGGACCAGGACTTTTTTCCCGGCGGAAAGCGCAGCCTTTGCGAGTTCCATATAGACCCGGGTTTTTCCGCTTCCCGTCACCCCATGGAGAAGCGCACCGCGAAATCCCGAGCGATCAAAAAGAAGTTCCAGAAGCCGCTTGAGGTTCTTCGCCTGTTCATCCGTCAGCGGCGGATTTTTATTCGACATTTTTTGTCGTACGATTTCATTCGGACTTTCCATTGCAAACGCGATTGTCGCATCCAGATACGCTCCGAAATCCCTAGGCAAAAAGACATTCAGGGACTGCATCGGCGTCGCCATGTAATAAGCGGAAGCCCACTCGAGCTTCTCCATGAAGCGTTCCCCGAAAACATATCCCGACGCATGGGGAACCGCAGGCTTCGCCTTTGGAAAAGGAGGCCGCTCCGAAACCAGGCGGGAGACGACTCCGAGCGTAGGCTTTCGCCCCGCAAGCTGTACCCACACGACACTTCCCCGCAAGACTATCGCCCCCGAAGGAATCCCGTAGGTAAACGCCTTCGGAGAAAGCGGAACAAAAACTTCGCAAAATGCGGAAAAACCGTTTACGTCTTCCGCTACGGAAACACCGTCCGGCGGCAATGTTCTCGGAATTCTCTTCACCATGCCTCAAAGATAGCTCTTTTGCCTTTTTCGAAACTTTTTCTCGGAAGACCTCAATTTGTCTTTGGAATTTTATTTAGATTGGGGTTAGTCCGTGCGCCATCCGGTGCACCTTGTTTTGGAGAACACTCTATGGGATTTTTTAATTTATTTAGACCCGATTGGCAGAATTCCAACCCCGAAGTCCGGGCAGCCGCGGTCGCAAGGCTAGACGCTTCGAACCAGAACGCGCTCTCAAGCGTCGCCACGAACGATGCCGACCCGAAGATTCGGAATATCGCCATCCGCAAGATTACCGACGCGGAAGCTCTCCAAAAAATTCTCGCTACCGAAACCGACCTTTCCAACAAGCATGACGCCGAAATCCGCATCCAGGAAATCCTCGCCGACCATATCAAGAACTTTCGCGAAGTCCCCGGGAAAAAGGAACTCGAAGCAGTCCAAGTAATCGCCGGAACACGCCTTGCAGACGACTTGCTCAAGTCCATGCCGAATTCCGAACTGAGGCTCGCGCTTGTCCAGAAGACGACAAAGCAGAGTTCGCTCGAACTGGTCGCCCTCAAAGACGCAAAGGTGGAAATCGCCATGGCCGCCATTGACCGGATCGATCGCGACAACATGCTGCAAAATATCGCCCAGAATTCCCGACACACGGAAGCCCGCCAGAAAGCCGCGGAAAAGCGCCGGGAATTGCAAAAGCCATCCAAGCAGGAAGAAGAAAAAAACGAGATGCTGCTCCTGTTCCACAAGCGCGACGCCATCATCCAGCAGGCGCAACGCCTTTCGGACGCCAAAGACTTCATGACGAACAAGGCGGATTTCGATAAAATTCTCCAGATGGCAGCAGAACTCGGAATGGGACCGGCACAGGCGGATCTTGACCGGGTCATCGCGAGCTACGAAAACCGCCGGGCAGAAGAGCAGGCGCGCATCGATAAAGAAAACGCAGAAATCAACGCAAAGGCGAACAAGCAAAAGGAACTCGAAGGGCTTCTCGCCCAAATCGACAAGCTGCTCGAAGCGGGCGCCTCCGAAAACAAGGAAGCGATCGAAGAACTCATCGCCAAGTTCGAAGCGGCAAACGACAGCACGGAATCCGCCATCGCAGGACTTTTCAAAATGTCCGTGGAACGCTTCAACCGTCTAGTCCAGAACGAAACGGTGGATCCTTCCGAGAGCAAGGTTTCCCGGACAGAGATTCTCGCCCAGCTATCGCTCCTCGCCGAATCCGACGACTATTCGAAAACCGCGGAACACAAGGTCAAGGCCCTTGCCCGCAAATGGGAATCGATGCCGCTCATGGAAGGCGCCGATCCGGAACTCCAGACATACAATGCGCTCCGGAGCAAGATTGCCGAACGCTTTGCCGAAAAGCGCGAAGCCGAGGAAAAACTTTTCAACGCCAATGCGGAAAAGCTCCGTGCGATTATCGACGATGTAAAGAAAATCGACGAAAACGGGAACTTCAAGGATATTTCCCAGAAGCTCCGCGAAGCCTACAAATCCTGGAAAGAAATCGTCGGCGAAGACAAGTTCCGCTACAAGGAAATCTGGAAAGAATACCAGGAAGCGACGGAACGTTTCCAGGAATTGCGGGAATGGGAATCCTGGCACAACGAACACGACAGGGAAACGCTTCTCGAAGAAATGTCCACACTCGCCAAGGAAGAAGCGACGCGGGAAACCTTGCCGAAATTGCGCAGCCTGACAAACCAATGGAAAGCCATCGGTCCGGTTTCCGCTGCACGCTTCAACGAATTTCGCGAAAAGTTCCGCACCCTCTTTGACGAAATCACCGCCAAGTGCGAGCCGTTCGTCAAGGAACAGGAAGAAGAACGCCGTCAAAACCTCGCCGAAAAGGAAAACATCTGTAAACAGGTAGAAGAACTTTCGAACGAGAACGAGACAAACTGGCGCGACAAGTACAAGACCATGCAGGAACTCCAGGAAAAATGGAAGACCATCGGCATGGTCCCGAAGGAAAACGTCCAGCCTCTCTGGGACAGGTTCCGCGCTGCGGAGACCGCTTTTTACGACAAGCACCGGGCGTTCGTCAAGCAGGAAGACGATCTCCGCGAAGCGAACTACCAAAAGAAAATCGGACTTTGCGAAAAGGCGGAAGCGCTTTCCGAATCCGCCGACTGGAACGCGACATCCAACGAATTCCGCAAGCTGCAGGAGGCGTGGAAAGAATCCGGGCCGGTCCCGCGCTCCAAGTCCGAAGAAATCTGGAACCGTTTCCGCAACGCCTGTGACGTGTTCTTTACCCGCAAGCGCGCCCACTTCGAAGAAATGGACCAGGCCAAGGCCAAGAACCTCGAAGCGAAAGAGGCCCTGTGCCAAAAGCTCGAAGCGATGGATTTCGATCCGCAAGACCCGGAATCCGTCAAAGAGGTAAAAGCAGCCATCGAAGAATGGAAAAGCATCGGAATGGTCCCGAAAGAGAAAGTCGATGCGGTTTGGGACCGTTACAGCGCCATTCTCGACAAGTTTGCCGAAAAGCGCGCCTCAGTCGATCCCGAATTCCAGAAGATCGCAAGCGAAGCAAAGGCAAAAAAAGTTTCCATGATTTCAACGGTCACCGCTCTCGTCGAAACAGCCGGTTCAAACGAAAGCGCGGACACGGTCAAGAAGCTACAATCCGACTGGAGAGAACTTCCCCGGACAGGAGCCGAGGAACAGGAACTATTCAAGAAGTTCCGCTCCGCCTGCGACGACTTTTTCAACCGCCGCCGCGACCAGCTCGATATCCAGGAACAGGCGCGGGAAAACAACCTGCAGAACAAGCTCCGACTCTGCGAAGAAGCGGAACGCCTGCTTGAAAACCTCACCGAGGAAACCCGCCGCGAAGCGATGAATGTAGTCAAACAGCTCCGCCGCCACTGGAAAGAAATCGGAGCGGTCCCCCGCAAGGATTCCGACAAGATCTGGAAACGTTTCAATTCGGCCTGTGACGCGATTTTCGGAAACAAGCCCGAAGACAGCCAGCCCGAAGCGTAAGATGTTTCCTCCATGGACCTCTCCTGAAGCCGCTGCGGAGATTCTAAAAAACGGCGGCATTGTCGCCATTCCCACCGAAACGGTTTACGGCCTTGCCGGCAACGCCTTTGACCCGAAAGCGCTCGCCAAGATTTTCGAAGCGAAAAAGCGTCCGCATTTCGACCCGCTGATTGTCCACATTTCAGCGTTCGACGAAATCCAAGAAGTCGTTTCGGAGATTCCCGAAAAGGCGAGAGCTCTCGCCAAGGCCTTTTGGCCCGGCCCGATGACGCTAGTCCTTCCGAAGACGGAAAGGATTCCGGACCTTGCGACAAGCGGACTTCCGACCGTTGCGGTGCGCTTCCCCAACCATCCCGTAGCGCAAAAGATTATCCGGCTTTCCGGAGTTCCGCTGGCGGCTCCCAGCGCAAACCTCTTCCAGCATGTCAGCCCGACTACAGCAAAGCATGTCGCGGAACAGCTCGGGAACGTAATCGACGGGATTGTCGATGGAGGCTCCTGCCAGGTCGGAGTCGAAAGTACGATAATAGCCTTTCCCCATGGCGAACCCGTTATCTTACGCCCCGGAGGCATCACGCCCGAGATGGTAAAGGAAATTGCGGGGAGCGTCACCATCCACGCTTCCAAGTCCAATCCCAAAGGCCCGATGCCCGCTCCGGGAATGATTGACAGGCATTACCGCCCGCAAGTCCCGCTGTTTTACGGACAGCTTCCCGCAGACGCCAAGATTCCCAAGGAAACCGTGCGAATCGCATTCGGCGACGAAGAATCCATCGTTCCGCCGACGGTAAACCTTTCAGAATCCGGCGACCTGAAAGAAGCGACGGCGAACCTTTACGCGATGATGCGCCTCATGGACAATCCAAAAAACAAACTGATTCTCGTCGATCCGATTCCGAATGTAGGTCTAGGCGTCGCCTGCAACGATCGCCTCAAAAGGGCGGGAGTTCGCCAGTTGCCCGAATTTTTTTAGACGCAATCGCATTGAAATGCCACCACTCCGAAGCGAGCGGAAGAAAGCCCGCGCCGAGCATTACCCGGCGGAGAAGTTCGCGGTTTTCGATTTGCGTCTTGGAAAGCGTTCCGTTTTCCAAGGCTTCCGCCTCGCCTCTTTTCCCTGCGCGCTCTTCAAAGGAATCGAAATCCGTTCCCATGTCGAGAAGCGTCCCGGAAGAATCCGCAATGGTCAGGTCTAGCGCGAATCCGAAATTGTGCACACTGCCGCGCTGCGGATTGGAAACATAATCGGCAAAAGGCGTCCCGACGACCGTTTCGCGGAGCTTCGCCTGTGCATAGACGGGGCGAGAAGCATCGAAGACTACAAAGCGAAATCCGGGCCTCTCCTTTTGCAACAGCCGAATGGCCTTGCGGAATTTCTCGGCGGCTGCCCGCTGCAGGTAAGCGCGTCTTGCACCGCAATACAAATCATGACCCGTGATATTTCCAAAAGTCGCATACCGCAAATCCAGGGAAACAAACGGAAAGCGCGTTATCTCGACATAGGAGGTATCTCTGCGAACAAAATTTTCCCACTCGGCATATGCGCTACAAAACCGCAAAGGCTTAGTGGGACGTTTCGGCTGGAAACGGATTTCTTCGGAAAAGGCGACGGTCCAAAGCGACAAGCCTAGAATCGCCAGTGCGCTAAATCGCAAAGTTCGCCTCGACACCGAACTGCAAGTAGATTCCCATTCCCTTCGCCATGAAAGGCACCAGGTCGAAACCGTTCGAGGATCGCCCGTCAAAATCCCTGGAAACCTGCGAACGTTCCCGCGCATTGTCCGTTCCGAGGAATTTCAAGGCATCGACATCTAGCGCCGAGAATACGTTGTCAGCTTCGACATAGAAACGCACTTTTCGGAAAAAGAACAGTCGTCCCGGCAGGTCGAGATTCACCCGGACATCCGTGCGGAACAGGTCCGTAAACTCGTTGTAATCACGGATTTCCCGTGTTCCGAGAACGCCTGTCGAAGAATTCGAAGGCTTAATCCGGTAATAGTAGAGCGGACGATGCCACCCGGCGTGGTGCGTGAGAATTACCGAGACCAAGGAATCCTTTCGCGGATAGTAGCGAAGCGACGTCGCCATGTCTAGCCGGGAATTCGCATCCCACGGAAGATAACGCCCGTCGTCTAACGAATACTCGCCATAGACAGACGAAAGATTCAGCCCTAGCGCAAAGTGGTGCAAGGTTCGCGCTTCTACCTTTGCGGAGGCCCCGAGAACCCAGGCGTTGTCCGCATTTGACAGTTCGCGGTAATGCGCATAGGCAAGCGGAACAGGCAATTCCGGATTCAGGTAGAAACGTCCAAATCCGTGTGCGCTTACGCTAAGACGCTTTTTTGAAAATCCCGCGCCTAGCTTTGCCGAGGAGCCTGTCACGATATCGCTTTCGAGCTTTCCGTCCGACCACGCCTCCCGAAAGTCTCCACGCCAAGCGACATTTCCAAACAGCCGGAAGCCTTCACCGGGAATAATTCCGGGGACGCCTGCCGAAAGGTTCCGGTCAAAGTCAAGCGAAACCATCGGCGAACCGTGCCCGTGAAAATCCGCCAAGGCTCCGAACGCGAAAATCGTCTTCTGCGCATCGCTTGTCCACGTCATGCGGCTCGACCCCGAAAGGACGCCCGTATTCAGCTCGGTCTTTTGCGTCTTTGAAAAGTCGGGCCACTTCCGCGTCACGAGATGATGTTCGTAAAGGATTGCACCGGAAAGCTCCGCACCGAGAAGCCGTCCCGGAAACTTCTTGTCAAGCCCAACGGAAAAAGTCGTCTTGTCCTGTTCGTAGCCGTCGATAAATGTCGCATTTTCGGGAAGCGCATCCTGGCGGTAGCCCGTCGTATCGCGCAGCGTATCCGAAGCCTCCTCGCGGACAACTCCGGCGTGGAAGCTCGTTCCGAGAGCGGACGCGTATTCAAATCCGAGTACCCCGTAAGCCCGATGCCCGCGAATGATATCGACGCTGTTCGAAGTTTCGAGCGATGTCGTCGTATCCTGGCGGACCACATATTCGTCGCTGCTGTAGATGCCGTTCACCATCCAGCGGTTATCCAAAGAATCGTGCCCGGCGAGCTGTGCGAAAAGATCATAGGACGTGAGGCTGAACGAATCCGAATTTTCCGTGGAGCAGTCGTCGCAGCTCGAATCCCGCTTGCGGAACTCGGTAAAAAACTTTTCCCCCATGTTCTTGAGCATTTCGGCATCCAGAAAGCGGAAGCTGAACCGGAAGGAATCCCAGAACAGGAACGGTCCGCCGACAGTCACTTCGCGCATGGTCGTTCCCGCCGAAAGCCCGATTTCGAATTCTTCGCCCGAAAGGGTTTCCGGAATGTAATCGACAGAAGTGGCAAGGCCTTGCCCAACGGGACCTTCGCCGTAATTGTCGTAGATTTCGACGGACTTTAAAAGATGCGGGTTGATGACGGAAAGGTTTCCCGGAAAGCCTATGTCGAGATGCCGCATGTTCGGGATGCGAAGCCGCCCCAGGTGGTAACCGACTTCTTCCGCCCGCGAGCCGTCGTAAAAGAGCGCGCTCGAAAAATCCTTCTGGCCGGAGACTCCCTCGAACGAGGACATCAGTTCCGCTAAGTCAAAGCGCATCCCGACGACATCTTCCAGTTTTTCGACCGTGATGTGCGAAGGTTCGGGCCACTCGACCCGGGAGCCGCCGCCGATAATCGTACTTTCCCCGAGGTTCCGCACGTTCGGATGCATCACGACGACGATATCGAACAGATCCGCAAAATCGTCGAGCGACACATGCAGCGTATCGAAACCGTCTTTTGCAAAGACGAGCTTCGCGCTCCGGGAATCCGCGGTGAGTTCAAAGCGACCGTTCCCATCCGTCTCGCCGAGCGACCTGCCCGATTCATAAAAAACAGCCACCGAAGAAAGCGGACGGTCCGATTCCGTCTCGACAACCGCTCCGATGATAGGCGTCGGAGCGGCACTCGCAAACGCTGAAAAAAACACGCAGAAAAAGGCAAAAATTCGTTTTAGCATACCAGGTCATAAAATATATATTTTCTACTTTGGCGAAAATGGCTAACGCTTATCTCATCCAGTCAGAACCGCAAGGCGACAAGGCAGCCTCCTTTGCCCATGCGAGGGAAATTGTCCTGCGGGAAAGCCCCGAACCCGGAAGTCTCCTCGTTTTCCCGGAAATGTTCGCAACCGGATTTCTCACGCGACCGGAAGAATCGCTTGCCGAAGCAATCGAACCGGAATCCCCTACCGTCCGATTTTTACAGGCCCTTGCGGACGAAACAGACAGCCTTGTTCTCGGCGGAGGCATCGAAAAATTTTCGCACGGCGATTTCCGCTTTCGGAACTGGACCGGAATTTTTGAACCCGGGCATTCGCTTCCAGAAAAAATATACCGGAAACGCCATCCGTTTGCCGACGAGCAAAAGAGCTTCGCTCCGGGAACTTCCGCGATTCTTTTCAAGTGGAAAGATTTTACCGTTTCACCATCCATCTGTTTCGACCTGCGATTTCCCGAAGATTTCCGAGAAACAAGACGTCAAGGCGCAAACCTTTTTTGCATCCAGGCGGAATGGCCAAGAGAGCGCGCGATGCACTTTGAAACGCTTCTCCGCGCACGTTCAATCGAAAACCAGTGCTATACAATCGCAGCGGCCCGGTCGGGAAAAAACTTCGCCAACAGCTGCGCCTTTGGCCCGAACGGCGAGGAAATCTTGAAAGGCTCTTCCGAAGAAGGCGTTTTCCGAATTTCGCTCCAAGCAGAAGAAGTCGCATTTGCCCGGAAAAATTTTCCGCTGCCAGAATTTTAGTTGAAAGCTTGGTAGGAATCAGTGGCAGTTAAATCAGGAATGAGAAATTAACAGTAGAGCGAGCCGGTGTCAGAGCTTAGAGCTGAGATCTTAGTGCTTAGATTTGCAGACGTCTATATTCTTGAATCTCGGAAGTTCAATGTCTGCGACGCTGCCCACTGAACTTAGACGTCCGCAAACCAATTCCTCAGTCCTCATTTCTAACTCCTCATTCTCTTCATCCGCGGACTAATCCCTAGTCCCTAGTCCCTAAATTTAAATGTCCACGGTTCTGACCGCCGAGCAGTTTCTATCTTATCCATCCCATGGAAATCATCCTGCAAATTCCGGCGCAAGCCGTCACGCAAAACGTCCCACGACAGATGACCGTCCGCGGCATCGATTTTCAAGGCGCGGTAATCGCCGAAGCCCGCGACGCAAAACTCCCCGCGACGCTTCGCTTCACGGACAAAGACCGTTTTCCCTGGGACCAGTTCCTGCAAAAAGTTTCGGTTCTCTGGACGCTTTCTAGGCCCAAATCCATTCCCAAACCGTTCCGCCTAAAAAAACGACTTCCCGATTGCATTACGGAAAGCATTCCGCAGCTCGACACCCAAGGCGCATTAACGCTTTTCAAGGTTCTTGGTTCCCAAGGCTTTATTTCCGCATTTTCTAAATTGAAAGCATAAAAACGCAACATGGAGTTTTCAATGGCGAACAAGGACTCAAAGGATCTCTTTTCCGCTCTGGTCAAGGAAGCTCTCGCCCTGGCAAGCGAAGAGCCTCTTCTCAAGTCCGTTCTAGACGAGCAGATCGTCTTCCGCCATTCGTTTGCCGAAGTCCAGGCGACAACGCTTTCGCGAAAGCTCGAAAGTGCGCTTCTCAGTCGAACCCAGCTCGAAACGCTCTTCCTTTCCACTTACAGGGAGAATCCGTCGATCGTCGAAGATTCCGCCAAAGATCTTTTTGCAACGCTTGAACGCGATCCCGCTTGCCGTTCCGTACTCGAACCGCTCCTTTTTTTCAAAGGCTTTCAAGCGATTCAGGCCTACCGCATCGCCCATGCGCTCTGGAAAAGCGGGCGATTCTTTCTCGCCAAGATGCTCCAGAGCCTCATCAGCCAAAAATTTGCGGTCGATATCCACCCGGCGGCAAAAATCGGACACGGCATTCTGCTCGACCATGCGACAGGGCTTGTCGTCGGCGAGACGGCAAAGATCGGAAACAACGTTTCGATTCTCCATGGAGTGACTCTCGGCGGAACGGGAAACGAAACAGGCGACAGACATCCAAAAATCGGTGACGGCGTCATGCTCGGCGCCCATGCGCAGCTCCTCGGAAACATCCATATCGGAAAAGGCGCGAAAGTCGGTGCGGGAGCGGTCGTCCTGCACGACGTTCCACCCCATGTGACCGTCGCCGGAGTTCCTGCGGTCAAGGTAGGACATCCCGACACGGCGCTCCCGAGCCTCGAAATGCAGCAGGACTTTACGCGAGACATCGAAAGTTCCAAACCCGCTACCAAGTAGCTCCCGATGAACAAGAAGGAACGAGCGCAAATCATCTCCGAAAAACTGAACCGGCTTTATCCAAATCCGGCGATTCCCTTGCAGTTCAAGAATACGTTCACCTTTCTTGTCGCGGTTCTCCTGAGCGCACAGTGCACCGACAAAAAAGTCAACGCAATAACCCCGAAGCTTTTCGCTCTGGCGGATACGCCCCAGAAGATGTCGAAACTTTCCCGGGAAAAAATCGAAGAGATTATCCGCCCATGCGGACTTGCCCCTGCGAAAAGCAGGCACATTTCGGAGCTTTCCAAAATTCTCCTGGAACGCTTTGTCGGCGAAGTTCCCAAAACATTCGATGAACTGGAGTGCCTTCCCGGCGTAGGGCACAAGACCGCAAGCGTCATCATGGGACAGGCTTACGGATATCCCGCGTTTCCCGTCGATACGCACATCCACAGGCTCGCCATGCGGTGGGGACTTTCGGACGGATCGTCCGTCGAAAAAACGGAACGCGATCTAAAAAAGCTCTTTCCCGAATCCGAATGGAACCGTCTGCACCTGCAAATCATCTATTTCGGACGGGAATTTTGCCCGGCTCGCGGCCACGACCCCCAAAAATGCCCGATTTGCAGTCGTATCGGCTGTCGCGAAAAATCACAATAGTCTATTTTAGACTTATGCGTTTTCTCCGATGGACGATTCCCTTTTTCTGCTTGCTCTTCGCGGCATGCCTTGAAACGCCAAGCGCCCCTCGGATCTCTGCCGGGACGCCGACCATTGCCGTCTGCGCGGAACAAAAAAACGTACCTTGCCAAAACTCTCTTCAACTATCCCCTTCGGATTCCTTCACGGTCAAGGTCCAAGTGTTTCCGGATTCGCTTCAAAAAAAGCTGTGTTTCCTGTGGAAAAATTTTTCAGGCCTGATCCTCCACGAAGGGCCCGAGTTTTCAACGGACACGAGTCGCGTCCCCGATTCCCTGGTTATACTCGACCGCTATGAAAATCGCCTATCGAGACCTTTGCGCTTTATTTTCGACACCGCTCCGAAATTTTCCGAGGTGACGCTTCCCGCAGAAAACGATACGCTCCGAGGCGACAGTTCGACCGCATTTCGATTTGCCTACATGGCGACAGATGACGACCCGAACGACACGCTTTTCTACACGGTGGTCATCGACTCGAACCTTTATGCGGTCGGTCCACTCACCGAATTTTTCCAGTCGGGATTTTCTCCGGGCGAACATTTTTTCCAGGCGTTCGCCAAAGATCTTTACGGGCTTTCCGATTCCACGCCGCAAATTCGCTTCTTTGTCAAGGAGGACGAGCCGTGAAGCTTTTTCTCCTCGCCATCGTTTCGTTTTTCCTCTTCGGTTGCTCCGACGAAAGCGTAACATTCTATCCCGAAAACGCCGATGTCGTTTCGGTAAAGGCTTACGTCATCCGGGATAACGATTCCACACGCGAAAGGCGCAAGGCAGATACGATTCTCCCGACAGACAGCATCGTTCTTCTGGCAGTCATCGAACCGTCCCGCTCCATCCGCATGACGGAATTTTACTGGCAAATCGATTCGGGAGCGACGTATTCGGAATTTTCGCACCGAGCTTCCATCGCTTCCCCCGGAAAGCATCTCGCCAAGTTTATCCTTCTCGACCGGTTTTCCGATACGCTCCAGGATAGCGTCTCCCTGTGGGTCGCTCCGCCGCCGTCAATCGACTCCGAAAGCTGGATTCCGCAAAACGAAACGCAGGGTATTCCGCCCGATTCCGCAATATCCTTCGCCTGGAACGCTTCCGCAGAAAACTTTCTCGCCACGACGCGCTACTCTTTTTCGCTTCTGTGTGGACGAAAAATCCTACTGGACACGATCCTCCCGGAAGCCCACGTTACATACAAAGGAAATCTTCCCGAGCAGGAACTTTGCCTGTTCGACGTCTCGGCTAGCGATGATTTCGGGAAATCGTCTTCGCAAAGAATTCATTCAATTTTTTTCACGGGAAAAAATTCCTTCAAAGAAAACGAAAATGTTTTTTTCAAAATCCAGGGTCCCGTCCAGGATTCCCTGGAATATCGCCTGAACTCTGCGGATGCGGAAACTTCAAGCGGCGTTCTCGAAGGCGAGGGAAACGATTCCATTTTTTCCATCCGAAACGTAAAACCCGGAACATACCGACTGGTCATCCGGAGCAATGCCTATCCGGATTACATGAGCGATACGGTAAGCCTTTCCGTCCGCAAAGGAAAAATTTCCTACATCAAAAACATCCCGCTCCGGGATACGGTCGTCCCAAAGATTCGGAGCCTTTCGCAAAAAGATTCCCTCGACTGGAAAGACACGCTCCGATTCGAAATCGAAGAAAAAGGTTTTCCAGTCTCTTCTAGCGACATCCGAATTGTCTTTGACGGAAACAAGATATCCGACTGGATTTTTGAAAACGGTTCGCTCCGAATTTCCACGGAAAATCTCCAGAAGTCGTTTACGTTCCACCCCCTCACGATTTCCGTCACCGACCGCGCCAAGAATTTCGCAACAAAAAACTTTACAGTCGCTCCGGGAAAATCCTGTATCCGGACATTACCCGACACGGTTCTTTCTCCGGGAAACGCTCTTTCCATTCCGATAGAAAATACCTGTCCGAACCTCTTGCCCAAACGCTTTTTCTGGGACATCGACGACGACGGGCACTGGGACGGCGAAGCCGTTTTCGAAGAGGAAGCCTCAATTTCAAAGACATTTTCCCATTCGCTATTCCGAGAAACCGAAACTAGCGTCCGCGTAAAAATCCTCTACGCAAGCGGCGAAGAATTCAGCGAGAAATTTACCGTCACCACCGGGGATTCTTCAAAATGAAAAAACTAATTTTCCCCGTTCTTTGCCTCCTCTCGTTCTGGAACTGCAGCGACAGTTCCCGTGTAGAAGAAAGCGAAATTCCGCGCCTTTCCGCCTACATCCACTTTGTTCCCTCCAAGTTTTACGGGGTTTCCTATAGGGAATTTCCAAGCGTCCGCACAAAGGCCATCTCCGCAGGAGACGCCGGACGCTTTGTCGCCGAAATTCGGCTAGACGGAAACACGGTCCCAGAAAATTTTATCTCCGATTACATCCAGAATTTCCTGTGGACCATCGACGGCAAGGGCTATATATCCTCTGCCGTATCCCAGACTTTTCCCGATTCCGGAATTTTCGACATCATCCTTCGAACAGTCGATTTCTTTAGCGACACGCTCAAAGACACCCTGACACTTTTTGTCAATTCACCGATCGAGGTTTTTCCCGTTTTCCCGGAAAACGGTTTTTCCGCAAATCCTTTAGACACGCAAGGCGTCACTTTTCAAATCCAGACAACCGGCATCAATTCCTGGCAAGAAGCCGAATGCACACTCTACCTGTCTTCAGACCGGGCTAGCGTCTGGAACTTTCCCATCGACACGCTTCCCTGTAACGGTTCCTACCGGATCCGCGGTCCCCTGATGGCTGGAGATTCGGTCCTATTTAAGGATTCATCGTTTTCCTTCTACTGGGCAGTTTCCGCAAAAGTTCCCGATTCCGAAAACGTTTTCGACGCGGACTCTTCCGAAATTCGGCATTTCCGCACGGCGCTCGTCGGAAGCGAAAAATCGCACCTAGTCATTCCCATCCGGTATAAATCCCTATCCCCGAACATTTCACCGACAGGAACCGTCCTCGTCCAAAGCCCAAGCCTAGGGATTATCGCCCGCGCATCCGTCACCGAGAATCCGGAAACCGTTCACCTGGATATTTCCACCGACGATACGCTGCAAATCTCCGTCTATGATTCGCTCAGAAACGAATATGGGCGCTTCGGTACAAGCTACATTCTCCCTAGATTTTCCTATGCCGTTCTCGACACCGTCGTCCTGAGCGATACGGTTCCGCCTCTCCGCATGCCAAAAGATTCCAAAATCGCAAGCGGCGATTCCCTCAGTTTTTTCGTCTATGACGGCGGTTCCGGCGTCTCCCAGAATTCCATTTGGGTCACGCTCGGAAACGACACGCTTTCACGAAGCATCCGCGGAAACGTCATCCGGTTTCTTCCCGCTTGCAAGGATTCCTGTCCGCTAGAAGTCAATCTTCGGGATTACGCGGGAAACCCTGCCGCCCCCGTTTTCTGGACCCTTGTCCGCAAAGGCGACAGTCTCCATGTTTTAGGACCGTTCAACCCGGAGACGAGATGAAAAAAGTTTTCGGGATTCTCTGCTTTTTCGTTGCGGCGCTTCCGGCAAGCGATTTTTCCGACTCGGCGAGAACGCTACGGATTTCTTCATGGCCTCTCGGCGCGGAACTCTATCTCGGGGATCGTCCCGGTTCATTTGTACGAGAATCCTCTTTTAAGAGTCCTCATGATTTTCATCTCGAAAGATCCGATTCAATCGTACGCGTCACCCTGTTCAAACCGGGATATTCCGACACGACACTCGACATCCGCGTTACAGATTCTCCGCAAAGCTTTGCCTGGATAGAACTCGAAGAAGCCGATCTGGAAAAAATCGAATTCCAGGAAAAGACTCTCGACAGGCGAAAGAACCGCCACATCGGGAAAATCCTTTTCGCTTCAAGCCTCCTTCCGCTTTCCCTTACCGGAACATTCACCGCACTTTCCACGCTCCGTTTTCGGGACGCCGACCGGGCAAGGGAAAAAATCGAGAACAGCGTCATCCGCGAAGGCGAAGAGTACCGCTCGTCCAAAAAGAAATTTTTCGACGCGAAAAAAGGCGGCAAGAATTACCGGACAGCCGCCGGTGTCTCGCTCGGGTTCAGTGCGCTCTTTCTCGTTTCCGCAATCATCTTTTCCTTTTAACGCCGCCATGAAAAAAATATTCGTCATTCTGCTGCTCACCATCTCGGGATTTGCCATCGGAGAAAGCAAGCGTGGCTTTCCGCTCTCGGTCACGCTTGTCTCTGGAACATCCCAACAGGCGGAGTTTCTAGGAAGCGCAGGCGACACGGTTTTCCTCGGCGGATTTGTCGCAGACACGTTCACCGTCGTCAAGATTCAAAAAGAGAGAATCCGAACGCTTCATGATTCCACGGGAAAAATCCTGACTTTCGCCGACGCTGATTCGCTCCTCCAGGAATTTCGCACAGCCGATTCCCTTTCCGCTGGCGAACCCAAAAACGACTTGGACATTTCCGGGAAAACATTGCTTTTTCCCGTCTTCAGCCGTTCCATCGATTCCGCACTCGCCGAGCGAATCTACGACCTGGAATTTCAGCTTCTCAAGGAATCGGGAGACCGCGTCCTAAAAGTTTCGGCAAAGGATTTCCCGGAATGCAAGGATTCCCCCTGTATCGCAAAAGAAGCGGAAACACGCAAAGCGACCGCTGTCTGGACAGCCGAAATCAAACCGGCAAAGCATCAGGACAGTCTCGACATCTACTTGCACCGTTTCCTTTTTGAAAGCAAGTCCCAAAGTTCGGAACGCCTGACCGTTTCGTCAAAATATGCGACCGGCGAACTCCTCGCCAAAGACCGCCTTCTCACCCTGGTACAAAAAGTCAAAGGGATTTACCGGGAACCTACCGTAAAAAAAGACACCAAAAGCTTTATCTTCGTGGAAACTTACCCGGAAGGCGCGAACCTTTCGCGAAAAGGCGAAGACATCATTTGCCAGACGCCCTGCGCATTTGCCGTAGCGGATACGGGCAAGGTGGAACTCGAAGCGTACTGGAACGTCGAAAAGACGCTTTGGGCTAACAAGGCGACCGTCCGGCCGATTCCCGGGGACACGACAAAAATCAACATGCACCTAAAACGCGTCAAGCCCGAAGTGGAAATCCGGACAGTCCCGTCCGGCGCAAAAATCTTTTCCGAAACGGAAATCGCCCCAAGTTCCCGTCCCATCGGAAAGACGCCCAAAACTCTTTTTTCCGAGGAGCCGGGGCCGGCGAGCATCCACCTATGGAAAGAAGGCTTCCGGGATTCCATCGTCGAATTCTACGTCAATGCGACAACGAGGACGCAACTCGAAATCCAGCTCACCCCGCTAACGACAGCCGAAGATCTCAAAGCCCAGGAGGTTTTTAGAACCATCCAGAAGCGCGTTTTCTGGGGACACCTCGCCATCGGAACAGCCCTAGCCCCGGCGATTGCCGGCGGAATTTTTCTCTACGTTTCCGAAAAGGACCGCGACAAGGCGAAGTCCATCAAGAAGGAACTGAACATGCCTAGTTCCGGCGGTGGAAAGAACTTCCAGACCCTGCTCGACAGGAACCACCGCTACGCAGACAGGGCCAAGACAGAACGCTACGTGGGAACGGGATTCCTGATTCTCGCCGGCGGACTTCTGGCTACGGGCATCATCCTGTCGTTCTAGAATGTCTTTTGCGCTTATTTTAGCGTTATCATCAAACGCTTTGAATGGCAAGAAACTAAATTATAGGCGATGCGTAAAATTCTGATTTTCTTTCTTGCCGCTACTTCCGCGTTCGCAGCCGACTTTGAACGTTCCAATTGGCATACCCAGACATTTTTCCAGGTCGAACCCTACACGCCCATCTCGTTTAAGGGCGAAGGACAATACCTCACCGAAAAAATCGACGAGGACGCGCTGACAGTCCCCATGTCGCTTGGCTTCCTCTTCAGCCCGCTCTTCACGCCTATATACAAGGCGGATTTGCCGTTCACCATCTGGCTCGGTGCCGAGTTCGGCGAATTCCAGTTCGGGGAAATCTCGTCGGGAAAGGATTACCGTTTTAACGGGCAGGACGTCAAAGGCGACGGCAACACGCTTTCCTTTATGTCGTTCAATCCCGCAGGTCTCTTCGGATTTTCCGTGAACCTGGTCGGCAACCTGGACCTGCGCGTCCTTGGCGGGGTGGGAATGCGCTACTACCGCTTCGAAAACAAGGAAACCAGAACAACCAAGACTCACGCGGAAACGTCGATGAGCTATTTCGTCTCCGGCGGTCTCGAATACAGGCTGTTCGAACTTTTCAAGGACGGCGACCTCAAAATCGGCCTGCATGTCAGGAAGGATTTCAGCAAGCTCGAAAACGTTGAAGCCGTCCCCCACTTTTCAAGCGACAAGGGCGAAGACGCCGCGCTTTCCACTCCCGGGGCCTATGCCGGCACCAAGTTCAAAAAAATCGAAACGAAACTTCCCGTCCGCATCGGGCTTGAAATTTCCCTCGAATTCGGGCGAGAAAGCCGGCGTGACCGCAAGATGCGCTTCGCGCTCCGCGACCGCGACACCCAGCTCCGCAACAACTCCGAAGTCAAGGACACGCTTTCCGACTGGGACTGCATGGCCATCGAACGCGACTACCGCTTCTTCCTCGAAGACGGCTCGCTTCCCGACATGAGCGAAAAATACACCAAGGCGCAGTTCAACGACGTTCTCGAAAGCTACCTCGCTTTCTGCCACCCGGAAGACCTCGCGACCAAGGAACAGCTCTACAGCACGCTTGATTCGAACAAGGTCCAACTGAAGGAATACCAGGTTTCGCAGGAAGATTCCCGCTTCAAGCAGGTCATGGCGTCGAACGACCCGGAAATGCTCGAAATGTACCTGCAATACTATCCCGATTCCCCGCACCGCGCAGAAATCGAAGCGAAGCTCCAGGTCGTCGGCGACTACCAGGTCTTTAAAAAGGCCCAGGAGGCTAACTCGTTCAAGGCGTACCTCGACTACCTGTCCGACTTTCCGAACGGCCAATTCCGGAGCGAAGCTGAAGAGTGCATTTTCCGGCTAGTGCAAGAAAGCAACCGTGTCAAGGACTATCAAATCTACCTGAAACGGTTCCCGAACGGACGCTTTGAAAGCGAAGCGCGCCACGCCCTGCAGGAAATCCAGCGAGCATCCGGCATTGTCGAAACGCCCCAGCCGGAAGTCCAGGAACCCGAAGAGCAGCCCACGGTAAGCAAGACGAAAAAGACGAAGTCGAAATCCAAGGCCAAGTCGAAGTCCTCCAAGAAGAAAAAATCCAAAAAGAAATAATCTTCTTCTGGCGGGCAAAATTTGTCCATGACAGATTTCCCATATCGAAAAATTCAGATCGGCGATAAACCGCTCTTTGAACGATACCTGTCTCAAGCGAATCGGCAATGTGCGGATTATGCCTTTGCGAACCTGTTCGCCTGGTCCAAGTTTTACGACACGCTTTGGCTTGAACAAGATGGTTTTCTCGTCATCAAGTTCCGAATCGCCGGTTCCGACAAACGGGCCTACCTGGAACCTCTCGGTTCGGGCGACAGACGAAAAATTTTGGAATTTATCCGACAGGACGCCCGAAATGCCGGAGAACAGCTGCGTTTTTTCTCGCTTTCCAGGGAATTTGCGGAAAGCCTATCAAAAATGCCGACATTCGAATCCTTCCACATCTACAAAAACCGAGATTTCGGAAATTACATTTATCCGAAGCGACAGCTAGCGGAACTCGCCGGGAAAAAGTTCCACGCCAAGCGAAACCACATCGAAAAGTTCCAGAAGCTCTATCCCGAATTTAATTTCAAGGAAATTTCCCCAAGCGAGGATTCCGAAGCATTGGACCAACTTCTCGACAAATGGATCGGCACTCAAGAAAAGCGGACGACGACCATCCTGGAAGAAAAGGCGATGATCGAAAAATCCCTGGCGAATTACGAGAAACTCGGACTATTCGGAATCATTCTCTTTGTCCGCGAAGCTCCGGTCGCCTTTTCATTCGGCTCCCAAATAACGCACGACACCTTTTGTGTCCATATCGAAAAAGCGGACATGTCCTACGAAGGCGCATACGCCATGATAAACCGGCTTTTGGCGAAATCCCTACCGGAAACAATCCAACATATCAACCGGGAAGAGGATATGGGGATTCCCGGCCTCCGCAAAGCGAAACTTTCCTACCACCCGGAAACCATCACCGAAGAATACTTTGCCTACGACACAGATTCCGTCGAAGCGGAGATCTGGAAACTTTGGCAAAAGAGTTTCCCAGCGGACGCCGACGAGTTCATGCAGGCATTTCTCTATCCCTATTCAAACGAAAAGACGAGAATTACTTTGTATGAAAAAGGCGTTCTCGCGTCGATGCTTCATTTGTTCGAAATGGAAAGTTCCTGGGGAAAGGCCGGCTATATCTATGGGCTTGCGACCGACGAAGCGTTCCGGCAAAAAGGCTTCGCTTCAAAACTTATCGACAAGGCTCTCCGAAAGGCGAAAGGATTCGGAGCGACACTCGTCTGGACCATTCCGGAAAACAAGTCATTTGGCGGCTGGAAAAAATTCGGTTTCAGCGAACCGCAAAGCGAGCCGCTATCTTTCGAAACCGACGACGGATTCACTTTCGGCGAAAACCCGGAAACGGACTTCGGCATTTTCCGCGTTATCGATATGCGCGCCCATCTCAAGCGATTCGCCGAGGAGCATCCCGAAACCCAGGCGACATTTTCCGTCGAAGACACCCTCTTCCCCGAAAATTCAGGCATCTACACGCTCGCTTCTGGCAAATTTTCCTATGTTCCGGAAATTTCAACGCCCCGATTCACGCCCAAAGATATCGCCGCGCTGTACCCGCCGACTGGATGCGAACATCTCGTTTCCGTTGTTTCTGGACAACGCTAAAATTTTTCAGCCATCAAACCCCTTTCCGATTTATCTACATTCTGGATATGGCCAAGAGCGCACGCAAAGTCTTCGAATACCTGGACTACCGGGAATTCCTCAGCGACTACTACAAGTCGAAAAAAGCGGAAAACCCCGCCTTTTCCCTGCGCGCATTCTCCGACAAAATCGGTTTCAAGGCCAAGGATTTCATCAGCCGCGTCATGCAAGGTTCCAAAAACCTTTCAACCCAGAGCATCCAGAAAATCGTCTCCGGGCTAAAGCTCGGCAAGCGCGAAGCAGCTTATTTCGAAAACCTGGTCTGGTTCAACCAGGCGGAAACGACCGAAGAAAAAAACAGCTGGTTCGAAAAGATGCAGAACGAGCTAAAAATCGTCCGATTCGCCAAGGGACAGCATCTGCTGGCCTTTTACCAATACCAGGTCTATTCCCACTGGCGGCATCTTGCGGTGCGCTCCCTCATCGGTATGAACGGTTTCCGGGGTGATTTTTCCCTTCTTGCCAAATCCGTCCATCCGCAGATTTCCGTCGAAGAAGCCAAGGAATCAGTTGCGCTTCTCGAGAAATGCCATCTTGTCGAAAAAAAGGAAGACGGCTCCTACATTTTGGTGAACAAGGATATCACCACCGGAGACAGCACGTCGAAAATCGCCTTGCGAGGTTTCCACCAGAAAAGCATCGCTCTCGGCGCCGAATCCATCGACAGGGACGCTCCGAATATCCGGAATATTTCGGGATTGACTCTCGGCATTTCCCAAGCAGGCTACGAAAAAATCGTGGAACGCCTCAACGCATTCCGCAAGGAAATCGCCCAAATCGCCGACGAAGATGCCAAAGCGGACAAGGTTTACCAGCTAGAACTTTTGCTGTTCCCGCTAGGCGGAAATTTCTAAACTCCACGAAACCAATATACACACTAAGAGAATGTCTTTATAAAACCGCGGACATCTAAGAGAATTAGCAAAGAGAAATGAGAAATTGGTTCGCAGACGTCTAGGCTAGGGATTAGGGATGAGGGAATAGGGATTAGTCCGCAGACGTCTAAGGAAATGAGAAATTAGCAATGAGTAATGAGGAATTGGTCTGCGGACGTTTAAGCTTTTGGGAAGCGGTAAGCGGGACGCGGGGTTCAGAGCTTAGTTGATAGAACTTAGCGCTTAGAACAGCAGACGTCTAGGCTTTTAAAAATGTCATTCCCTTGCTTGACAAGGGAATCTCGTCCGGTAATGACTGCTAGCAAGCTTGCCGAGATATGCCTGACACGTATAAAAACAGGTCCTAAGAAAGCGTAGGCAACCCCACCAAGCCTATTGGACAAATCGACCGGATCGTAGCACGTCCCGGGACGCCGCGAGGCCAGTGTTTCCGGGGCTTCCAAAGAAAAAGGGGCGTTTTCTTCTTGAAAACGCCCCTCTCGTGGATGATGCAGGGGTCGAACCTGCGACCCGCTGATTAAGAGTCAGCTGCTCTACCAACTGAGCTAATCATCCAAGTCTCATCGACGGCAACAATTATAAAAAATTCCGATTGACATGTCAAGGGGTTTTCTTCAAAAAAATTCATTTAAAGGCGCGGAGTTCTATGTTCAGGGATTAGGGAGTAGTCAGCAGACGCCCAGGTTCAGTGGCTAGTGGTCAGTGAGCAGTGGTCAGAGCCGTGGACGTTTAAATTTAGGGACTAGGGATGAGGGATT
>CAKUTF010000024.1 GCA_934691725.1 uncultured Fibrobacter sp. | reverse complement strand
GAATCAGTGGTCAATTAGCAATGAGTAATTAGGAGTGAGGAGTTGGCTGTTTAGCGAGCCGGTGCCAGAGGTCAGTGGCTAGCGGTCAAGCTGTAAAATATTCGCAATTCTAAGAACCTGTTTTCATATATGTCGGGCATAGCTCGGCAAATGTCATTATCGGGCTTGACCCGATAATCTGGATTCCCCGGTCAAGCCGAGGAATGACAGTGCAAAAACAGTTCACTTCAAGTTTCCGCGTCCCGTCTTCCTCGTACCGCTTCCCGAAAACCTAGGCGTTCACGGCTCTGACCACCGCGCACTGACCACTGATAACTAATTTCTACCGCCTAAAATTTCCCCCGTCAAAAGCTTCACCTGGATTTCCGCCTTGGCCGTAGCGACTTTTGCCGAAAGAAGCGCTTCGCGGGCGCTGCGCCACTGGTTCTGCGTTTCGCGGAATTCGAAGTTCGTGATACGCCCTTCCTTGAGGCGTTCCCGCCCTAGCCCAAGCATTTCGAGAGCGAGCGAATCGTTTCCTTCGGCGACGCCCAGGGATTCCAGCGCACGGAGATGCGCGTCCACGGCATTTGCCACGCGAATTTCCACGTTCAAGCGGACTTTTTCCGACTGGAGCTGCGCGGTCCGCTCCGCGATTTTCGCTGTTTCCCTTTTCGCATCATCCGCAAGGCCGTTGAAAAGATTCCATGAAAGCGCTGCACCGACCCGAAAATATTCCCTGTTCGACTTTTCGGGATTTCCCTTTTCGGACGCGCTCGCTGTCGCATTCAGGGAACCGTGCAGGTCGAGTTTCGGGTAGAGCGACGAATTTGCCGTTTTCCGGTTCACCTGGGCGTAGTTCAGGGATGCCTTCGCTGCAAAAAGTTCCGCATTGTTTTCAAAAGCGCGCCGCTTCGCCGTTTCTAGTCCATCCGGCGTTTTCCAATACGGTTCCCGGTCAATTTCAAAAGAATCCTGGATGTCCGAAGTTTTCCCGATGATTCCACCGCCTAAAAGTTCGTCTAAAGTCCTGATCGATGCGACAAGCGTTGAGCGGAGAGAAAGGTTCTTTGCGCTGTCGGCGGCAAAATCCATCTGCGCGGAAATATAGTCGAGCCTCGTCGCGTTTCCCGCTTCGAAGCGGTTTCTGTAAAGTTCCCGCCGCGCACGGGAAACGGAAAGGTTCGAATCGGAAAGTTCGAGAGAAGCCTTCGCCATCACGGCATCCAGATACGACAGAAGCACGTTCGATGCGGTAGCCTCCCGCACGGACCTGAGTTCCGCCTTGGAACTTTCGACAAGCGCCCTGCTCGCCCGAAGTTCCGAAATGTCGCCGAATCCGTTAAATACCGTATAGTTGACCGCCAACTGGAACGCATCGCTATGTCCCAGGTCGTTATCGATATCCGTCTTCACCCCGGACTGCGACCGGGAATATTCGTTGCCATAAGTGTAGTAGCGCGAAAGCGAAAGATCCACCGTAGGAAGCAACCCCTTGCGGGAACTTTTCACGCCCGACTCGGCGCTTTTGACATTTTCCTCGGAAAGGAGCGCTGAAGGATTTTTTTCTAACGCAATGCGGACCGCCTCGCCTGGAGAAAGCGCACTTGCCGTCTGCGGAAAAAGGAACGATCCCAAGGCAAACAGCAGGAAACCGGCGGAAACAGGACGCTTCGCTCCCGAAAAGATTTTCTCTCCCGGGTCGAGGGAAATCCGCTTCGCGGGCTTCCCGGCAAAGAAGGAATAGGCTGCGGGAACGACAAAGAGCGTGAGGAACGTGGCAAACGAAAGCCCGCACACGATGGTGATGCCCATCGCGACGCGGCTCGGAGTCCCGGTGAGAATCAGGGGGACCGCGCCGAGAACGGTCGAGAAGCTCGTCATGAGAATCGGGCGGAAGCGCAAGCGGGCCGCTTTCTTCGCCGCGGCGAGGCGCGAGCAGCCGGTACGCTCGGCGACCTGGTTTGCAAATTCCACAATCAGAATCCCGTTTTTCGTCACAAGCCCGATCAGGAGAATCAGCGCGATTTCGCTAAAGATGTTCAGCGTCTGCCCGAAGAGATAGAGCGAAACTACCGCTCCGGCAATCGAAAGCGGCACCGTAAAGAACGTGACAAACGGCGAACGGAAACTTTCGAACTGCCCCGCGAGAACAAGGAAAATGCAGGCGAGCGCCAGCAGAAACACGATATAAAGCCCCGACGAACTTTCCTCGTATTCCTTTGAAGAACCGGAAAGTTCCGTCTGGATGTTCAGCGAATCGGGAATTACCTTGTGCGCAATCCGCCGCATTTCGGCTACTCCGTCGCCCACCGTCATCCCGGGCATGAGCCCCGCGGAAACGGTCGCCGCGCTAAAACGGTTATACCGCGGAAGAGAGGGCGAAGCGGATTTTTCACGGTAGGTGATGAAGTTCGAGACCGAAAGCATTTCCCCGGAAGAGTTTCGCACGCTGAGTTCTTCTAGCCTTGACGGCGATGCGCGGTATTCATACGGAACCGCTCCGATGATGTCGTACTGGCGACCTTCCCTGTAAAACTCCCCGTAAGTCTGGTCGCCCATCGAAAGCGCGACCGCCTTGGCGATGTCATCGACGGAAACGCCCTGGTCGTGGGCCTTTTCCCGCAAGATTTCCACATGGAGTTCGGGCTTCGTAAATTTCAGATTCGAATTGACAACGCTGAAGACCGGGCTGTTTTCCGCTTCGGCAGTGAACTTCGGCAGCAGATCGCGGAGCGTTTCCAGGTCGCTCGCCTGCAAGACGAACTGTATCGGAAGCCCGCCACGGCCCGTGCTGATGCTCTGCGGTTCAAAGACCATCACGCGCAAATCGGGATAGCTCGCTCCGAGAACCTGCACGGCCCGCGCGATTTCGCTTTGTGGACGGCGTTTTGTCTTGTCGCTCGTAAGCGTCACCCGGATCATGGCGCTTCCGCCGGAACGCGCTCCGGCCTGGATTTCCTCGTATTCCGAAGAATCCATCAGGGCGGTCATCTCTTCCACAAACGCTTCGGTCATCTTTTTTGTCTGCGCAAGCCCCGTCCCTTCCGGCGCGGAAATGTTCACCATGAACATGTTGCTGTCTTCAAGAGGAGCCATTTCGCTCGAAAGATGCGTAAAACAGTAATAGGCGGCAAAAAGAAGTGCCGGAACTATCACAAAAATAGCGCCGCGGACACGCAAAAAGGAACTCAAAAGCTTATCGTAAATCCGGTTGAGCCTTTCGAAAAAAGGTTCCGTTTTCCGGTAGAACGCGCCTTTCTTCTGCGCCCGCAAAATTTTCGAACAGAGCATCGGCGAAAGCGTGAGCGCGCAAAACGTTGAAATCACGACCGTTCCTATCATGACCGCCACAAATTCCCGAAAGAGAAGCCCGGTCGTCCCGCCGAGCGCAAGCATCGGAACGAACACCGCCATCAGCACGACGGACGTTGCGATAACCGCAAAGAAAATTTCGTTCGTCCCGGCGACGGCAGCCGCCTGCGGAGACATCCTGCGTTCGATCTTCTGGTAGATATTTTCCACGATCACGATAGCATCATCGACGACAAGCCCAATCGCAAGGACCATCGCGAGGAGCGTCAGCACGTTAATCGAAAAACCGAAGAGATACAGCACAAAGAAGCTCCCGATAATCGAAACCGGGATGACGACCATCGGGATAAGCGTCGAGCGGGCTTCGCGCAAAAAGAGAAAAATCACGGCGACGACGAGAAGAAAAGAAACGAAAATCGTTTCGATGACTTCCCGGATGGAAGAGCGGATGTTCACCGAAGAATCCATGCCGCTCAGAATCCGGATGTCCGACGGCAAGTCCCGGCGGATGTCCTCGATGCGCTTGTAAAATTCATCCGCGATTGCCACGTGGTTCGTCCCGGGTTGCGCGATGAGGGCTATCGCTATTACGTTCTTCCCGTTCCGCTTGAAGCCGGTGCGCGTATCCTTCGGTTCATAGTGTACTGTCGCCACGTCCGCAATCCGGATGATGGAGCCGTCCGACGCCACCTTGACCGGAACCGAATTGAAATCCGTCGGGGTCGCCAAGCGCCCGAGCGTGCGGACGGAAAGATCCGTCGCCTGCCCTTCGATTTTTCCCGCGGGAAGCTCCTCGTTTTCTTTGGAAAGCGCAGCCGAAATTTCCGATGCGGTCACCCCCAGAGCCCTCATGCGGAGCGGATCGAGCCAAAGCCTCACGACCGGAGTCTTTTCGCCCCAGAGATTCACTTCCGAGACGCCGGGAATTGTCTGCAAGCGTTCCTTCACCTGGTTCGACGCAATCTCCGAAAGTTCCATCGCGTCGCGCACGTCCGAAAGAAGACTCGCGATGAGAATCGGGTCTGAATCGGAGTCGGACTTGTACACGACAGGCGCGTCCGCTGCGTCGGGAAGTTTTCTCTCTACACGGGAGACACGGTCGCGGATATCGTTTGCGGCAGCTTCCAGGTCGGTTCCCACTTCGAACTCGGCGCGGATCGTGGAGCTGCCGTCGGAGCTTGTCGATGTGAGGGACTTGATGCCCGCTGCGCTATTGATGGACGCTTCGAGGATTTCGGTGACTTCCGTTTCGACAACGGCGGCGTTCGCCCCCGAATAGCTTGTCCGCACCGTGATAATCGGAGAATCGACGTTCGGGTATTCGCGGATTCCGAGATTCATCGCTCCAAAAGCCCCGATGAGGACGATGCCTAGGGCGAGGACCGTCATCAGCACCGGGCGGCGGATAGAAAGAGTCGAAAAGCTCATTCGTGCGCCTCGTAACTCATGTTGTTGTTGATTTCCTTCACCACGACGTTCATCCCGTTACGCACGCTCATCAGGCCGGATACGATTACCGTGTCCCCAGCCGAAAGTCCCCGGAGGATATTGACCGTTATCGGCGTCCGAAGCCCGGTTTCCACATAGACCTGCTCCGCCTTGCCGCCTTTCACAACATAGACGTATGCGCCGCTTGCATCGAGCGTTATCGCCTCGGACGGAATCGGCATCCCGGTTTCCGAACCTTTCCCGAACACGAGATTTACCCGGACAAAGGAACCAGCAATAAACTTCCCGTCAGGATTTTTCAAAATCGCCCGGATCTTTCGCGTGCGGCTCGTACTCGAAAGTTCCGAATCCAGAAAGCGGACTTTCGCTTCGATGCGTGTCCCCAGCTCGCTATCGACAAGTTCCACCAGGTCCCCGTCCGAAAGGGTGCGGGAATAGCGCTGCGGAAGTTCAAACTCCGTCCAGAGTTCCTTCGAATCCACCAGGCTCGAAAGTTCCGCTCCCGATGTCATATAGGCGCCTTCCGAAACCCGGATTACGCCGAGTTTTCCCGAAAACGGCGCCCGAAGTTCCGTCTTTGAAATCTGCGCTTCGAGAAGTTCCTTCGAAGCTTCCGCCTGCTTGACGGCATTTTCCGCGGATTCCAGTTCCTCGGCGGTCGCCCCGTCCTTTTCAAAGAGGGCGCGTGTGCGGGATTCCTTCTTTTTCGCCAGTTCAAGCGTCGCGTTTGCGCTTTTTAAATTGGCGCGCAACTCGGAATCGTCGAGCTTCGCTAGCAAGGCTCCCTTCGAAACGCGCGCTCCGTCGGAAGCATAGAGCTTTACAAGCCTTCCCGAAGTTTCCGTCTTGAGATCCACACGGTTTTTCGCGACAAGTTCGCCGCTTGCGGAATACGTCCCCGTCGTCGAATCCGGCCTTGCGATATATCCCGAGACGCGAAGCGTGCGCGCCTCCCGCGCCGGAGTTCCTTTCGATTTCGGTGTTTCCGCACTTTCCGAAGAGGAACAGGCGAAAAGTAAAGTAGCCAGAAATGACACCGCCAAAATGGAAAACTTCTTCATCGTTCACCTTGTAAAATTCATTTTCGATATTCTTTGCCTTTTAGATGCATCGTCCAAAATTCCGGTTTCAAAAAAAAGAAGTCGGATGCATTTTTACAAAAATTTGACAATTCAGTTCGAAACGGAAATCTCGGGAAAGGCGAGAGCCGGTACCTGGAGAGTCGTATAGGCGTCCGGATATTCGGATCCGACGGCGACAAGCGTTTCGAGCAAGTCGATGAAGTTCGCGCTGAGCGTAGCCCCTTCCACCGGATGCAGGATTTTCCCGTTTTCCACGTACATTCCCTGCACACCGATACTCATTTCGCCGCTGACCGCGCTGCAACCGGAATTTCCTTCGAGTCGAAGTACCAAAAGGCACCGGGGAAAAAGCGAAAGAAGTTCCTCGGTCGTCCGCCCACCGGGAAGCACGACCAGGTTCGAAAAGGAAGTGCCGACCTTTCCCGAATAGGAACGCGCCGCGCAGCCGTTGCTCGCCCGCCCGGCGACAGCCGCCGTTTCCAGATTGTAGAGCAAATCCTCCAGGACGCCATCCTTTACGACGGCCACCCGGTCCGCAAAAGTCCCTTCGCTGTCAAAGGTCTTTACCGCAGGAAGATCTTCGCGGGTCGGGTCGGAGTAGAGGGAAAAGTTCGCTCCCGCGATTTTCGTCCCGAGCCGTCCCTGCAAGCGAGACTGCCCTTTCTGGACCTGTTCCGCAAAGAACGACGACGCATACATCCCGATGATTTGCCCGGCGACACGCTCCGACAAGACTACCGGCATCTTTCCGCCGGATATTTTCGAAGGGTTCAAAAGCTCCCTCGCGCGTTCCACGGATTTCTGCGCGATTTTTTCCGCCGAAAGTTCCGAAAAGGAAAGCGCGTTCTGGTCGTAGCCGCCTAGCTTCTTGGAATTTCCGCGTTCCGCGACGACTCCCGCGCCGGCTCCGATTCCGTTTTCACGCCGTTCGGAATAGACGCCGTTCGAATTAGCGAAGACGGTGAAGCTTTCGTCCTTCTGGGTTCCGAGATAAGGCACGTTCGTCACCTCTTTCGAGAGTTCAAAGCAGCGGTTTTCGATTTCCATGGAAAGGTCCGCCATCTGCGAAAGCGTCACATCCTTTAGGCCCGGGTTATAGGGCAGCTTCCGAAGCGGGCGATTTTCCGGCAGAGGAAGCCGGACGGGAAGAGGCTTCGTAAAGGCCGTGTGCAAAAGCGCATCCTTCAACGCCTGGCGCAAGGCGGTTTCGGTCAGGCGTTCCGTATAGGCGTAGCCGGGTTTTTCCCCCTTGAACGCCCGAATGCCCACCCCGACCGATTCGGAGATTTCCGTATTCTGGACTTTTCCCTTGAAGACCGAAACGCCTTCGGATTTCGAATGCCCCGCGACGATGTCAAAGGATGTCGCCGACTTTTTCGCTTCCTCGGACAGGAACTGTACCGCTTCCGTAATCCTCATGGCTTCATCCTTTCAAACGCAATCTTCGCCGCGAAAGCGGTCCTTTCGAGAATTTCATCCGAATGGGAATTGCCGATAAAAGTCGTTTCGAACTGGGACGGCGGAAAGAGGATATTCTGTTCAAGCATCGCATGGAAAAAGGAAGCAAAGCGTTTTGTGTCCGCGGCAAGGGCCGTTTCCGTATCCTCGACAGGATTTTCGGAAAAAAAGACGGTGAACATCGAAGCGACCCGGTTCACCTGGAGCGGAACTCCCGCCGCATCCGCAGCCTTCCGAATTCCCCCGGCGAGAAATTCGCCCTTCCGTTCGAGCGCGTCCCAGGGATTTAATCTGTACAAAAGCCGGAGCTGCGCAAGGCCCGCGGTCACCGCCATCGGGTTACCGGAAAGCGTTCCCGCCTGATAGACCTTTCCCTCCGGGCTGACATTCCGCATCAGGGATTCCTTTCCGCTGTAAGCGGCGAGCGGCATTCCCCCGCCGACGATTTTTCCGAGCGTAATCATGTCCGGAATAACGCCGAAACGCTTTGCGGCTCCGCCGTTCGATACGCGGAACCCCGTCATCACTTCGTCAAAGATAAGGACCGCTCCGAACCTGTCGCACAGTTCCCGAAGCCCGGAAAGGAAGCCTTCCTTCGGCGGAACGCAGCCCATGTTGCCGGCGACAGGTTCCACGATGACCGCAGCGATTTCTGTCGGATGGGCGAGAAAGAGAGCTTCGACCTGTTCCTTGTGGTTGTAGTCCGCGACGAGCGTATCCTCGGCAACGCCCGGAGTGACGCCAAGAGAACTGGGAGTCCCATGTGTCAGCGCACCGGAACCCGCCTGGATTAAAAAGGAATCCCCATGCCCGTGGTAGCAGCCGCGGAACTTGACAATCTTGTTTCGACCGGTCGCTCCGCGCGCTACGCGAATAGCGCTCATCGTCGCTTCCGTACCCGAGTTCACCAGGCGGATTTTTTCCATGCCGGGAATTTTCGAAAGGATGAATTCGGCGAGTTCCACTTCGATATCCGTCCCCATCCCAAAGCTCAGGCCGCGCGAAAGTTCTTCGCGAAGCGCTTCGATGACTTCCGGCGGATTATGCCCGAGAATCATCGGTCCCCACGAACCGATAAAATCGACCAATTCACGTCCATCGTCCGAATAGAGAAAAGGACCGCTCGCCCGCTTGACAAAGACGGGTTCCCCGCCGACACCGCCAAAGGCACGCACAGGAGAGTCCACGCCGCCGGGCAAAACCTTGAGCGCCCGTTTCCACCAGGAATTTTCATTCGTCATTTCAACCTCACTTTTTTCCAGCCTTCCGCGCCAAAGCGCAAGTCACGTTCCACAAATTCCCAAACGAGAAGCTTTTTGTTCTTCAGGACGCCGGAACGGCGAGCGAGCTTTTCCCGCACAAGTGTACTCGCTCCCCCGTCCGAAACGATTGCGCACACGGGGACCTGCAAGTTCTTCGCCAGCCGGGAAATCCAGCCCGCGGACATCGGAGCGTCCGTTTCATAGATTCGGGAGAAACTGTCGCCCAGAATCAAGATTTGCGACTTTCTGAAATCGCTCCGCAGCGGACCTTTCGCGTTCTTCACGACATTCGCCTCGACGATCTGCACCGGGAATGCATCCTCCAGGTCGGCCATCGTCGCGATATCGCCCTTGCGCTCCACGAGGACAACCGAATCGGTCAAGGATTCCTTGGAAAGCGCCGCGTAGAACGGAAAACTTTTAACCTTGGCGGCAACCGCTTTCGCCGCGATTTCCGCACCGCGGGGCGTCCAGTGCGTGTCGGTATTCAGATAGAGAAAATCGTTTTCCCTGTCGCGGAGCTTTTCCTTGCGAAACAACGGGTAGAGGTTCACCGTCTGCACGCCATGCGCCTCCAGGGAATCCAGGAAAGCGAGCCCCGGAGATATCCCATCACCGAGAGCCCCATACATCGTCGGGTTCAGAAATTCCGGATAAATCGAAGGCTTTCCGGGGACGACCACGACCAGAAGTTCCACACCGCGCTTTTCGAGTTCCGCGCGAAACGCAAGGACCGCTTCGACGGGATTGTCCAGGCTATCTACGTTCCAAGGATGAGGACGCACCAAAAACTCCACGTCCTGCCGGTAGAACAGAAATCCGGAATCCGCACGGAGAGCCTTTTCCCCCGGATCGCGCAAGACATTCCACGCAAACGACTGGTAGATCGGGCGCACCTTCTTGACAAACGCGTTTTCCTTCTCCAATCGGCTTTCGTAGGCCCGCAGATACTTGCCGCTCAGAAATCCGTAGCCGCCCCATGCCTGAGCGATTCTCCGCCAGGAAATCCCCGAAAACGCTTTCCGGATTTTTTCCCCTTCGGCTTTTGCGCTGTCGCAAAGAGAGGAATCCGATTCAAGTCCCGAAAGCAGTTCCTGAAAACGCGAAACCTGCCGCACCAGGGAATCCGTCGAATCCATCGAAAGATAGCCGTTAACCTCCACCAGGTTCCGCTTCAGGTTAGAAGCGACATTTTCCAAGTCGGTTGACGGATCCGCAAAGGAAAGACCATGCACCAGGGAATCCGCTTCACGCACAAGCATGGCCTCCCGACGAACCGGGGAAACCGCATCCCGAAAGATATCGAGCGGGAAAAAAGGTTCACCCTTCCACACGGAATGCACGAAATCCCATGATGCGGGCAAAAGCAGCATCACAAAAAAAACGATTGTGAACAAGGCGTAATGTCGCTTCATGGGTAAAAAAGTACCCCCACTGCGAATCGAACGTAGATCTCACCCTTAGGAGGGGCGTGCTCTATCCATTTGAGCTATGAGGGCATTTGCCGCGCATCTTTTTGCACGACAACCCACAATATAGAAAATTTCGCAACGATTATGGGATGAATGGCTGAAAGATTACGGTTGATTCCCGTTGGAAGAAATCAGTGATCAGCTAGAAATCAGGAATGAGGAATGAGTAATTGACAGTCAAGCGAGCTGCTCTCAGAAATAAGGGATGAGGGAACAGTTATCGGAGCGTGTTCAGAACTTAGAGCTTAGCTCGGCAAGCTCGCTAGCAGTCATTATCGGACTTGCCCCTTGTCATTATCGGGCTCGACCCGATAATCTAGATTCCCCGATCAAGCCGGGGAATGACAGTGCGCGAAAACTGTTCGCTTAGAAATACCGCATCCCGAGTCCCGCTTACCATATCCCAAAAGCTTAGACGTCCGCGGACTAATCCCTATTCCCTGTTCCCTAAACATAGACGTCCGCAGACCCATTTCTAATTGCTAATTGCTCATTGCTAATTTCTCATTCCCTTAGACGTCCGCGGATTACTCCCTATTTTCTAAAGGCCTCCGTTCCCAAGCTTCAAAAGACAACATTTTTGTTGAAATTCACAAACAAATTTGTCGCAAACTTTGCTTTCAAATTTTCAAAACGGCGATTTTTGAAGAATTTTCGCAAAAATTCGATTTGGCACGGCTTTTGCTTAAAGGCGTAACGGAAGCTCGTATGGGCTTTTACTGGAGATCAAAATGAAAGTAGTCACAGCATACATCCAACCGGAAAAGCTCGGAAGTGTCAAACAGGCGCTTTACGAGGCGGAAATCTACAAGATGAGCGTCACGAACGTTCTCGGCTGCGGCCAGCAAAAGGGTTATACCTCGACATACCGCGGCACGGAGACCGAAGTGCACCTGCTCAAGAAAATCCGCCTGCAGATTGCGCTGAACGACGAATTCGTGCAACCGTGCATCGACGCGATTATCAAGGGCGCACGCACGGGAAACATCGGCGACGGCAAGATCTTCGTCGAAAACTTGGAACAATGCATCCGCATCCGCACGGGCGAAACCGGTCCCGCGGCCATCGGATAAAGGAGGAATGACTCATGAACGCTGATACTTTGGCAGTATTGCAAACGGAAGTCGCCAATTCGACTTTCCTGTCGGAAAACATCTGGATCATGGGATGCGCGCTTCTCGTGTTCGTCATGGGGCTGGGATTCGCCTGCGTCGAGTCCGGGCTTTGCCGTGCGAAAAGCTGCGCGAACATCATGTTCAAGAACTTCGCGGTTCCGGCAATCGGCATCACGCTCTACGCCTTCTTCGGCTTCAACCTGATGTACCCGGACGCTTTCAGCATCCCGGGAGTCTTCGGGTTCGACGGTTTCGGGCTGCACGTTCCCGACGGCGGATTCGGCAGTTCGTATAACGGGCACTACACCTACTTTACGGACTGGCTCTTCCAGGCGATGTTCGCCGCGACCGCCGCGACAATCGTCTCCGGCGCCGTTGCGGAACGCGTGAAGCTGAACTCGTTCCTGATTTTCACCGCGCTCTACGTCGCCTTCGTCTATCCGATTGTCGGTAGCTGGACATGGGGCGGCGGATTCCTGAACGACCTCGGATTCCATGACCTCGCCGGTTCTACGCTAGTCCATTCCGTGGGCGGCTGGGCGGCTCTCGCCGGCGTGATCATCCTCGGACCGCGTCTCGGACGCTACAAAAATGGAAAGGTCTATGCGTTCCCGGCGCACTCCATCCCGCTAGCGACCATCGGGGTATTCGTCCTCTGGATCGGCTGGTGGGGATTCAACGCGGGTTCCGCCCTCTCCGGCGATCCGCAAGCGACCTCCTGGATTCTCGTGACGACCAACCTCGCCGCCGTAGCGGGAATCATCACGGCGACAGCGACCAGCTGGCTCATCAGCAAGAAGCCCGACGTGACGATGGCTCTCAACGGATGCCTCGCGGGACTTGTGGCGATCACCGCCGGAGCGGATGTCGTAAGCCCGATGAGTTCCTGGGTTATCGGAGCGATTGCCGGCGTGCTGGTGGTGTTCTCGGTCTTTATGTTCGACCGTCTGCGCCTTGACGATCCGGTCGGCGCCCTCTCGGTCCACCTCGTAAACGGTGTCTGGGGAACGCTTGCCGTGGGAATCTTCGACATCACCGGACAATTCTCCGTCGGAACGCAGCTCATCGGAATCGCCTGCTACGCGGTCCCCTGCTTCCTCGGTGCCTCGGTCATCTTCCTCCTCATCAAGAAGACAGTCGGTCTCCGCGTGAGCGAACAGGAAGAACTCCGCGGTCTCGACGCGAGCGAGCACGGACAAGAAGCCTACAGCGGATTCCAAATCTTCAGCAACACCTGATTTTCTGGAACAATGCCCTCATGGCAAAAGGCGCCTGCGCAAGCGGGCGTCTTTTTTGTGGACGAAAATTATCCGAGGTTCCTATCGGGAAATTTTAACGGTCTTGTGGAACGAAATTCCCGACGGTTCCCGAACCTTCACCACGTAGATTCCGCGGTCGAATGATTTGAGGGAAACGGTCGCCGAGCCTTTTTCCGAAAATTCCGCCGTGGATTCGAGCAGTTTTTTCCCGCCGAGATTATAGATGGAAATTTTTGCGTTTTCGGAAATTCCTGTAAGCCGGAGCGTTCTGTCCCGGACCTTTGCTTCAAAATGCGGGTATTTGTTTGCCGCAAAAAGAGCCGTTTCCTCTTCCGCGCCGGAAGAATCTCTTGTCTCTTCCGATTTTTCGACGAGAACTTCCACGCGCCCCGTGTATTCGGTCCCGTCGTTTCCCTTGACCGTATAGCGGAAAGCCGTAAGCCCGTGGAAATTTTTCGTCGGCGTAAACTCGGCAGAAAAGCCGTCCTCTTTCAACGAAACGCTTCCTCCATCCAGAGATTCTACCGCATAGACCGGGGAAACATCCAAAAAGCCCCGCGTAATCGTCCGCAGGTCAAAAACCGTCGAAGAATCCTGCATCGCCCTCGTATGCATCGCCCCGAGCCAGTTAATGTACTTTTCGATGAAAAGATACCCGTCCTCGGCCTTGCTTGTCGCATCGTCCTTGGATTTGTCGTAGCCCATCGCCTCTTCGAAATAATCGGGCATCCCGTCCCCGTCGGAATCTACGGGAGACTCTCCCGCAAGGACTTCGCCCCAGCCGCCGTTTGCCGAAAGCCCCATGTCCGCGACGGACTTGACCAGAGCGCCCTCCTTGCCTAGCGTCCCCGCCTGGTGCCAGATGAGCGAATCGATGTCGTCGTAGGGAAGCACGCCGGATTGCGAATTGACAAGCCGCCACGCCGTCGCCGCGCTATAGACCGGATTTTTCTTCGTTTCCTCGCTCCACGGTTCGCTTAGCTCCTCTCCCGCTCCCTGGTAATAATAAATGTTCGACGGGACACCGTTCAGGACCCCATCGCGGTTGTTGTCTATCATGTTTCCGCTCGCGTAGATGGACTGGTTCCTGTCCACCTGGAACCACGGATTTTTTCCCTTGGGGCCATAGACAAAGTAATTGTTCACGATATCGTGCCTGAAATGCGTCGAAGTGTGCGTCGTGTAGCCTGCTTCGAAGTTGTAATGGACATTGTTTACAAAAATGTCGTTTATTTTATCCAAAGGGTTCCGGTTGTGCGTGTTGATGAACGCATTGTAATACCACGCCCAGGTTCCATCGACGGATTCGACGTGCGCCCCGAACTGTTGCCCGATAGGATTCGCCACGAGCGAGTTCTGGACCGTGACGCCCGTGATGCGGTAGTTCGCGTTGTCGGAGCTTCCGCCGAAATTGTTCCACGGCGCAAGTTCGATGGAACAGTGATCGACGATGATGTCCTTCGAATCGTAAAGGTTCAGGGCGTCGTCCTTTTTGGAGCTGGTATTCTCCCCGGGCCTTATCCGCAGATAGCGGATGATGATGTTCGACTGCTTTCCGGTCGAAACCTTGCCGCCGTGAATCGCGATACCCTCTCCCGGAGCCGTCTGCCCCGCAATCGTTATATTACTCTTGACGGAGACGGCGCTCTGGATGTTGATGATTCCGCCCACGTCGAATACGACGATGCGGTTCGGTGCGCTGACCGCATCCCGAAAGGAGCCTTCGCCCGAATCGTTCAAGTTGGTCACATGGTAAACGGTTCCGTTCCGCCCGCCCGAGACATTCGCCCCGAAGCCGACCGCCTCGGGAAAAGCCTTGGTTTCCGCACCCGCCAAGCCGAATGCGCCACAAAGACCCGCCAAAAGAATCCGACCGAATTTCGTTTTCATAAAAAGTCCTCGCTCAAATTACCGAACCGTCACCTTGGCAGTCCTGTGGAAACCTTTTCCGCGAACATTCACCACATAGACTCCCTTTCCGAAGAATCCCAGGTCGAGCGTTGCGTTTCCGTTCGGCGAAGCGACCGTTTTCGAGGTCATCCGATTCTTGCCGCTTGCATCGGTAAGCGTGATTGTCGCCCGCTCCGGAAGTCCCGTGAAATAAGCCACGTTGTTCTCGACAGAAAGCCCGAAATCGATCTTCGAGAGATGCGGCAGCGCAGTCGGAGTATCCCCGCCAGAAGTATCGGCTTCCAGAGGCGCTCCTAGAGAAACGCCGATTTTCCGCGTAAAGGTATCGCCATCCTTATCTTTGAGCGTAAACGTCACATAGCCGATGCCGCCGAAATTTTCGGCAAGGCTCACCGTCAGCCGGGAACCTTCCACCGAAGCGTTCACCCCAACCGGAACATCCGACAGCGTATAGCTCCCACCGTCATAGCCCTTGGTAAACTCCGCGAGATCGACGACCTGGGTTTCGCCTTTTTCCAAGATGTAGTGGGCGCGGGCGAGCCATTCCAGATAGCGTTCGAGTTCGGTCCAGCCGTCGCCCAGGCGATCCCTGTTCGCATCGCTGAAGTCGCCCTTTGCGGATTTCGGGTTGTAGCCATACATGGCTTCCCACCAGTCCGGGAGACCGTCCATGTCGCTGTCGTAGTCGTCCGCCCAGCTTACGCTCGGATAGTCTTCCATTCCGCCCACGTCGGATTCGCGGTCGGGGATTCCCGGCAAATTTCCGACGCTTCCCGTGTACCGGTAGGTTCCCGTTTTCGTTTCGTCGATGACCCGCGCATCGTGCGCGTCCAGGACGGGCATTCTCTGTCCCACGTCGCTGAGTACGTCCTTGTAGGCAGCCTTCGCGCTCTGCACGTTCGCGTAAGATTCAAAGAAAGGCTTGGCGCGCCACAGCGTCCAGTCCAATACCTGGCCGTTGCTCAGCGTGTAAGTCCTTCCGCAGTCGTCCTTCTCGCCGTCACAGGTAAAGCTTCCGTTTTTCGCCTGCAAAATGTTGTTATGATAATAGTAGGCCTGCGAACCCTTGCCCGTTCCTTCCAGGTCCGCCTTGAGCGTGTAATCGTTTACCTTGGTAGCGGCTCCCGCCTTGTAATAGTTTCCGACAAAGTTCACCTCGTGCGCCCCGCCGTCCGTTACGCGGCTATACCAGTTATAGACGACATTGTTGAAAATATCAAGGCGACCCGCGTAATAGCCGTCGCCATCGAGGCCTCCGCCCATGCTCCAGTTGCGGCCCGCATTGTGGGCTAGCAGATTGTGATGGAAACTTCCCACGTCCCCGCCGATCGTCGCCGCGTATCCGTGGCCTGTTCCCGCGGGATAGTTCTTGTGGTCCGCGATGTTCAGCGCCTCGGAAATCAGCGTCCGCTGGAGCGTCAGGTTCTTTCCGCCGCGGCTGCTGAACGCCTCGTCAATCGTCCAGCTGATGCTCGCATGGTCGAGAATGGAATTTTCCCCTCCGGTCAGACCCATGCCGTCAAAGGTTCGCCCATAACCCAGACGAACGCGCATAAAGCGGGCGACCAGATCGCTTCCCGTAAAGCCGATAGGCGCTCCCGTAACGGTGATTCCCTTTCCCGGAGCGGACTGTCCCGCGATGGTCGTAAAATTCCGGTTGCAGACAAGACGGTCGCTCAGCTTAATCACGCCGGAGACCTTGAAAAGAATCGTCCGCGGCCCGATATCCGCCGTGCAGGCTTCGCGCAGGGAGCCTTCCCCGGAATCATTCAGGTTCGTCACGTACACGACCTTTCCGCCACGGCCCCCCACCGCCATGCGCCCGTAGCCTTCCGCCCCGTCAAACGCCAAGCGTCCCGGCTGGAATTTCCACACATTTCCGGCGGTGACGATTCCACCGGCATTCACCTCATCGACGCGCCAGAAATAGGGTACGAGCGGAGAAGTCCCGGAAACCTTGTAAACTGTCTCCGTCTGTTCGCCGCGATACTCCGCACTGTTTTCGCCAGCTTCCAGAACCGAGAGCGAATCCGTCCCGAAATAGACGCGGTGCTTCTTTGCGCCTTTCGCAGCCGTCCATGAAAGCGAAAGATTCCCGTTTTCGTGTGCCGCATGCAGGTTCCCGTCGGTCGGGAAAGGAGACTTCGCCTGTGCCGTCAAGTTGGGAACGTTCAGTTCGAATCCGTTCAAGGTGACATTCCGGAAAGAGGCGCCCGAAGTGCCCGGTTTGAGCGTCACCGTGGTCGTTGCGTTCGTGCCGCTCACGGAAAACGTCACATAGGCGATTGCCGCATCCTCGGTCGCCAAGGCCCGGTTCGAAGGCGTAACCGAAAGCTTTTTCGTCGAACCGACATAGACGTCGATATCGCTGTAAGTGTAAGCCGTCGGCGCATCGACATTGTTCAGGTAAAGCAGAAGGGAATGCGTTCCCGCGGCAAGATTCGAAAAGGAAAGGCTGATTTCACCGCCGGCATTGCCTCCGTCAACCGTAACGCCATCGCCCACGAGACGCGCGTAGCTCGGCGCCTGTACCGAAGTCTTGTACCAGTTGGTTTTTAAAGCCGTCCCCGCGCTTCCCTTGGCCACCGTAATTTTCACGCCCGAAAGAACCGTGTCCTTTGACGCCGCTCCTGTCACCACCCACGGAACGTAGTTCGGTTCCGAGACCTCGCTCGAATTGCGTCCGCTCTGGTCAAAATCAACCTTGACCGTCGGCAACGCGGCAAACGACATGTGCGCAAATGCGAGAACGCCGCCGACAGCAAATATCTTACCCAACAATCCCATATACACTCCTTCAAAGGGTTTCTTCCTTTCGGTATTCAAAAATAGCCGCGAGATGTTTCGATAGGAAGATGTCCCGAAATTATCGGTTGTCCAGAGACTACGAACAGACATCCAGAAATTTTTCCCGAAATGTCAGACTTCCTTATTTTTTGAAAACCTTTCCTTTCCGAAATGTTGGAAGAACGTTTCCGTTCTGCAACGCATCCCGCTTGACGCGTCCTAGATAGCGTCCCCTTATATCAAAAACACGGACAGGAACTTGCAAGGCGACTGCAGGTTTTGACGCCTTCACCGGAGTCGATTCGCCCGGCAAATCCGGATTTCCGACAACATCCGTTACGGAAACCGACAAGAGATCGATTGCGCTTTTTTCACAAGTGAGGCCTAGCGACATTTCCGCCGTAGATGCACCCGAGTTTACCGCCTTGTAATGATATACCTCGCCGTCGTTCGCCGTAATCTCTGCCGAGTAGGTGACCGTATCTTTCCTGCGGGAAATTTTCATCAGCACATCGGCGTTTTGCATCATGCCGGCAAAATTCTCCCACTTCCAATCGTATTCATAGGAAAAAGTTCCCATGTTGTCAAGCGCATAGGCGTCCGCTCGCAAAAGAGACGTCACTCCGTCAGCCGTCGAACGCACAATGTAATTGTCCCAGTTGTTTGCGGCTTTTGCATCGAAAGGACCGTAAACGGGCTTGTTCCCGTAATTGAAGAAATGCAAAGCGGCGTTAAAATCGCCCGAAACCCTGTAATCGGGAGTCTTTTCGGAATTGAATGCCGACGTGTATTCACCGCCATCGTTAATCGTCCCGATAGAAATGCGGTTTTCAAGGGAACCTGTCGCAATCCGGCTGATATCAAGCTTTGCCCCGTCAGCGCCCAACAAGATTTCATAATCGCCGTCCGGAGTTCCCGTCGCCGAGACCGCATAGACAAGCGAATCCGCTCCGTTCTTTGCCGCTCCCTGTAAATAGGCATACACATGCATCCGAGAATCGTCCTTTTCGATTCGCAGCCGGACCCGCGCACCGTCAAGCGCCTTGTTGGACGATGCAAAATCATTTCCCCAGGCGCTCCAGTACTTGACCGAATTCTCGCCCCCGAGCGTTTCCAGGGAATAGCTGTCTGCGCGCAAATACCACATTCTTTCGCCTGTCCTGAAAACCAGGACCCACTTGTTCCAGTTCTTAGCGGCTTTCTTCATCGCGTGCGTAAATTCAAATTCCGCGACAAAATTCCCGGAGACATTCACCTTTTCAAATTCGTCGTAGGCATTCCATGCAGTGCTAAAATTCTCTTTTCCCACAACCTTGACGCTGTCTCCTACATAACGCAATTCGCGAAGCACTTCGGTTTTCGGGACGCGGTATCCCCAAAGCGTCAAATTTCCCGCTGCATTCATCGCACTGAACGAAACCGTACGCCTGCTTACATCGTTCTGCAGCTGTTCGAGCAATACGCCTTCGTAAATCGATCCGTCCAAGTTCAATGTCAAGTAGCTTCGCCCCTCGCTGTCGTCGTAATCCCAGGTTCCCGCATAGGCGCCGGCCACCGAACCATCGGCATATAGCCACAAATCCTGTTCCAGGTTTACCGCCACGGAATCTTCCCAGGTCAAAGGATTGTTCTTCGGCGGACGATGCGTGATAACCTTGTATGAACCGACGATATCGTCCCGCGAAAGCTTCTTCCTGGGAAGCCCGTAACCCTCCCGATACTCGAAAGGCGCCGCCACAATCCATCCCATACGGTTAAAAAACAGCTGGTGAGTCTCTACATTGTGCCAAGCCGTATGGTTGTTAAACTTGCGATGATACACCAGATACATGGCGCCGTCCTCGTCGCGCAAAAGCGAATTGTGCCCGTTCGCTATCTCGGCGCGGTCTTCCGCCCAGAAACTCCAGCGGTAATTTCCCATAATCGGGAAACCGCGATCCGTATTTCCCCAATAGTTCAAGACGAACCTTTCAAAAATGGCAGGACTCCCATCGACATCGACATACGGTCCCTTGACATCCTTGCTGCGAAAGACACGCATGCTGTAGCCGCCATCGGGAGAATAAAACCCATAGCTCACAAACAGGTAATAGTAGCCGTTTCCGTCTCCATCCCGGAAATACTGGATGTAAGAGCCCTCGCCGCTTACATAGTAGCCGCCCCCGACATGAATGCCCATATACGGATCTTCTAAAAGCGACGTCCCGTTCCAAGTCGCGTCGCCGCCGTCTCCATAAAGATAGCCATAATCTCGAAGGCCAGTCGATTCATCGAGCCTCACAAGAAAAAGCCCGCCGCTCCAGGAACCGTAGAGAAGCCACAGGTTGCCATCCTCATCGTAAAAGACATTCGGGTCGATGCAGCTAGATCCGTAGCCGCCGTCCCATTTGCCAAGATTCGTGACGCCGTTGTTGGCGGTGTAGTACCGCGAATCGATCGTTGTCTGCCCGGTCACTTTCAAGTAGTCTGCGTTAGCCGCAGAACCGACAGTCTGCCCATCCATGCCGCCATAGATAACGCTTCCCTTGTATTCATACGGACCTTCGATCCTGTCCGACATCAAGAGGACGATGGAACTTTTCCAGTCCTCGCCCGCCATCGAAAAGTACAGGCACCATTTTTTCAATTTCCTGTTCCACACGATATCGGGAGCCCAGAGGTTTCCCTTGGTTTCGGCATTCCCGGAATGTTCCGCGTAATCGGCCTCCTCCTTGAAAACGCTGTAATAATCGTCGGTCGTCTCGTTGCCGGTAACATATACCGTTCCGTTCCGGGAAAGTTTCGGAGTGAACGCGGTCCAGTCCAGCATGTCGCGGGAATAAGCTGCTCCGTTCATCGTGCCGAAAATGTAATAGTACTTGGTCCGCGATTTTGACGCGTCGTTTTCCGGATAAGAATTTCCCGCTTCATCCTTATAGACAACGACGACGGAAGGATCGTGAACCGCCACCGATGCCGCCGAAGCAATCGCTACCGCAAACGCCAAGGCAAACACAGCCGCCCTTTCTATTTTCCCGATACCCATGCGAACCTCTTGGAAACAGAACCGATTTTTCGCAAATTCATTTCCAAACTAGTTCAAAAATCCTTTTGAGAAAAAATGCACAAAAAAAGCGTTGTCCAAAGACTACGAAAAAAAACATCCGCGATACAGGCAATTCCCCTTTCAAAAAAATCAGTGGTTGTCGAGATACGATTGCAAAATATGCTGCGCGGCGAGCCTATCGACAAGCCCCTTGTCCTGCTGCTTCTTTTTCTTCTTCAGGTAGCTTGTTTCCGAGAGAGCCGTGACGGACGTATAGGCTTCATCCTCGGTTTCGATGCGGATGTCTGGAAAACCTGTACGCAAATTCCGTACAAATTCCTCGACGATTACGTTCTTGCCGTCCATGCGACCGTCGGGGCGATACGGCATCCCGACGACAAGGACGTCGATTCTGTTTTCCTTGATTAACTCCGCAAGGCGCACCATCAGGTCCGTCTTTTTCCGGTCAATCGTCTCGCGGGCAAACGCCCACCTGAGTTCGGAATCCGCAAAAGCGATTCCCACGCGATGTTCACCGTAATCGATGCCGAGATAGTTCATGCGACAAATATACTTTTATCGAAAACCGGAGTAAACAGAAAGGCCTGCGCCACACGAGACGCAGACCTTTTTACTTGCGAGGAAAATTATTCAACGCAGACGCGACCGGCTTTCTGCGGATCCGTCCATTCGCTGTAGTCCGTGACGCCGTTGGTATCCGTCCAAACGATGCGCAGCTGTCCGTAAAGGTTCTGGGTTTGGTTCTGGATTTTCTCGCCGCAAGTGTAGCCTGATTTCGGTTCGTCTTTCGTTCCGCGCTTCAAAGTCGGAATTTCCAGATGGCCTTCTATGTTCGAATACTTCGTGGCGAGCCTATCCACCTCGATAGATTCTGTCACGGCAGAATTTGGAGATTCCGTGTACCAGCGGACTTCATAATAGACGGTATCGGTATATTCCGACAGGAGGATGTTCTTGTTCGTAAATCCCGAATTGATGGAGAGCGCGTAGTCAAGGGTATCGACAAATTCCGTTTCCACCGTATCGCCGTTCACGAACCCCGAAGCTTTTTGGGAAATCACGGAGACGGCCACGGTAGGTGTAGTCGGCTGCATGTCGTTCCGGTAGGCGATTTCGTCCGTGTTCGCCACCAGCTGTAGCGAAGACGTGTAATTCGTCGTGTCCTCCGCATCGTAAGCGGCTATGCGGAAATATTTTTCGAGATTGCCGTTTCCGCTTGCATAGTAGTAAAGGATACCTGCAGAAACCTTGCTTGCGACAGTCCAGTTTGCATTTCCATCCGCGGATATCTGCACGAGGAAGCCCGTTTCCTCGCGAAGCGCATTCTGCGAATAGTCCCAGGAGAGCTGCCAAACGCTCGGGGCGACGCGGAAAGCCGAAAGTCCCGACGGAGCGGGAAGCGTCTCGGCGGAAACCGTATAGGCGGAAGAAGCCAGCGTGTCTTCGTTTGCGCTGTAGGCCCGGACGCGGAAATGCCTGTCTTCGGTCGAAAGCCCAATTTCATAGCGCAGCGTAGCGGCATCGACTTGCCCTAAATTCTTCCAGGCATTTGTCGCCAAGTCCAGCTGGTCGATAACAAAACCTTTCACCGGGAAAACGGATGACGACGCAAAAGTCCAGTAAAGAAGCCGGGTTTTCTTCTTCGAAAGGACTTCCGTTCCCCCGATGACGGGAGCGGAAACGGCGGTCTGCGTCAAATTGACGAGAATCTTGTCTGAATAGGCGGAACGCTCCCCGGCGGCGTTTTCCGCGGCCACCCGGTAGTAAAAATAGGCGTAGCGCGGAGTCCCTATCCGGTAAAGCTGGACCGTCGAAGAAACTTCCGCGACATCCTTCCAGGCCGATGCGTTTTCGAGGTCGAGCATTTGGACCACAAATTTCGAAGCCGGATTTGCCGTTTCGTCTTTATAATTCCATGAAAGGATCCAGTCTCCGTCAATCTGCGAGGCGGAAAGTCCCGTCGGCGAAGCTACCGGAGAAACGGCAGAGCTAGAGCTGCTTTCCACGGCCTCGTCGGAAACCTGGATCATCACCTCGTCCGAATAGGCGGAAAGTTCCCCCGATGCGTTTCGGGCGGCGACCCGATAGAACAGATACTTGCCAGAAAGCTTTCCCACGCGGAAGCGATAGACATCCGGAGCGGTCGTCGCAAAACTTTTCCACGACGGAACGTCTTCGACTTCCATATCGAGCACCTCGATAGCAAAGCTATCCACCGGATTCTTCTTGTTGTTCTCATAATTCCAGGAAAGAAGCCAAACCCCGTCAAGTTCCGTTGCGACAAGTCCCGTCGGGGCGTTCAAAGGATCCGCCGCCGAACTAGAGCTTTCGTCCACGACTTCGTCTGCATTCACCTGGACCAGGACTTCTTCCGAATACCTAGACCGCGACCCGTCACCGCCAAGCGCCGCAACGCGGTAATAAAGATAGGTCGAGGCCTGCCGACCGATGCGGTAGCGATAGACATCGTGAATCGTCTGCGAAAGTTCCTTCCAGGCCGGCTCCCCTTCCACATCCAGATCGAGAACCTGTACGCTGAACGCCTTGGCCGGATTCTTTACATTATCCGTATAGTTCCATGAAAGAATCCAGCTACCGTCGAGTTCCGTCGCCGTAAGACCCGTCGGAGCGGCAAGGCTCGTATCGACCAGGCTTGAATCCGCAACGGGGACTATCGTCTTTGAACTAGAAGATGCGATGCTAGAACTGCTAAGGCGTGAACTGGAACCGGCTTCATATTCTTCATCCGTAGTTCCCGTTGTCGAACTGCAGGAAACCACAAGGGCGAAAAAGCCGACAAAGCCGAAAGTTTTCAAACCGGAAAATTTCATTGACACCTCCATTGAAAGGTTGTAAAAAAATAGCTTATTTTTTTGTAAGCCGCAATGAATTTTCCTTCGCGCACCCGCTCTCGCCTGCTTTAGGGACTTGTCTGTGGACGCCTATGTTCAGGGATTAGGGACTAGGGATTAGTCCGCAGACGTCTAAGAAATGAGGAATTAGCAATGAGTAATGAGGAATTGGTCTGCGGACGTTTAAGCTTTTGGGAAACGGGACACGGGGTTTCCTAGCGAACTGTTTCGGTGCACTATCATTCTCATGCTCACTATGATGTCATTCCCCGGCATTCCACTTTTCTGTCATTCCCCGGCTTGACCGGGGAATCCCCGTTAAGGAATGGAACTTGACAGGCTAGCGAGCTTGCCGAGATATCTAGAGCTTAGTTGAGAAAGCTTAGAGCTTAGAATAGCGGACGTCTATGTTCAAGGATTAGGGATAAGTGAACTCCATTTTTGTTTACCGGATCCCGAAAGGACCTTTTCATGAATTATGATTTTACAAAAAGAAATATACACCTTCACAACTTCTAAAATTTGCTCTTCATCAACATATGTAAGTAAAGAACTCGAAAAAGATTTATTTTAATATCGTGAACATCGTTTTTTTAGATATAGAAGTTTCTACATCCAGCGGAAAAGTTGCCGATCTCGGTGCTGTCGATTCTTTGGATCAGACGATTCATACGCCGAGCCAGGGTGATTTTCTGAATTTTGTGAAGAATGCGGAATACGTCGGAGGCCATAACATTTTGAATCACGACCTTCAGTATCTAAAGCTCATGGAACTAGATAAAAAGAAGGTCATCGACACGCTCTATCTTTCTCCGTTGATGTTCCCCATGCGTCCTAGCCACAAGTTGCTGAAAGATGAAAAGATCCTGAGCGACGCCTTGAACAACCCCTTGCTGGATGCGGAAAAATCCAGGGATTTGTTCCATGACGAAGTGAATGCGTTCCATGCGCTAGACAGCGAACTAAAGGACATCTATTTCAAGCTGTTGAAGGATTCAAGGGAATTTAAGGGTTTCTTTGACTATGTCGGTTTAAAAGAAGAAAGCAAAGGCTTTTTCAACAATCTTCTTTCAGCAAGGTCCAGCACCAAGAACCTTGTAAAACAGATTCAAAATCGGTTTACCGGCTTGATCTGTGAAAACGCCATCGTGGAATCGTTCGCCTTAGAACATCCGATTGAGCTGGCCTATGCGTTGTCCGTAATCAACCTTCAGGATAAGCGTTCCATTACACCGGCTTGGGTGCTGCGAAACTATCCATTCACCGAAAACATCCTTTTCTTCTTGCGCAACAATCCGTGCCATGAGTCCACGTGTGCGTATTGCAAAAGCAAGCTCAATATCCGCAAAAAACTGAAAGAGATTTTTGGGTACGACAGTTTTAGAACTTACGATGGCGAACCTCTGCAGGAGCGTGCTGCCGATGCGGCGGTCAATAACGAATCCCTGTTGGCCATTTTCCCGACGGGTGGCGGAAAGTCCATTACATTCCAGTTGCCGGCCTTGATGGCTGGAGAAAATTACAAGGGCTTGACGGTCGTGATTTCGCCCTTGCAGTCCCTGATGAAGGACCAGGTCGATAACCTGAGTTCCAAGGGAATTGTGGATGCCGTAACCATCAACGGTTTGCTGGATCCGATTGAACGCGCGGAGTCCATTAAACGTGTGGCTACCGGAATGGCATCCTTGCTGTACATTTCACCGGAGTCTTTACGCTCCCGCACAATCGAAAAGCTTTTGCTCTCTAGGCAGATCGCGCGATTTGTAATCGACGAAGCCCACTGCTTTTCGAGCTGGGGCCATGATTTCCGCGTGGACTATCTCTATATCGGAGATTTCATCAAAAATATCCAGGCGCAAAAGTCCGAAACAAGAAAGATTCCCGTATCCTGCTTTACGGCGACGGCAAAGCAAAAAGTGGTGCAGGATATTTGCGACTACTTCAAGAAAAAGCTGGATCTTGATTTAAAGATTTTTGCTACAAGGGCGACCCGCGCAAATCTTACCTATCACGTAATCTATCAAGAAGACGATGATCAAAAGTACAAAACTTTGCGTTCGCTAATCGACGCAAAGAACTGCCCGACCATTGTCTATGTTTCTAGGACCAAGAAGACCCATGAGCTGGCAGAAAAGCTGAGCAAAGATGGATTTGTGGCTTTGCCTTTTAACGGCAAAATGGAAGCCTGTGAAAAGGTGGAAAACCAGGAAGCGTTCATCAACGGCAAGGTTCAAATTATCGTAGCCACTTCTGCTTTCGGAATGGGCGTTGACAAGTCGGACGTGCAACTTGTTGTGCATTACGAAATTTCTGATTCCCTTGAGAACTATGTTCAAGAGGCCGGTCGTGCAGGGCGAGACCAGAGTTTGCAGGCGGAATGTTACGTCCTTTTCAATGAAAGCGATTTGGACAAGCATTTCTTACTGCTGAACCAGACAAAGCTCAGCATGAGCGAAATCCAGCAAGTCTGGAAGGCTATCAAGAACCTGACAAAGAATAGAACTATACTTAAGCGATCCCCTCTTGAAATCGCAAGAGAAGCGGGCTTTGACAACCCCAATGGCGACATAGAAACGCGAGTGAAAACAGCCATTCTCGCCTTGGAAGAAGCAGGCTATATCGAACGCAAGCAGAATTGCCCTCGGGTTTACGCCACGGGCATTCTTGTTTCGAACATGGACGAGGCTCGTAGCAAGATTACGGCGTCAAACATGTTTGATGAAAAACAGAAGGAAAACGCCATTCGAATTATAAGTCTCTTGATTTCAGAACGAAGCGTTTCAAAGGGCAAGGGCGACGAAGCGGAATCCCGAATCGATTACATGGCGGATATCCTAGGCTTAGAATGTAGCGTTGTTCAAGAAACGGTTCAGCTTTTGCGAACAGAAAATATTTTGGCGGATTCCAAGGATTTGACCGCCTACATTAAAAAAGGCGATGGTGAAAATAAGTCAAAAATGGTAGTAAGGCATTTCGAAGCTCTCGAAAAATTCTTGATTTCAAAATTGAGGGAAGGAAAGACCGTATTCAATCTCAAGGAATTGAATGAAGAAGCCGAAGAGAATGGAATAAAAAAGGCTAATCTAAAAGACTTCAAGACAATTCTATTTTTCTGGATGATCAATGGTCTTATCGAAAAGAACTACTGTTCGGACATCTGTACAAAAATTGAATTAAAGGTTTCTCCCCAAAACTTGGAACGCGATTTTACCCATCGCATACAATTATCTCATTTCGTGATAGATCAACTGTACCAGGCAAATGCCGACGCCAAGACGAATTCCCGTGAAGAAGCCCTGATTCAATTCTCCGAAAAAGAATTATTGACCGCTTACGAAAAACAGGAGTCCTTATTTGCCAACGAACCTGTATCTTACAAGGAACTTGAAAAAACTCTTCTGTATCTTTCCAAGATCAATTCTTTGCAGCTAGAAGACGGTTTCTTGGTTCTCTACAACGCGCTTGAAATTCATCGAATCGAAAAGAGTAATTTGATTAAGTACAAAGTCGATGACTATGAAAAGCTGAATCATTTCTACCAGATGAAAATGCAGCAAATCCACATCGTCGGTGAATACGCCAACATGATGGTGCGAGACAGCAGGCAGGCCCAGGCTTTCGTGAGCGATTATTTCGCCCTTGATTACAAGATGTTCTTGAATAAGTATTTCAAGGGCAATCGCATGGACGAAATCAACCACAACATTACCCCCGAAAAGTATCACGAAATTGTGGATTCTCTTTCGGAACGCCAAAAGCAGATTATCGAAGATAAAAACAGCCAATACATCCTGGTTGCGGCGGGTCCGGGAAGCGGAAAGACCCGTGTCCTCGTCCATAAGCTGGCGTCGTTGATGCTCCTAGAAGACGTGAAGCACGAACAGTTGCTGATGCTCACGTTCTCTCGCAGTGCGGCCATTGACTTTAAGGAAAAACTTCATAAGCTGATTGGTAGAGCAGCCTCTTTTTTAACGGCGAAGACCTTCCATTCCTATGCCTTTGATTTACTCGGTACAATGGGCGATCTGGACAAGGCAAAATCAGCGGTAGAAACGGCGGTCGCAAAAATCAAGGAAGGCGAAATCGAACACAGCAAGATAACCAAGAAAGTCCTGGTCATTGACGAAGCCCAAGATATGGATGAACACCAGTTCGCCTTGGTTCAAGCCTTGATTGAAGAAAATGAAGATATGCGAGTCATTGCCGTAGGCGATGATGACCAGAACATTTTTGAAGGAGTTCACCAAAAGGCAGGTTCAAAGTCTGTAGATTTGAATCGCTTTATCGAGCTTTACAAGGCTAAAAAATATGAACTGGTTGAAAATTACCGCAGCATCAAAAAGATCGTTGATTTCACGAACTTCTTCGTTCAGGATATTCCGAATCGCTTAAAGATTAATCCCATTCAGGCCGTTTCGGATGGGGAAGGGACTGTAAAAGTCCGAAAATTTGATTCGCCGAATATGGAATATCCCATCGTCGAACACTTGAAAAAGTATCCTCCTCAAGGGACAGTCTGTATTTTGACGCAGACGAACGACGACGCCTTGAAAATGATGGCTCTCCTGAACCACGAAAATATCAAGGCAAAGCTGATACAGGATAGCGACGGATTTTCGCTCTACGACCTTGCTGAATTTCGATACTTTACAAAAGAGCTTTTTAAAAACGAAGATCCTGTCATCAGCTCCGGTGAATGGAACGCTTCCATAAACAAGTTTAAAGACGCTTATCAAAAAAGCACCTTGCTTCCAATCTGTTTAACGGCTCTTAAGGTTTATCAAAAGCATAACGATCGCCTTTATCGAAACGATTTGAAGCTGTTTTTGATGGAATCAAAAATTTCCGACTTTGAATGCAGTAAAAAGAACGAAGTCGTTGTCTCCACGATTCATAAGGCGAAAGGTCGCGAATTTGACAGAGTCTATATGATGATCAAGGATCAAAGATCCCGTACCGAGCAAGGCCGCCGTGTCTTGTATGTAGGCTTTACCCGTGCAAAAAAACAACTGTATCTTTTCCATTGCTGTTCCTTCTTGGATAAGTACGCTCCCGTAATCGAAGAAAAGGCGAAGTATCCGGAACCTGCAGAAATCATTTGCCAGTTAGGTCACAGGGATATGTGGCTTGACTACTTTTACGGTGAAAAAAACGGTGAAGGCGAGGGACTGAAAAAGCGCATCTTCAAATTGCGCAGTGGAGACTTGTTGAAGTATTTTCGTGGAGGATTGTACGACGGCAGCGGTTCGAAAAATCCTGTAGCCGTATTGTCAAAAGCGGCGAGAGAGAAGATCTCCCATTTGAATGATTTGGGATATTCGGTAAAACAAGTTCGGATCCGCTATGTGGTCGCCTGGCACAATAAAGAGCGCGAAGAACTTTGCCCAATTATTCTACCGGAAATGGAAATGGCGAAAAAATGAATTCAAGACGAACAACGCGTATTGGATTTATAAATCAAAGCCATTTAGGTCTCGCATCCCCAATGTTGATGACGACAAAACGTCCTCGTCCGTTCTTGGTCAAAAAAAATCACGGCCACACAAAAGTGCAGTTCAAATCCTTTTCCCCGTTGTCTATCAAGATGTCCTGCCCGGTGCAGTTTTTGTTTACTACGGTGAGAAAGTAAATCCATTCGGCGATGTCTTCGGGGCTTGCCCAGCGCTTGAGCGGGGTAACGTCCATGATTTTTTGCCAGAGGGATTTGTCGCGCATCACGGGAAGGTTCAGGTCGGTGGTGACGCCTCCCGGCGAGATGCTGTTGCAGGTCGCGCCGAATTTTGCAAGCCTTATCGCGGCGTTTCTCATGTAGGCGAGCAGCCCGCCCTTGGATGCGGAATATTCGGGAAACTCCGCACCGGAATGCGCTGATGCCGAGGCGACGAGCAGCACGGACTTGATGGACGGCTGGAACGCGTATCTTTCGATAAAGCGCATCGAGCCTTTGAGGTTCACATCGATATCGCGACCGGAATTTTGGACGCCCGCGTTGCTCACGACGATTTCTGCGGGGACCTGGATTTCAGGCAGTAAATCCTTGGAAACGTCGCAAATAAAATGCTTATAATCTTTATGACGAACGCTTGGTTCCAGAATGTCAAACCCGAAAACGCGCGCACCGTTTTCCAGAAACTTTTCCGCAACCGCTTTGCCGATTCCGCGGCTCGGTCCGCTGACAAATACATTCATCGTTTTCCTTCCTTGAAGCGGATGTATTCCATTCCAATCCCCTGGGATTCCCACGAGCGACAAATCCGGTAGCCCAGCGGACTGAAGACGACTTCGCAGAGAAGTTCCATCACAGCGCCCGTCAGCGAACAGACAAGGACTTGCGCCATGGTCCAGCCGAAGAAGACATGGCTTACGATGCTGGCGAAAAGAAAATTATCGACAAACTGAGCAATCATTGTTGATGTGTAGGATCGGACCGCGAAGTTTCTGAAATTTTTGGAAGCCGTCCGCTTGGAAATCCAGTGGTTCACAGCGGAATTGACGATTGACGAAACGAACATGGCGATAGCCGAGCCGAAAACGACATACCAGGTCCCGCCAAATGTCGCGTTCAGAGCGTTATTTGCTATCCGCGCCTTTTCCTGGCCGGAATTCGCGTAGCTGTAATATTCGCCCCACATCCCGGGCGTCATCGCGAGCAGATGGAAGAGGAAAAATACGCATAAATTAACAAGCAGGGCGAGCAGCGAAATTTTCATCGCCGCCTTGGCGCCGAACCGCTTGCAAATCATGTCCATGCACAGGAAGGATACCCAGCTGAGCGTAAACCCGCAATCGAGCGCAAGATATTTGAACGAGACCAGCTCCTTGTTGGCGAGCAGGTTCATGCACACCACGGAAAGGATAAAAAGACTGACTATCAGGGAGGGAATGTTCCGCAGAAGAAGGACATAATCAGTCCATTCGCGGCGAATCCAATCGGAAAGTTTCTGCTTCATTTGTTTTTTAAGGAAGGTTAGACAAGGACTTCCGGAAAAATTCTGCGACATCGCAAAATTCTAACGGAGTAAATATAGGAAATCAGTGGCCAGTGGTCAGAACCGCTGACGTCTAGGTTTAGGGACTAGGGAACAGGGATTAGGGATTAGGCTGCGGACGTCTAAGCTTTGGAGACACGGTATCTAGAGCTTAGTTGACAAACGCACCCACGCCAACAAAGGTCGTCCTGCGCATAAACCATGCCATCATGCAAGTGCAATCGGCAAGCGTGAGCATTTGGCCTGTCCTTTAGAATTGAAGTTGTCGAAGTTTCAAGAGAGGACAAGAGGAAAATTCTTTATGTATGCGAAGGAGATATTTTGAAAGAATTAGCGAATCACCCACTCCCCGATTGTCCGTCTTTCCGCATCAAAGCCGACGCCGATTTTGTACAGCTTTTTCGAGGAACCGTCTGCGGCAAGTATTGCGGAATAAGGAATCAGATAGCCCTTGCCGTCGATCTGCCGAAGGGCGTCTTCCGCCGATCCGTTGCCGTTTAGCTTGAATTCGAACACATAGACTGCGTCGGCGGTTTCCACGACAATGTCCGCTCTTCCGGCAGCAGACTTTTCTTCGCAACGGACGACGTATGGCGTAATCAAAAGGAAGAGGCAATAGACAACCGTCTTGTAATGCAACTCGTTCTGCTTTTCCGCATCGTATGGAATCCGGCTCATGTAAGCCTTGGTGATTTCAAGGACCCTGTCGATATCGCCGATCTTAAAGCCCTTGATGATTTCGCTAGCCACCGTCACGTAGGCGGTCCCCTGGCTCCCGTAATACGCGAGCAGGCTTCTCGTAAAACCCTCCTTGACCTCTTCATTCGGAAAGGCGAGAATGTAGGGGGAAAATTCGCCGACGTTGTATCTCTTGATAGTCAGGTACCCGCTCTGGTAGAGCATCGGCAAAGGATCCGTCGCCGTTTCCGTCGGTGCGTTGAACATTTCTTCGTCCGCCTGGAATCCTTCGACAAAAGCCTCGGGATCCATCTTGTAGCGGCAGACAAGCTTTGTCAAAACCGTCGGCGTGCCTGTCGCGAACCAGGAGTTGGTAAGTTCCCCCTTGCTCAGACAATTTATCAGGCTGAACGGATTGTAAACATCGGGTGAATTCTTGCTGAAATGGTAGCCGTCGTATTTCTTTTGAAGCGCGGCGCAGGCGCCTTCGTATGTCAGGCTGTTCTTGTCGGCAAGAGCCTGGATTTCGGGCTGCATCTGGGCGAGAAGTTCTTCCTTGGTGATGCCACAGATGGCCGCATAGTCGTCATCCATCGTAATGACATTTAAATTGTTCAGCTCGCTGAAAATGGAAAGCTGGCAGAACTTTGAAATTCCCGTAAGAAACACGAAGCGGAGTATGCCGCCCATGTCCTTGAGGGGGCTGAAGAACTTCCGGATTTCCTCTTTCAAGGAGAGCCGCAATTCCGGCTTGTCCATGCTGTCGAGAAGCGGCGCGTCGTATTCATCGACAAGGACGACCGGCTGCATCCCGGTTTTCCCGTAGGCGGCTTTCAGAATGTTTTCCAACCGAACTCCCCAGGCGTGGCTCCTTTCGACGGGAAGTCCATACGTTTTTTCAAATTCGGAAAGCTTGTTCTGGAGCGTATCCGCAAGGTCCTGTTCCGTGATGTACTTGTTCCCCGCAAAGCTTATCTTCAGGACGGGGTATTTCTTCCATTCGGTTTCAAGGCGTTCCATGGCAAGGCCCGAAAACAGCTCCCGGCGGCCTTCGAAATAACACTCCAGCGTGCTGACGAGAAGGGACTTTCCAAAGCGGCGCGGACGGCTCAGGAAGTAATAATCGTTTGTATGCGTCAGTTGATAGACAAGGTCCGTCTTATCGACATAGTACTTGCCTTCCGTTCGAATCTTCGCAAAATCCTGGACACCGATGGGAAATTTCTTTAAAGCCATGCCGACAATATAACAAAAGGAAAAATGAAGAACACCTCCGAGTTTCAATTCAAACAATCCCGATAATTTTTCTAAATTTCGCGCCACATAAATGAGTACCTGAAGTACCCAAAACAGGATATCCAAAATGGATCAGAATAAAATCAGAAACATTGCGATTATCGCGCATGTTGACCACGGCAAGACCACGCTCGTCGACCAGATTCTCAAACAGTGCGGAACGTTCCACGAAGGCGAAGAAGTGAACGAACGCGTCATGGACTCCGGGGCCATCGAAAGGGAACGCGGCATCACGATTCTTTCGAAAAACGCGAGCGTAAACTACAAGGGATATCATATCAATATAGTCGATACGCCGGGGCATGCGGACTTTGGCGGCCAGGTGGAACGGGTCCTCGGCACCGTTGACGGCGTACTCCTGATTGTCGATGCGTTCGAAGGCCCGATGGCACAGACACGCTTCGTGACGCAAAAGGCTCTTTCGCTTGGGCTTACCCCGATTGTCGTCATCAACAAGATAGACCGCGACGGCTGCAACCCGCACGATGCGCTCAACAAGGTTTTCGACCTTTTCTGCGAACTCGATGCGAACGAACAGCAGCTCGACTTTGCATGCGTCTATGCAAGCGGACGCAAGGGCATCTGCCGCAAGGAAGTTTCCGATCCGGACGGCGACCTCCGCATCCTGATGGACCTGGTCATCGACAGGATTCCCGCGCCGAAGGGAGACCCGAACGCTGCGCCGCTTCTCCAGATAAGCACGCTCGAATACTCGAGCTTCCTCGGGCGCATGGCCGTAGGACGCGTCCAGCAGGGAACGTTCAAGACCGGCATGACGGTCGCCCAGAGCTTCATGACGGACGATGACTCGGCGGCTCCGAAAGTCAAGAACATCCGCATCCAGAAGATTCTCCATTACGAAGGCATCCAGTCCGTTCCCATCGAAGAAGCGGGTCCGGGCGAAATCATCCAGATTGCGGGTCTCGAAATGTTCGACATCGGCGACACGCTTTCCTCGGTCGATAAGCCTGTCCATTTGCCGCGCATCCACATCGACCCGCCGACGATTTCCATGCTCTTCACCGTGAACACTTCCCCGCTCGCCGGCAAGGGCGGCGGAAAGTTCCTCACCGGAAACAACCTCGCCGAGCGTCTTGAACGCGCCCATATGGCGGATCCGGCGCTCCTCGTCGAAAAGGCGGACGGCGCTTCGACGTTCAAGGTTTCGGGCCGCGGCATCCTGCACCTCACGATTCTCATCGAAAGCATGCGTCGCGAACTTTACGAGTTTACGATTGGCTCCCCGCAGGTCATCTTCCAGAAGGACGAAAACGGAAAGCTGCTCGAACCGGTCGAAAAGTTCAAGGTCGAAGTTCCCTCGGAATACAGCGGTCCCGTAATCGAGGAACTCGGACGTCGCAAGGGAGAAATGATCGACATGAACACGGACGAGAATAACCGCGTCACGCTCGAATACAAGGTCCCGAGCCGCGGACTTCTTGGCGTCCGCTCCAAGCTGCTCTCGCTATCAAAGGGATATGCCGTTTCGCAGTCGATTTTCCTTGACTTCGAACCTTACAAGGGCGACATCCCGGCCCGCACGAACGGCGTCCTCATCGCCAAGGAACCGGGCCCCGCGGCAAGCTATGCGCTTTCCAAGCTCGAAGACCGCGGAGCGCTCTTTATCCCGCCGGCGACGGAAGTCTATCCGGGTATGATCATCGGCGAACACAACCGCACGACGGACATCATCGTGAACGCGACCAAGGGAAAACATCTCACGAACATGCGCTCCAAGGCATCGGACGACAACATCCAGCTGACGCCCTACCGCCGCATGACGCTCGAAGAATGCGTTACGTTCATCAACGAAGACGAATGCGTGGAAGTGACCCCGCAAGCGCTCCGCCTGAGAAAGATTACCCTCGATCCGCACAAGCGCAAGCAGGAATCCAAGTCCCCCGTCGAAGAGGATGACGACTGAAAAAGCCGTTTGCACACAAATTAACCTTTACAGGAAAAGTTCCCGTAAGTTTGAGCGGGAACTTTTTGCTTTTTTCCGCCCCTTAAATTCTAATGGTAAAACCTATTCGTAAATCTCCGTGTAGGCTATTTCGGGACGCGCACCTAGCCGGACCATCTTGAAGCGTTGCGCTTTCGGGTAATACGACCAGACCATCCATTCGTTCGCCATGTCAGTCCGCTTCGTCTTGAGCATGACCGGCTTTTCATCGCGGTAAAAATCCGACTTGTGCGGAATCATGCGTTCCATCGGACGGTATCTGTGAACCATTTCACCGCAACGGCGTTCGATGATTCCCTGCGAATCCTTGCTCCAGGTGATTTCGACCGTACAGTCTTCCTCGTCGCGAATCTTTTCGCAGGAAGCGGGACCTTCCGGGCACCAGGTGAACTTCTTGAAAGAGGCGCGAAATTCCCTATCACGGAAAACTTCCGCCCGGTGGCGGTATTCCGCATAGCTTTCGTAATTTCCCGAAAGGGAAGCGACTTTCGAATTGTATTCTTCGCAGCCCTTCTGCGCGACCCGGACCTTGCGCTCGAAAAGATCCACTTCCAGATTGCATCCCGGTTCCGAATAGGAGAAGCGCGTGTGCCCGGAAACATTTCGGGCAGGGATATTCCCCATTTCGATTTCAGCCCGGTCATTTTCCGGACCGTTCTGGATTCGGATGTTGAACTTTTCCGGCGAGTTCGGGGATTTCGAAAGCACCACGCGCCCCGTCGCCGAAGAATAGACTCCGCTCAGATCCTTAGCGCGTTCCTTGAAACGGGAAAAATCCGCGCGACGGACAAAGCCTTTTTTCGCGAACTTCGTTTTCACCGGGATGAACTCCGGCGGTTCCTTCGGTTCGACATTCACATATTTCACGACACGTTTTTTCTTTTTGGAATTTTTCTGCTTGACATATTCCACGACCTTCTTTTTCTTGGGCGAGATCGGCAGTTCAACAACCTTGTCCGAAGCCCCGAGATAGCCCAGGACGCGAGACTTGGCGTTTCCCTTCTGGTAAACGGGCAAGGTTTCTTCGGCAAAAAGAAACGCGGCTGTCAGGAAAAGGAATAACAAAAATTTCGGCATAAAAAAGAATTAAATTTTTTTAAGGACGGAAGATGTAAAAATTTGTTTCAATGGTGCCGGATAACCGAGATTAGTAGTTGAAATCGCGGGACTATATCTAAGGATTAGGGATTAGTCCGCGGACGTCTAAGTTCAGAGGACAGTGGTCAGTGGACAGTGGTCAGTACTGCGTATATCTAAGCTTTGGGGAAGCGGTAAGCGGGACACGGGATGAAGGATTTCGAAACGAACCGTTTCTGCGCACTGTCATTCCCGCGGACGTCTAAGCTTAGTGTGCAGTGGTCAGAGTGCAGACGTTAAACTTCCGAGATGCAAGAGCATAGACGTCTGTAAATCTAAGCACTAAGCTCTCAGTTCTAAGTTCTAACAACCCCTCATCCCTCTTATCGTCTCCCACATTCCTCTTCCCTCTTACAGCGTCCCGCTTCTCATCAGACAACTGTTTCCTGATTTCTGTCAACTCTTAACTAAGCTGTTCTGAACGGATGTCGGCAGACAGGCGCAGCCCATGCCCGCAAAAGCGAAAAGCCTCCGCTTTGCGGAGGCTTGCCGTTCAGTAAACCGAAATCAGCCGACGAAGAACATCTCGCCGTAGCCGGGAACCGGCCACTGGGAATCGGGGACGATCCGTTCAAGCGCATCGACGAACTTCCGCACGTCGGCCATCGCTTCGAGTTCCGCCTTCGTTTCGCCCGAATCGACAGCCTTTTCGAGCTTTTCGATTTCCTGGGCGAGTCCTTCGACATTCTCCGCGGCAGCCTTCGCAAGACGCGAAATTCCCGTGTGAACGAAATCGGTCAAGGAAGAGCAGGAATCGGCGAGTTCCGCCGCGTAGGAGATGCCTTCCGGGAGGTACATCGTCTTCGCCATCGTGAGCGCGCAATTCGCTTCGAGCGCGATGATCGTCTCGTACTTTTCCTTCTCGACCACGTAGCGGCTTTCGAGTTCCACTTCGGAGAGGACTCCGTAATCCTTGTAAAGCTTCACCACCTTCGGATCGCGGTACGCTTCGAGAGCTTCGAGCGTCGTCTTGAGGTTCGGGAGACCGCGACGTTCCGCTTCGGCCTTCCACTCGTCGCTGTAGCCGTTGCCGTCAAAGAGCACGCGCTTGTGTTCCTTGATTTCCTTCTGGAGAACGCTCTGCACCGCAGAGTTGAAATCCATTCCCTTGGAAGTGAGGGCCTCGATCTGACCGATCACCTCGTCAAGCGCCCAGGCGACAATCGTGTTCAGCGCGGTATTCGGGGTCGAGCAGCTCTGTTCGCTGCCCACGGCGCGGAATTCGAACTTGTTACCGGTAAAGGCGAACGGGCTCGTGCGGTTTCTGTCCGTCGCATCCTTCGGGAGCGGAGGCAGCATGGAAACGCCTATTTCGATTTCGCTGCCCTTCTTCGAAGAGGAAGGCTTGCCCTTTTCGAGCTGGTTGATGATATCGGTGAGCTGTTCGCCGAGGAAGATGGAGATGATTGCCGGAGGCGCTTCGTTCGCACCGAGACGGTGGTCGTTGCCTGCGCTAGCCACGCTCGCACGGAGCAGCGGCGCAAAGGTATCGACGCCCTTGATGATGGAAACGAGCACGGTGAGGAACTTCGCGTTCTCGTGCGGGGTCTTTCCCGGAGAAAGCCAGTTCTTGCCGTCCGGCCCGGTGATGGACCAGTTGTTGTGCTTGCCCGAACCGTTCACGCCGTCGAAAGGCTTTTCGTGGAGGAGGCAGACGAGACCGTAACGCTCGGCGACCGTCTGGAGAACTTCCATCGTGAGCATGTTGTGGTCGGAAGAAAGGTTCTGGTCCTCGAACACCGGAGCGAGCTCGAACTGCGCCGGGCTGACTTCGTTGTGGCGGGTCTTCGCCGGAACGCCCAATTTCCAAAGTTCCTTATCGACTTCGGCCATGAAGGAAAGTACGCGGCTCTTGATCTTTCCGAAGTAGTGGTCTTCGAGCTGCTGGTGGCGCGCCGGGCGGACACCGAAAAGCGTGCGACCGGTCTGCATCAGGTCGGGACGTTCGCGGTAAAGCTCCGCATCAACGAGGAAGTATTCCTGTTCCGGTCCGAGAGTCGCAAACGGACGCTTGTCGCCTTCCACGCCGAAAAGCTTCGCGACGCGGTAGATTTGCTTTGCGAGAGCCGCCTGCGAACGGAGAAGCGGGGTCTTCTTGTCGAGGGCTTCCCCGTGGTAGCCGTAGAACATCGTCGGGATGCAGAGAACGGCGACGCCGTCATTGTTCCGCTTGATGAACGCCGGGCTCGAAGGATCCCACGCCGTGTAGCCGCGAGCCTCGAAAGTCGCCCGCAAACCGCCCGAAGGGAAGCTCGAAGCGTCCGGTTCGCCCTGGATAAGCTCCTTGCCGCTGAACGAGGCAACGATGCCGCCCTTGAAATCCGGGTTGTAGAAAGCGTCGTGCTTTTCGGCGGTCGTGCCGGTCAGAGGCTGGAACCAGTGCGTAAAGTGCGTTGCGCCGTGTTCAATCGCCCAGGTTTTCATTCCCGAAGCGACCTCGTCCGCAATCGACGAATCGAGCGCAGAGCCAGTCTCCATTGTCGCGAGAAGGCTCTCATAAGTCTTGTGCGAAAGATACTTACTCATGGTCTTCGCATTGAACACCAGACTACCGAAATCTTCTTGAATACTCACGGTAAACTCCTTGTGGTTTTTGTACCCGGATCTTTTGCAAAAACCGTGCCAAGAAGAGTTTTGGCGAAATTCGGCGATTTTGGCAAGGAGTCTGGGTTAAAAGCCACGTTTTTGTCTCTTTTTGTCAGAAAATATAGCATTTATGTCATTTTGTCACTTGGAGCGTCCAAGCTTGTCGGGGTTCAACGCGAGAAGTTCCGGCAAGACAAAGAGACCGTCCTTCCGCACGAGAACGTCGTCCATGTAGATTTCCCCGCCGCCGTATTCCGGGGTCATGACCAGCACCAAGTCCCAGTGAATCGCCGAATGGTTCCCATTGTCCGCGTCCTCGTAGCACTTCCCCGGCGTAAAGTGGATGCTCCCCGAAATCTTCTCGTCGAAAAGGATGTCGCAGATCGGGCGGCGGATGAACGGGTTGAAGCCGAACGAAAATTCGCCCACGTAGCGCGCGCCCTCGTCCGTATCGAAAATCGCGTTCATCGCATCCGTGTCCGAAGAAGTCGCCTCGACGATTTTACCGTCCTTGAAAACAAGCCGGATTCCCTCGAAGCGCTTTCCCTCGTAGAGCGTCGGCGTGTTGTACGTGATGACGCCGTTCACGCTTTCCCGCACCGGAGCCGTATAGACTTCCCCGTCCGGAATGTTCATCGTCCCGCAGCACGGAACCGCCGGAATTCCCTGGATGCTGAACGAAAGATCCGTCCCCGGAGCCTTCAGCCGCACCCTGTCCGTCCGGTTCATCAGATCGATCAGCCCCTGCGCAGCCTTCCGCATTCCCGGATAGTCGGCAAGGCACGCTTCGAAGTAGAAGTCTTCAAAAGCTTCCGTGCTCATGCCCGCGCTCTGCGCGAGCGAAGGTCCCGGCCAGCGGAGAACGCACCAGCGCGTCTTGTTTACGCGCCAGTTCAGAACCGGGTTTCGGATTGTCCGGTTTGCCCGCATCCTGTCTTCTGAAACGTCGGAAAGCTCTACAAAATTGTCACTTCCGCGAATCGAGATGTACGCCTGCATCTGCTTCATCTGCGCGAGATCGTGTTCCGCGGCGATTTTCAGCTGCTCGTCCGTCGCATTCTGGAGCAGCACCCGGTTCACCGCGCTCGAAAACGTCGAAACGAACGGCCTTCCGCCGACCTTCGCCACCGCCCGGACCAGCGCCACGGAAATCTCCGCCGGAGCGTCTGTCGTCTCGATTAAGATATTCTCGCCTTTCTTGAGGGCAACCGCATCGCGGACAAGCATTTCCGCCAGCTGAACGATTCTTGAATCCATCGTGATTCCTTTGTAAAATTCAGAAGCCAATGTAGAAATTTTGTATATTCGGGAAAAAGGGTATCGGATGAATTTCAACATGTTTCCAAAGGGGAAAAAATGCCTAACGCAAAAGCCTTCGCTTCACCGCCCCCAAAACCCGTCGCGCTTTATGGTAAACCTTTTTCAGCGGTCCCGGGTAGGGGCAAAATTTTTTGATCAGCTCATCCAACGACTTGGATTCCAGCTCGGCAAAAAACTCAGAACGTCTCGAATGTGGTTTACTCGAACGGACAATGCACGGATTCCCGGCAATCGCCGCTTCCAGTTTCGATTTGCAAGAACGAATTTTCGGCGCGATTTCATCAAACAGCTTTTCGCCGCGTTCCGTATTCAGCAGCACGACGGAAGTCCCCTTGTCGTCATCCATCTCGGGGTGAACCGAAGCGATGTTCCAGTAATCGCCGAGCGTGATATCGGCGATGCGAGGGAGCTTTCCATAACGGCATTCCGCGCAGGAATCGTTCAAACAGATGTTCTGCAAAAACACCCGCATGAACTTATCTTCGCGAAGCGTTTTAAAAATTTGAAAACAGTCTCCAGAACTGTATTCAATGGCGTTGTGCGCCATTGAAAACAGTCTCCAGCCGTTCCGCTTATCGCGAAAACGGCTGGACAAAATAGAGGCGGAATCGTGCGATTCCGTTTCCCGTATATACTTTTCAAAAACCTTCACGCTCGGCGAACCGTGGCAGACGATATCCACCGTCGTCAAGTTTTCAAGGCGTTTTGTTCCGAGCACCGAGTAGAGAGCCGCCACCTGGCACGGCGTCCCCGAAAAGAGCACCTTGCGCCCGGCACGCAAAAGCGAGCGAACTTCCCGATAGATAAATCCGGCATCCGCCTGCACATACTTGGAACCGCGGAGCTTTTCCATGTCCGCCTTGTCATCGACCACGATATGCCCGAAATGCGCCTTGCCCAGCTGAGCCACTCCGGCAACGGCACCACCGTCATCCAGGAATTTTTCCGCAAGCACCGAAAAGATTCCCCCGCTCGACGAGGACAGCCGAATCGTTTCGTCGGTCGCATAGGCGGCAAATGTCTTCGGCGATTCAGAGGCTCCGTTCGGGTTCGCGACATTTTTTGTCCAAGGGCACGCCCGTTCGCAGGCTCCGCATTCGACGCATTTTTCGGAATCGACGCTCGGACGGTAAAAGCCATTTTCGTCAAGTTTCATCGAAATCGCGCCACGGGGGCAGACATTCGCACAGGCGGCACAGGAGGAACAGTTTGGGACGGGGATCATAAGAAAAATTTCTTCCGTTCTATCGGTTTGATAAATTGCTTTCTTAAATCTCTGATGCTATGAAACATCAACTCTTCTGAACGCGATAATTTACCGAATTTGCATTTAAGCATCAAAAGCTTAAGCGTACAAATTAAATCTGCAGACTGGAATAACTTATAATCTTTAGGCAAAACTTTTCTATATGAATAAGAAGAAAGTTCCGTAGAGAACACAGAATTCAAAATCCGATTTAATTCATGCTGGCCATTATCATAGTATAGAACGACTTCTTGAAATGATTGAAAAAAAGACAAATTATCTCGAAGAAACAAGGATATTTCCTTAGCGATTCTACCCTCCAATGCAAAAGTATCGTCCTCTTGTTTTTTTTCAAAAACAAAAGTTTTGTATTGGATTGGAGCTCTTTGCGTAAAAAAGAACAAACTTGAAAACAAAGATCGCCTTTTATTGGGTGGATCTTGACTAAAAACACTTTCTCTACGAATTAACGGCGCGGTATGAATGACAAAATCCGATTCATACCCCAATGACTTGATTTTCGAATTCAAGTTTGAAACACAATCGCGAATATTTTTAGATTGATCATGGAGAATAATCGAGACGATATAATAGGGTGTATGAGAGGAGTAAGCTCCGAAATCCCCGCTTTCATCGACAAAAATGCTCAATGATTTTTTCAAGTTTTCCATCTCCACAAAAAATGGCGGGACAGTCTGCCCGCCGATTAGGGTGAACCAAGATCTTACGACCAGTTCAAGCTTAATATAGATATATTTTTTCGTAAGGTCAAGAACTTTTTCTAAAAATTTTCCTAACGGGCGTCGCCACCAAATTCCGCTCGTAAGCGTTCATCGAACCAAAATAGAACAAAGGCAAATAGAGCAGCAAATACACCGCGATTCCAACGCACAAGAGCAACGGCGAATCCAGCGAAATTTTTTGCAATGCAAAAAACGAAACGGCAACCAACAGGAACGGCACCACGCTCATCTTAAAAATTTCCTTCCAGAAAGCGACGATATCAATCTTCTGCGTCACCCGGTAATACACGTTCATCACGACAATCTGCCCAAGGATCAAGGCTCCGGCAATCGCACAGGCACAGCCAACACCGCCGTAATACTTGGCCAACGGAATTTGCAAAGCGAGCGAAACGAGCGAAATACCAAGGTAGAGCAACGAACGGAATTTCATCTGGTTCCGGGCCTGGAGAATCGTAATGCCCAAGTTCTGGATCAGCGGCACGGTCAGCGGGACAAAGAAAAGCAAAGCGATTCCGTATGCATCACGGTAGCCCGGTCCTGCCCAGAGTTCGATGAATTGCCGGCCAAACAAGAAGAACCCCGAAAGGACCAACGCCAAAACGCAATACTGGACGCGTCCTGTCCGGATAAAAAGATCGCTCACCGCCTTCTCGTTCGCAGATTTCGAAACCATTGCAGTGACCTTCGGCAAAAACACGCCGCTGATCGCCGTTGAAAAAGACATATACATGTGTTCGAGTTGAATCGCCACCGCAAAAACCGCCACGGCAGACGTCCCGACAAAGGCGCCCAGGACAAACTGTCCCGTACTCCAATAGATTCTATCCATAATCGCGTTCAGGAAAATCCAGAACGAATAGACCGCCACTTCCTTCAAAAAACTCCAATCGATTTTCCCGAAAGCCATTTTGACATTCAAGAATTTTTTGCAATAGACAAAATTGGACGCAAGAGTGCACAAATTAAATACGGTCGTCACCACGACCAGAGCGACAGCCTTGTAGCCGAATTGCAAAAGCACGATCATCGTTCCTGTATTCAGGAGAATCCGGAAAATCGCCACAACCTTCTGGAAGACAAAGCGTTCATACGCCGTGATGATGGAACCGAACAAGCTGAACGGAAAAGTAACGGCAAGATTCAGCACCATCAAAAAGAGCATCACGCGCACACGCGAAAGCTCCCCCGCCGTCATCGCCCCGTCAAAAATCAAGTCCGTATTAAAAGCCAGAACAAAACCCAACGCGACCGCCACCAGGCTGATACCGCAATACAAAAGAAAAAACATCCCGAACATCCTGCTCTGTTCTTCGGTCTTCCCTTCCGCCCGGTATTTCGCCGTATAACGGACGATTGCATTCCCAAACCCCAGGTCGAGAATTGTCAAGTAGGCGACAACGGACGCGACAATCGAATACATTCCATATTCCGACTTGCCAAGCATCCGGAGCAGGTAAGGCGTGTAAAGCAACCCGACCAGATTGTTCAGACCGAGGACGACATAGGAAAGAAGCGCGCCAAGTTTAAGCTGGGATGGCATGGGATTTTGTATTATCCAAATTCAGATTTTCGGGAAAAGGTTCGTGAAGAATCGAAGCGGAAACAACATGAAGCCTGTTCTTGAAAAAGACAAAACTCGGAGCCGAAAGGTTATCCCAATCATAGTTTTCAATTCTATCAGAAAGCTTTGCATAATTTTCTTTTTCCGAACAGCCTAACTTGGCCGCCAAAATCTTTTTCCCTGAATTTGGACTTTTGTCCGACCCTGGCAAATTTTCATAGTATGACTCACGAGCCGCATTTTTATCTACAACGCAAAGCATCCATGATTCACTTCGGGTCTTTGGAATCATCGGGACGCCTTTCCGAAATTCAGCACTGTCAAAGCCTAAATGCATTGCGGCAATTAAAGCTTCATAGTATTTTTCCTTATTTTCATTTGAAGAAAAATCCATATCCTTAAAGTAAATGGCACCACAATCCGAACTATAGGAAAGAGCCCGTTTGGCAAGACAACAAGAAAAGGCCGACACAGATTTTGTTTCAGGATAAGGCCTTTTGCTTCCCCGAACATAGGCACCTCTTTTAGGCATCATGTTTTTCGAGGCGTTTGAAAGTTCTTTCCTTGAAACAGGATGAAATTTCACCTGTTCCGCATACCATTTAACCAAAAGACTTTTGATTGCCGTCGTTAAAGGGGCATCATTGCCACAAACATCCGTAGGCCCTTCGCCAGGTCTCAGATATCAGATACGTAGCTTCAAAGGACTGGAACATCAAGCGATACCTGAACATGCAACACCTTTATGAACTTGAAAACCAACGGGAGTTTGAAACTGAAATGAAAAAGGCTAGGTCGAATCTAGCCTAGAATCTGATGTTGGAACAAACTATTTTGCGAAAGACCCTTGACACTACCCTTGCCAGAATATATGATTTTACAGAAGAAGAACTTGATTTTATCACTAATTGCGATATCAATTTCCGCATGGGTGATGAAT
>CAKUTF010000023.1 GCA_934691725.1 uncultured Fibrobacter sp. | reverse complement strand
CGACGGCCTCGCCGCGGACATCGTGCCCCTAAATTGCACGGCGGAGGAATGCGGCAAGCTTCTCGGTGCGCTCGAAAGGGCGTTGCCGGAGACCGTGTATTCCGCCGACATCCCGGTCGCCATCGACCAGCTGATAGTCTATTGCCATTCGCCGGGAAAGGTATCCTCCGGCATCCGCTTCTTCCACGTGGGGGTGAATATCGACGGGAAGCCCCGGAGACAGGTGCTCTGGAAGTGAGGTGGCTTATTTGAAGAGACCGCGAAGGACGATGGCGGCTAGGCCCAGCACGTTCGCCGTCGTGGTGCTCAGAAGTGCCACAAGGACCGTGTCGGAAACGGCAAGCGGAAAGCATTCAAACCCGGAAAGGAATACCACGGCGAGGACGCAAACCAGGTACGCAGGGATCAGTTCCTTCACCCACCCGACAAGATTCCTGCGGTGTTCCGTATTTTCCTTTAGCCTGGCAATCCTTACCTTTTGCAGCTCGGCGTCCTGTTCCTCGAGTACGTTCTTGTCCGTCGTGTCGGGGTTTCCGTCAGGGTTGCTGTCCAGCTTTCCGACCGGAACGTCCAGATCGAAAAGGCTCTCGTCAGCTGGACGCATTTGCCCTCCGTCGAATGACCTTGGCCTTGAAATAGTCGGTAATGATGCCGTCGCCGATTTCGTTCGCCCACTTGAAGCCGGGCATCTTCTGCGTCATGTCCCACGGCGAACCGGGAACGTGCGTCCACTCGATGAGCTGGCCGGAAGTCCACGATCCGAAGAACCGGACTACCTTGCGCACGATGTCTTTCACATCGCCCGGGACGGAAGCCGGACAGCCCTCGATGTCCCAGTTTTTCACGGCATCGAGAAGCCGTCTTCGCGTTTTCGGGAATACCGGGCCGAACGGCCACGCCTGGGCGTGCTCGTCGAACGGGCGGCGTCCGAGCATGACGAGGCATGTCCCGTACACGATGTAGAGGAGCTTCTGCAGCTGCGTCATGTTCAGGCGCAGCCCCTGCGAATCGGCCTCGGCCATCAGGGCCTTCGCCACGTCCACGCTGTCGATCTCGGCCTGTCCCATACGATACAATATACATCGCGAACGAAGAACTGACAAACCGCAATGAGGAAAATCCAATGGAAAGGCTACGCCGCCGCGACTATGTAATCCCGGGCGAGACGCCCGCGCAGAAGAACTCGCAGACGTTCAACGCGCGCACCCGGACGATGGTGAAAAGCCCGCAGTTCCGCCGCTGGCGGGATTCGGCGCTGTTGCAGCTCGTGGCGCAGGGAATCCCGGAAAGGCCGTATCCGTATGCGGAAATCGAGATTCTCTTCGTCCACTCGGACCTTCGGAGGCGCGACGGCGACAACCAGCTGTCGAGCGTGCAGGACCTGCTCGTGAAGGCGGGCGTCATCGAGGACGACTGCTGGACGCGCATCGGCACGCCCCGCGTCTCCCACGCCGTCGGGAGGGAGGCAAGGTGCGAAATCCGGGTGTTCGAGGTCGAGCCTGTCGATTGGAAAGGGAAAATGAAAAGTGTGTAAAAGATGTGTCGGTTTTGTCTAGCCCTTGCGGCTGTTGGCTTCCGCCTATTATACTAAAATCTGCGGTTTGTAAAGGGCCTTCTTAAATTGCGGGTCTAGCCAAAAGGCAAACGGAATCCGCACTGCGGATGAAGTCTTCCTGGTGCTCGATGGCTATCACCGTGTGTCCGTTCCTGCAGAGTTCCCGGATGAGTTCTAGCATTTGGTCGATGTCCCTTTTGTGGAGACCGCGGGCCGGTTCGTCGAAAAGGAAAAGCGTGTTTGGAAATTTTGCGCGGGAGAGCGCCTGGGACAGCTTGAGCCGCGCCGCTTCGCCGCCGGAAAGATGCGTCGTCGGCTGTCCGAGTCGCAGGTATCCTAGGCCCGTGCGTACAAGAGGATTCAGACGGTCGGTGAATTTGTGCGAAAAGTTAAAAAGGTTTGTCGCCCGCTCCACTGTCATGTCCAGGATATCCGCGAAGGAGAGCGTCTTGTAGCGGATTTCGAGTATCTCGTCCCGGAACCGCTTCCCGCCGCACACCGGGCATTCCGATTCCTCGTAGCCCGAAGGATCGCGGAGAACGCCTTCGCCCTTGCATGTTTCGCAACGTCCGCCGGGAACCGCCGTGCTGAACTTTGCCGGGGTAAATCCCTTGATCTTGCTTTCGGGCAGCTTGGAAAACAGGTCGCGCAGCGTGCCTGCGATGCCTATCGCGCTTGCGACGGAGCTTCGCCGGTTGCGGAAAAATCCCTTGGAGCTGAGAACGGAAACGCTCTGGATGCCGAGTTCCCTGAATTCGCCCTTTTCAAACCGTGGCAAGATGTTTTCGAACAGAAGCGTGCTTTTCCCGCTGCCGCTTTCGCCCGTGATGACCGAAAAATGTCCGACGGGAAATTCCGCGGAAACGGGCCGCATATCGTATTTCGCAAATTTTCGGACGCAGATTTTTTGGGAAAAATCCCTTTTGGCGCAGCCGCTTTTCTTCGCGGATTCCGAAATGTCGCGGAGCCATTTTCCGGTCGGGGATTCCGGGTTTCGCCGCAGTTCGTCCGGCGTTCCCTCGAAGAGTATCCTTCCGCCGAGTTCGCCTGCGCCGGGACCCATTTCGATTACCTTGTCCGCCCTTTCGATCAGGTAGGGGTTGTGCTCGATGAGAACCAGCGTGTTTCCGCGTTCCCGGATTTCCTCGAAGATTTTCCAGAGCTTTTCGATGTCTGTCCGGTAAAGGCCGCTCGCCGGCTCGTCGAGGCAGATGCACATGCCGTCGAGATGTCCCGTGGCTAGGGGGGAGAGCCTTAGCCGTCCAAGTTCGCCGCCCGAAAGCGTGCTTGCGATGCGTCCCGCGCCGAGGTATCCTAGCCCGAGCCTGTTTACCGCATGGACGCGCGACAGGAGCATGTCGAACGTGTTTTTCAGATGGTTCGGAAGGACGGGGAGAAATATCTCGGGGAGAATCGCTTCGAGTCTTGCGAAGGAGGATTCGAGGATGTCTTTCCAGGAAACGCTCCCGATGCTCGAAGCGAGAATGTCCGGGAGTAGCCGGAAACCGTGGCATTCCGGGCATTCGTCCGCATCCCGGTCTTCTGTTTCGCTTGCGATTTCCCCGTCGCCGCCGCATTTCGGGCAGCGGGTCCGAAGCGAATGCGGCGAAAAGTCCGAAGGTTCGAAAGCCCTTGCGGAAATGCCGTGTTCGCTGCAGAGCGGGACCGTGCTGAAAATCTTCCGTTCCTTTCCGTCGTCGAGGACGACCTTCGTCCCGGAAAACCGGAGTGCCGCGTCGATGGCTTCGGCGATGCGCGTGCGGATTCCTTCCCGCAGGATAATCCGGTCGAGTACGATGTAGAGCTCTTTCGGCTTCTGTCTCCGGTCTTCGGCGGTCAGGTCTCCGAGCGAGAGACTTTTCCCGTCGGAAATGGCGCGCGAATATCCCTGGGAGAGGAGCGTCCCGGAAAGCTCGTCGAGCGTGAGGTTCCTTTTTTCAATCTTTGCGAGAAACTGGAGGCGGCTTCCTGCGGGGTATCCCGAAACTTGCCGGATGATTTCTTCGCGGGTAAAGCTCTGCATGGGCTTTCCGCAGACGGGACAGGCGGGGTTTGAAAGCGCGGCCCACAGAATCCGCAGCGGAAGCTCGCATTCGGACAGGGAAAGCGGGCTAGCCTTCGGGGGGGCGTCCCCGCGCGAAGCGGAAATAGCGATGCTCGGGCGGAGACCGTCGGCGCTGTCGAGCGGGATGCTTGTTTTCCCGCCTAGAACCTTGAGCGCGAACGGGCTGAGCGTTTCGAGGTAGCGCCTGCGGCTTTCCCCGTGCAGAACGTCCATGACGAGCGTCGATTTCCCGCAGCCCGAAGGTCCGCATACGACGGTAATCTTTCCGACGGGAAATTCCGCGTCGATATTCTGCAGGTTCCGGAGGTGCGCGCCGTGGAGGGTAATCATAGGTAGCCTTCCGGCTGGACCCAGTTCCACTTCTTGATGCCGGACTTCGGCCACGAATAGATTGTCCACACGAGGCAGTTCCCGTAGAGCATGATGGCCCAGAACCCGAACGCGAAAAGGAGCACAAGCGGAATAAAGGCGAGCGAACCGTAAAAGAGCGACATCCGGGAGACGAGGCTTTTCTGCAAAATGACGAGGATGACCAGGTAAGTGCAGGTGCAGACCCAGATGGCGACGCTCACGAGAAGCGACGGCAAAAAAAGCTTTTTGTAGGAATGCTGGTGCTTCCGGTAGGGGAGGAGAAAAATGGTGAAGAAGATGAGCGCGATGAAGACGACGTTTACGGTGATGGTCCAGAACGTGGTCATGACCTGCGGGACGGTTTCCGCGGTCAAAAGTTCCGTGTTGCTTGCGATGTGCAAAAGCCCCGACTTCAGATGGTTCACGAACATGGCGAAGAAGGCGAATCCGAGCGCGGCGATGAGGAGCAGCGGCGTGTAGGCGGCGAACTGCTTCACGAAAGGCCTCGACATCTGGTTTTCCCAGACGACGTTCATGTTCGCTTCGAGGTTCCCGATGGCGAAAATATACGTGATGAAAAGCGAAACGGAACCGACGACTCCGAGCGTCCGCAAATGGATGTGCTCCGTGTTTTCGAGGAGCGGCATGATGTCGTCTAGCGGAAGCCCCAGGGCGAAGAACTGGTCGAGGACGGGCAGGTACGTGTTGAAGAAAGAACCTAGGCCTAGCGAAAGAGAAATGGCGGTGAGAAGAATGAAAAACGGAATGACGGCGAGAAAGGACGTATAGGTCATGGCCGCAGCCCGGATTGTTCCATGGTGGAAGAGAAACGCTTTCGTCGAAACGATTAGCATCCTGAGCGGGACCGGCCAGTTGTGGGTAAAGATGTCTATTCGCCTTTCAAAAGTCATTCGGGAAAACCGTTTTTCGTAGGGGCTAAAATATATAAAGTTTGTTATTATTGTCCCGTGACTGCTTCTGAAAATTCAAGCATCAAAAAACCGGACCCGCTATTACGCGTCGTGGGATTTTTCTGCATCCTTTCCGCTTTTTTGGCTTGCGGCGGGGAATGGACAAACGGTGACGGCCCAAAGATTTCATGCCGCTTCTCGGACGTTCCCTTTTCGACTGCCCGGGAAATTACCCTTTCCGCAGACGGCGAAGCTCTTTATGTCCTAGACATTTACGGCTCGGTCTATGCCTTCAACCGGAACGGTGCGCGCGTGTGCGCCTTCGAACCGGCCCGCACTCCGGAAAATCCCGATGCGCGGCTTCCCGTGACCGCAGCGGAAAAAATCCAAAATGTCGGATCGTTCCTCTATTATTACGACGGAATTTCCCTCTTGCGCTATGACGACGCCAAGTGGAACTGCGACGTCTCGCTTTCTTCGATGGCGCTTTCTGCTTCTTATGTTTATGGGGCGGCTTCCGCGGGAATCTCGAAACTGAAAATCGGGGCTGGTGGATGCTCGAAAACGGGAACGTCCTTTCCTGCAGCCCGCGTGATGGCTCTCGATGCCCGGGCCGGGATGGTGGCGACCGTGGAAACTTCCGGTGCGCTGTCGGATGCGCCGGAACGCTTTTCCATCTACGATGCGGACGGCTCCTTGCGGGCACGGACGGCCCTTGCCTCCGGGGAAAATGCGAATTCCCTTTCGTTCTGTTCGGCAACCCGCTTGCGGCTTGGCTCGGCCTTTGCAGTCCTCTTCGATGCGAAATGCGGCAATCTTGGCGTGTTCGACCTTTCGGGCGGGCTTCTCCACCGGCAGAAGCTTTCCGATATGGGCGTTCGGAATGCCGTCGATATCGATGTTCTTGGCGACGACCTTTACATTCTCACGTCGAGCCTTGTCGAGCCCCTCTATTTTTTGGATCTCGCTTCCTATGCTTTTGGCGAAGAATCTATATAGATTGTGAGGGATATGTTCAAGTTCAGCTTTTTGATCAATCCGATTAGCGGCGGCGGCCAGGGACAGTCCATCTTGAAGTTCGTGCCGGAAATCATGCGCTCGATGGAATTTTCGCCTTCGGAGTGGTCGGCCGACTTGACGGACGGGGCGCGCCTGCGGGAGCAGATCCGCGAAGCCGCCGGGCGGACAGAAACGCTGATAGCCGTCGGCGGGGACGGGACCATTTCGACGATTCTGTCCGTTTTGCTTGAATCGGGACTTGCGGGCAAGGTGCGGCTCGGGCTGATTCCGCTCGGGACGGGGAACGATCTCGCGCGGGTGCTGAATCTCTACGAAACCTTTGTAAACAAGGGTTTGCTTTTTCTGGTGCGCAGACTCGTCCTTGCGAAAAGCAGGCCGTTTGACATCTGGAAGGTAAACGGCGAGTTTGTCCTTGCGAACTACTTTTCTAGCGGAATCGATGCGCGCATCGCCCACGATTTCAATTCCGACCGTTCCGTCGGGAAAATTTCGAGCAGGTCCGTCGTGGCGAACAAGCTGCATTACGTGAGCCGCTTCTTTGCGGACCGCAGGCACTGTCTGGGAAAGGCTACTCTCCGGCTTTGCCTTGCAAACGGCGAATGGACGGAACAGGACGTTTCCGGCTTTCGGACGGTTATCGTCGGGAACATCCCGAGTTTCGCTTCGGGGTCAAACCCTTTTGACGGCGGGGACATGGCGGACGGGATGCTCGAAGTCGTCCCGGTTCCGAACCTTCCGTTTTTCCTAGGCGCGATTGCCCTGGGGACGGTTCCCCTTGTCGGGAAAATCTACAAGCGTTCCTTCCTGAAAACGGTCCATGCGAAAGAAGTCGTGCTGCAAACGTCCGAAAAGGAATTTCACCAGCTCGACGGTGACGACTTGACCGCCCGCGTCGGCTCCGAGGTCCGCATCCAGTACGGTTCCCGGGTCCAGATGCTCACTCTCGAACCGGGATTTTAAGATGAAGCGGACAACCGTAACGGAACTTGCGAAACTGCTTTTGGGAAAAATCGAATGGGCGAATTCCCTCTCGGATTTTGAAATTTCGGGGTTCGCCCCGCTTTCGCTCGCTTCGCGGGAAGACGTTTCTTTCTTTACGGGGAGTTCCGTTTCCGGCGAACTGCGCACGTCTAGGTCCGGGCTTCTTCTCGTGCCTGCGGATTTTTCGGGAGCGCCCGATGCCCGTGCGCTCTTGCGGGTCAAAAATCCCTACGCTTCGATGGTCAAAATTCTCGAATGCCTGCACATTCCCTTTGTCGAATATCCCGAAAGTTCCGTTTCCGCTTCCGCGAAGGTTCACCCGTCGGCTGTTGTCGAAGGTTCTGTCAGCGATGGCGCAGTTGTCGGACCGGGATGCGTCGTGATGCGCGGAGCGTCCGTCGGGGCGGGAACAGTCCTCGAAGCGAACGTGACGCTCTACCCGAACGTTTCCGTCGGGCGCGACTGCGTTTTCCAGGCGGGATCGGTCATCGGGAGCCGCGGATTCGGATTCTTTGTCGGGGAAGACGGCAAGCGCCATCCGGTGCCGCACGTAAGCGGAGTCCGCATCGGGGACCGTTCCGAATTCGGTGCGAACTGCGTCGTCGCCGCGGGCTTTCTCGCTCCGACGAAAATCGGGGACGATTGCCACTTCGATTCGTTTGTGCAAATCGGGCACAACTCTTCGGTGGGAAACCGCGTCTATATGGCGTCCCAGTCGGGGCTAGGCGGGACTACCGTAGTCGAGGACGACGTGGAGCTTGCCGGTGGAGCGCAGGTCGCGGGGCATCTCTCGATTGGGCGCGGGGCCGTCATCGCGGCAAAGGCCGGGGTGACGAAAAGCGTTCCCGCGGAATCCTTTTACGGGGGATTTCCGGCGGAACCCATCGAACGCTGGCGAAAGGGGATCGTCGCCGTGCGCAGGCTTTCGGAAGGAAAGCGCTAGCCGAATTTTACGGATATTTTCGCAGACAAAAAGAGAAAGAAAAAGAGGAACGCTTAGGTTTTAAGGTTCCTCTTCGGATTGAATTTTTTTGTCGCTTTTTGGACGCCCTCGTTAAAGTTTATCCGGACCGCGAAGAAGATTCCTCCAACCCCACGGCTCAATCCATGTTCAAAATTACCTAATTCCGGGCGAAAAGCCGCCTTTTCGTTTCCTTTCGCCTAGAAACCGTATTCAAAAAGAATACAGGCGATACACGGGGCGCGGAATTCACCCGACGCTGTGTTCGAGCTTGAGCGTGAGGAGCTGCTTCGCTTCGGCGGCAAATTCGCCGGGAAGCTCCTTGAAAACGTCCTTGCAGAATCCGCCGACGAGAGCCTGGATGGCGTCTTCCCGCCGGATGCCCCGGCTTTCGAAGTAGAAAAGCTGGTTCTCGCTGATCCGGCTAGTCGAGGCTTCGTGTTCCGTGGAAGATGTCGGGTCCGCGACGCGGATGTAGGGGAAAGTATGCGCGGAACTTCTTGCGCCGACGAGCATGTTGTCGCATTCCGTGTAGTTTCTCGAACCGGAGGCGCCCTTGTGGATATCGACTAGTCCGCGGTAGGAATTGGAGCTTTCGTCCGCGCTGATGCCCTTGCTGATGATCGTGCTTTTCGTGTTCTTTCCGATGTGAATCATCTTTGTCCCGGTGTCGGCCTGCATCTTTCCGTTGGTGAGCGCAACCGAATAGAATTCGCAGGTAGAATCGTCTCCCTGGAGGATGCAGCTCGGGTATTTCCACGTAATCGCGCTGCCTGTTTCTACCTGGGTCCAGCTGATGTGGGAATTTTTCCCGGCGCACTTTCCGCGTTTCGTGACGAAGTTATAGACGCCGCCCTTTCCCGTCTTGCGGTCTCCCGCATACCAGTTTTGGACCGTGCTGTACTTGATGCTCGCATTTTCCTTCGCGACAAGCTCGACTATCGCCGAATGAAGCTGGTGACTGGAAAACTCGGGTGCCGTGCAGCCTTCGAGGTAGCTGACCTGGGCGTCCCTGTCCGCGATGATCAGGGTGCGCTCGAACTGTCCCGCTTCCTTGTTGTTGATGCGGAAGTAAGTCGAAAGGTCGATGGGGCAGTGGACGCCTGGCGGGATATAGACGAAGCTGCCGTCTCCGAAGACCGCGCTGTTGAGCGCCGCAAAGTAGTTGTCTTTCGGCGGAACGACGCTTCCCATGTATTCTTCGATAAGTTCGGGGTATTCTTTGATGGCGTCCGAGATGGAGCAGAAGAGGATCCCCATCTCCATGAGCTTTTTCTTGTGGCTGGTGTAGATGCTCACGCTGTCGAAGACGGCATCGACGGCGACGTTCGCTAGGCGTTTCTGCTCGTTCAGCGGGATGCCTAGCTTGTCGAATGTTTCGAGGAGCTCCGGATCGACGTCCTCGATGGAATCGTGCGCCTTCTTGGTCTTCGGAGCGGAATAATACACGATGTCCTGCAGATCGACCGGTTCAAAATCGAGTTCCGCCCAGTGGGGAGCTTCCATCTTCCGTAGCTTTTCGTAGGCGTCTAGCCGGAACTTCAACATGAATTCCGGTTCGCGTCGGATTTTCGAGGCGCGCCGGATGATATCCTCGTTCAGGCCTTTTTCGAACGAATCGTTCTCGATGGGCGTGACAAACCCATACTTGTAAGGTTCCCTGTAGGCTTCTCCGCTCATGGCAAGGCTTCTCCGGGGAAAGTTTCTTCGGGGACGACGTTCAGGTTGTAATAGACGTTGTCGCGGAGCGTATCCTCGATGTAGAAAAGCGTGCCTCCGCTCGACGCCGAGCAGCCCGCGCAGGCTCCCTGGAAGCGGACTTTCACGTGGTTCGCATCGAGCATCCCGAGGATTTCCAAGTCGCCTCCGTCGTTCTGGAGGGCGGACCGGACGTTTACGTGGAGGCATTCCGCGATGCGTTTCAGGCGTTCCTCGTCCGAGAGGCCTGCCCACTCCTTGTCCGCTTCGCTTCGTCCTTCCGCGGTCTGCGTCCGGTACTTGATTTTCTCCATCGTTTCGCGTGCCGCAAGCGCTACCTTCTTCTTTTCGGGATAGGAGGCGACAAGTTTCTCGATGAGCTTCGAAAGGCTCCGGGGTTCCGTCGCGGCAAGCGGGAACGCGGGCTTTTCCGGCGTATCGCGCAGTTCCTTTTCAAGAGCGTGGACGTTGGTCTTTTCCAGATCGGAAACGGTCTTTCCCTGGAGACTTTCGCAGAGCGTATCCGCTAGCGCCGTGAAGATCGGTCCGCCGTAAGTGAAGAAACGCGTCTCGACAATCTGGTCCTTTTCCGGATCGACGGTGATGTAAATCTTGAGGCTTTCTTCCTTTCCGTCGATCAGGGCCAGTCCGCGGTCGTCCGCTTCGACCTGGAAAATCGCGCCGCGGTATTTCGGTGCGCGGGCGATCGACTTGACTTTTTCGGAAATGAAGGATTCTGGAATGTCGCTCATATAGCCCAAATTTAGTAAAATCCGACCGGAAACACCCGAAAACCGGAAGAAATCCCCGGAGCGGGGATTCTTTCCCGGAACGAAATGCCGAATTTTCTAAGTTTCCCGAAAGCCTATCGAGGCTAGTCGCCTCTTGGCGGGAAATTTTGTGCAGGAGTTATTATGCGGGAAGACAGGCTCGGGTTGGTTCTTGAAGGCGGCGGGATGCGTGGCGTCTATACGGCTGGCGTCATCGACTTTTTTCTGGAAGAAAACTTTTTTGTCGATGGCGTTATCGGGGTGAGCGCGGGGGCGGTCCAGGCGGTAAACTTCGTCTCCCGGCAGGAAAAGCGCGGATTCCGCGTGATTGCGACATATGCGAACGACAAGCGTTACATGAGTTTCCGATCGCTCCTTCTGACCGGCGACCTTTTCAACAAAAAGTTTTGCTACGAACGGATTCCGAACGAACTGGATCCTTTTGACTACGAAACATTCCGGAATTCCTCGACAAGGTGCTACGCGACGGCGACGAACGTTCTCACGGGCGAACCTTCACATCTGGAACTGAAAGATTTGCGTGACGACATGGACAAGCTCCGCGCATCGGGTTCCCTTCCGCTCGTTTCGAACCTGGTAAACATCGACGGGATTCCGCATCTCGACGGGGGAGTGGCCGATTCGATTCCGTTTGAAGCGTTCCGTCGAATGGGCTACGGAAAATGCATCGTGGTGCTGACCCGTGCAAAGGGCTACCGCAAAAGCCCGAACAGGCTCATGCCGATTATCCGCCTTAAGTATCGCAAGTATCCGAGGTTCGTCGCGGCCTGCGAGAACCGTTTCCGCGTCTATAACGAAACGCTCGATGCGCTAGATGCCGCCGAGGCGCGCGGGGAAGTTTTCGTCATCCGCCCGCAGAAAACGGTCGAAGTGGCGCGTCTCGAACGGAACGCGGCAAAACTCGAAGCCCTTTACCGGGAAGGCTTTGCGGAGGCGAAGGAACGCTTTGACGATTTAAAGCGGTTTATCGGAAAACGGTAAAAAGCGGGGCTTGTTGCGATTATCGGAAAATTCCAGAAATTGCTGGGCATCGATTGCGTTCTTTGGAAGGGAACTTGATGGCGGTCAAGCGAACGGCACTCAGAAATAAGGGATTAGGGAACAGTTATCGGAGCGAGTTCAGAACTTAGAGCTTAGTGCTGAGAACTTAGATTTGCAGACATCTATATTTTTGACTCTCGGAAGTTTAACGTCCGCGGCTCTGACCACTGGACACTGACTACTGTCCACTAAGCTTAGACGTCCGCTGTTCTAAGCTCTAAGCTCTCTCAACTGAGTTCTGAATAGCTTGGCAAGCTCGCTAACCTGTCAAATCCCATTCCTTAAAGGGGATTCCCCGGTCAAGCCGGGGAATGACATAGGGGAATGACATCATAGTGTGCACGGGAATGACAGCATACCTTGTTCCGCATCCCGCTTACCGCTTCCCAAAAGCTTATACGTCTGCAGACCAATGCCTCATTACTCATTGCTAATTTCTCATTTTCTTAGACGTCTGCTGACTACTCCCTAATCCCTGTTCCCTAATCCCTGAACATAGATGTCCGCGGTTTTGGCCACTGACTTCTGATCACTTCCACTAAGCCTAGACGTCTGATGCTCTGACCACTGACCACTGACTACTGTCCACTAAGCTTAGACGTCCGCAGACCCATTGCTCATTGCTAATTTCTAATTTCCCATTCCCTTAAACGTCCGCGGACTACCAAGTCATGAACAGCGGAGGAGCTTTCCGACGCGGAGGACGGAGTTCCGCTTGATGCCGTTGAGTTTGCATAGTTTCCCGATACTCGTGTGGTATTTCCTGGCGATTTTTCCGAGCGTATCGCCGGGGCGGATTCGATGGTAGCGGTGCTTGCCCGCTTCTTTTTGCAGAGCGGCATATTCCGCTTCGGTCTTTTCGCGCGAAAGCTTGATTTCGTCGCTAAAAAAAGCGTGATTTCCAAAATCGAAGAAAAGGCGCGGGTCGAGAGGCATGTCCCCGATGCGCGTTTCAAAATGGAGATGCGGTCCTGTGGAGCGCCCCGTGTTCCCGCCTAGTCCGATGGTGCTTCCCGCTTCGACGAAATCGCCGACCTTGACGAGTTGCTTCGATAGATGCGCATAGACGGTCCGCGTGATGCCGCAATCCCGGTGTTCCATGACGATGTATTTCCCGTAGCCTCGCCGTTCGTAACGCACCCGCACGACTTTTCCGGGAAAGGCTGCCCGAATCGTATCGCCCCGCTTTAGCCCGATGTCAATGCCTTTGTGGATACGGTAATGCCTGAATCCGTAGGGAGAAGTAATCCGTCCGCTTTCGAGCGGGAAAGCCGCCTTTTTCATATCGACAAGAATCGTATCGAGATTTTCTTCGGCAAGCGCGACGGAATCCGTTCCCATTTCGTCGATAGGGGAAATCTCGTCGAGAAAATCGTCCGGTTCGCTGTTTTCGGGAGATTCGTTTGTTTCGCGAAGAAAGGGAACGTAGGCCCGGTCGCTTTCCGACGCGAGGAAAGTTTCGCCGTTTCTTGCGATTTCATAAAGCGCGCTTTTCTCCGGGAAGATTTCTTCGCTTAGATAGCTTGCGGATGCGTTGGCGATGAAGATGATAAAAAAGGGAAAAATCTTTTGCATGGGTGGATTGCAAAATAAAAAAATTCCGAAAATTTTAAAGTTCGCGTCGCCCCGACCGGCTCTTGGGAATTTCCGGGTGATTTTTCTTTGTATATTTACCGCGAAAAATTTTCAAAAGGACGAAATATGGCAAAGACTGTACAGAATGCGCTCAAGGACCTGATTTCCCTTTGCAAGAGGCGCGGATTCATCTTTCCGGGCTCCGAGATCTATGACGGTCTCGCGAATACTTGGGATTATGGTCCTTACGGCGTCGAACTCAAGCGCAACATCAAGAACCTCTGGTGGAAGACATTTGTTTCCTCCCGCCCGGATGTCGTCGGTCTCGATTCGTCCATCCTTCTGAACCCGCGCGTCTGGCAGGCATCGGGACACGTTTCGAACTTTTCGGACCCGCTCGTCGATTGCAAGGCGTGCCACGAACGTTTCCGCGCGGACCAGTTGCTCGAAGAAAAGCTCGGCGAAGGCTGCTGCGCCGGCAAGACCTTCCCGGAAATCCACCAGATGATGATCGACAACGAAATCGAATGCCCCAAGTGCGGCAAGAAGGATTTCACGGAACCCCGCGCGTTTAACCTGATGTTCCAGACGCAGCTCGGCGTCCTCGAAGGCACGGGCAACAAGGTCTATCTCCGCCCGGAAACCGCCCAGGGCATTTTCATCAACTTCAAGAACATCATGGACAATGTCCGTCCGAAAATCCCGTTTGGCGTCGGGCAAATAGGAAAGTCTTTCCGCAACGAAATCACGCCGGGGAACTTCATCTTCCGCACCCGCGAGTTCGAACAGATGGAGCTCGAATTCTTCTGCGAACCGGGAACGGAAAAGGAATGGTATGACTATTGGAGGAAGTTCTGCGTCGCTTTCGTCGAGGGGCTGGGCGTGAACAAGGAAAAGCTCCGTCTCCGCGAACATGCCAAAGAGGAACTTTCGCACTATTCGAACGGAACGTCCGACATTGAATACAACTTCCCGTTTGGCTGGGGAGAACTCTGGGGTATCGCTAGCCGCACCGATTTCGACCTGACGCAGCACCAGAAGGAATCCAAGGTCAAGATGGAATACTTCGACGCGGTGAACAACAAGCGCTACATTCCGTATGTCGTGGAACCGTCGCTCGGAGTCGATCGTCTGTTGCTTGTCCTGCTTTGCGACGCCTACGATGTCGAAAAGCTCGAAAACGGCGAAGAACGCGTGGTGATGCATTTCAGCCCGAAGGTCGCCCCGGTCAAGGCGGCTATCCTTCCGCTGGTGAAGAAGGGCAAGGTCAAGGAAGTCGCGGAGAAGCTCTACAAGGATCTGCTCCAGCATTTCAACGTGGAATACGACGAGACCCAGTCGATCGGCAAGCGTTACCGCCGGCAGGACGAACTAGGAACGCCTTTCTGCATCACGGTCGATTTCGATACGATCGGCGAAGGCGACGACGTGAACCCCGAATACAAGGGAATGGTCACGGTTCGCGAGCGCGACTCCATGAAGCAGGAGCACGTGAGGATCGAGGATCTGGAAAGCTGGATCTTGGCCCATCTGAAGTAACCTTTCGAGGCTCATCGTGGAAAAGATCAAGGCTCTTCGGCAAAAAGTTCTGGGCTTTCGCGACAAAGTCCGGAACCTTTCCGCGCTGCAGAAGGTGGTCATCCTGGTCCTTGTCGTTGCTGTTCCGGCGGGAATCGCTCTCGCTTCGGTTCTCCTTGTCGCATGGAATCGCCGCCGGAAAGGATGATGCGCCTTTCTCGAAGACTCCCGGAGGATCTTTCCGATTCTCCCTTTTTTTTGGAACTTTCGAAGCTCAAACGGAAAATCCCCGATTTCCTGGACTTGACCGTTTCTAGTCCGCTAAAAACCGGACAGGCTTTTCCCTTGGAAGAAGTCCTTCCCGAAGCGATTCCGAAGTTTTCCGTCTGGAATCCGGATGCGAACGGCTGGTTCGAAGCGCGGAAGGCGGTCTCGGGTTATTTTGCGGAGCGAGGCGGGAATTTTTCTCCCGATGACATCCAGCTTTTTTCAAGCACGAGCGAAGCCTATTCCGTTCTCTTTAAGACCCTCTGTGACGCAGACGATGCGATTCTCACGCCGATGCCGGGATATCCGCTGCTAGACTCGCTAGCCTCTCTCGAAAACATGAAGACCGCACCGTATTTTTTAAGGCTATCGGACGGCAAATGGGAGCTGGATGCGGATTCCCTCTATTCCTTTCCGCCGCGGACGAAAATCCTTCTCGCCGTTTCGCCGCACAACCCGACTGGCCATGTCCTTTCGAAACCGGAATGGGAAGCCTTGGTGAATTTCGCTTCGCGCGAAGAACTTTCGATTGTCGTCGATGAGGTCTTCGGGGATTTCATCTATGACGGCTCGGAGCGCCCGTGGAACTGGGATTCCCGGGATGTGCCCGTTTTCTTTCTTGGGGGATTTTCCAAGTCGGTCGGCTCTCCGCAGCTCAAGCTCGGCTGGATGGCTTATCGGACGGGAAGGCTCGGAAATCCGCTGAAGTCCGCAATCGAATATGTCGCGGATGCCTATCTGAGCGTATCGTCCCCGGCTTTTTCGCTGGCCGCTCCGATGCTTGAAAGATCGCTTCCCTACGAAAAGCGTATCGAGACCCGCGTTCGGGAAAACCTGAAAATTCTGCGGGAACGTTTTCGTTCAAAAGACGTGGCGCCGGACGTGCAGGGTGGCTGGTATGCGGCTTTGCGCTTTGAAGGATTTGATGACGAAATGCTGACCTTGCGACTGCTCAAGCAGGCGAAAGTCCTTGTCCATCCTGGATTTTTCTTCGATTTCGAGGAAGACGGCTGGATTGTCCTCTGTCTTCTCCAGGATCCAAAAATTTTTGCCGAGGCCGTGGAGCGGATTTACTTGGAAGTCGCCGTGTAGATTCCGTCCCAAGGTTCGCCCGGTTTTGTCGGCGGGTTTACCTTGTAGGCAATCGCGCGTTCGATGAATACCTCGGAAGGCGTCGGTCGCGCACCGGGATCTTTGGCCTGCAAGTGCGGCTCGAGCATCTTGGTCTCCTCGAAAGCCTCAATCGCTTCGTCCCATCTTTGCGCGTAGTAAAACGTCAGGGCCTTTTTCCATAGGGAGGCTAGAAGTTCTAGGCTTCCCGCTTCGGGATCTCCTGGCATTCCGAGCAGTTCGTAAACCTGTACGGCTTCGCTTTTGCCGACGACTCTCAGACGGTCGATCGGGCGCGTGATGAAAACGTCCCTGTAATCGGTCTTGTCGAGCGGATCCGCTTTTCCGCTGAGCGTTTCCTCGCTTGCGAGAATGTATGTGCCGTATTGCTTGCCGATGCTTTCGAGTCTTGAAGCCAGGTTGACCGCGTCGCCCATGATCGTGTAGTTCTTTCGCGTTTCCGATCCCATGTTCCCGACGAGGATTTCTCCCGAATTGATGCCGATTCTCGTGTGCATCCGATAGACGGATTCCGGGTAGGCGATGTTTTCCGCAAAGTTTTTTCCTGCATGGTTTTTCCCGCGTTTCCAGTTCGTGCGCAAGAGCTTCTGGGCCTTCTGCATCGCGAGGGCGCTCAGCAGGGCGTTTCTCCGCTGGTGTTCGATCGGGGAAGGCGCTCCGAAGAAAGCGATAATCGCGTCGCCTTCGTATTTGTCAAGCGTTCCCTGGTTGTCGTCCTTGACGATGTCCGTCATGGCGGTCAGATAGTCGTTTAGCAAATCGACCAGTTTTTTCGGGTCGCCTATCTCTTCGGAAATGGAAGAAAATCCCTGGATGTCCGTGAAGAACGCCGTCAGGTATTTTTTTTCACCGCCGAGTTCCGGCTCCTTTTCGCTCGAAAGCATCTCGTCGATTAATTTGTCCGAAATATATTGCTTGAACGATTTGTCGAGAAATGTCTTGTCTCGGTTTTCGAAATAGAAGCGTACGAGAAAGGAGCCTAAGAAGGCGAGGATTCCTTCGATAAGGTAGGTCGTGCAGCCGACATAGAGACCGTTCGCGAAGAAGAGATACGAGACGACTATACTTGCCATGAAAAGCAGGATTAGGAAGAGTACGGCGAGATACTGCGAGGCGAAAAGCCCGATGAGAATGGCGAAAATGGCTGTGGCGATATAGATGGCCGGATTTGGAAATTCGGAACGGATATAGTCGTCGGTCAAGACGTTTTGGAGGATGGTCGCATGGACTAGAACCGCGGGGAAGTGGTCGTCATGAGGCGTCGCGTAGAAGTCGAACATGGCGGGGGCGGCGCTTCCGAGAATGAAAATCTTCCCCTGGTACATCGCCGGATCGATTCTTCCTTCGGCGACATCGTAATAGGAAATGTGCTGGAATGTCCGCTGGTCGGGCGAAATATTGTAGGGGCTTTTGAAATGGAGAAGAAAATTTCCCCGATTGTCGATGGGAATCCGCTTGTTTTTTCCGAAGCGCATCTCCTCTCCGGGTTTTAGCGCCAGGATGGAAGCCGTGTCCGTCCGGTAAAGGGCGTCGAGAACGTCCGGCGAAAGGATCGTGTAGTTGGGAATCCAGCGTCCTTTCTTTTCGTTGAAGTGGAAATCCAGTTCCGCGGAAAGCCATTTCGAACTTCCTTTTTCAAGGCTTTCGATATCCTTTTCGAAAAACGCGAGAACTTCCTTGGCGAACGTTCCCATATCCGGATCGCCGGGGAGAAAATCCCCGTCGTCCATCAGTACGGTCAGAAGGCCCGCGGAATCTTTTACGATGCGGATTTGCGCGGAGATTTCCAGGAAATTCCCCGATAGCGAATCCCGGACATTGCGGCTTGAAAGCGTTTCCCTGTGGCGAAGGATTTCCCGGACCATCGGGTAGGAAAATTGCGGATATGTCGTGCGCAAGGTTCCCGCGGAATCCCGGTAAATCCCGAAAGGTTTTCCCAGATCGATATGTTTTCCCATCGCTATCTTTACGGAGTCGGGAGTTGTCCCGAAAAGGTGCATCAGCGTGACGAGGGAAAGCGTCGGGTAGATTCGGAAAGAGGCTTCGGGCCAGATGTTTTCGTTCGGGAACCGGTAAAGCATACGCATCTGCCGCAAAATGCCGTCGTCATCGGGAGTTGCGTTGACCACGCCGAAGTTTTTGGCCGCATGGGAAAGTTCGGGAAAAACGTTGTCGAGCAGATCCTTGGATTCTACCTCCTCGACGGAGGAAACCTGGGACAGGGAAAAGGTGGGGCTCGCGTCGACTTCTCTTGCGCGCTGCTCTGTGCTGAGCGGCATCCATTGGGATTGGTGCTTGTAGTCTGTCCGGGAGTTGAACGTTCCGCATACGATGACGTTCGGATTGTCCGCGATTGCCCGGACGAGGATGGAGTCGGAATCGTAGGCTCTGCGGATCCGGTCGTAATCGGAAATCCATTTTTTATCGGGGTAGAGTTTTTCGAGAACGCTTTCCGCGCGCCTTGCGTGGCGGTTTCCAAAATCGGCGTTCTTGAAAAGTATGTCGAAGGCGACAGCCGCCGCTCCGCCGTCTTCGAGCCTCTGGACTACCCGGGCGTGCATGTCCCGCGTCCATTCGTTGTAAGGCCCGTACTTGGAAAGCGCGTTTTCGTCGATGTCAACGATTACGATGTCTTCTGCGCGATCCGTCGTTTTCAGCGCGGAATGCCTGGAAAAAGCATCGTAAAAAATGTATTCGGAGCGAAGCGCGATGGATTCCGGGATGAGCAGGATAAGAAGCGTCAGGAATGTCCCGACGAGAAGTCCCGCGAGCATTCTCTTGACTTTTTTGGGATGCTTGAATTTCACGGCGAAAACATAGAAAAGGCTCGTTGGCTTCGAACAAGGCGGACGGAAAAATCTATATTGGGGTCGCTATGAAGGAAGTCTCAAGGAAAACGAAAAGGGCGAAGAAGGACGAACAGGCGGATTCCGTAAAGGCTCGCCGTCTTGCCGGAATCCTCCTTCTCGCGTTCGGCTTGTTTTTGCTGCTTTCGCTCGTGTCTTTTATCGGCAGCGAAAAAAACTGGCTCGGCCCGGTTTTCGGCAAGGCCTTTCCCGGAACCGTTCTCTATGTCTTTGGAAAGTTTTCCTCGACGGTCCTTTCGGTCGCAGTGGCTTCCTGGGGTGTGCGTCTGTTGCTTTCCGGCGCGTTTCCCCGTTTTACCCGCGTCTGCATCGGCTTCACGTCCCTCTCGTTTCTTTGCCCTGTCCTGCTTGCGCTCGCATCGACATTCTCCTCGCCGCTTTCCCTTCGGACGGAAACCCTCTACGGCGCAGGCGGAAGGCTCGGCTTTTTCATGGTCCAGAGCCTTGTCTGGCCGCTCTTCGGGGAGGAAAATTCGCTTTTCCCGTTCATTCTCCTCTGCGCCATCCTTGCAGGAATCGCCGTCCTGCTCTTCGGTCTCCGGCTTTCGCATTTTTCGTTCCTGAAGACTCCGCTTACCCTTTGGGCTAAGTTCTGGAGCGAGCATCAGGCGGAAAAGGAAAACGAAAGAGTCAAACCGGATAAAGCTTCCGCATCCGATAAGCCCTTGCCGGACAGGGCGCTGGAAAAGGCTCAGGCGAAAGCGCGCAAGGCGAAGAATCCGGACTGGAATAGCGACTATACGATTTACGAGGGCAAGGTGAAGCCGTTTCGCGGACCGGTCGGCGCGTTCGAGGGGACGCTTCCCGTTTCACAGGACGGGGAGGATGCCGCACGGACTTCTCCGCCAAACCCCGACATCGAGGACTGTTCCAACGTCGCCCTGCATGAAATCGAGGAAAAGGAGCGTTACCTGCGCGAAAACGAAAAGCGCCTCGGCGCGCTGGAAGTTCGGGCGCTTCGGGACGAAATTGCGCACCTGCGCCAGGTCCAGCAGATGAACGACTGGGAGAACAACCGCCGTACGCGTCCGTCGATCCAGGGTATCGTGGAGCGTTCCGAAATCGATCTTCTCGAAAATGACGAAGGAAAATCGCCAATCGAAAATCAGGAGGCGACAAGATCCGAGGCGGAAACTTTGGACGAAACATTAAAGCCGGATGACACGCTCCGACTGTCGGACGGGGAATCCCCGGAAGGGGAAAGCTCGAAAGCGCTGCCAGGAAGTGCGGAACTTTCCGATGCGCCTGTTCCGCAATACGACGATTACGTCATCCCGCGGGTTTCGGATATTTTGTCGGAGCCACCCGAACAGAAACCCGACTATACGGAAGAAGAGCTTGAAAATATCGGCCACCAGCTCGAAGAGCAGCTCGAAAACTTCAAGGTGAAGGGAAAGGTGCTAGGCATTTCGACGGGACCGATGATTACGCGCTTCGAGGTGGAACCCGGCCCCGGAGTCAAGGTCTCCAAGTTCGCCTCCCTGCACGAAGATTTAGCGCTAGCGCTCAAGGCGAAGTCCATCCGCATTCTCGCTCCGATACCCGGGAAGTCGCTCGTCGGCGTGGAAGTACCCAACCGGAAACTCCAGACCGTCTATTGCCGGGACATTTTCGAAAGCGCTGCGTTCCAGCCCAAACCGGACAAGCTGATTATCGCGCTGGGAAAGGATATCACGGGAAATCCCTACACGATGGATCTCTGCCGCGCCCCGCACGTGCTCATCGCGGGCCAGACGGGTTCCGGTAAGTCCGTCTGCATCAACACGATCATGGCGAGTCTCCTCTTCAGCAAGACGCCCGACGAACTTCGCATGATCCTCGTCGATCCGAAAGTGGTCGAACTGAAATTGTACGAGAACATTCCGCACCTGCTCGCTCCCGTGGTGACGCAGCCCGATTTGGCGGTCAGCGCACTCAAATGGGCGTGCGTTGAAATGGACCGCCGTTACGAAGAACTCGCCAAGTGGAAGGTCCGGAACCTGGTGGGCTACAACCAGAAGCGCAGGGAACAGCTCGAAAGCCCGGACACTTCGGCGGAAAAGATGGAGAACATGCCCTACATCGTCATCGTGGTCGATGAACTTGCCGACTTAATGATGGTCGCGGGAAAGGAAGTGGAGAAGTATATCGCGCGTATCGCCCAGAAGGCGCGGGCTGTCGGGATTCATCTGGTTATCGCGACGCAGCGTCCGTCGGTGAATGTCATCACCGGGCTTATCAAGGCGAACCTTCCCGCGCGAATCAGTTTCAAGGTCGCATCGCAGGTGGATTCCCGGACCGTGATGGACCGCGCCGGAGCGGAAAAGCTTCTCGGTCGAGGCGACATGCTTTACCGTTCGGGGGAAGATCCGGAACCGAGCCGTGTCCACGGCGGATTCTTGACGGACGCGGAAGTGGAAAAACTGGCGGACGCCTGCGCGAACCAGAATGTCCACTACGAACGTCTTGAAACATTCGACATCGACGATCCTTCGGAAATGGGCGAGGACGGGGAAGGCGGGGAGTCGCTCGGCGGAAAGCTCGACAAGCTGGCCTTGGACGTCGCGCGATACGGTATCGAGCGGGGCTCGCTCTCGACATCGGAAGTGCAACGGCATTTTTCGGTGGGATTTTCCCGGGCGGGCAAAATTGTGGACCAGCTGGAGCGGCTGAATATCTGCGGACCGAAAAACGGCTCGAAGCCGCGCGTGATGCTGGTGAACGACGAACAGGCGCTTTACGACAGATGGCCCGGATAGAAAACGCAAAACGGAAATCTCCGCGGAACAGAACGCTTACGCTTTCTCCGTCGGAACGGGAAGCTTTTTCCGCAAAACTTTGGAACGCTTCCCGCGAAACGGATTTTTCTCTCGGAGCGATTCTCGACAGGACGATTCTCGGTGACACGCTCGAGGTGCTTCCAAGGCTTCCGTCGGAAATGGCGGATTTGATTATCGTCGATCCGCCGTACAATCTCTTCAAGGATTTTGGCGGTTTGCGTTTTTCCTCGATGTCCTCGGCGGATTACGAAGCCTATCTGGATTCCTGGATGGGAGAACTCGTACGGATTTTAAAAAAGGACGGTTCGCTCTATGTATGCGGCGACTGGAAGTCTTCCTTGGCCATCCAGCGATCGATTTCAAACAAACTAACCGTCATGAACCGCATCACGTGGGGACGCGAAAAAGGCCGCGGTGCGAAGGCGAACTGGAAAAATTCCATGGAGGATATCTGGTTTGCCGTCAAGGATTCCAAGGACTATTTTTTCAACCTGGACGCTGTACGGATGCGTCGCCGGGTCATCGCTCCGTATAAGTTAAACGGAACGCCGAAGGACTGGAACGAATCGGAAGAGGGGAATTTTCGCGACACGGCGCCTTCGAATTTTTGGGACGATATCAGCATCCCGTTTTGGAGTATGCCCGAAAACACGGACCATCCGACGCAAAAGCCCGAAAAGCTCGTCGCGAAACTAATCCTAGCCTCTTCGGAAAAGGATGACCTCGTATTCGACCCGTTCCTTGGCAGCGGGACTACAAGCGTCGTCGCCAAAAAGCTCGGGCGGCATTACGCGGGAATCGAGCAGAACCCGGAATACGCATGCCTTTGCGAAAAGAGGCTTGCCCGCGCCGAAAGCGATGCTTCCATCCAAGGGTTTTCCGGCGGAGTCTTTTGGGAGCGAAATTCCCTGCGGGAGCAGAAATGCAAGAAGTGAACATTCCGTGGCCGCATTCTCCGGCGCCGAAGGAACCGGGCATCCACATCATCCCGAACCAGCCGCTCGAAGAACTTGTGCCGTTCATCGACTGGTTCTTTCTTTTCTATGCGTGGCGAATCCCCGGCAAGTTTCCCGAACTTTTGGAGGGGGATTCCCCGAAAGCGGAAGAGGCCCGAAAGCTTTATGCCGATGCGAAAAGGCTCTTGGAGCGGGCGATTGCGAATGGCTGGATCGAGGCGCGTGGAATCTTTGGGATTTTCCCAGTGAGACGCGAAGGCGAAGGCGTCACGCTTTTGTCCGAATACGGGAAGTTCCGCTTTGAATTTTTGCGCGAGCAGGAAGTCCGCGCGGGAATTTGCAGGCACCGCTCGCTGGTGGATTTCCTCTCGCCGAATACAGAAGACTATATGGGGCTTTTTGCCCTTTCCGCGGGTTTTAAAATTCGGGAACAGGCGGAAATCTTCAAGAAGTCGGGGGACGACTATTCGGCGATACTCCTAGGCTCGCTCGGCGGACGCTTGACCGAAGCCTTTTCCGAAAAGCTTTTCCTCGACATGATGAAGAACGCCTGGGGTTATTTACCGGAAGGTTCCGCGCCTTTCGGCATCCGCCCGGCGCCCGGATATCCGGCGTGCCCCGACCATTCGGAAAAGTGCGCCATCTGGAACGCGATGCGCGTGAAGGAAAACATCGGAATCGAACTCTCGGATTCCTACATGATGCTTCCCGAAAATTCGACATGCGGCTACTACTTCGCCCACCCGAAGAGCGAATACTTTTCCGTCGGGAAAATCGCGGAGGACCAGCTTTCGGAATACGCGAAAAGAAAAGGCTGGTCGCTCGAAACGGCCCGCCGCCAGCTCTTGCCCCGGGACTAGCGGAAACTTGCTATATTGGAAACGATGGTTGCCCTTTCTTCATACTTGCTGATTTTCGCGTCGGTCGTCCTTTTCGGATACAATCTCGCGAGTTTTATCGAAAATTTCGGGATGCTCGAAAAGAAAGTCGGCAATTACCGCAAGATGCTTCTGGAGTTTGACGAACCGCTAGCGAGCGCGCGCCGGGTGAACGCCATCCAGAACGTTCTGATGCTTGCGGGATATGCGGCTGTCGCCCACTTCGCCGGATTCGCCTTCTGGGTTCTCGCGCTTGTACTCGTCAAGTTTTCCGTTTCCTGCTTTTTGTCGGACTGGATGCATCGGGTGATTTTAAACCGGGAGGCTTCGCTTTCGAGGGCTTTTTACATCTTCCACAAGGTCGATTCCCTGCTAAACGGCCTTCTTTGCGCCTTCATGCTTCTCGCGCTCGTCCTATGAAGCTGCGAATTCTGCTAGTCGTTCTTTTTCTTGCCGCATTTGCGTACGCGCAGAAGTTGCCGTTTATCGTCGGAGGCGTTGTGGAAACCGCTTACGGGGTTTTGGACGATGGCGCGGACGGTACGGGATTCAACCGGATGACGCCGTTTGTCGGCGCATGGGTCCGCGGAATCGGATACTTTCGACTAGGCTACGGGCTTTACAACTATTCCCGGACGGACGCCCTCGGGGAACATCTCTCGGTCCGCTCCCGCGCGCTCAACGGAACGCTCGGCGTGTCGCTGGGATCCCCGGAAAGGCCTTACCTCATCGGATCGTTTACTCGGGCGAAGATCCTTTCAAACGTGGGCGACGTCACCTGGAACGAGTGGGGCGTCGGCGGCGGAGCGACCTTCCAGCTTCTCCCGACCGCGGCTTTCGTCACGGAACTCGAATACCGCTGGGTTCTTTCCCATTACAATCCGGTAGAAAACGAACGCGTCCGCGGAAGCCGTCTGCAATTCAACTTTGGTTTTGTCATCTATGTCTATTAGAACGGTTGCCATTTTCGGGGGCGCTTTCGACCCGGTCCATCTCGACCACGTGCGCCTTTCAAAGCTCTGTCTCGAACTGAATCTCTGCGACGAGCTCTGGTTCGTTCCAAGCCCCGACCGCTGGGATAAAAAGCTTTTCGCCTCCGCGGAAGACCGTCTTTCGATGCTCGACATGGTCGTGGGCGACGATCCGCGAATCCGGGTTTCGAAAATGGAACTGGACATGGGCGATTACCGAGGCTCCTACGTAACGATGACGATGCTTCGGGACGCGCATCCCGGCGTGAACTTTCGCCTGCTCGTCGGGGCGGACAGCTACGAGGGCATTCCGCATTGGCGCGATCCGCTGCATTTTTACGGGACCGAGTTCAACGGGGAAAGGCTCCTGAAGGAATTCGAGCTGATCGTTTTTGAACGCCGGGGAGTTTCTAGGCCGGACGCCGAAGCGCACCGGGCAAAGGGTTTTGCGCGGATGTTCTGGGTCGGAAGGGAAAACGGCTTCGACGGAAAGTTCGCTAGCCGGGATATTCGCAAGGAACTTTTCTTTGGCGCGGGAAACTGCCCCGAAGGGCTCGACCCGAAAGTTTTCGCCTACATCCGGGAAAAAGGCCTCTACCGCCTATGAGCGAGGTTCCCAAAACGCTCTTCTTTGAAAGTGTCGTGCGAAACGAGGAACGCGGAAAGAGCCTTCTCGATATGCTCTCGGCTCGCTTCACGTATCATTCGAAAGCGGAGTGGGAAGAAAAAATTTCGGGCGGATTCGTGACGCTGAACGGGACGGTTGCCGCTCCGGACAGCCTGCTTTCCGCAAAGGACCGCGTGGTTTACCGCGTAGAAAACTATTCGGAACCGGAAGTTCCCACGGATTTCGACACGCTTTACGCCGACGACGAGTTCCTTGTCCTTTCGAAGCCTGCCGGGATTCCCGTGCACCATACCGGTAGGATTTTTTACAACACGTTTACAGGGGTTGTCCGGAGGGCGTTTGGAAACGAGGAAATTTCGCCGATGCACAGGCTTGACCGCGATACGGGCGGCATCATGCTCTTTGCCCGTGACCGGGATACGGCAAAGCGGTTCGAAAAATCCCTGGAACACATCTTGCTCCGGAAAGTTTACGTGGCAATTGTCCGTGGGGAATTTCCTGAAGGCGAGGTCGTCTGCGAAAAGCCCTTGCGCGAAGACCCTTCGAGCGAGATCCGGATTCGGATGTTCCCGAAAGATGACGGCAAGCCTTGCATGACGGCGTTTCGGAAAATCGCCTGCCTGGAAACGGAATCGGAAAAACTCTCGGTCGTCAGCGCGGAACTCTTTACCGGCAGAAAGCACCAGATCCGGGCGCATCTCGCCTTTCTTGGATTTCCTATCGTCGGCGACAAGCTCTATTCCTTTGACGGCAGGTTCTACAAAAAGCAGGCGGGCGGGCATTTCTTGACCGAGGAGGATTACAGCGTTCTCGGGGCGCATTCGCAGATGCTCTTCGCCTACTCCGCGCAGATTAAGATTCCGGGAAAGAATGCCGTGTGGATCAGGGCTCCGCGGCTTTCGCCCGAAATGGACAGGCTTCTCCGCAAGATAAATCCCGAGATTTGGGAAGGTTTTTGGCAAAAAATCCAGAATGCCGCTTTGAGGGAACATTAGTTTTTTCTACATTTGAAACCAAGTAGTTGCGTTTTGCCTTGGATTTGCAGACCAGAATCGCCAAATTCCACTGGGTGCAGGCAGAGAAGAGGCTTAAAGTAATTCGTTCACATAAAACCAAAAGGAAATGGACAGCAATATGGCTACCATTACAAAAGAAAAAGTTCAGGAACTCACTGCCAAGTTCGGTGCAAACGAAAAAGACTCGGGAAATGTCCGCGTCCAGATTGCGATTCTCACGGAAAGGATCAAGAACCTGACGGAACACGCCAAGATTCACAAGAAGGACTTCCACTCCCTCCGCGGCATGAGCATGATGGTTGCAAAGCGCAAGAACCTTCTCAAGTTTTATGAAAAGCAGGACATCAACGCCTGCCGCCAGTTGATCAAGGAACTGGGTCTCCGCGGTTAATTCGAAGGATAGCTTATGGAATACAAAATGCTCGCGGCCAAGGAAATTACGGCGAAGCTCCCCGATGGGACTTCTGTCGTGATGGAAACCGGTCGCCTCGCGAAGCAGGCTTCGGGCTCTGCGGTCATCAAGATTGGTGACGCTTTTTTGCTCGCGACGGTCTGCTTCGGACCGGAAAAGGACGGGGACTTTTTCCCGCTGACCGTTGAATATCGCGAAAAGGCCTATGCCGCCGGTCGTTTGCCGGGTGGCTACAACAAGCGTGAACCGGGACGTCCAAGCGACGACGAAATTCTCTCGGCGCGAATCATCGACCGTCCGATCCGCCCGATGTTCCCGGACAACTTCACCCGTGAAGTCCAGGTCATCGTGAATGTCCTCTCGGCGGACAAGAAGTTCGCCCCGGACGTCTTTGGCGTTTCCGCGGCGTCTCTCGCCATCGGTCTTTCCGAACTTCCGTTCGAGGAACAGGTGGCGGCGGTGCGCGTTGCCGTGATAGGCGACAAGTACATTGTGAATCCGTCCTACGAAGAAGTTTCCGTGGCCGATCTGGACCTGGTGGTCGCCGGTACGGAAAATTCCGTCTGCATGGTCGAAGGCGGCGCCTACGAAGTTTCCGAAGACACGATGATCAAGGCCATCACGACAGGCCATGACGCGATCAAGGAACTCTGCAAGGCCCAGGCCGAGCTCTGCGCGAAATTCGCCAAGGCGAAGATGGTCCTTACCCCGAAGAACAAGGGGGAGGCGCACGACAAGCTCGTCGCGACAGTCAAGGATGTCATCTTCGACGAACTCAACGCGGCGCTCCATGCGAACATGGTGAAAACGCAGCTCTATCCGAAAATGGCTGAACTGGAAGCCAAGGTCGTCGCCGACCCGAAAATCCTCGCGATTATCGGCGAAGGCGAAGCCCAGGACGCTGCGCTTCTTGCCGACGCAAAGGCGATCTTTGCAGACCTCGAACGGACGACGATGCGCACGATGATCCTCAACGAAGGACGCCGTATCGACGGACGCGCGACGACGGAAGTCCGCCCGATTGAAATCCAGCTGGGTGTCTTGCCGAGCGTCCACGGTTCCGCCGTGTTCCAGCGCGGGGAAACCCAGGCGCTTGTCAGCTGCACGCTCGGAACCAAGGCCGACGAACAGCGCTACGAGACGCTCCAGGGCGAAGGTTCGAAGAGCTACATGCTCCACTACAACTTCCCGCCGTTCTGCGTTGGCGAATGCAAGAAACTCGGCATGTCCCGCCGCGAAATCGGTCACGGACATCTTGCCGAACGTTCGCTCAAGGCGGTTCTCCCGGTGACAGAAGATTTCCCCTATACGATCCGCATCGTATCGGAAATTCTCGAGTCCAACGGTTCCTCTTCGATGGCGTCCGTCTGCGGCGGAACGCTGTCGCTGATGGATGCCGGCGTTCCTATCAAGGCTCCGGTTGCGGGCGTCGCGATGGGACTTATCTCCGAAACGGGTCACGCCGATGACGAAAAGATTAAAATCCTGACGGACATCACCGGAACGGAAGACCACTTAGGCGACATGGACTTTAAGGTCACGGGTACCGAATACGGCATCACCGCGTTCCAGATGGACATCAAGATCAAGGGCATTACGCCGGAACTGATGCGCAAGGCTCTGGACCAGGCGCGCGAAGGCCGTCTGCACATTCTCGGCAAGATCAAGGAAGCGATTCCCGCCCCGCGTGAACACTTGTCCCCGAAGGCTCCGACGATGCTCAAGATGCGCATCCCGACCACGAAGATTCGCGATGTCATCGGTTCCGGCGGCTCGGTCATCAAGGGAATGCAGGCCCAGACCGGTTGCCAGATCAACATCGACGAATCGGGCATGATCGACATCGCCGCGCCGAATGCCAAGGCCGGTGCCGTCTGCCGTCGCATGATCGAGGAGCTTACCGCGGAACCCGAACCGGGCCGTATCTACAAGGGAAAGGTCAAGACTATCCAGCCGTTTGGCGCATTTGTCGAGATTCTCCCGGGTCGCGACGGCTTGGTGCACATTTCCGAACTTGCCGACTACCGCGTCGAGAAGGTCGAAGACATCGTGCACGTGGGTGACGAAGTGACCGTGCTCTGCATGGGCGTCGATCCGAAGGGCAAGGTAAAGCTTTCCATCAAGGCTCTGCTCCACAAGGAGAAGCCCGCGGAACAGCAACAGCCGGAAGCCCCTCTTCCCGAGCAGCCGCAAGCCTAGCTTATTATACAGCTGATTAAACAAGAGCCTCGAATGTCAAAAGACTTTCGGGGCTTTTTTTGTGCGCCTTGAAATGGGTACACAAAAAAAGCCTCTCCGTATGGAGAGACTTTTCCAAAAACGTTTTTGAAATCAGTCCTTGCCTGTGAAGATGATGACGAGGACGCTCGCGATAAACGCCGCGCTTACGATAATGAATTCGAGCGGGTTTTCCATGATGGTCTGTCCGGCGGTGCGGGCTTCGCTCTTTTCTTCAGGTGCGGGCTGCGTCTCGGCTGTTTCCGTCTTTGCGGAGTCGGCCTTGACGGTCGCCATGGAATCCACAGGCGCGGCTGCTGCGGAATCGACGTTCGCCGTGTCTATCGGGGCTGCTTTCGCTTCGAGAACTTCGGAAGTGTCCGCCTTGGCGGAGTCTGCCTGGGCGGTTACCGCGGAATCGGCGACGACCTGTTCAGCGACCTTTGCCGAATCCGTTTTCGCAGAATCTACGGCGACGGTCTTTGCGGAATCCGCAGGAACGTTCGCTTCGGTTGCCGCAGTCTTTACGGAATCGGTTTTTGCCGTGTCGGAAGGTGCAGCCTGTTCGGCGGCTTTTGCGGTCGTGTCCGTCGCTGCCGGGGTCACGGAATCAGCCTTGGCGGGCTCAACCTTTGCCGTCTCCGCCTTGGGCGATTCGGCTGGAGCTTCCGTGGCGACGGTCTTTGCCGTGTCAGCTGCGGGGACCGGCTTTGCTTCGTCGGCTGCAAAAGCAAACGCGGCAAGCACAAGTGCGGAAAAAAGAGTCTTCGTGAGTTTCATGGTTTGTCCTTGTTAAAAAAATCCATGGCAGAGAGGCCTGCCGATTTCACTAGAAAAATAACTCTTGTTGCCGAATTGTGGCAAAGGGATTTTCAGAAAAGCGCGAAAATTCTATTTTCTAGGCGAATCATTTCAAAAAAGAGGCTTCTATGGCATTTCATTACGAACCGATGGTACAGCACGGCGAAGACAAGACGGAATACGTGAATCTCGGCACGGAAGGCGTTTCCGTTGCGGAATTTGAAGGGAAGAAAATTCTCAAGGTTTCCAAGGCGGCCCTGACGAAAATCGCCCAGTCCGCTTTCGAGGAAGTCAGCTTCCGCTTGCGTCCGGCCCACACGGCGAAGGTCGCGAAAATTCTCCAGGATCCCGAAGCGAGCGACAACGACAAGTTCGTCGCGCTAACGCTCTTAAAGAATGCGGTCGTCGCCTCCAAGGGGATTCTCCCGTTCTGCCAGGATACGGGAACGGCGATTGCCGTCGTCCACAAGGGTCAGCAGGTCTGGACAGGTTCGGATGATTTCGAAGCGATTTCGGAAGGCATCTACAACGCCTACACGGCGAAAAACCTGCGTTACAGCCAAATTGCACCGCTTTCCATGTACGAGGAAAAGAATACGGCCTGCAATCTTCCTGCCCAGATCGACATCCACGCCGAAGAAGGCGCGGAGATGAAATTCCTCTTCGTGGCGAAAGGGGGCGGTTCCGCGAACAAGACCTACTACTGGCCGATGACGAAAGCGCTCCTCAACCCGAAGTCCCTTGAAAAGTTTATCGCCGAAAAGGTCAAGACGCTCGGCACGGCGGCGTGTCCCCCGTATCATCTCGCGATTGTCATCGGCGGAACCTCTGCCGAAATGAACACGCACACGGTGAAGCTCGCAAGCTGCGGCTACCTAGACGACCTTCCGACTTCGGGAAGCGAGGGCGGACGGATGTTCCGCGATCTCGAGATGGAAGAAAAGGTTTTGCACATCTGCCAGAAGACGGGAATCGGTGCGCAGTTCGGCGGAAAATACTTCGTGCACGATGTCCGCGTTATCCGCTGCCCGAGACATGCGGCGAGCTGTCCGGTTTCCATCGGCGTCTCCTGCTCGGCGGACAGAAACATCAAGGCGAAGATTGACGAAAAGGGCCTTTGGCTCGAAAAGATGGAACATCACCCGGAAAAGTATATCCCGGAAGGAAACGTGGTGAAGATGGCGCCGCCGGTCGAAATCGACCTTGACCGACCGATGCAGGAGGTTCTCGCCGAGCTTTCGAAGTATCCGGTGAAGACGCGCCTGAATCTCCGCGGGACGATGATTGTGGCGCGCGACATGGCCCATGCGAAAATCGCCGAAATATTCGACAAGCAGGAACGCGGCGAGGAACTTTCCGATATTGAAAAGACGGTCATCAAGGCGGTTTCCGACCACCCGATTTACTATGCGGGTCCGGCAAAGACGCCGGAAGGAATGCCCACGGGAAGCTTCGGCCCGACGACCGCGAACCGCATGGATCCTTACGTGATGCGCTTCCAGTCCAAGGGAGCTTCGATGATCATGGTCGCGAAGGGGAACCGTTCCGAACAGGTGACGGAAGCCTGCAAAAAGTACGGAGGATTCTTCCTCGGATCGATCGGCGGGCCTGCGGCTATCCTCGCGGAGCAGAACATCCTTTCGAACGATATCGTCGCGTTCCCGGAACTCGGCATGGAAGCGGTCCGGAAAATAACCATCAAGGATTTCCCTGCGTTCATCCTCGTCGATGACAAGGGAAACAACTTCTTCGAAGGTCTCATCTAATTTCAAGAAAAAATATGGAACGCTTTATCGTTGTTGACTACCATGCGGGAAACCTGACCTCGGTCCTGAACGCGTTCGGGCATTTGGGAATTTCCGTCAAGGCTTCGAGCGACCCGTCGGAAATCGCCGATGCGGACCGTCTCGTCTTTCCGGGTGTCGGGGCAGCCCGCTCCGCGATGGAAACCCTCGAAAACTCAGGGATTGGGAATGCGATTTTCCGGGTCGTCGAACGGAAACGCCCCGTCCTCGGGATTTGCATCGGATGCCAAATCGTCCTGCAATCGAGCGAGGAAAACGGCGGAGTGAAATGTCTCGGACTAATCGACGGTAAAGCGGTCCGTTTTCGGGAAGAACCGGGCATCAAGATCCCGCAGATGGGATGGAACCAGGTGGACTTTCTGAAAGATCACCCGCTGTTTGAAGGCATCCCGGACGGAAGCGACTTTTACTTTGTGCATTCCTATCATCCCGATTCGATAGCCGCGGAAAACGCCCTAGCCCGGACGACGTTCGGTTCGCAAAGTTTCGTGTCGGCGATTTGCCGGGAAAACCTTGTCGCGACACAGTTCCACTTAGAAAAGAGCGGAGACGTCGGTCTTCGTGTCTTAAAAAACTTTAGCGCATGGAGCGGCGTATGCTGACAAAGCGTCTGATCATCTGTCTCGATGTCCGGAACCGCAAGGTGACAAAAGGCGTTCGCTTCAAGGGAAATGTCGATGTCGGAGACCCTGTGGAGCTCGGTGCGAAGTACAGCGCGGAAGGCGTCGATGAACTCGTGTTTTACGACATCACGGCCAGCGCGGAAAATCGTCCGTGCGATCTGGAAATGGTGAAGGACATAGCAAAAAACGTCTTTATCCCGTTTTCCGTCGGAGGCGGCATCCGCAGCCTTGATGATATGCACCAGGTTCTTTTGGCCGGCGCGGAAAAGGTCAGCGTGAACAGCCTCGCGGTCCTGCATCCCGAAATTATCGAAGAAGGCGCAAAGGCTTTCGGAAACCAGTGCATCGTGCTCGGGATGGACGCGAAGCGCGTCGGCGTTTCGGAAAAGACGCCTTCGGGTTATGAAATCTACATCAAGGGCGGTCGTTCCGCAACGGGACTCGACGCTGTCGAATGGGCGAAAAAGGCGGAATCCCTCGGCGCGGGGGAAATCTGCCTGAACGCGATGGACACGGACGGCGTACAGAACGGCTATGAGCTGGAAATCACGGACAAGATAGCGCGCTCTGTCGGAATCCCGGTCATCGCTTCTGGCGGAGCGGGAACTCCATCCCACATCGTCGAGCTTTTCCAAAAGACGGCTGCGGACGCGGCTCTTGTCGCAAGCATGGTCCACTTCGGCACCTATTCGATCGGAGACATCAAACAGGCGATGGAAAACTCGAAAATTCCAGTCAGAAAACCGGGGCGCCTATGAATCGCGACATTGCAGAATCCATTCTGGAAGCGGGAACGGGTTTCGGGGCGGATTACGTGGAAATCTTTGAAGAGGAAACGCGTTCTTCGACGCTCTCTCTCAAGGACGGTTCTATCGAAACGGCTTCCGCCGGGACGGAATTCGGCATCGGCGTACGCCTTTTGTTCGGCTCGGAAGTCCTTTATGCCTTTACGAGCGACGAAAGCAAGGACGCTCTTTTGAACATGGTGAAAACGCTCGCTTTCGGACGGGGATGTTTCGCATCGCCGAATGTCCTGGAATTTAATCCGAACCCTCGCCGCTTTGGAAACGGTTACCCGGATTTCAAGGACCCGGGAATTTTGGGGAACGCTTACAAGCTGGATTTTTTGCACGCTGCGGACAGGAGCGCACGCCGGGTTTCCGAAAAGATATGCCAGGTAGCTGTCAGCATTTCCGATTCGCTCTCGCACATAAGCGTTATCAGTTCAAGCGGCGTAAACGTGAGCGATTTCCGCGTACATACACGGCTCGGCATCAACGTGACCGCGGGCGAGGGAAAGGAAAAGATCGTTTCAAGGGAAGCTCCCGGGGCGCTTGCCGGTTACGAATCGCTTGAAAAGTTCAATGCGGAGCATTTGGCCGAGACGGCAGCCGAACGCTCGCTCCGAATGCTCGAAGCGGGGCATATCGCGGGCGGCGTGATGCCTGTCGTGATGGGACCCGGATTTGGAGGCGTCATTTTTCACGAAGCGGTCGGGCATCCGCTAGAAACCGAAGCCATCCGTCATAACGCAAGTCCCTTTGTCGGAAAGCTCGGCGAAGCCGTGGCGAAGCCTTGCCTCACGGCAATCGACGACGGTACGATTCCCGGTTCCTGGGGGAGCGTTGCTGTCGATGACGAGGGAATGCCTGCGAAAAGGACGGTTCTAATCGAAAACGGCGTTCTCAAAAGCTACATGTCGGACATGGTCGGGGCGAAGGAAACGGGCGTCGAACGGACGGGGAGCGGCAGGCGCGAGTCTTACAAATACGCTCCGGTCAGCCGGATGCGCAATACGTTTATCGCTCCGGGAAAGGATTCTTTCGATTCGATGATACGCAGCGTGGAACACGGCCTTTACGCGTCCAAGATGGCGGGCGGTTCCGTGAACCCGGCGACGGGGGAGTTCAATTTTGCCGTCGAAGAGGGCTATGAAATCGAACACGGAAAAATCGGAAGGCCCGTGCGCGGGGCGACCCTCATCGGAAAAGGCGACCAGGTTCTTCGGGAAATTTCGATGGTCGGGGAAGATTTTTCGCTTGCGGCAGGGGTTTGCGGCGCCGCTTCCGGGTATGTTCCGGTGACGGTTGGGCAGCCGACTATCAAGGTGGATTCCATTCTGGTCGGGGGACGGTAGCCTGTGCGTCTGGGCGTTTTTTGCGTTCTGTTCTGGGCGGCGTTTCTTTCTGCTTTTGAAATCGTCGAAGATTCCAAGTCGCGTTTTGTCTTCCGGGATGGCGTTTCCGACATTTCGCCGGCTTCTTGCGAAGATGGAGATTTTCGGCTACTCCCGGAAAACGCCTTTTACAAGGAAAATTCCAGGACGCCCTACCGCGTGTACCGCGTAGCGGTTCCGGCAAACGCAAAGCCTTCCGTCAATGTCAAGGATTCCGTCTCGGCGAAGTTTCCTGAGCGCTGGTGCAGGGCGGATGCGCTCGAAAACGCATCCGTGGAAGTCTCCGCGCCAAAGCTCTGGGACGATGTATGGGTGGTCGATATCCTTGTGCCGCTCGTTCGCGGATCGGGTTCGTCGGTTCTTGTGCGGAAAAACTTTCAGGTCTCGGTGACATTTTCGGGGAAGCCGGAAAACGTCCGCCCGGGAAACCGCCTGCTTTCAAATGTCCGAAATCCCCAGGGAGCCGCTTCGTTCGGAACGAAAAACAAAAAGTCGAGAGCGCTTCGCAAAAGCGCGGGTTCGAGCGCTTCGAACGTAAATTGGCTCGCCCGGATTCTGGTGGGCGACAGGGAAAACGGAAGCACGGCGGAAGACGGGCTTTACGCAGTGACCTATCGCCAGATTTACAACGCTTGCCGGGAAGTTGCGCGGGCTTCGGATTGCGAAGGGATTCCAATCGAAAAGCTCAGGCTGTACGGCGCCCCCCAGGATACGATGCCCGACGTCATCCGGAGTTCCGCGGATATCCTGCCGAACAGGCTTTTTGAAATTCCCATCGAGATTCGGGACCATGGTCCGAACTCCCTGTCGGCTGACGGAACTTTCGATGACGGCGACACGATTTTTTTTGCGGGCTACGGGACATCGCTCTGGAAGCGAATCGACCTTGAAAATCCGGCGCTCGCCGGCGACGGCATGGAGTATTACTATTCCTCTTCCCCCTATAGCTTTTACCAGTATTTCCAGCTGGGATGGGCTTCGGGCGGTTCCGGTCTGCGTCTTTCGGATATTTCTACGGCAAGTTCGGGAACGGAAATTTCCGTCTTGCGCTATCTTCGGACCGAAAAGGATGCCTTTTTGCGGGACACGTATTTTGGAAACGAGGGCGGATGGGAAGAGGCGACGGGCAAGGAATGGTTCTGGTTCTGGGGTTCTCCGAACGATTCTCTCGAAATCTCGACTTCGAGCCTCTTCTCTTCGCGGAATGCGAACCTTCCGCACAAGCGGGAGAGCGGGAAAAGTTTTCTCTCCGTCTCGTATTTTCCGCACCGATCCGCTTATTCATCGACTCTGGCTGACGGTTCAAGGCAGTCCGCTACAAGCCTTTCGGATTCGGGCTATGCCGCCCGGATGAAGGATATCCGTTTCGTTTTCAACGCCAACGGGGAACGCTATTTGTCCGCAGATTATCGGAGACTTCTTCCCGGGGGGAACTTTGAATTTGAAACGTCCGCATTGAAGCCGTCTGGAAATTCCTATTCGCTGCGGATGCTTCCGAACGGAATGCACTTTGAACGCTTTGATGGATTTTCGCTCGCTTACGCCTGGAATCCCGCGCTTGAAAACGATACCGCGGAGTGGATTTTTCCGGGGACGCGGAACGGGAAAATCAAAGTTCCCCTTTCTGCCGCTTCCGATGTCCGGGTTCTGAAATTCAAGGATTTCCGCCCTGTCGGGCTTCTTCCCGTAAAAGGCGGATTCTTTTACGACAGCGTTTCCGCCGCAGAGGATGTGCGTTACCTTGTGTACAATCAGCAAGCCTTTCGGAAACCCGCGGAAATCGAGGCTATCCCGGCAAGAATCGACGGCGTTCTAGAAGATATCGCGCGGATTTCGTCAAAAACCGAATACCTGATTATCGCACCGGAAGCGTTCCAGGTCCCGGCCGTGGAACTCGGGCGTTTTCGCTCCGAGGGAAAGGCGGCCAAAAGTTACCGGACTGCGGTCGTCCTTGCGGAAGACATTTTCCGGGCGTATTCCGGCGGGGCGAAGGATCCTGTCGCGATTCGGAATTACCTGGCTTACGCTCGGAGCGTCTCCCCGAACCTGACATCGGCAGTTCTCGCCGGAAACGGAAACTTTGACTATCGCGGATTCCATTCGGGCTACAAGACGAACTGGCTTCCGCCGTTTGAAAAGGAAGACGCTGTCGTGGAAGACTTCTTTGCCGTCCTCGATTCCGGGGAGCAGGTCTTGCACGGTGAATACGACTTGGATTTGAATATCGGACGTTTGCCGCTTGCGAGCGTTGCCGATTTCAAGGCTTATAACGCGAAAATCGAAGAACACGAAGGGGCGTCGGCGGATAATTCCTCTTGGCGAAGTTCCCTCGTCGTGACCGCAGACGATGCCTGGACCGGCTTTGCTCCGGACTATATCGAACATACGGCGTCGGCGGAAGATCTCTCGCGTTCGCTCCTTGCCCGGTCGGAAAGCGAAGATTACCATCTGGACATCAAGAAAATCTATCTGCTCGATTATACGGCGGACGCTTCGGGGCAGAAACTTTCGGCGGCGACGGACCTTATCAACCGCATCAACCAGGGAGCGCTTTTCACCATCTACTTCGGACACGGATCGATTTCGGACTGGGCCTTCGAAGGGCTGATGAAGCCGTCCTACGTGTCGAGCCTGTCCAACGAGTCCCGTTACACCGTTCTCGGGTCGTTTTCGTGTACCGTGGGACGCTTCGACAAGGGCGACGAAACTTCGCTTTCCGAAACGTTCATCCAGGCATCCCGCCGCGGAGCGATCGCTTCGATCGGGGCGACCCGCGAAACGTTCGGCTCTTACAACCGCGTTTTCGCCAAGTCCTTTGTCCTGAACGCCCTGTTCCCTTCGGGGCGCACCCTGGGAGAGGCTTACCGCCTGTCCAAAGGCGCGACGCTTCGGCAGGGAAAAAGCCAGCGGCTGAACAACGAGCGTTACGTTCTGCTCGGGGAACCTGTCGTCCAGATGCCAAAGGCGGAACTTTCCGTAAAACTCGACCAGAAAATCGACACAATCCGCGCGCTTGACAGCATGGAAATTTCCGGTTCTGTTTCGGGGATTTCAAACGGGACGCTTCACCTTTCGATTCTGGAACAGAGCTACGAAAAAAAACTGAGCGAAGCCCCGGCGAGGGACGATTCGGTCGCTGTTCTCTACGACGGAGCCCAGATTTTTAGCGAGGACGTGGATATCCGGGACGGGAGATTTTCGGTCAGCTTCATCACGCCGCGTAAAATCGCTTTCGGGGATACGGCTGCGGAGATACGCCTTTGGGCTAGCGGAAATTCGAACGGCTCCGTGGGACGCTTCCTGGTTTCGGGCATTTCGATTTCAGGGACATCCCCCTATGCGGATTCCATCATCCGGAACGATTCGCTCCCGCCGGATATCCGTATCCAGAGCTGTCTCTCGCCGTCATCGGGAACGTCCTTTTCGGAAGGGGAAACGGTTACGCTCGCGTCTCCGGCCTGTCTGCAGGTGACCGTATCGGATTCTACGGCGATCGATTTCCGTGAGGAATCGGACGAGGGGATTTCCTTCGAGGTCTCGGGCGAAGCCGTCTCAGCGTCTCCGTTTCATCCGTATCCCTATCTGGAACAGTCTAGCAAGAAAGCCGTCGCCCGCATGACTTTTGGCGAAAGCAGGTATCCGGCGGGGACTTACACGTTCAAGGTTTCGGCGCAGGATATCATCGGGAATGCGGCGGCAAGGACCGTCAAGGTCCGCATTACGGATGGCCTTACCGAAGGGCTCTCGGACGTCTTTACCGTCCCGAATCCGATGAAACGAAAAGGGGCGACCTTCTACTTCAAGGATTTGGCGGTGGGCCGTTCCGCAAATGTCACCATCTTCATCTACAACCAGAACGGTCGGATGGTCCAGCGCATCCCGAACGCTGTCTCCGGCGTGACAACCTGGGACGGCAGGGACTTTTACGGCAGAAAGCTCGCCAACGGGCTTTACCACTACGTCGTGGTGTCAAAGGTTCCCGCCGCAGAAGGGATGCCAGCCAAGACTTTCCGCAAGAAACAGAAACTTGTCATTTCGAGGTAACCATGGATTTGAGAAAAAAGACGTCGCCTGTCCGCTCGCTTGGAGAAATCCTTCTCCGCTTCCGGTTGATTTTTGTCGCCATTTTTGCCATTCTCTATGTCGTTTTTGCTCGCGATTTTCGTGCGATTCTTTCGTATGCGCAGGCTTCCGTGGTATACACGCTCGGGGTGTTCGGGCAGGAAACCTCTTTTTCTCCGTTGAATGACTTTGCCTTGCTTGCATCCGCGGTCGGTGTGGCGGTCTTTCTCATCTGCTTCCTGTTTGTACGGGTGGCCGCGCTGAAGACCCTCTTGCCGGCGCTTCTCGTCGCGTTTTTTTGGACCGCCCTTTCCGCCAGGGAAAACCTGCCTTTTGCCGAGTATCTCGCCTTTTTGCTTGTCGATTTTTTAGGCATCTTTACAGTGGGAGTTCTTGCCGGCTTTGCCCTCGGGAAAGGTGCGCCTGTTGCTGGCGCCTTGTCCGGAGGCTTTTCCAAGGTATTTATCCCGGTCCTTTTCCTGCATCTGCTTGCCGGAGGCGTCTTGGGCTACCTCTTTCGCGAGGACGCGGAATTGTGCACGCTTGTTCTTTTTCCGTTCATCTCGCTTTTCTCTTTTCTTTGCGCGGAGTTTACGATGTTTTCCTTTGCTCCGATGGGAAAGCTGCGAGCCGAGCATCGGACGATGAAAATCTAGAAACGCCCTTTTCGACTTTTTCATAAAAAATATTGCACTTTCACTCGAGAATAATCTAAATTGGACTATCGGAGAATCACAGAATGAATCGCTACGATCTTGTCTTGCTCGGGCTCATCAAGGAACACGAGCGGAGCGGCTACGACATCATGACGGAAATCAGGAACCGCGAACTGGATCGGTGGGCTAAAATCAGTACCTCGACGATTTACAATCGCTTGACGCGCCTTGAAAAAAACGGTTCCATCGAAGGCCATCTGGAACGGGACGGCAACCGTCCGGAGCGAACCGTTTACCGGATTCTCGAAAAGGGAGAGGAAGTTCTTCGGCGTGAAGTGATGCGCCACCTGACGGGATTTAACGACGATCCGCGGACTCTCGGCTACGCTTTCCTGTATGCGGTCGATCCGATCGATACGGCCCGGGTTCTCGAAGTCCACGAGAAAAAACTCAACGAAGAGCTTTCCCGCTTGCAGAAGATGATCGACGAAGAGCCTCGCCCGACGCTCTATCCCGAAGGTCCGTTCCTGAACTGCATGAGCCGCGACCATATTCTCGTCGAACTGAAATACACGCGGGCGGCTATCGCCATTTTGCGAGATCCGCAGAAGCGCGAAAAGCTCGACGGCTACTTCTACATCAATTTCGGTTCTCGTAAATTTGACAAGAACCGCTGATTTTCATCAACCATCCACGGAGATAAAATGAAAGCAAACACGAAGAAAAAGTCCGCACCCAAGGCCAAGGCCTGCAAGTACGGCTATTTCGATGACGCGAACAAGGAATATGTCCTGACAAATCCCGCAACGCCCATCAAATGGTGCAACTATGTGGGAACGCTCGATTTTGGCGGTATCGTCGATACGACGGGGGGAACTCTCGTTTGCAAGGGTGACCCGGCGCTGAACCGCATCACGAAGTATATCGCCCAGATGCCCTGCTCGGATTTCAAGGCGAGCACGGTCTATATCCGCGTCAAGGACGGCAAGAGCTACAAGATTTTTTCCCCGTTCTTCGTGCCTACACTCGTGAAGCTCGACAAATGGGAGTGCCATGTCGGTCTTTCCTATAGCCGTTGGATTGCCGAAGCTTTCGGTCTCCGCGTACAGGTGACGATTTTCGTTCCGACGAAGTCGAATACGCTTCTCCAGGATATCCAGGTGACAAATATCGCCGGTGGCGCGAAGGAAGTCGATATCGTTCCCGTGTATGAGTTCAGCCATTTCGAAGCCGAAAAGCAGCTGACGAATGCGGACTGGGTCCCGCAGACCATGACGCTCAAGGCTCACCCGGAAAAGGACGGCCATCTGGTCCTCGAACAGTACGCTTACATGAAGCGCGACTATGCGGTGAATTACGTGACTGCGGACTGCAAGGTTTCTAGCTTTGACGGCGATCGTCGCGTCTTCCTCGGCGAAAACGAGATGGGATCCTGGGCGCACCCGCTTTCCCTCGATGCGAAGGAACTTTCGAACAGCGAATGCGACCGCGGCGACAACATCGCGGCATTGATGATCCATGCGGGGAAGATCGGAGCGAAGAAGACTTTCCGCACCTGCACGCAGCTTGGGCAGGAACAGAGCCTGAAAGTCGCGGCGAAGGCCATCAAGAAGTATCGCGACCTGAAGAACGTTGACAAGGCGTTCGAAGAACTCGCCGCGTTCTGGGACAAGTATCTCGAAACCATCCAGGTGAAGACGCCGGACGCCTCTTTCAACACGATGGTGAACGTCCATAATCCGCGCCAGTGCCACACGACAAAGAACTGGAGCCGTTACCTGTCGCTCTACCAGCTGGGTTACGGAACGAGCCGCGGCATCGGTTACCGCGATTCCACGCAGGACCTGATGGGCGTGATGAGCCACATGCCGGAAGAAGCCCTGGTTCTTACAAAGAACCTGATTTCCGTGCAGCGTCCCGAAGGCAACGCGATGCACCAATATGCGCCGCTCGCCCTTGCCGAGGATACCGGAAGCGAGGCGAACGAAGGCGATTCCCGCGAAAAGGCGAATGCGGTCGATGCCGACGGCAACCATCTCTATGCGGACTGGTATGGCGACGACCATCTTTGGATCGTGCTCACCGTGGCGAGCTATCTCAAGGAAACGGGAAAGATGGAACTCCTCGACGAAGAAATCCCGTTCTACGAGAAGGGCAAGAAACGCGCCGAACGCGAAAAGGGAACCGTTCTCGAACATTTGAAGCGCAGCCTGAACTTTACGCGCACGCACCTCGGAAAGCATGGGCTTCCGCTTCTCGGATTTGCCGACTGGAACGACTGCATGAACCTTCCGCTCGGTGCCGAATCCACGTTCAACACGGCTCTCTATGCGAAGGCGCTTCTCGAAATGATGGACATCGAGGAGCATCTCGGGGACACGGCTGCGGTCGAAATGTACAAGGGCTGGTACGAAGACGTGAAGAAGGCGTTCAACGAGAGCGCCTGGGACGGCAAGTGGTGGGTTCGCTGGTTCGACAAGGACGGCAACGCCTACGGGACGAACAAGGCCAAGTACGGAAAAATCTACTGCAATGGGCAGTCCTGGCCGATTATCGGCGGCATCGCTAGCGGCGAGCACGCGAAGCAGGGCATGGACAGCCTGAACAAGCTCTTGAACACGCAGTACGGCGTCAAGAGTTCCACGCCGGGCTATCGCGGCTTCGACCCGACCGTCGGCGGCATTTCCACCTATCCTCCCGGAGCGAAGGAAAACGGCGGCATTTTCCTCCACACGAACCCGTGGGTGATGATAGCCGAAACGATTCTCGGTCGCGGAGACAATGCTTACAATTACTACTGCCAGATCAACCCGGCGGCGAAGAACGACATCCTCGACATCTTCGAATCCGAGCCGTATTGCTATCCGCAGAACATTCTCGGCAACGAACACAAGCAGTTCGGCCTTGGGCGCAACGCGTGGCTGTCGGGAACTTCGACCTGGACTTACCAGGCGGCGACGCAGTACATTCTCGGCATCCGCGCGAGCTACAGCGGGCTCGTGATCGATCCGTGCATTCCGTCGAAGTGGGACGGCTTTGACGCGGTCCGCAAGTTCCGCGGCGCGACCTACGAAATCTCCGTGAAGAACCCGAAGCACGTGTGCAAGGGCGTTGCGAAGATGGTCGTCGATGGCAAGGAAATCGATTCGAATGTCGCCCCGATCTTTACGAAGGGGACGCACAAGGTCGAAGTGACCCTCGGATAACCGTTTCCTTTTGAATATAAGCTCCTGCAGGTTTGCCTGTGGGGGCTTTTTTTGTAAAGCGCGCGTTAGGAACGGAAGCCCGGACGGGTTCGGACAGGCGCGCTTCTGTTTTCCTTTGCGCATGGGGCGCGACTGGCTGAACGGAAGAATCGGCGCGGCACGCGCCGATTCTATAACGCGACGGTCCGGCCCCGCAAAGCGGGGAAACGCCCATCCATCCCAAGGAATTAGCGAATGTCTTTATAAGGAACCGCGGATGTTTAAGAGAATGAGGGATTAGCAATTAGCAATGAGGAATTGGGCTGCGGACGTCTAGGCTTTTTAAAATGTCACTCCCTTGCACACTATGATGTCATTCCCCGGCTTTCCATTCCCATGTCACTCCCGTGCTCCGACACGGGAATCTCCTTTCAGATAAGGGATTTGACAGGCTGGCGAGCTTGTCGAGCTATCTAGAACTTAGTTGAGAGAGCTTAGAACAGCAGACGCCTTATGCTTAGGGACTAGGGATGAGGGAATAGGGATTAGTCAGCAGACGTCTAGGCTTTTGGGACGCGGAACAAGGTACGATGTCATTCCCCGGCTTGACCGGGGAATCCCTTTGTGTATGGGGATTATCGGGGCACGCCCGATAATGACTGCTGGCGAGCTTGTCGAGCTATGCCCGGCAAATATGAAAACAGGTTTTTACTTTATTCTTTTTTATCTTTTTGTCATGAAGTTTTTTAAGCAGTTCCTCCTTTTTCTTTTCGTGATCGTTTCGCAGGCGTTCGCAACGCTCGATTCTTCTTTGGGCGAAAACGCGAAAGATTCCGCAGCGGCGGCTTCGGAGAAACACGCCGAAAAGAAGGGCGGAATTTTGGGAGGCCTATTGCCGGTCGAAAAGGACGAGGCGATTCTGAAAGGGAATTTTCTCGCCGGGGCGACGCTCTTTCTCTTGCAGGGGAATACGGACAAGGAGACGCTGAACATTTTGATTGGCGACCTCTACAAGGCGGACGGCTATACGTTCACGGTCAAGGGTTTTGGCGCTTACTTTATCCGCGACGCGATGGCGCTCGGTGCGCGGGCGGGATATTCCCGGACAAAGCTCGATATCGACTATTCGATTCTCGAGGATCTGGCGGATCTTTCGGAGCATCGGAAATACCTGAACAACGGATTCTTCGTGCAGCCTTTTTTGAAGAACTATCTCAAGGTTTTCGATTCCAAGACGGTCTATTTTTTCAACGAGACTTCCGTTTCGGTCGAGTATTCCTACGGCATTTCCCAGTCGGACGACGGCGAGGACCTTTCGAAGACGCGGACGCGCGGCTGGACTTTTGAATTCGGCATCAATCCCGGGCTGAGCATCATGGTGCTCGAGCGTTTTGCCTTTGAAACCTCTGTCGGGCTTTTGGGATTGAGCTCGACGGTGATGGAAATCGAGGAGAACGGGGAGCGGCGCAGCGAATTTACGTATAGCATCGTGAACTTCACGATCAACCTGCTTGCGCTGAACTTCTCGCTGGTCTATTTTTTCTAGGGGCGAGGCTTGAAAAACATGACGAAAAGAATTTGCCTGTTTCTGCTTCTTTGCGCGACGCTATTTGTAGCCTGTGTCGATGATGCCAGGGAATCGGAGCCTGTCCACCCTGCGCTTTTGCGGATCGAGTTTGCGGGCTTTCACGAGGAGTCGGTCGATTCTTCAAGGCGCATCATCCGGATTGCGCCCGACAAGGCCTGGATGGATTCGCTGGTTGTCGAAAAGGCGGAAACGTCTGGTGGGGCA
>CAKUTF010000022.1 GCA_934691725.1 uncultured Fibrobacter sp. | reverse complement strand
GCTAAACTGTCATTATCGGACTTGATCCGATAATCTCCAGACACAAAGGGATTCCCCGGTCAAGCCGGGGAATGACATTGTACTGTGTCCCTCGTACCGTTTCCAAAAAGCTTAAACATCCGCGGACTAATCCCTATTCCCTCATCCCTAAACCTAGACGTTCGCAGATCAATTTCTCATTTCTTATTTCTCATTGCTCATTCCCTTAGACGTCCGCGGTTCTAAACTCTAATTCCCAAAAAAGAAAAAGTTTCCCTCCAAAAATCCGAAATCTTTTCTATATTTGGAATCCCACAGCAAACCTAAAAAAAGGAATATTATGTATTCTATTGTTGAAACAGGTGGTTTCCAGTACAAAGTCGAAGTCGGCAAGACTTACAAAGTCCCGAGCGTCGATGCTGCTGTCGGATCTTCTCTGGAGCTCAAGTCCGTCCTTCTTTTCTCCAACGGAAAGGAAGTCAAGGTCGGCACCCCTGTCCTGAATGACGCTTCCGTCAAGGTCGAAGTCCTCGCCCACGACAAGGAAGACACGATTATCGTCTTCAAGAAGAAGCGTCGCACCCGTTACGTCCGTCGTAACGGCCATCGTCAGGGCTATACGGAAGTGCTTGTCACGGAACTTCATGCCGGAGCAGAATCCGAAGTCGTCGATCCGAAGATTGTCGAACGCAACCGCGCCCGCATCAAGGCCCTTGCCGCCCAGAAGGTCCAGAACGTTCCTCTGACCCGCAAGGAAAAGATCGCCCAAGGTCTTCCGAAGCCTGCCAAGGTCAAGAAGAATTCCATCCGCAAGTCGAAGGAGGCTTAAACAATGGCTCACAAGAAAGGTCAAGGCTCCGTTCGTAACGGACGCGATTCCAACCCGAAATATCTCGGCGTCAAGAAATACGGCGGCGAAACCATCAAGGCCGGCGGTATCATCGTCCGCCAGCGCGGTTCCCACTTCCACCCGGGCGTAAACGTCGGCATGGGCAAGGATTTTACCCTGTTCGCCCTCGTTGACGGCAAGGTGAAGTTCGAACAGAATGCGGGCGCCCAGAAGGTTTCGGTCTATCCGGAGTCGTAAGCGGCTTTTTCCGCGATTTTAACAGTCGGAGTTTTTCCGGCTGTTATTTTTTTTGCCCTCTTTACGCGGCGCGGATTTTTGGCTAATATTTTGGCCATGAATGAATACAAGGAAACAAAGGCGCAGCGAAGGCTGCGAATCGAAGAAACCGAAAACGGACGGAAGTTTCGGGAACGAATCGTCAAGTCCAAGAAAATCTACAATCGAAAGGCTGAGAAAAATTCTCGGCCTTATTTGTTTCCTTGCTGTTCAGACAGGGCAGTCCGGTTCGCAGAAGCCCTAGATTTCGATCTTGTGGTCCTTGAGCTTTCGCCAGAGCGTTGCCCGGCTGATCCCGAGGCGTTCCGCAACTTCGGTCTTGTTGCCCTTGCAGATGTCTAGTGCGCGCAAAATATGCCGCTTTTCCATTTCGTCTAGCGGAAGAATGTCGTCGGGGGTGGCCTGCCCGATTTTTAGTGGGACGCTTTCTTCGGGAACGGACCGGATTTCGGAGGTTCCGCCCGGAGCGGGCAAGAGTTCCTTGGTCGTCGCGGAATAGTTCAGTTCGTCCGGCAGGTCTTCGAGACGGATCGTTCCGTTTTCGGAAAGCACGACCGCATGTTCGATGATGTTTTCGAGTTCGCGGACGTTTCCCGGGTAGCTGTAGGTGGCGAGGGCCATCTGCGCCGCCGGTTCGATTTTCTGGATGACCTTGTGCTCTTCCTTTTCGAATTTCAGTACAAAGTATTTGACGAGGTTCGGGATGGTCGAGCGGCGTTCCCGTAGCGGGGGAACGTGGATGTGGAACGTGTTCAACCGGTAGTAGAGGTCTTCCCGGAAAGTCTTCTTCGTCATTTCGAGCGCAAGGTCCGCATTAGTCGCCGCGATGATGCGGACGTCGAGATAGCGGTTTTCCGTTTCGCCGACCCGTCGTGTCTCGTGGCTTTGCAGGAACCGCAAGAGCTTGACCTGCGTCGCCTGGGATAGTTCGCCAATCTCGTCGAGAAATAGCGTGCCGCCGTTCGCTTCTTCGAAAAGCCCCTTCTTGTCGGATGTTGAGCCGGTAAAGGCGCCTTTCTTGCTGCCGAAAAGTTCGCTTTCGACCAGGTTTTCCGGAATCGCGCTGCAGTTCACGGCGACGAACGGTTCGCTAGCGCGCTTGGAAAGCCGGTGTACGATCCGCGCGAGAAACTCCTTGCCCGATCCGGATTCTCCCGTAATCAGCACGGAGCTTGTGGTGGGGGCGACCTTGTAGAGAAGCCGCAGAATCTTCTGCATCCCGGGCGTGTCCCCGAGGAGGTTCTCGAGCAGATGCCCCTGGAGCTCGCGGTAGCTGTTCGACGTTTCAAGCCCTTGCAGATGCTTTCTCGCGACATCTTCGAGCGTGCGGACTGCGACCGGCTTCACCAGGTAGGATTCCGCTCCGTGGGAAAGCGCGCTTTCCGCATCCTTGGACGTCTGCGGCGTGCAAAGCAAGACTACAGTCGCTTCCGGGTTGTGCGACTTGAAAAAGCTGATGACATCGACGTCCCGGTGCAGGAGCAGCGATATGTCGAGAAAGGCGAAATCTATCGCGTTCTTTTCTATCGCGCTGAAGAGGGCCGTGGAATCGGAAACCGTGTAAAGCTTGACATCGGAAAGGGACCAGGACTTTGCAATCTGGTCGATTGCCTTCCTGTCCGCATCTGCCAACAGGACGTTCATCGCTTCGGGCTAGCCTTTCTTGTGGGCGGCCACGATTTCATCGACCTTGGCAATCAGGTCCTTGTAGTTAGGCGGCTTCGAAAAGATGGACGAAACGCCGAAGTGGTTTGCGATGTTCAGGTAGTCTTCCGACGAGGTGCGTCCGCCGCCGCTGATTGCGATGATGCGGTCAAGCTGGTTCTTGTTGCGGTAGTCGAGGATGACTTCGAAACCGTCCTGTTCCGGCATGATGATGTCCGTGACGACGACATCGTATTCGTTCTTGTCGTAAAGTTCTTTCGCTTTCTTTCCGTTTTCGGCGGTGTCCACTTCGTAGCCGGACATGCCGAGCATGTCCTTGAGAACGGAACGGATATCTTCTTCGTCGTCGATGATGAGTACTTTAGGCATGGGGTTTGTCCTCCGTTTGTTTTGCTAAAGGCCAATATAGTTCAAAATTAGTTCCTTTTCCGATGGTCGTTTCGATGGAAACGTATGCTCCGGCGGATTTTAGGAGCTTCATCGCCACTGCGAGACCGATGCCCGAGCCCTGTCCCGGTGCGCGGGTCGTAAAATAGGGCGTAAAAACGTGCTTCAGGACGTCGGGCGTCATGCCCGTTCCCGTGTCCTTTACGGAAATGTATAGGTAGGTGCCTTTCGGAACGGTCGAAAACGGCGAGACGATTTGCTCCGCGACATCTTTCTGGATGCAGGAGTAGGTCAGGGAACCGCCGGTCTGGGTCATGGCCAGGATGGCGTTCTTTCCCATGTTCATCATGATGCGGTGGAAGTCGGTCGGGTTGCCGTAAGCGAACATGTCGTCGCCGGATTCCTTGAAAATCTGGACATTCGGGGGGAGCATCGGGAGTAGCGCATTCTTGACCTCGTCGAAAACAAGCCCCACGTTGAAGTTTTCCGTCTTCTTTTCCTGCTTGCCTTCCCGTAGCTTGAGCTGGTCGTAGGTCCGCTTGACGAGATTTGCCGCATTGTTCATGGAACGCCGCATGTTTTCCAGGTATTTTTTCGGACGTTCGCAGTCCGCGGTAGAGGGAATGGTCGCCTGTGCAAGTTCGCAGTAGCCGATGATTCCCGAAAGGATGTTGTTGAAGTCGTGGGCGAGGCCGCCGGCTACGTTGCTCATGTCTTCGAAGTTCGACGCCTTGAGCAGGTTCTCGCGTAGCTGGTTTCTCTCCTCTTCGATGGCGTGGAAGTCCGTCGTGTCCTCGATTAGCCCGAGTACGCCCTTGATCTGCTGCGCTTCGTCGTAAATCGGGACCGCGGTCTGTTTTTCCCAGTGTTTTTTGCCGTTCCCATCGATGGACGTCTCGTTCTTTACGACGATATGCCCGGAGGATTCCAACGCCTGCGCTTCGAGTTCGCTGAATTCCGGGCTTTCGACGATGCTTATCCTGTTCCCGCGAACCGCAATGTCCTTCTTGTTCTGCTGCGTATAGGCGCCCGTGAGGTTTTTCGCCCAAAGGCGCGTCGGGATGTTGTCGAGCAGGGAATTCAGAAAGACCTGCTGCGTCCGGTAGAGCTGCTGGAGCGTGATGATTTTAAAGCGGATGGCGTCCCGTTCATCGTTGAATTCGCCTTGCAGCTTGGAAAGCTTTTTCTGGAAATCTTCCTTCAGGCAGGAATCCCTGAGGATGACCTTGTAGCCGAACAGGATCCGGTTGGAGTAGAGCGGCGAAACGGAAATTGTCGCGGCGAACGAATTGTTGTTCAGATAGACGGGGACGTTATTTAGCGGGCCTAAGGAGCGGAGGTCGGGAATGAAGCGGGAAACGGGATGCTGCAGAAGGAGCTTTTCGCCGAAGCCTAGCATCTTGCAGACGGACGGATTCGCCATTTCGATCTTTCCGTCGGAATTCAAAAGCAGGACGCCGTCTTCTAGTTCCTGGACGATGAGTTTCAACGAATTGGAAGTGTCGATTCCCGTCTGCGAAATAGCGGAATTGGCACGGTAGAGAACAATCGTGATGATGAACATGAAAATCGCCGCGCTTTCGCCGTAGAGGAAAAGTCCCATGGCCGGAAGCAGGGCGTCCATGGTGAGGCCGCCGACGATAGCCGTGACGAATGTCACAAAGACGATTCGGTGGATGCGGTGGGCGCGCGTATGCAAGGCCTGGAACGAGATGACAGCCGAACAGATGATGGGGAAGACCAGGAAGGCGGCGATGGCGAAAATGGCGTAGAGGGAATTGAGCGCGGTATAGCCGTACCAGTTTTCCACGATATCGGGATAGAATTTCCCGAAAAGCCCCGTCGCAATGACGAATACGATGCCTACCGCATTCCAGATGCGGAACGCCGGCAGGACCCGTTTCCAGAAAGGCCTGAGCGATTCGCCGGCGATGCCCGCTGTCGTCTTGATGATGGCGTAGCCGTATTGGACCCAGCAGAGTGCGCCCAGCAGATAGACGACTTCCCTCGACGGCTTTGAAATGTAGCCTTCCGGGAGCTGTTCCACAAAGGCGAGGACATTCCAGAGGATATCCAGGAGAAGCAGGTAGATCAGGTTCTTTTGGAGGTTCTTGGCGAGGATGTTGGAAAGGACCGTCGAAAGGATCAGCGGAAGCAGGACCATGCAGAAAAGTAACGCGATGGTCCCGTGCAGAAAATGGATGTTGAACTCGAATGCTTCCATCTCTTAAAAAATCCTTGCTTTTAATATAATTGATTTTTTACAAGTTTTAAAAGAAAAAGTACGCCCGTCGAAGCGTACTTTGGGAAGCACGGAAAAATTTTAACGGATGCGGCGGACCCCGAAGGTCTGGGTCTTTTTGTAGCTGTCCTTCGTGGAGAAACGGCGGACTGTTTCCGCGTCGCCGTCCGGGTTCGGGACAAAACGCGTCTTGATGTTCGCCTTGACGATGTAGGCGCCCGTGCCTAGGGCCTTGCCGTCGCTTGAAACGAGACCCTTTGTGCAGCGGGAAAGCCATTCGACGCGCATCGTTATTTGGTTGTCGCTTGACAGGTGTTTCGGCGCGATTTCGAATTTTTCATGGAAGCGGTTCACGAAGTTTCCCAGGTTGCTGTAGAACGGCAGGTCCACATCGAGGAGGAGGGCTTTCCACGCAGGGGCTTCGCCGAGGCTCGTTCCGCGCGGAACGCCCATTTCGACAAGGAAGAGCATTCCGTCGAAAGAATAGCCCGAAGAGTCCTTGCTTGCGACGAGTTCACCGTTTTCGTAGATGTCCCACTTGCGGGTTTCCTGGTCGAGGACGAACAGGCGGAAGTCGGCGTGTTCTTCTCCGCAGGCTTCGGATTTCGACGGGGAAATGTCCGAAACCGGATTCTCGGGGGAGAACTTGAAAGCTATCTGGGGATTTCCCGCCCCGGTGACGTCCGCCCACGGATTTTCGCGTGCGGGCCTGTTGCCGCTCCGGTCGAGGAAGAGCGTTTCGTCTAGCGGCGTAAAGCGGATCCGGTCGCCTTCCTGGACGGCGGTTTCCGCATCTTGCGCGTAGAGCATGTTGAACGTGTTGCTTCCGAGGGTATAGCGGCTCGGGAAGACGTTTAGGGGTCCTTTGCGTTCCCTCTGTATCGGCGCGTGACTTGAATCGCCGACGGCGAGAGGCTCGCTAGCTTCGACGACGAGCGAGACGAAGGAGCCCGCTGCGCTGACCTTTCCGCCGAGGATGACGGGACCCGTGAGGTCTTCGGCAAGCGTCGAGTCGCTTTCGTAATGGGCGCCGCTTCCCTTGTGCTGCACGAGAAGGCCCGCTCCGACGAGGTCGCCGCCTTTTGGGGAAAGTCCCGAATAGTTTCCGCTTGTGTTGCCGAGCTTGAACGGCGACGGCAGTTCGAGCGTCGCTTCCGTCCTTTCTGCGTTCCACGTGAAGGTTTTGGCGAAGAGCGTCTCGGGAACCGCGCTGCCGAAAATCGCCGCGATGCTGTCCGGGGCGTGCCTTTCATCGACGCCCGAAACGAAACTCGCGACGACGTGTTCGGCGAGACCGTCTCCGTCCGCATCCGAAATGCTCGCGTATCTGAGCGGAACCGGCAAAATCTTGAGCATGAACGGATGAATCGGGGCTGCGCACGTCGTGGAAACGCCGTTGCCCGAAATGTCCGTAATCGTGGAACTTGCGAGAAGCTGGCCCTTCATGCCCTCGGTGATTAGCGAGCTTTTGTCCGCATCGAAGGCAACGGTAAATTCCCAGACATTGAGCGCTTCGTTGTAAAGTTTCGAGGAGGTGACGCTCGGAGTCTTTTCGGACGGTTGGCCGTTTTTGTCGAAGAGAGCGAGCGGGAAGGAAAGCCCCGGTGCGGAAATCGGTTCCGAGAACTGGATGTAGATCCGGTCGGCGCTCGCCGTGTCGAGGCGTTCGAGGACAGATAGCGAAAGGACGGTCGGGGAGACGGCGTCGCGGTAGAAGTCCGTGCTGGATTTTATCTCGCCGGAGATGTCGCTTCGGAGCGTGACGGAGCCTTGCGGGTTCGTGAACGCGGTCGTGTCCTTGGGCCTGAACGAAACCGTGACGAGCGAATCGGAAATGTCTGCGTTCGAAACCTCGATCGTGTCGCCGCGGTATTCAAAGGAAACCGACCGGAACTTCTGGGATTCGGAATAGGTCGTGGTGAGGATTATCTTCATCTGGTCCGGAACGTTGTCGCAGTCCGTGTCGAGCATCTCGGCGGAAGAGATTATCGGCCACGGGGGAAGCTCCTCGATGAAAAGTTGCGCTTTGGCGGACGTATAGCTGTATTTGGAGCCGGAACTTGCCGCTGTCGCGTAGAGGATCGTTTCGAGCGGCGTTTCGCCCGAGACAAAGAATGTCGCGCTTCCGTTTACAAGCGTAAGTGTGGTAGTCGCAATGTCGGCTGTCGCGGACGTGTAGAAGAAGACGGAGCCTTCGGCGACGGCGAGCTTGACCGTGATGTTCTCCCCGTCGAGCAGCGTTCCCGTGGAATCGTAGAGGGAGACGGTCACCTGGGCGCGCTTTCCGACATACGCACGGACCGTATCGATGTGGAAGCGCAGGTAGCGCTTTTCGAGCGGCGTCGTAATGGAATCCCATTCCACGTTCGAGCGGACGACCTTGCAAGCGCAGTCGTAGCTTCCTTTCGCGTTTGCGCCGTGGTTGTGCCACGTCACCCATTCCACCATGTTGTTTCCGTAGGCGAGATCCTTGGAAACGGAGAAAACGTAGCTGTCGTATTTTTTGACATATTCCGTGTTCGAACCGAAATAGGAAACGCCGTTGCCTTCGAAATCGTCGAGGAATCCGGATGGGGAAACCTTGCTTTCGCCGGTGTATGTCGCCGAGCGGACCGTATCCTCGATGGATGTCGCGGGGGACTTGAATGGCGTGAAGAAGTCAAGCGAAAGCGTCCGCGCAATGGAAAGGTCGCTCGAAGAGGCGTCGTAGTCGGGCGGGTAGCCGTAGATGTGCGTCCCGTGGTAGAAAATCGTGACATAGGGGACTTTTCGGTAAGCGACTTCCTTCGTTCCGTTCACTTCTTCGAGGTAGGTGGTTTCGGAACCCGAATAGTAAGGGCCTTTGGTGAGGTCGATTCCCTCGAACGGGACCGGATCGGACGCGTCTTTATGCTCGCGGAGCGACCAGGAGCCTTCCAAATCCTTGAACGTTGCCGCGGTGAACTTGAGCTGGAAAAGGTATTGGCCCGAGACAGCAAATGTCCCGACGAGCGTTATCGGCAGGTAATAGCCGCCGAGACCGTCGCTCTGGGGCGTTCCGAACGAAACGTCTCCCATGCCGGCGGATGTCCCGGTTCCGTCCCAGACAGACTTGATGTAGCTGACCGGGCTTAGGTTCGACGTCTTGAGGTAGAGCCTGAGTTCCGCGTTCTCGTAGGCTATCGTATCGTTGTTCGTCACGGAGACGAAGAGCGTGTTGCAGGTTTCCCAGCTGCTGCAGGCGGACTGGTAGGATGACGGCTTGATATAGACGTTGAAATCCGCGTAAGTCGCTTCGCTCGAAGTCGTGAAGCTGTAATGCTTGCCCGAATTGTCGTCGGTGGAGGCTCCGGAAGAAACGTCGAAGTAATAGGTTGTTCCGGCGTTCAGATTCGAAAGGATCGCTTCGTGGAACCGGACCGCCTTGCCGGAATCGGCGACCGCCGAAGAAGAAAGGCTCCCTGCGCTTTCCCCGAACTTGACGATGCCGTTTGTCGCCTGTTCGCCCGTCCACCAGTAGATGTGCGCGCTCTTGTCCGTCACCTGGCAAATCGTCACGCCGCTGATGTTTGCGCTCGAAAGCGTCTGTGTCCAGGAATACCACTTGCCGTGGTTGTCGTCTGTGGTGAAGTTCATCTTGACATCGTGCCCGACCAGGTAGAAGTAGTAGGTTTCGCCCGGTGTGAGGCCTCCGATGGTGACCGCTCCGCCGACCCCGCCCGGAGCCGTTACGGAATCGACCTTTGCGCCGTCGGGAGTTGTCGCGTAGTAAACGGTGACGATGGCGCGCTCGTTCGTGTTCCAGCTGATGACCGCCGACGTGTCGGTGACAGGCGTTCCCTGGATGTTCGAGAACAGCGGACCTTCGACGTCTTCGGGAACCTTTTTCGAAAGGCTCAGTCCCGGGATGATGAACTGCGCCGAGAAGTCGATGCACGTTTCGGTCGCCGTGTAGTCGTTCCAGTCGTCCTTGAGCGTCTGGTGCGGAGCGGCGCCTCCCATCAGCGCGCCCTTGGGACATCTGTATTCATAGGGCATCCCGCCTGCGTTGTAGCCGTCCGGGTTCGATGCGCGGTTGTGCGGATGGTTTTCGGTTCGTGAACCTGCGCCCATGATGAACGAAAGGCCCCACGGGTTCGCGCCCATGTTGTAATAGAAGTTGTCGAGCGCGACGTTCAGGTATTGTTCGTCGCCCGTCATGTCGTAGAGCATGAAGACCGCATTCGCCGCTCCCATGTTGTAGCGGTTGAATCCCCAGTCGCTAGAAGTCCACACCAGGTTGTAGGGCGGGACGACCGTGAAGCTGCCGTAAGGGTTCGTGCTGACGACGGAATCTCCCTGGGTGCCGTCATCGGTGAGGCGCGTCATCGTGGCGATCAGACGCGTGAGAAGCGTATCTCGTTCGTCTGCCTGGATGCCGTAGCTCTGTGCCTTGGCGGCTGTCGGGAGGATCAGCTTCGCGAACCCGAAGAGGACGTAGGCGTGGATGTTTTCGTAGTCGGTCATCCAGCCGCCCGGGTAGAATCCGCTCTGGTGCCCGAGGTAGCCTCCGCGGAAGTAGGGGAGGTTGTACTTGTAGTTCGAAGCGTTGTCGTTTATCGCCGTGTTCTTGTAGAGGTCGAAGGCGTAGCTCGAATCGCGCGTCGCATACCAGAGGGCGAGGGCCGCTGCCGCCGCATCGTCATAGAGAGGTCCGCCGCCCGTGTAGAAGCCTTGGAGTTCGTCGGTAGTCTTTCCGTCGGGAGCGTATTTTGCGATGATGTTCCGATAAATATCCTTGGCCGCCGCAATCAGGGAATCCGAATAATGGTCCGTCTGGTACATTTCCCAGCCGACGGCGAAGAGGGATAGAGCTGCCGCATACATTCCGGCTGCGTTTGTACCGATTCCTTTTTGGACCGGTCGCGGGGCGCCTCCCTTGGCGGGGCTCTGGGCGTCCTGGTGTTCGGGAACGTCCCAGAACTGGTGGTCCGCGGAACCGACGCCTATCGAATGGTACATGTCGCCTTTTTCGATTAAACCGTCCGCCTTGGACGCCTTGTAGAGCTTGTAGAGATAATCCACCCCGACTTTCGCTTCCCAGAGAATGTCCGGGATGCCGTCGGTCGTCACCGTGTCGTTGTAGGAGGCTCCGTAATTGTCTTCTGCGCGTTCCGAATAGACGTTGTAGGCGAGCGAGAGGACGAAAGCCGCATACCCGAGCGTCTGGCTGACCTTGAAATGGTCGCCGCAGTCGTGCCACCCGCCGGAAAGGTCGTGCCCGAGCGACTGTCCGTCCTTGACATGGCACGCTCCGTGAAGCTGCGAGTTGGTCTTTCCGCAGCGCTGGATGCCGAAGAACCGGAGCGTTGTCTCGAAGACCGCGTTGAAGAGATATTCGTCGATGATGAACGGAAACGAAGTGTCCTTCCCGACGACCATGAAGTAGGTCCCCGGGCTTGTGAGTTTGGAAAAGTCGGCGGCGTAGAGATTTTCCGTGGCATTCGAAAGCGAATCCGCGGAGCCGAATTCATAGACGGAGCTGATGGAATTGAAAGCCCCGTTCACCCAGATGTTCGGCTTTGTCCAGCTGCCGAGCGGCGAAAGAGTCCCTTCCCAGGCGGAGGCCCCGCTCGAAGCGTCGATCACCTTGAACGTCGTCGCGCCAGGGTCGGCGACGAAGGCGAACTTGTGGTTGTCCGCCGGGCGGAATCCCACCTGGTTTACGCGAATGACCGGTCTGTCATAGACGTTCAGGCTATCGAGATGGCGTCTGCTGCACGTATCGCATGTAAAGTCGATGTTCGGGATGCGGTCGTCGGCAAAGAGAACCGCGGCGAGGACAAGGAACGCCCGGAAAAATCGGAACATGAAAAACTCCTTTAAACATTGACACTTCCGGCCTAAAAATATCTTTTTCCGAAAGCGATGATATTTTGTCGGTGTTTTTTTACCGATAAACTTTCCAAAGTGTTCCCGAAATGTTCCGACGCAAAAAGGGAACCGGTTTGCCGGTTCCCTGAATCGTTTTGAAAACTTCTATTTCTTGACCGTGCGGCGGAATCCGAAGGACTTCGTCTTGCTCGACGACTGCTTCTTCGTCTGTCCCTTGCGATACTTGCCGTTTTCCGTATTGCTTATCGCGGTTTCGTGCGCCTTGAACGAGAACTGCGAAATGAACGAACCCGTTCCGATGTGGCGGCTGTTGTCCGCGAGCGGAGCGATTCCGTTGTGGGTGAGCCATTCGAGGCGGAGCCTTATCTTGCCGTCGGAGGTGAGTGCCTGTTCGCTGATGTCCGAAAGCGGGATTGTGCCCGATGTCTTGGTTATCGCCTCGCCGAGGTTGCTGTAGATGTTCGCGGAAATCTTCAGCATCGCGTTCCAGGCGGGCTTTCCTAGCGAATCGAGCTGCAGGAGAAGCGGAATTTCCACGTCGATATCGAAAGTCGGACCCGCATGGACATAGCTTGCCGTGTCGTAGGAAACCGGCGAAACCAGTTCCAGTTTATTCTTCCCGCTAGCGATAAGCGTTTCCTTGTCGCCTGCGACGTAGGAGAGCCTAAATGTTTCATCCTTTGTCGGGAGGTTGCCCGCATAGAGTTCGCCGTCCGTCGGAACGGATGTGACGCCCGAGCGCATCGCCACCTTGAACGAAACGCTTTCGATGTCGCCTTGGACGGGAACCCACGGGTTCTTTTCGCCCGCAAAGTTCTTCGAACCGTCGCTCGCCATCGAATTTTCCGCGCCGATGGGCAACCGGATGTAGTCGCCGACATGGATTTCGTTTTCGGAACCCGCATCGGAATAGGAGAACGTCCACGAGGTCTGCGCGTTCGTGAAGCGTCCCGTGTTGGAGAAGTAGAACATATCGGAATCGCGCCGCTTTTGCAGGTAGTAGCGACCGGCGGCATCCGAGGAATCCACCAGCGTGAGCGGCTCGGAAAGGTTCACCCGCAAGATGAAAAGCGATTCGGTGGGCTTGTTGATGGACGCGCCCAGGATGATCGGGGGACACTTGTCGAAGAGCGTCGCCGTGTTGTCGTCGAAGAATCCGCCGATAGGCCCTTGCCGCGGAAGCACCATGCCGTTTCCGCCGCGGCTTCCGTAAGTCATCTTGGCGAATGTCCCCTGGGGAACCGGGATGCGGATGACCGTGGCCTCGCTCTGGACGGAATCCCATCCGACCGTGTCGATTTTTGGCACGAACGTGGAATCCTGCGTCTGGGAGTATTGGGCGCAGACCTGCATCGTCGTCGTGGAAACGGTATCATCAACGTTCTTAGTCGTGTCGATAACGAAGGAAATCGAATCCTTGTAGCGGACGCATTCCTTCTTGACCGAGCCTAGTACCCACGAACCGTTTGCGGAATCGAGCCTGGTAATCGGTTGGGCTGTCTTTTCGCCGAGCAGGGTGTCAAGAGTCCAGCCGGAAGCGGGCTTTGCGAACGCCTGGTAGATTTCGGGATTTCCCCAATAGACGTCAATCGTATCGAGCATGTCCTTTTCGCGGAGGACCTTGGTGAATTCGATGGTGATTTCGTCGGGCTGTCCATCGCCTTCCCGGTCCTCGATCTTCGCATACTTGACGGGAACGGGTCTGACGGATTCGATGATGGTGACAGGACCGTTGCAGTCGGAAAGGGCGTTCGACGCATAATCGACGATGCTGAATCCCGCGGCGATTTCCGCCTGGAATCCTTGCTTGACGAAGTTTCCTGCCGTGTTGCCTTCGATGACGTATTCCCACGTCTTGCCGTTGTCCGTGGATTTCGCGCTGATTACCCGGATAGAACTCTGGTCGATAGGCGTGCCTTCGCTGTAGATGGCGAGCGGCCAAGAGGTGCTCATGACGACCGGTTCGGAGAAGAGGATACGGAGCGTGTCCTGTGCGTTCGCATGATTTTCGTTTTCGAGAATGGCGACACTCGAAAGGGTCGGGGCGATTCCGTCGGTAATCGCCTTGTCCGCCGTCTTGGCAACGCCTTTTTCCGTCATGAAAACCGTCACCTTTCCGGCGGGGGCCGCGTTTTTCGGAACGAGATTTTCGTCGAGGTCAAAGGACGCTTCCGCTCCGACGACCGGCGCTTTCGGGTAGAGGGTGAGAGCGGTCGCTTCGGCGTTCTTTGAAGAATCCAGGAAAACGGTCACGCTGTCTAGCTTCATCGAGGAACCGTCGAACTGGCTCCCGCTGAAGCTCAAGGCGAGAACATCCGCCGTGGAATTGCAGTTGTTGTCGGCGAGTATCGCCTTTTGCGGAATCGGGGTTGTCGGGTCCGCAAAGAAGGACTGCGCTGTCGAATCTTCCGGATCATCCTCGTCGATGTAAGTGACGGTCACGGTATCGCCGCCGAGGAGCGGAACGCTGGGCAGGCTCGCATCGGCGCGGTTCACCGCCGAGAGAAGTTCGCTTTCGAAGTAGCCGAGCGTCGCGTTCGTGCGTTTGAGCTTCAGTTCGGAAGTTTCCCCGGTGCGGGAATTCTTCAGCGTCACGCGGATGGTTTCGCGGCCTGCATTGTCCTTGTCACTGACGAGGACCTTGAACTTCATCGGGTCTTCGGTGACGGGGCTCGAAACGGAATTGCCGTCTTCGCGGACGAGCTGGAGCCTTCCCGCTGTGCGGTCGCCCTTGCTGAACTGGACATAGTAGGTTCGGTTGACAAAGGCGCAGCCGCCGTTTTCGAGGCATTCGGAACATTCCGGATTCGGGCCTGCGAAGATGGTCACATCGACCTTGTTCGTTCCGATGGACATCTTGGCCGGAATATCCAGGTCGAACTTTCCGGAAAGCGGATTGTAAACCGCCGCGGTCTTCAGCGCTTCCTTGGACAGGGGAACGCCGTTCACCCAGATACCCGTCACGTAGCCGTTCTCGGAAATCAGGGCCGTTCCCTTGAGATGCATCGTGCTGATGGTGGAATCGAGCTGGATGTAGGAACCGTTCGAAACGTTGAAAGGCGCGTCGAAGGAAACCGTCATCTCGTAGTTCGCCTTCTTGTGGATCATCTCCGAATAGGACGGGCTGAATCCAACGACAAATTCGTCCTTGCGATAGACGACGACATACGGGTTAACCGGAGCTTCGTCCTGGTCGCCTTCGTCCTTGCCCCAGACGGGCATCCCCGCATAGTCGGCTCCGTCGATGTCGCGCTTGTGCGGAGCCCAGGTCCAGTCGCCCGAAGTGGCGGACATTCGTTTGTCGGGGGCGCTGCGGAGCGGATCGCACTTGCCGTTCTGGTAAATGCCTCTCGAAAATCCCAGGTCCATGCGCATTCTCGAAGAAGACTTGATCGTGGTGGATCCGAGCGGAACGGGAATATACCAGTCGTAGGTTCCTGTCGCCGCGTTGTAGGTATCTTCGAGCTTGACGGGGACGGCTCCGCGGAGAAGGTCCCGGATTTCCCGGTCGGTTTCGCAGGGCTTGTTGAATCCCGCTTCGTCATACGCCTGGCAGATGTCGAGGTCGAGAAGTAGCGGGCAGGAACCCGGCTGGCCGTTTACGCCCGCCTGCGCTTCGATCTGTTCCGGCTTCGCTGTGACGTAAAGCCGGAGCGTGAGGCTGTCGAACTGCCGGTCTTCGTTGTTGTAGATGTTGATGTTCAGGAAGTCTAGTCCGCCGAATTCATATTGGTAGGTCTTGACTTCGAAGTCGTAAGACGTTACCGGGGTAGTGAACTTGAGCGGCATTCCCTGGTCGTCGGTGCAGCGTCTCGAACCGTTGCTTTCGACGCAGTAGTAATAGGTCGTCTTTTCTTTCAGCTTTCCGATTTTCACGTAGTGGAAGCTCGTCGGGATTCCCGAAACGTCGGCGTTCCCCTGGGTTTCGCACGAGCCGTTTTTCGCTACCGGGCATGTCATCTGGTCGTAGGACGTGAGAACCGTATCCCAATAGACCTTGGATTCATACTGGCCGTTCGGCGTGTACCACATGATTTCCGCGCTGTCGGACGAAAGGTTACAGACTTTGACATTCTGGATGTCGGCGTCTGCCGGCGGGCTTACGAGCGTCGTAAAGGAGAACGGCGTGCTCGTGCTATCGACAAGCCATTTGGTCGAATAGTTTTCGCTCCGACCGTTGATGGCGACTACTTTGAAGTAGTAAGTTGTTCCGTTGGTAAGGCCCGTCATATGGATTTCGTGGCTTACGCTGTAGAGGGAATCCTTGAAAATGCTGTTGAATGGCCCGGTTTCGCTTGTGCTGTAAAGGATCATCGCGGGACCGCGCATGTCCTGGGAAATCTTTACGATGGCGGAGTCGTAGCCCACATAGCGGATTTCGACATTCACCTGGGACGGAGCCTTTCGCGGATCCTCTTCCCTGACCGCTACCGCGCAAGAGGCGACGAACATCGCGGTCGCATCGATACAGGTTTCGGAGAGGTGGTAATCTTCCCAGCTCATGGAGGAAGGCGCCCAGGCGTTTCCGCTTTTGTCGTTCGGTGTCACGCCGCCGAAGAGCGCGCCTGTCGGCGGGTTGTACTTGTAGTTTGCGCCCGGCATGTTCTTGCCTTCGGGATTGGACGCCCTGTGGTGCGGGTGCGCATCGTTCTTGTCGCCGACGCCGAGAAGGAAGGAAATGTCCCACGGGTTTACGCCGAGCATGTAGTTCAGCTGGTTGATGCCGAGCTTCTGCATCGCCTGGGAATTCCAGTTCTGTACGCCTTTCTGCGGGAGCTGCACGCCTTCTAGGTCCTTGGTCACGTCGGCGTAGGCGAGGACTTCGAAGATGTTGCCCGCCTGGTAGCGGTTGTAAATCCAGGTCTGGTCTGTCGCCATGTTGTACCAGAGGTCGCCCCATTTTACAGTTCCCGTTCCGCTGAGTGTCGGGACGGTGATGCTCTCCGAACCGCTTCCGCTCATGGCGCTGATGTTTGTCCCGAGAGTCAGGGCGACGTTTTCCGCATATTTCAGGCGCGTCTTGTTGTCGATGCCGTATCGTTTCCCGGTCTCTTCGTCTTTCAGGAGCATCTTGTAGAAACCGTAGAGCGTGTAGGTGTAGGCGTTCGCCCAGCTCGTGTTCTTCGACGATTTGCGCATCCCGTCGCGGTTCCACGCCATCCAGCCGCCGTTGAAAAATCCCACGGAAGCTTCCTGCTCTATGCCGATGGTCTTGTCTTCGACCGCATCGTTCAGGTAGTCCATTTTTTGGGTCTTTTCGTATGTCGCGTAGTGGAGCGCAATCGCCGCGATGGCGAGGTCGTCGTGGGATTCGTTGTTGCCGTTGTAGGCTGCGCTCGACCAACCGTCCGCTTCCGTGTTATAGACGTAAGGTTTTCCGCCGTCGTAGGTTCCCGGTCCGAGGCTTTTTTCTTTCAGTTTCAGGTTCTTCGCGAAGTCATACATCTTCTCGGCGACGACCAGGCAAGAATCCGCAAACGCCTTGTCGTATTCTGCGTAGTTTTTGCTCAAAATCGCAAGCCCCGCCGCGATTTCCGCCGAGATGTTCGAACCCAGTTCCCCGAGCCGCAGATCGCGTTCGTGCGGTCCGCCGCGTCCGGTGAGCGTAGCCGGGAGAGCGTCCTGGTTTTCGGGCCGTCCCCACCAGCCGTGGTCCGCTCCGAAGTTTCCGACCGAAACGACCATGTTGTCGATGACGCCGTCCGCAAAACGGTAGGAGTTTAAAAAGAAGTCCGCGCCGTGTTTCGCTTCGCGGAGAATGTCCGGGATGCCGTCGGTGTTAATCGTCTCGCCCATGTTGTAGGCGTAATTGTCTTCGTCCTTGTCCGGGTTGGATGCCGCCATCACCGCGAGCACCATAAAGGCATAGCTTTGAGTCTGCGATTCCTTCAGATGGTCTCCGCAATCGTACCAGCCACCCTGGAGCGCACCTTCGAGTGGCGTAAACCCGCTGACAGCCGAAGTCCCGCTCACAAAATTTCCGCCGCCGTCCTTGGTATGGCTTGGCTTGTGGAACCAGGATTCGGAGTTTCCGCTGCGGTTGATGCCGTAGAACTTGAGCGTCGCGTCGCGGACCATCGAATAGACCTTGTCGCTGATGATAAACGTCGAGGAATACTGCTTCTGGACCTTGATGCGGTAACGCGTGTTTTCGGCAAGGCCGCCGAGCTGGGAAATGTTTCCGATACAGACGGTTCCCGATGGTCCGTCCTTGGAAACCGAGTAGCGTTTCTGGTTGTTGGTCGCGGCGTTTGTCCCGGCGACGATCGTGTATGAGGATTCGGTCTCTTTGCCGGAGCTTACGAACGTTCCGCCGTCCGCCACCACGTTTCCTGCGAGATCGACAATCGAAAATGTTTCCTTGCAGTTGTTGTCGGAGACATAGTAGAACTGCTTTTCCGCATCGTTCGGGAGGTATCCTGCCTGGTTTATGCGGATGCGCCCGATGCGCACGTTCTGGGCGTCGCGGTATGCCTGGTTCAGGGAATCGGGAATGATGCCGTTCGGGACAAAGTCGAGCGGCATGGAGCCTACGGGCGGAACCACGTTGTGTTTCGTCTTGTTGGGAACGTAAGAGCTGAAGCTCTCGACCGTGCCGCCTTCATCGGTTGCGGAAGTGTCCCAGGTCATCGGCCACACGGGGCGGATCAGGTCGTATGGGGTAGGCTGTTCTTGTTCTACAGCGAAAAGCGATGCCGCAAAGAGCAGCACAAGAGGCAAAACAGGCACAAAGGCTCCTTTTTTATCCAGACACAAATCACACAATCCCGCCATAAAATAATTCATTTGCTGGGCGTGCGAAAATTCGTATTCAAAATATTACAAACGAAATCGGGAGCAGGATATATATATTTAGAAGCATGAAATTTTCGGACGTTTGCAAGTTCTATCGCGGAATAGGCGCTTTGGCGTTTTCTTTTGGACTTTTTGCCTGCGGCGGGGATTCTTCGTCGGGTTCCGACCCGGAAATTCCGGTCTCGTCAGCGGATGTGAAGCTTTCCTCGGGAACGGTGGTTGAAAATTCGAGTTCGAGCGCATCGGGCGAAAAGCCTTCTTCGAGCGCTAGCGTGGCAAAGTCTTCGTCTTCGAAGGCGCAGGAAACAACTAGTGGCAACGAAGCGCTGAACGACCCGAAGAACCTGGTGAACGGGACATGCGCCCCGACAACTTCCGAAATCAACAAGGGGGAACTTGCGACCTGGAAGTTCTACCGCAGCGCGGGCGCCGGTGAAGTCTGGGACCAGATTCTTGCGCCTTTTGTCTGGGCGTTCGAAGGGACTTCGACGACGAGCCTGCAGGGGAATGGCCTGCAAGAGGTGAATGTACGGTATGCGGAAGCGGGGGAGTTCAAGGCCTATCTGAATGTTGACGGCAACGAGATAGCCTGTTCGCCGCTCCAGGTGCAGGGAATTCCCGTCGTCGTCACTTCCTGCACGCCGGACAAGGCGACAGCCAAGGTGGGCGAGACGGTTACCTGGACTGTCAGCGCGGCTTCGGAGTCCCCGATTACGGGATATTCCTGGACTTCTGCGTATGGCGAAATGACGGGTTCGGGCGAAAGCGGAACGCTTCTTGCAACTTCCGCGATGCACAAGAAGTCCGTGACCGCGACGGTGAAGGTTTCGAATGCGGACAATTCCGCGGTGAACTATTCCTGCGACCCGGTGACGGTTGTCGATCCGGAATCGGTGGATTTGGTGCTTGCGCTTGGCAGTATTAATAATCCAGAGTATGGGGAAACGGTTCGCCCGACTCTGCCTGATTCCCTCTTTATCCCGGCGCAGACTGCGACGACGGTACAGATTCCTGCCGGGGCGAAGACTGGCTGTACGGTCGGTTGTGCACCGAGAATTGGTACAGATTATCAGAATCTGAAAGTTTATTGGGATTCCGATACGGAACTTTCCGGCTTCGCCTATTTCAGTCCGGCGGGCTGCGCTCCGGGCAAGAAGTACACGGTGACGACTACCGTGACGACGATCTGCGTGGTGAACGCACAGTAGCGGTAAAAGGTTCCCCGATTGCGGGAGCCTTTTTTCTTTGCTGTATAAATGAGAAGCGTAAATTCGACGTGGTTTCCGCTTCGGCTGAAATGGTTGGGCTGGAAAGTTCGTCTTTTTGAAAATTTTGAAATTTTTTGAAAAACTCCTATCTGAAAGGCTCGTATTTTTTGGCTTGCCCAAGGCAATCATTCAAAACTTTGAGACATTGAGGGAAAAGGAAAAATGGGAAAGGGTAAAAACGGCTCGGTAAAAAACTAGATGTACTTATATAGAGGAATTTTTAACGAAGGCAGGGAAAGACATTTCTAGAATCGGATAAAAAGCCCTTTCCCGGTTGGCAAGGCTTTCGGAATATGGCGAAACCGGAGAGGCCTGGAACGGAAAAGGGCTTTGTAGGGAGAATTAATTTTCGACGGCGGCTTCGGCTGCGTCCGAACCCAGGTCGGAATCGTCTGCGGTGAGAGCCTCGTCCTCGCTGATGTCGAACATCTTGACGTCCTTCATCTTTTCGCGAATCTTCGCTTCGATTTCGGCGCAGATGGTCGGGTTGCTCTTGAGGAAGAGGCGCGTGCTTTCGCGTCCCTGTCCGATGCGTTCGCCGTTGTAGGAGAACCAGGAACCGCTCTTTTCGATAACGTCGAGTTCCACGCCGAGGTCGAGAATGCTCGCTTCGCGGGAAATTCCCTGCCCGTAGAGGATGTCGAATTCGCACTGCGTGAACGGAGCCGCAACCTTGTTCTTGACGACCTTGACCCGTGTACGGTTTCCGATGACCTCTTCGCCGTTCTTGATCTGGGCGATGCGGCGGATGTCGATACGCTGCGACGCGTAGAACTTGAGGGCGTTGCCGCCGGTTGTCGTTTCCGGGTTTCCGAACATGACGCCGATTTTCATGCGAAGCTGGTTGATGAAAATCATACAGGTGTTGGACTTGGAAAGGATGCCGGTGAGCTTGCGGAGGGCCTGGGACATCAGACGCGCCTGCAGCCCGACATGGTTGTCGCCCATTTCGCCGTTGATTTCCGCCTGGGGAACGAGAGCCGCGACCGAGTCGATGACGACGATGTCAATAGCGCCGGAGCGGACAAGGGTCTCGGCGATGTCGAGCGCCTGTTCACCGGTATCCGGCTGGGAGACGAGCAACTGGTCGATGTTGATGCCGAGATGGCGCGCATAGACGGGGTCGAAAGCGTGTTCCGCATCGATGAAGGCGGCGACGCCGCCCTGCTTCTGGGCTTCGGCAATCGCGTGGAGCGTGAGGGTGGTCTTGCCGGAGGATTCCGGTCCGTAGATTTCGATGATGCGTCCGCGGGGGAAGCCTCCCACTCCGAGAGCCATGTCGAGCTGGATGCAGCCCGACGGGATGACCGGGATGTTCTGTTCGGGCTGGCCGCCCAAGGTCATGATGGAACCTTTGCCAAAATTCTTTTCGATCTGCGCGATGGCGGCTTCGACGGCTTTTGCCTTTTCGGAAGAAAGGGGCTTGTTGAGTGTCGGCGCTGCGGTTTTCTTTGCCATGTTTTTCTCCAATTTGGATTTGTTTCGTTTTAAATATACAAATTACTGAACTTTTGTGCAAGTGCTTTTGTGTTCAAGAATCGCCCTGCGCAAGAGGTCCAGCGCTTTAAAGACGCTTTTTTCCCGGATTTGTCCACGGTTTCCCGAAAAATTTTCGCAAAACGCAAAAGTTTTTTCCGGAGTGGCCACGCCTATCCAGACCAGTCCGACCGGTTTTTCGGGCGTGCCGCCGTCCGGGCCGGCGATTCCTGTCGTGGAAAGTGCCCAGTCCGAGCGGTAAATCCTTTTTGCCCCTTCGGCCATGGCGATCGCCGTTTCTCGGCTGACGGCGGTGTAGGCGTCGAGGGTCGCTTGCGGAACGCCGAGGATGTCTCGCTTGGCTTCGTCCCGATAGGTGCAGGCTCCGCCCGCAAAAAAGCGGCTCGCTCCGGGGAGGTTCACGATTTCGCTCGCTATCATTCCGCCTGTGCAGGATTCCGCCGTGGCAAGCGTTTCCCCTCTCCCGACGAGAAGCTCGGCGACGGTTTCTGTCAAGGTTTTTCCGTCGGTGGAGATGACGCTTTGCGGTTCGTCCAAGGCACAGAGAAGCTCTTTTTCGAGGGCTTCCAAGATTTCGGGTGATTCCTTGGTGTAGGTGCGGAAGACGATGCCGTCCTTTTCGGGCAGGCTCGACCAGGAGACGCCTTTCGGAAAGCGGACGCGCCCAAAACGCTTCGCCATGTCGGATTCGAAAATTCCCGAAATCCGGAGTTCGCGGAAGAATGTCGGCGGGACGTTTTTCGCTTTCAGGAACGGCTCGATGTGGCGTTCAAACATCGTCATCGCTTCGGACGGGACACCGGGAATGGCGAAGAGCGTGACCGAGTTTTTTGTCAGGCGAAAGCCCGGTGCGCTTCCCACGGGATTGTCCAGGACTTCGGATGTCCGCGGAAAGAACGCCTGGATGTCGTTTGTCTCGGAATACTTTAGCCCGCGGCGTTCGACGAAAGCCTTGATTTGCGGAATCCATTCCGCGCGAAATTCGAGCGGTTCCCCGAACGTGTCCGCGACGAGATGCCGCGTCTTGTCGTCTTCGGTCGGGCCGAGGCCACCGCCGAGAATCACGGTGTGGACATTTGCTTTCAAAATCATTTCCCAGGTTTCCTTCCAGACGCCCGCGTCGTCGGGAAGCGTGATTTCGTAGGCGACTTCGAAGCCCATGTCGCGCAGGCGGCCAGCCATCCGGTGGGCGTTGGTGTTGAGCGTGAAGCCTTGGGTGAGTTCCGTGCCGAGGTTCACGATGGCGACTTTGTTTTCGTTATCCGTTTTCATTTCGTTTCCTTGACCGCTAAGATAGCAATATGGTTTGACATTTTTTGTCAAGTTATGTTGAATCCCGTTTTTTGCGAATTTTGCCCTCAAAGATAGATTTTCTCCGGTGGCATTTTGTTATAATTTGTGCCGATGCGTTTTCCGTTTCCGCTTTTTTTCGTCATTTTGGCGCTCGCCTTTGCCTTTTCGCGAGCCGATGCGGGGCAGATTGCGGAAAAGGGGAAGACGGGGGTTCCCGGAATCGATTCGCTCCCGACATACGAATGGGATGTCGAAACGTCGCACAATTCGCTCCCGCTGACGCTGCTTTTCGGGATCTTTCCCGGCGGGGGACAGTATTACACGGGGCATTACATCCGCGGCGGATTCATCACGGCGATTGAGCTCGGGCTTGCCTACGAAGTGTTCGTCAACAAGCGTTCCCAGAAGAAGCGACGATTTCGCCAGGCCCGGGAATACCAGGATTCCGTGCTGGTCTATTCCCGCAAGATGCTCCGGAATCACGACAGCCTTTCGTTTTACCAGTCGAAGCGGAACCAGTTCGCCGAGCGGATCCGTTCGTTCAGCGACCACAAGATCGAGGAAGAGGACCTCCGGAAGTCGGAACTCGCCTGGATGCTCGGCATCCATCTTTACAGCCTTTTCGACGCCTTTGGAATCTGGAAGAACAACCAGGGGCACAGCGTGGAAAACCGCCCGGTGACGGGAGCCCTCTTGCGCGCGCTGGTTCCGGGATGGGGGCAAATCTACAACGACGAATACGGAAAGGCCGGGCTTGTCTATATGGGGATGTTCGGCGCCTCGGTCAGCATCTATTCCCGGCAAAATGTCATCGACTACTATCTGGGCCGCAAGCGCGCTTTAGAAAAGGAAGATCCGACGAGCGACGATCTCGACGGCATCAACGAACAGATTCTCTACTTTCGGAAAAACCGCAACCAGTATATCTGGGGAATCGTTTTAATTTATCTGTATTCCATCGGCGACGCCGTTGTCGATGCGATGATGAGCGATTTTGATAGCCCGCTCCATTTCGCGTTCGGACCGGATTTCCGCGGGGGATTAGAAGCGGCGCTTACGCTCGATTTTTGAGGGGAAATTTTGACGCTTGCACGTCTGTGTTTAGGGACAAGGGATGAGGGAGTAGGGATTAGTCCGCGGACGTCTAGGTTTAGTAACCAGTGATCAGTAATCAGTGATCAGTAACCAGTGATCAGTAATCAGTGATCAGTAATCAGTGATCAGTAATCAGTGATCAGTAATCAGTAATCAGTGATCAGTAATCAGTAATCAGTGATCAGTAACCAGTGATCAGTAACCAGTGATCAGTAATCAGTGATCAGTAATCAGTGATCAGTAATCAGTGATCAGTAATCAGTACTGCGGACGTTTAAGAGAATTAGGAATGAGCAATTAGAAATTACTCTGCACACGTCTATGCTTAGTGGCTAGTTGTCAGTGGCTAGAATTGCGGGCATTTAAGAGAATGAGGAATTAGGAGTGAGGAATGAGTATTTGGTCAGCAAACGTCTAAGCTTTCGGAATGCGGTAAGCGGGACACGATCTCCAGAGTTTAGTTGAGAGAACTTAGAGCTTAGAAAAGTGGACTGTTAAGTTTCTGTAGGGTAATCCGATGTCATTCCCCGGCTCGCTACGATGTCATTCCCGTGCACCGACACGGGAATCCCTTTGGGGGTTATCGGGGCAAGTGTCCGCGGTCATTCTGGAGAGATGAAGCGGATCAAGTGGAAACGGAACTGCAGACCGAAAAAAATAGCTTGATTTTTCGGTTGAAAAATGGTATTTTTTGTAGAAATTCTACAAAAAGGCGACTTGGATGCTTGTTAAAATAGAGTTAGAGAACTTCTTTTCAATTAAAGAGCGAATTTGCATTGATTTCAGGGCAGCAAATACCAAAACTGCCCAGTCTCGGAAGTTGGCGGACAATGTCATCGAGTGGAACGGTCTAAAAATTTTAAAGACCATCGGTCTTTTTGGTGCAAACGCATCGGGCAAGTCCAGTATTTTGAAGGCGATTGAATTTTGCTGCGCCATGGTACTCGATTCGCACCTGCATAATGACAGCGATATTTTGACATACATTCCGTTCAAGTTCGAGGGGTACCAAGACAAGCCCAGCAGTTTTTTGATTGATTTCGTTTGCAAAAACATTGAATACGAATACTCGTTCTCTCTGTTGCATTCCAAAATTATCTCGGAACAGTTATTCTACTACCCCAACGATCGTCGCGCACGAATTTTTGAACGTGAAGGTTCAGAATATAAGTTTGCCGAAGGCATTATCGCAAGGCCCAAAGACATCGTGGTGAATACGGGAGGCAAGAACCTGTTCTTGAGTCGCGCAAGTTCCATGAACCGCGAAATTGCGCAAGACCTCCGAAACTATTTTGCCTCCACATTCCAGCCGGGTTTAATTCCATTAAACGACGCAAGCGTTGAACAGTATTTCGATAAAAACAAGCCATTGATTCTTGCCGCCTTGCAACAGTGCGACAGCGATATTTGCGACATTGAGAAATACCGTCAGGTTATCCCCATACCGGCTCCCGCCTCAAACAATCCTTTTGGTCCGCTTTCTATTCAGAACCGCGAAATCGTACGCTTCAGGACATTCCACAAAGTTGCACCAACAGTCCCGTTCGATATTTCAGAAGAATCCGATGGCACAGTTCGACTTTTCAGCATTCTGTTAAGAATGATAGATGGTGTAAAGAACAATAGGTCGGTTATTCTTGATGAATTCGACACAAGTCTGCATGCAAGTATTTCTGAATTCGTGCTGAATCTGATTCACGCCTCGTCACAATCCCAGCTCTTGTTTACCTCGCATAACTTGAGTCTTATCGATATGAATCGGTTCCGCAAAGATCAAATTGTCTTCGTGAGCAAGAATGCATTCGGTGCAACCGAGGTTCAATCGTTGTACGACTACAAGGACTTCCGTGAAAACATGGACGCCGAAAAAGCTTATCGACAGGGCCGTTTTGACGCGGTACCGATAGTGACATCATCCGTTGAAAGCATCAAAAGAATGCTTGGGGAGGTATAAGAAATGCCAAGAGGAATAGAAGAAAGAACTCCCAAAAAGATGAAACAGGTATTTCTCGTTTTTTGTGAGGGATACACCGAAGAAAGCTATGTGCAAGAATTGCGCCAACGCTATCGTTCTCCGATTAGGATTGTCCCCATTCGTAAGGGGCAATCCATTTCAAACAATTTCATCAACAGTGAAATCAACAAAGAAAAGGTTTCGCCGAGAGATCACATCGAAGTCTTTTTGATGTACGATCGTGACGTTTCCGAAGTGAATGCCAAGTTGGATGAATGTGCGGGAACGCTGATTTGCTCTAACCCAAGTATTGAACTTTGGTTTCTTTTGCATACCAGCAATCAAAAAACAAGCCTTGATACGACCGCATGTATTAAGGCGTTGCGCAACTCTGCCGACGAATGGAAACAGTATAAAAAAAAGCGAATTGAGCGCCACCCAAAAGAACTTGCTCTGGGAGAATCGCGCGACCGCCATCAAACGGGCGAAAGAATTACCCGAAGGCAAGAACCCCTCCAGTAGCGTTTATAAGTTTCTGGAAGCAGTCGAAAAAACTTAATTTAAGATTTTCTGTCATTCTCCGGCTCGTTACGATGTTATCCCCGTGCTCACTATGATGTCATTCCCTGGCTTGACCGGGGAATCCCTTTTCTTTTGGAGATTACCTGATTTATGTTTGGTAATGACAAAACAAGCAATATTGTTAGTGAATGACTTTAAAGTAAAAGTTTGTTCTGATTTCTCTAGCGACTGATTCCTGTTTCCTGATTTCTTTTCAACTATCAACAACTCCCTTCTCCCTCTTCCCGTATCCCACTTCTCAAAAAACATTGCGCGGATAAAAATTCAAAAAAAATCCAAATTCTGTGTACGCTCTTTGTAAAAAAATGTGTATATTTGAAACGATGATTCGTGTAATAGATAGCTTGAACTCAATCGACGGTAATAAATACCGTAAAAGTAAAGATTTTGCAGTTCAAAACCGTCTGTTTGGCATGAATATTGCTAGGGGGGGGCTGCCCATCCGTGCAGTGAACGCCTCTCGGCTTATAAGAATCTAACTGTATTTCCCTGTAAATTTTCCGAAAGCTTTTCCGTCAAGACGGCAACCACTGATGCGGTTGCCGGTGTTCGGGCGTACAAAGGGGCGTGATCATGCTGTTTGATGTTCACGTTCACATGGGTCAGTACTTTGACGATTACTATACGCCGCCTAGGGTGTTGCGCACGTTAAAGTGTGCGGGGATAACCCATTTCGCCTACTCGAGTACTTCCAATGTGGTGACGGATGACCCCGCGTTTATGCGGGAGGAGCGCGAAGCCATGCGTGAACTTTCTGGAGGACGTGCCGTTGCGCTTCTTTGGGTGACCCATTCCATGTTGCGAAAGTCTCGGGATTTGTCCTTGTATCTCGATGATGGAATCCGCGGGCTGAAAGTTCACGGCGGTTCCGAGAGATGGCGACCGAGCGGAAAGACGCTTGAGCGGGTTTTTGACATTGTCAAGGAAAGAAGTTTGGCAGTGATGCTCCATACGGGCGAAAAAGACGAATGCTTTGCAGGAATGTATGAACCGGTCATCAAAAAGCATCCGAAAGTCAAGGTGATTTTGGCACACGGGCGTCCGCTTGTCTCGACGATGAGTGTTTTGCGGAGTTGCCCGAACGCCTTTGTCGATACGGCTTTTATGCCGCATGAACATTTACGGGTTCTACTTCAAGAAGGATTTGCCGATAGGGTTTTGTTTGGGACGGATACACCGATTCCGGGTCGGACGCTTCGTGGTTCCTTGCCTAGGTACTTGCGAATGCGAATCGAAAGGAGCAAGAGAATTGCTCAAAAATCTTGGAATAAAATTTCGTGGGAAAATTCACGGCTAGTGTTAAACATCGACAACTAAACAAGGAGAATTCGATGAGCTGGAAGAAATGTTTAGAAGCTTCTTTTGGAATGATTTGTCAAGGAATTGAAGTCTTACTTTGATTAATCCGCCTAGCCGAACGCTGCAACGGACAGGTGTAACAAAACGCAGCAAAAACACTTAACCGAATGAGGTTATTATGAAAAAGTACAAGAAGCCGCAGCTCGTGGCGAAGAACAAACCGACCGGCAGCTTTGCCGCTGGTTGCCCGACAAAAGATTATGGTTCTACTGGCTGGTGCAGAGAGTGCGATAGGGCTGCATAAATAAAAAATGGAGGCTGTGAGGTAACAGCACAGCCTCCATTTTATCACAATTTTAATAAAGGAATTTTATATGACACAAATTAAAATGAAATGCACCAAGTGCAACGAAGAGTTTGTAATGGATGTCGAATACGAACATGTCAACAGCGATATCAGGCAAATGGGCTCCGAAAAAATCTATTCAGCAGAGATAGATACAGAATGCCCAAATTGTCATAACCCAGTAACAGGAACGATTGAATATTGGGAATACCCAGACGGATGCATTGATCACAAAAGTGATGAAAATTTAAATGGTGCAAATATGTCTGATTTCGGTGTAAAGCACGGTTTATTTAATTAGAGGTCTAATCATGCCCTTCTACCGCCTATCGCGAGATTCCTTTGTCCGTTCCATCGGTGAATTTGGCTATATCTATAGCCAGCTCACCAAGCACGACCGCACCTATACCGATTCTGGCCGCGTTTTCTTGAATACACTTTCTCGGGAGCCGCAGAGCCTTGAAGCTCTCGTCGCAAAAGCCTGCGCCGAGTTTGACGGGGCGACTCCGCAGGACATCCAGGAGGACTTCAAGGAAATGATGGATTCCCTGGTTGCTGACAGCTATCTGGTTTCTGGCGAAACGGCGGAAGAATGTGCCTCTAAGGACACCCACTTCAGTTATGCGGAAAATCCCAAGACTTCGTTCACGTACAATGCCATGCAGAATCCCGATGACGACAAGAAATACAAGGATTCGCAGGAGTACCTGTTTGATGAGTATGTGAAAAGGCCCGCCATTCACGCCTGCCAGATCGAAGTGAACAATCATTGCAATGAACGCTGCATCCACTGCTATATCCCGCATGAACTGAAAAACGACCGGATGCCGTACGAGTTGCTCGCAAATGTCATGGAGCAGCTTCACGAAGTGGGAACGCTGGATTTGACGCTTTCCGGTGGGGAATTTTTCTGCCATCCCGATGCGGAAAAGATTTTGCGCAAGGCTCGCGAACTGGATTTTTCAATCAGCATCCTCTCCAACATCACGTTGCTCACGCCTCGCCTGATTGAGGTGTTGAAAGAGGTGAATCCCGGACTGGTCCAGACTTCTCTGTATAGCGTTTATCCCGAAGAGCACGACCACATCACGCAACTCAAGGGAAGCTGCGAAAAGACCAAGGCGTCTATCGAGGCTTTGATTGCCGCGAACATTCCTGTGCAAATCAGCTGTCCCGTCATGCATTCCAATTACAAGTCCTATAAAAAGGTGCTTGAATACGCCCATGAACGGAATTGTAAGGCGCAGACGGATTTTGTGATGATGGCTCGCTTTGACTTCACGACCGACAATTTGGCGGAACGCTTGACGATGGCGGAAACGGAAGAACTGCTGAAGGATATTGTCAAGTTTGACCAGGACTACATCGGTTATGTGGACGAAACCCCTGTCCCTCAACTTTCCCGCGAAGAATGGGGCAAACAGGCTTTCTGCGGCGTGGGGCTTGACAACATGTGCATTGCTGCCAACGGAATCGTTTATCCGTGTAGCGGTTGGCAGGGAATGCCTTGCGGCAACGTGCGGGAACAGCCCATCAAGGATATTTGGGAAAAATCTCCTCAGCTGAACAAGCTGCGCAAATTGACCAAGTCGGCGATTCCGCAGTGTTACGACTGTGAAGACCGCCAGTACTGTGCGCCTTGCCTTGTTCGCAACTTCAACGAAAGTGGAGGCGACTATACCAAGGTGGCAAAGCATTTCTGCGCCGCTTCGCATTTGAACCGGGTGATTGTCGAAGGATCAAGAAATAATTCGTAAGAATCAATCGATAAGCACCAACCGAAACATCAACCAATGGAAAAAACAAACCCGAACATATCTGGAGTAACGATGAACAACAAAACGATAATAGCCAAAGACGATAGACATTTGAAAGCACTCATTTGCGAGACTATCGAAAAGGAAGGTGGCGAATGTGACCTGAATTTTATCGATGTTTCAAACGTGACCGATATGGGGGGGTTGTTTGAATGTTCCAGGTTTGATGGGGACATATCCAACTGGAACGTTTCAAACGTGAAGAATATGGCTTGGATGTTTAAAGACTCCTATTTCAACGGGGACATATCCAAATGGGACGTTTCAAACGTGAAGAATATGGCTTGGATGTTTAAAGACTCCTATTTCAACGGGGACATATCCAAATGGGACGTTTCAAACGTGACCGATATGATGAGCATGTTTGAAGGCTCCTATTTCAACGGGGACATATCCAAATGGGACGTTTCAAACGTGACGAATATGGAGTGCATGTTTGAAGGCTCCTATTTCAACGGGGACATATCCAAATGGGACGTTTCAAACGTGACGAATATGATGAGCATGTTTGAATACTCCGAGTTCGACGGGGACATATCCAAATGGGACGTTTCAAACGTGACGAATATGATGAGCATGTTTGAACACACCGAGTTCAACGGGGACATATCCAAATGGGATGTGTCGAATGTGGAAGATATGAGCCAGATGTTTTTCTGTTCCATTTTTGATGGAGACATTTCCAACTGGAACGTGTCTAACGTGGAAAAAATGGATGGGATGTTTGAAAGCTCCTATTTCAACGGTGACATCTCCAAGTGGGACTTGCACGGGATTGACGTTAAGGACTTAGGATTGGATAAATAATACCGATTCTTATCCGAAAGAAAAACGATTGACGAAGGACACAACTCATGACCGAAACCAACGAACCTTCCGTAGAAGCGGAACCGGCGAACGAACCCGCCGCGAACGGGGAATCCCTGTCGCAGCCACAGTCCCAGGAGCCCGTACCCAGCGCTGCGGCGGAACTTCCGCCTGAGCAGGAAAAATCTTCCGAACAGGAAATTCCCTCGAATCCGCTCCGAGCGTTCCGGAAAGCTTGCAAAAAGTGAACGACACCCTGCGGGAGCTGAAAACGTCCATCGAGGAAAAGAAGTAAACAGCCCGTCCTTGCGAATGGAGATGATTCGGTCTATCAATCGGAATCTTGCCAAAGTCATTGCGGAGAATTTGATGCAGGAACATCCTTTCATTAATTTCGGTTTAAAAGGAAGCGAGGAACGCTATTATGTCGCCGAATATCCGATTTCGAAATTAAAGCCCAAGACCGAACGCTTCGTCGAGAATCTCGCGGCAATGACCGAAGAGGAACGCAGCGCGTTCCAACGGAAATACGCTCGCTGATCAGCCACCGGAATTTTTGGAACCAGTCAAAAAGGAGAACCGCCCATGAAACGCATCGCCTTGCTAATCCTAGCCTTGACGCTCGACCTGTTTGCACAAGGCGGCCATTGTGAAAGTATGTTCCAAAATCTGACCAAGATTATCCCGGCGCAGAAAGTAAAAATCTGCCGGGTGACCGGAATCGACGAAGAAAGAAACGACATCTCGGGTATGTTCTTCTACATGGAAATCAAGGGCAGGCGCTATCCGGCGGTTTTTGTCTATGGGACTGACTTTGTCGAAATGCTGTATGCGGCGCCGTCCGATACGTATGCGACTACGGCAAGGTGCATTGAAAGCAAGTATTTCCGTGCGATCTATACCCACATGACGTCGGAGCAGATCGTCGCGAAGATGTTGAGCTACAAGGCTTGCGAAAAAGGCTTTGACCATCCTCCGCAAGGCTTTGGCAAAATGCTCACGGAATAAGGGTTCACATTTCACGAAGGAGCGGCTATGTATAAATGGATTTGGAATTTCTTACGGATCACGGGAAATCCCGAGCGCATCGGGGAACTCAAAGAGCGTGCGAACCTGGACGGGCGCGTCTTCAATTTCGAGGCGTTTGTACCTGCCAAGGAACATAATCCAGAGTATTGTCTAACGGACGAAGACATTGAAAAGTTAGAGTTGGAGAATCGGGATAACCTCTGGGGAACGGAGCAGAACGCGAAAAACGCAAAGATCAAGGAAGAAGAACCCGATTCGATATTTTATACGTTCCAGACGGCGGTGAAAATTCTTGCGACCGGTCCTTACGGAGAGTGTAAAAATTTTCAGAATAGTCCCGCAAAGGTCGCCCGCGCGCTAAAAAAACTTTATCCCGATTTGGACATCGACTGGTGCTGCCAGGGACCTCGGGAATGGTCAAGTTTCGACATCGAGTTTGATTATTTTGACGAGAACGGCGGCTTGTTGGATACCTGGGAAGACCCGCGGATGGTGTTTCGAAACACGGTTACGATGGACGAAGAGAATATCGAGAAGTTCAAGAAACTCTACGATAAAGACGAGGAATGGAACTGGTTTTCCCTGGCGATGGTAATTCCCGAGCCTGCCAATGACGCGGAGGAATGGACGGATTACACGGATCTGAAAAAAAGAGACGTTTGCACGGACTCGGGCTTGAATAAAATACAAAAAGACGATATCGGACCGTCCCTTGCCGCATGGCGGTATGAAAACTGGGGAACGCCTAGCGAAGCCATGCCCTCCGACATCCCGCTGTTAAGAATATGCTGTTTCTGGAGATATCAGTTGATGGGCGATTCCTTTTATACGCTATCTTTTCCGCCTTTCAAGATATACCGGAAAATGGCGGCGGACGGTCTCGTATTTAAAGCCACGTGGAAATCCGACGCCTATGGCTACTGGGCGTATGGCGAGGGGCAAGTTGTCGATGGCTGTTTCCGGTATGAGTGTGGGCCGATAACCGGTTTTGAAAAACGGTTGATAATGAACACGGACGTGTTTAGGTTAAGAAATAGAGATTGTGGGGTTTCCTATTTCTACGACGGTGTAGGAATTATCGTAAAAAACAGAAAACACCTGGACCAGTTGCTTGAATGCGTACTGGATAAATTTGGAGAAATTTCCGATTCGCTAAATAATCAGGGTTCTTATGGTATCGATGAAATCGGACGAGAAGACTTTTCCATTGAAGAGACGGAGTATGGGATTAAATATTTTAAGTTGAACAAAACGTTGGATCTGAATTTCTTGGACGTGTCCCGGGTGACGGACATGAGCGGCCTTTTTAAGCATTGGAATATGCCGCTTAGGAATATCTACGCCAAGCTCGATATCAGCAAATGGGACGTTTCGAACGTGACGAAGATGGCGCTCATGTTCGATGGTTGCGAAAACGTGGACTTTGGCGACCTGAGTCGTTGGGACTGCTCCAAGGTGACGGACTGCTAGGCGTCGGGTTTCACGGATAAAATTTTTTTTAGGAGATTTGGATATGAAGAATGTTGCGAATTTCTTGAGAATCTTGGGAAATCCCGAGCGCATCGAGGAACTGAAAGAGAAGGCGAATCTTGACGGTCTCATCTTCAATTTCGAAGCCTTTGTCCCCATCGATGACAAAGACCCGGAATACCAATCGGAGGAAGACGGCATCGAAAAGTTTAATTTGAAAAAGTGGCAACGCGACCACTGGGGCGTGGAATCGAACGCGATGAATGGAGTGGTTAAAGATGAAGCGCCCGGATCGATTTTCTATGCGTTTCAAACGGCAAGGGCGGAGTGGAAGGATAGTCCCGCCCTGGTTGCGCGTGCGCTAAGAACGCTTTATCCCGATTTGGAGATTGTCTGGGAGTGCTGTGGCGAACGGAAATTGTCAAATGCTGACATCAAATTTGATTATTATGACGAGAACGGAGGCCTGTTAAAGACATTGAAAGACCCGAGTGAGGTGATTTTTAACCGCCTTTTGATGGACGAAGAAAATCTCGAAAAGTTCAAGAAACTCTATCCCAATAAATGCGAAGATGATGTGTTTCTTTTGTCGAGGATCATTCCCGAACCCGACAACGAATCGGAGGAATGGAGAGATTACAACTTCCTGTTTAACGTGGATATGCGAGATTTTGATCCGGAATTGGGCGGACAATGGAATCGGTTTTTTCGAAAAGACGATATCGGGCCGGCTCTGGCCGCATGGAGGTATGAAAACTGGGGGTCTCCCAGCGAAGCGATGTACGAGGCGGATTGTGGAGTTTTTGATTGTCTCTTGGGTTATGCGCCAGACAGTCCTGAAGAATGGGATCAAAAGGCTTTCAAGTATCTGGTAGAAAATGGAATTTGTTTTTATACGCTGGCATCTCCTCCGTTCAAGATATACCGGAAAATGGCGGCGGACGGTCTCGTGTTTCAAGTTGAATGGAGTTCTTCTAGGATTGGGAAGGATGGAAGCCGTTGGAGTGTGAACGGCATGGGACAAGCGGCAGACGGACGTTTCCGGTATGAAAAGGGGATGAGCGATTTTGAAAGAAAGTGGATAGAGGAAAAGGATGTGTTCCGGTTGAGCGCCAAGGATGCGTACGGTGGCGAGCAAATTATTGTCCGGAACAGAAAACACCTGAAGCAGCTGCTGAAATGCGTACGGGATAAGATCTTGCGAACCTTGGATTCGCTAAGGAAGAATAAGCGTGTTTTGGGCTTAATCCCCGAAGACCTTTCTCTTGCCGGGGAAAAACTGTTCCAATTGGACAGGCCTTTTGACCTGAATTTCTTGGACGTGTCCCGGGTGACGGACATGGGCGGCCTTTTCGACGACTTTGATTTATCTTTCTATATCGATAAGCCGGACGTTCAAAAGAGGCGTTTCAAGTGTTATTGCAATATCAAGCTCGACATCGGCAAATGGAACGTACCGAACGAGACGAAGGCCCACCTGTTCGATGGCTGCGAGCATGTGGATTATGGTGACTTGAACGAGTGGGAACGCTCGAAAAAGGAGGAATGCTGAGTATGGATCTCCAGAATATCCAGAATATCCATTTAGATAGAAAAAGAGTCCGTGCGATAAAAAATCAGGTTTTGCGCAAGATTAGAGCGGCGAGTTTTTTGGGTGCTATGGACAGGTGTTATTGGATTTGGAACTTTTTGAGAGTTACGGGAAATCCCGAACGCATCCAGGAACTTAAAGAGCGGGCGAACCTGAATGGGCGCGTCTTCAATTTCGAAGCGTTCGTTCCCATGGATGGCAAGGATTTTCGGGAATATCCGGGTGGCAGGTCTGGCTGGATGCTGAAACACTGGGGAACGGAACAGAATGCGAGATGCGGAATCATCAAGGAAGATGAACCCGACTCGATACTCTATGCGTTTAAGACAATAGGCATATCCCGAAAGGTTTTTGGGGTGCTGAAAGATTTCTATCCCGAATTAAAAATCGAAGAGCGGTATGGCTGTTACCCGGTAAAGGTTGCCCAAAGGTTAAAAGTGCTTTATCCCGATTTGGATATCGACTGGAGCTGCCAACCTATCCGAGATGGTGGTAAAACTTATCAGTGTTTTAATGAAGACGATATTGCGTTGGAAGAATACGATGAACATGGAGGCTTGAAATACCATACGTTTGAAAATTTCATTACCATGGACGATGAGAATATCAGGAAGTTCAAGAATCTTTACGGGAAAAGTTGCTTTTCTTTTTCGATGATAATCCGCGAGTCCCCGGATGAAAACATATCGGAAAACGGGGTTGTCAGGATACGAAAGTATAGGGATAGCGAAGAAATCGAAAGCCGTCTTGCCGAATGGCGCTATGAAAATTGGGGAACGCCCAGCGATGCGCACGGCAAGCATGAAGCGGATGACGTGCTGAACGGAAAAAACAGCTTTGGGACGGACGCTCTTCCTCCTTTCAAAATATACCGGAAAATGGCGGAAGATGGTCTTGTCTTTAAAATTAAGTGGAAATCCAAATCCTGTAGCCGGTGGGCTCACGGAAGCGGGCAAGTTGTCGATGGGCGCTTTCGATATAAAAAAGCCTTGATGATGGGTAAAGAAGAAAAGGCTGTGAACGAAAAAGTCGAGGAGCTGTTTAGTTGGATTCCACCTGAAAAGCCGTCGCTTATCGTCCGGAACCGTGAACACTTGGACGAATTAATCGCCTGTTTGCAGCGGCGAATCAAGAATAAAGTAGATTCCTTTCTTTGGGACTGGGAGAATCATCAAGATGTTTCAAAAAAAGCCCGTGATGAAATAGGCGGTTTTGATATCTCCTATGTAGAGAAAAATGTGTTTCAATTGAATAAGACACTGGACCTGAACTTTTTGGATGTGTCCCGGGTGACGGATATGAGTTTTCTTTTCAAGGGATTTGACTGCCTGGTTGACCATGATTGGTGGTATCAAAATCTTTTCGCACGGGAACGGCTCTGGGAGATGGGCAAGCCTTTCGAGTGTCGCAAACCTCACAAGTATCGTTGCCAAATCAAGCTCGACATCAGCCGGTGGGACGTATCGAACGTGACGAAGATGGCTCACATGTTCGATGGCTGCGAGTATGTGGACTTCGGCGACCTGAGCGGTTGGGACCGTTCGAAAGTGACGGACTGCTAGGGCCATAGGCTTAAGGATAAACTTTTTCAGGAGACGAATATGGGCGAAGTAAAACTGCTTTTGTCGGAACAGCGGAGCATCGAAAGTGCCGTTTCTGATGTGAGAAGGATAAAGAAAAAAATAGTCGTTCGAAACCGCAAACATCTGGACTCATTGCTAGAATGTGTACAAGAGGCTGCCTGTGACGCGGCTTACCGGGTGAATCTCTGGGACATTTCCGGAATAAACGACAATGTCGTTGATCTGGGAGTGACGATTGACCTGAACTTTTTGGACGTGTCGAAAGTGACGGACATGAGCGGTCTTTTCAAGGGCTTTGACGTGTCGCCGAATCCCGAAGAAGGCTGGTTCTGCAAAATACATCTCGATACCAGCGGGTGGAATGTTTCGAACGTGACGAAGATGGCTCACATGTTCGACGGCTGCGAGCATGTGGACTTTGGCGACTTGAGCAAGTGGGACCGCTCAAAAGTGACGGATTGCTAAGTTTGCCGGTGGTAAACTTTTTGAGGTGACTTGTATGGGCAAATTGGAAACCACGGTAGAACTGACGACCAAGTTGGAACGAAGAATCATCCAATACTCCTTGGGCGATTTCGGCAGGGGGCGTATCCGGCATTTTATTGAAAAGCTTGGCTTGAAAATCGCCGTACGGGACAGAGAACATCTGGACGCCTTGTTGGGTCATGTGCAGGAATTTGTCGCAGGCGAGACAGAATTCTTGACGCTCGGTAGCATTGCAGGAATAAAGGACAATGTCGTCGATTTGGGAATAACGCTTGACCTGAACTTTTTGGACGTGTCGAAAGTGACGGACATGAGCGGTCTTTTCAAGGGCTTTGACGTGTCGCCGAATCCCGAAGAAGGCTGGTTCTGCAAAATACATCTCGATACCAGCGGGTGGAATGTTTCGAACGTGACGAAGATGGCTCACATGTTCGACGGCTGCGAGCATGTGGACTTTGGCGACTTGAGCAAGTGGGACCGCTCAAAAGTGACGGATTGCTAAGTTTGCCGGGTGAATAATTTTTAAGGAACCGGGAAAATGAACGATTGGGAAACGAGATTTAAACTTGTGACATTGTCGGAACGGCACATCATCGAGTATGCGGTTTCGAAAGGCCTGGATTGGAGTTCAAACAAGAGGCTACATTTTAGATGGGAGTTTACGGATCGGTATGTTAGGAAACTCTTTGAAAGCAGTCATTCAGAAGTTCGCGATTCTGCTTTTGGAAATGGAACGCCCGATGAGGAAAAAACGATCGCTGTGCGTGACCGGGAGCATCTGGACGCATTGCTCGGCTATGTGCAAGTCTTCCTTATGGTCGTGATTGGGGGAATGACGTGCGATGGCATTGTGGGAATTGAAGGCAATGTCGTGATGCTCGGTCTCGAAATAGATTTGAACTTTCTAGACGTGTCGAAGGTGACGGACATGAGCGGTCTCTTCAGAGACTTTGACATTTCACCGACTCCCGAAAAAAATTGGCATTACAAAATACGCCTCGACATCAGCAAATGGGACGTATCGAACGTGACGAAGATAGCGCACATGTTCGATGGCTGCGATTATGTGGACTTCGGCGACCTGAGCAAGTGGGACCGCTCGAAAGTGACGGATTGCTAAGTTTGCCGGGTGAATAATTTTTAAGGAATTGGGAAAATGAACGATTGGGAAACTAGATTGAAGCCTGTGACATTGTCGGAGCGGCATATCATCGAGTACGCCGTTTCGAAAGATTTGGAAGAGAGTGATTACGAGAGAATCTATCGGATGAATTCGTTGAATAGGGAACTCTTCGAAGACATTTATTCAGAGGTCCTGGATTCTGTTTTTAAAAAAGACCGCGCGATGAGAAGACGCGACGAGGAAAAAACGATCGCTGTGCGTGACCGGGAGCATCTGGACGCGTTACTCGGCTATGTGCAAGAGTTTCTCAGGGTCGAGATTGGGGGAATGCCTTGCCGTAGAATCAGAGGAATAGACGGCAATGTCGTGGATCTCGATTTCGAGATAGACCTGAAATTTTTGGACGTGTCTCGGGTGACGGACCTGAGCGACATTTTCAAAAATTTTGACGCATCGCCTTGTCCCGAAAAAGGTTGGCATTGCAAAATACGCCTCGATATCAGCCGGTGGGACGAATCGAACGTGATGAATATCGCGCTCATGCCAAACGGTAGATATGTGGAAATTGTAGGCTTGGACAAATGAAAATTTTGAGGCTTCATGTTTGAAATCATCGGAATGCTAGTCGTCGGCGTACTTGTCGTCGCCATCGCCATTGCCCTCCTTGTGCTGGTCGTCAAGATCGCGCTGGTTCTTTTGCCCATCGCCCTTGTCATCGGGGCCATTTGCCTTGTCATTTTCTTCTGCGACGGCGGGCACGATATCGGAAGCTATATCGACAGCTACCGAAAACCGCAGACCGAAAAAATCGAGAGGCGCACCGTCAAGTATCGCGATCCTCTCCAGCGGGATTTTCACGAAGAGGCGGTTTCCCTGATCCGGCAAAAGGCGGGGGTGAACCTTTCCACGGTCCGCCCGGAAATCGATTCCGCTATCTCGGTGGTGGTGTGGGTTTACCGCCTATTCGCAGGCGATGACGAATTCATGCCGCTCATCACGAGCGCGGACGACTACGAAGGCCACACGACGAAATCGGCGCATTACGCAGGCGCGGCTGTCGATTTTCGCATCAAGGACATGGGAACTCTGGACGACCGCAAGGAGCTGGCGCAGAGGGTTCGCGACGAGCTGGGCGAACGTTTTTTCGTCCTGCACGAGGATATCGGGCGGAGCAACGAACACTTGCACGTCCAGCTGAAAAACGGTTCGTATGACCGTAATGTCGTCTGGAAATGATTTTATGGAGAAAACGGTGAAAAAAATTCTCACACTTCTGTTCGCTTTAGTCGTTACGCCTTTTGCCGATGACATGTGCACGGGTGTTCGCAACCAGTTGCTGTTCTCGATTCCTTTTCAGGAAACCACATCGTGCCATGTGATTGGGGCCGTTCCGTACCGCGGTCTCATGGGATTCTTCTTTGAAATGATTGACGGATCCAAAATGGCCACCATCTACGAAGAAGGATACGAAGACGAGGGCGCGATAGTCGATGACGAATACTCGCTAAGATTTATCAGGTGCATTGAGGATGACGGCAAGTTTTCCCGGCAATACATGACTTCCAAAGAAATTGTCGCTAAACTGCTGCGTTCTACGGTCTGCAGCGATTCCTACCGGTTTTCCGCTGTTCCGGACGTGGGAATGTAGAACCGTGGACATCTAGATTTTTGGGAAGCGTTTAGCGGGACACGATATCCAGAACTTAGTTGAGAGAACTTGGAGCTTAGAATAGTGGTTAGCGGGCAGTGGTCAGAACTGCACACGTTTAAGCTTTTGGGAAACGAAGAACGGGATGTGGGAATTCGAAACGAACCGTTTCCCGTCCGTTGTCATTTCCGTGCTCCCTACAATGCCATTCCCAGGCTTGACCGGGGAATCCCCTTTAAGGAATGGGATTTGACAGGTTAGCGAGCTTGTCGAGATATTCAGAGCTTAGTTGAGAGAGCTTAGAGCTTAGAACTGTGGACGTCTAAGCTTAGTGTGCAGTGGTCAGAGTGCAGACGTTAAACTTCCGAGATGCAAGAGCATAGATGTCTGCAAATCTCAGCTCTAAGTTCTAACAATCCCTCATCCCTCTCACCGCGTCCCGCCTCCCATTCTAACCACTGACCACTGATTCCTGACAACTTACGGTTCGCTAAAATGTCAATTTCTCATTACTCATTTCTAATTCCTAACTAATCCCTAATCTCTGACTGCAGTTCCGTTGACAGTCCCTCATCCCGTTTACCGCGTCCCGTGCCCATTCAAACAACTGATTTCTGTTTCCTGATTTCTATCAACTAAGCTCTCCGTTCTAAGTTCTGAATTCCCTGTTCCCTGACTACAGTTCCCGAATCGCTTCGGCGAGCGACGCCTGCTCGATTCCGCCGTAGAGCTTCTCGAACGAGCCTTCGAGCGAACCGTCCGCTTTTGCGTGGATTTCAAAGCGCGTGACCATCGCGTAGGGAAATTCGCCTTCGATGAAATCCGAATCGGGGACGCCGCAAACGGAATGTTCAATTGCCCCGATGACGCCTGCGTGGGTGACGAAGAGGACTTCGGGCTTGTCGAAAATTTGCCGGATAAAGTTTCCTATTCGGGTATCGACATCGTGGAAGGATTCTCCGCCGGGGAATCTGTAGCCGCGCAGGTCGTTTTTCCAGGCGGCCATTTCTTCCTTTGGCGCGGCGGACAGCTTGACGTTCTCCCAGGAACCGTAATGGATTTCGCGCAGCGCGTCTTCGGTTTTGATCGGAAGTCCCAATGCCTCGGAGGCTTTTTCGGCGAGCTTGTAGCAGCGCTTGAGCGGGCTTGCGTAAAGGCTTTTCGCCCGGCACTTTTCCCTGAGCACGGCGATAGCCGGAGGAAACTCTTTTTCAAAGGAGGGCGAAACGTCGAAGTCCGATTGTCCGTAGCAGACGTCGTTCGGGTTGTAAGGCTTGGTATGTCGGAGCGTCCAGAGAATCATGAAAAAGGCAGAACTCCAAAAAAATCACAAAACAAAAAATCCCTAGACTACCCAGTCACATAAAAATTCGCAAGTCCGTTGCTGCTTTCGCTCTGGCGGGGTGCCCGCAAACAGTCATTGATCGGGGTCTAGGGATTTCCAAATATAGAAAAAATCGGGAAAATGGGAGCCTTTTCTGGAAAAACAGAGCTTTTTACCATAAAAAGTGCAAAAACCGTGTAAATTAATTGAAATATTGTATAAAAAGTTTTATCTTTGTTCCAAATGTGTATCGGAAGGGATTCCGGTGCGCAAGGATTCGAGGATGAGTGTATGGCCAGTATCAAGAAATTCGGGTGGGCGTTTTTCGCCCTGAGCCTTTTTGCGGTTTCCGGTTGGAGCGAGACGACTTTCGGAAAGACGGTTTTCCCGTTGCGTTTCTATTCGGTGTCAAATCCCGCCGATTCCGCGGAGCAGCTCGAAACCTGGAACCTGCTTGTCAAGTACAAGCTCTTTGCGACCGGGCTTTCGGACGGGACCGGGCTTGTCTTCAAGGGACAAAACATTTTTATCACGGATACGGTTGGCTATTCGGGAAGCGCGACCGGCAATTTTATAATGGGCGGAAACTCGAACCATGCGCTCGGTGGCCCGGTGCTCTTTGGCGGGAGCTTCCAGAACAATACGGGCGGCGATACGCTGATGACGGGACCGGTTCGCTTTAAAGGCTCGTTCGCTCCGTCGTTTGACGGAAAAGGTTCGAATAGCTTTCGGGGAAACTACTGCCTTGACGGCGGATCTAATGAAAACGCCCGGGAGGGATTTGCGAACGGGAACGGAAAGGTCCTTTCGGATGCGGAATGCGCAAACGGCGATATCGTTCCGCTGGTGGAGACTGCGCTCGACGTTCCCGAAATCGACCGGGACTTCCTGAAAACGGTCAAGTATCATCCGGGAATTTCGGCGAACGGCCAAAAGGCCTACATCTTTGTTCCGCCCTACTCGGCGACGGATTCCGCCTCTTTCAATTATTTCGTGAAATCCATTTCTTTCAGAAACAACGGGAGTCTCGTCGTGGTGATGCCGCCGGCGGGCCGCTTGACAAAGGTCTTTGTGGAAGGTTCTATCTCGGAACTAGGTTCCACGGGCGGGACGGATATCACGGTCGCTGTCGCGGAATCGCTCGACGACTGGAACGCCCAGGATTCCACCTGGAACACGGCGAAGATTACGCCTGTCGAAAACGCGAATTACCAGGGAAACCTTCTCTTCTATACGCCGAACAGCCTTAGCATGGGTGCCGGAGAGAAGCATGTCCAGGGAACGTTCATTTCGGGCGGATCGATTCAGATTGCCCAGCACACGGATTTTGCGGGACAGTTCCTCGCCAAGGCTATTTACATTGACGCGGATTTCTCGGCAAAGGATTTCCGCTACGTCCCCTTTGACCCGCCGCTGCTCGACATCGACCCGACCGCGCTCGCCAGCGGAAAGTTTCTCGAAAACGACAAGGCGCAGGAAGTGCCTATCCGCCTCTCGGTAAGTCCAATCACGGATGTCTCGTTCAACTACTGCTTTGTCTTAAGTTCGGAAACGAACGCCAATGCGGAGAAACTCGCGAACAAGGCGGACTTTAACCTTTCGGGAATGCCGGTCTGCACGGTCGAGGATGGTGCCGTTTCCGGGGATTCGGGAGTTGTCTCGTTCAAGAAAGGGAAAACTCTCCCGACAAATTCCGCCAAGGTGACTCCAAAGACGGACGGAATCGTCGAAGGGGACGAACGTTTCCAGATGTATGTTTTCAATATGAGCGGAGCCGTTCTTGCCGGGAACAAGCGCGAAGGCTACTTTACTTTGTATGTAAAAGACGCGGACGACAATGTCGCTCCGGAATTCGACAAGGCGGGTTATGAGTTTACCGTCAAAGAAAACAGCCCGGTCGGAAAAGTTGTCGGAAAGGTTCGCGCAACGGACAAGAACGTGGGAGACGTCGTTCGTTACCAGGTGGCTTCCGGCGATAGCGACATCTTTGCTCTCGACTCCGTGACGGGTGAGATTACGGTGAAAAAGGCTGTCCTCGATTACGAATCCGGCGATACGCTCTACACGTTGAAAGTCTATGCGACGGACGGAGCCTTGGATTCCAAGACAATCACGGTGACAATCCGCGTTCTCGATGTGAACGAAGCGCCGACGGCTTATGATACGACATTTTTTGTCAGGGAAGACGCTTTGCCCGGAACGGAAATCGGTGCGGTTTCGGGCTTTGATCCGGATACGTTGAACCCGGACTCTTCGACACTTTCCTACAAAATCATTTCGGATTCCGTCTCCGGGATTTTCCGTTTGAATGCGAAAACGGGAATGCTTTCCTTGGTTGGCGCCTTGGACTATGAAAGCCTCTCGTCCTATGCGTTTCAGGTGGAAGTTTCCGACGGAAAATTAAAAGATAAGGCGTCGGTGACTGTCAAGGTCCTCGACGTGAACGAGGCTCCGACGGTTTCGGACGCGGTCTTGACGATTCCCGAGGATTGCGAATCATGCGCCGCGGCGGGAAAAATTTCGGCGACGGACCCGGAAGGCGACAAGCTTCTCTTCCGCGTCGTTTCGGATTCGAGCGGGCTTTTCCAAATCGATGCCGCGACGGGAACGGTTTCCCTGAAGAAGGGAAAGGTTCTGGATTACGAAAAGGATTCCGTGTATGTGCTTCGCGTGAAAGTCGAGGATCCGGACGGGCTTTCGGATACGGCGACGGTGACTGTCAAGGTTCTTGACCGGGTCGAAACGGTGAAGATTACGTATGCGGAATCGGGGGATTCCTCCTGGAAAGATCCCGATACGGTCTATACGAACAACGAAACGATTTATATCAAGTGGACTACTCCCGCGGGCGAAAAGGACAGTACGATTTCTCTCGTTGAAGGAAAGAACGTCATCCGCGTCCGCTACCAGGACGGTTCGGACAGCCTGGTCGTTTTCCTCAGCACGAAGATTCCTACCGTGGAAATTTCCGCCTCCAACGATTCGGTCGGGAGGCCGAGCGGCGTCACGATTGTCGAACCGAAGGACGCTGGCGATTCGGCGAGCTATGTCCGGTCAAATCTTGTGCGGATTACGGTCTCCGCGACGGATTCTTCGGGCGAAAAGCCCAAGACGGTTTCTAACGACTTTAAGCTTCGCCTCGACACGGCTGCGGTAACGCCCGGGAACATCCGGCAGGCGGAATTGACAATTGGAAAGGTGACGCTTTCGGATGCGGAAGACCTTTCTCCGAGCGTCGAAGCCAAGCGTTCTGTCGTGGGAAAGGACCGTGTTAAAGTCAGCTACGAAGAGAAAACCGCTTCGGGGACCGTGACGGTTTCCTATATCACGGACGCTTCGGGAAAACGCCTCACGAACGAAAACGGCGATTTCTATTATGAGGTTTCCTACACCTATACGGATGCGAACGGAAAACGGGTGACGCTTACCTATACGGTCGATGCGTCGGGAACGGTCGTCTGCGATTCGGACGGCAAGACGATTTATACGGTGAGCTATGTCGAGAAAATTTCGGGCGTTAGCGGCAAGAATAGCGGCGAAGTGACGGTTTCGTACAAGATAAATTCGGCGGGAAAAAAGCTGCTCGATGCGGACGGGAACATGAACTATACGGTGAGCTACGCCTATACGGATTCTTACGGGAATTCGGCGACAGCTTCGACACTTGTGATTGTCGATACGGTCCCGCCAAAGGTGAAAATCCTCTCGCCGGAAAATTTGACGGTGCTGAGCAACGTCTCGGTGGAAGTCCGCTGGACGGTGAACGACATCGAACAGGACACGCTGAACTACCAGGGGCTGAACGAAGGCAAGAACCTGATTATCCGCACCTATCGGGACAAAGCCGGAAACGAGGCTTCCGACACGGTGCTTGTGATTCTCAAGGCGGGCAAGCTCATCACGGTGAAGGTGGAAAACCCGCTGGTCGCCCCGGACAAGAAGACGGTCGATAAGTTCGTGTCGGCTTCGAACAGCGAAGAGGGAACGAGTTACGCGCTGAGCGTCCGCAACGCAAAGACGGGACTCGAAGAAGAAACGCAGGCCGGTTCGAAG